>JAKSDA010000520.1 GCA_022360315.1 Pseudomonadota bacterium
CCCCAACGCTAACCAAAACGGACCCACCTCTGCTCGCCAAAACGGATCCAGTGGATTGACGCGCGCCAAAGGGGGCGAGGCTGTGCCTCGCCCCTTAACCAGCAATCCCAGCAGCGCCAAGTCTGCGGATGTCAAGGGTCGCCGAAGGCGATCAGCGAAGCTGGCCTGCCCTTGACCTCCGCAGCGGCGCTGCTACCCCCGCTGAGAGTGGATCCATTTTGATGAGCATAGGTGGGTCAATTTTGCCTAGCGTCGCAGCACAGGGACTCGACCGGTGCGGTATGCCGCGACCGTAACAAGCAATCGCAGTAGCGAGCTGGCCGACGCGGTGAGTCGAGATCACTCAAGGGACACCACACCAGGGGGGTCGTACCAAGACCTACCCGAAAAGTCTGCCTGGGGGCACCGTTGGCAAGAAGAATGAAGAGCACAGCCGAGGATGTGCAACGACGTATCGTCGAGGTCGAGGAAATGCTGGTCACGCGGTGTCTGCGCCGCCAGACCATCGAGCGCGAGCTGGCCAAAAAATGGGGATGTGCGCGGCGAACGGTTCGCAGCTACATCCAGCGGGCGCTCAAGGGACTGCAGCTGCCCGAGAAGGCCGAAGACCGTCGCGAGCTCCGGCTGGCCCAGCTGGAAGCCATTCTCGAGAGCGCGATCGAGAAGAACGACCTCCGCCACGCTCTCGTTGCCGTGGACCGGTTGTGCAAGCTGGAGGGCCTGTACACGGTCCAGATCGAAGGCGCGGTTAAGGTCGATGCCCGGGTCCATGCGCTGCTCGCCGGGCTCAATCTGACGCCCCAGGAGCGCAGCAAGCGGATCGCGCAGCTTAAGGCGAAGGCGGAGTCGGCGGAGCCGATACGCGTGTGACCTGATCCCCGAGGGCTTTGTCCAACAGTTTGAGTGCCAAAGGCCAGTTTTCCTTGTGCCCGATACGGGACTTCTCGGAGACGAAACCCGAATGGGTCAAGCGGACTTCCGTGGCCGCTCCTTTGGGAACGAGCTCGATCCGAAGGATGGTTTCGGCTCCTTCCGTTCCCTCGGCGGTCCCATTTCCCGTCACCCATGTCATCTCGATGAGCTGGTTCTCTGTCACATCGAGGAACCGGCCGTAGTGGGGATGCCTGCCCCATTCGTCCCGGTTGTAGAAGAAGTATGGCCGCCCCGGCTCCGGCACCATCGAAAGCGTTCCGGCTTGGGCGAACCAGGTATCGAATCTCTCCGTCCAGGCGGCGTAGACCGCGCTCGGCTTCGCATTGACTGTGTACTCGCACGTCATTTGCAGTGGTCGCGTGGAAAGGTCGGGGCGGGGTATTGAGCTCACGAGGATCTCCTGAATCTGTCCAGTCTTGATGGCCCACGTATAACCCATAACACGGTAAATCGCTCCTCCCACGGACATCGAAGATGTCGAAGGGCTCGTCGCGATCGTCAAGCAGTTCTATACCGAACCCCACGTCGCGAGTAGGGTCAACCGACCCCAGGCGCGGAGCGAGGGCTCACGTGGACGACCTCCTCAGTTCAGTGAAGCATCAAACCCGCGAAGACATCCTGATGCGGCTCGATGGATTGGCTCATGGGCTCATGGGCGCATGGGCTCATGGACGACCGAGGGCGACTCGACCCGAATGCGAGCCACCCACCGCTGCACCACAGGATCCCGCCGCGGCAGATAATGCCGTCACGCAGGGGGTAGAGGGCGGTGCGGATCTGCGATCCAGCGCCAGGAGATAGAGCAATCGCTGAGCGAGTACGACGGCAATCTCGACCAGGTGGCGCGAAAACTGAAAGTGTCGAAACGTGCTATCCAGCTGCGCATGAAACAGCTGGATATTTGGTGGTGATTGTCGCCCGTCTGTGAATCTCGACGGTTTGGTGCCCCAAAATCCGCTTTTGCCAGTTCGTTCCCAGCCGCGCCGGGCTTGCCATAAGCTCCTCCGCTGTCCGACTTCATCGGGCGCATCTCGCCCCGATTCCCGTCGCCCGAGCACGTTGCGCCGATCCGGCGATTGTTCGAGCGCATCCAGCGCGGGGAACGGGTCCAGGCCCTCGTGAGCAAACCCCCGCGGCATGCGGGCACCACGACGATTCAGCTGGGCATGGCCTACCTGGCGCTCTACAGCCCGGCTCTGCGCAACGCCTATTGCTCGAGCGGTGCGGAGTACGCGGTGCTGCGCACCAACGAAATCAAGACCTGGGCCCTCGAGGCGGGCGTGCGCGGGATCGAAGGGCCACAGAACATGTGGCGCACGCCCCAACGGGGTCTCATGCGCGCGGTCGGTGTCGACGGGCAGTATGTGGGTATCGGTACGACCGGCGTGCAAGTGATCGACGACCCCTACCCGACGCCAAGCAAGGCGCTCTCGGCCGGCTATCGAGAATCGGTCTGGCAGTGGTATTGGGGCGCTGCGCGCAATCGCCGCGAGCCCGGGTCGAGCGCGATTGTCTGTCACACGCGGTGGCACGAAGATGACTTGATCGGCCGTCTGCAACGCGAAGAGCCAGACCAGTGGGAGGTCATCAATCTACCTGCCATCTCGAATTTCAACGAAGCGGCGGCCACGCGATATCTGCAGCAACGCGCCGGACAGACGTTCGTCGACGGCTGGGAGCCGAAACTCGAGGAGATCGGCGAGGCTCTTTGGCCGGAGTATTTCCCGCTGGAGGAGCTCTTGCCCTTCATGGGGCAGCGCTACTTCTGGTGGGCGCTGTACATGGGCCAGCCCAGGCCAGAAGGCGAGCGCCTCTTCGACGAGCCTGCGCGGTTCGACCTGGGAGAGATGCGCACCGCAGACGGTCGACTGACGCTCACGGGCTGGCGCGCATGCATCGCGTGTGATTCGGCGGCAACGGCCAAAACCAAAGCCGACCATTCCGCGATCGGGATTGTTGCACTCCGAGGCTACGGCGCGGCGACTCTGGGTCGAGCGCTGCACGTAGAGCGGCACCAGATCCCGATTCCCAAACTGGCCAGACGCCTCAAATCGCTGCAGGAGACCTATCGATTGCTGGTCGTCATCGAAGCCGTGGCCGGATTCAAGGCGGTGCCGCAGATCCTCCGCGAAAATGCCCCCGGCATTCGCATTCACGAGGTCACGCCGTCGGCAGACAAATTTGTCAGGGCCCAAGCGGTCTCTGGCGCCTGGAATACCGGGCGGTTTCAGGTGCCCACCCAGGCCCCCTGGGTCGAGCCGTACGTCTCGGAAATGCAGGCGTTCACAGGTTCCAATGATACACGCGACGACCAGGTAGATATGACGGCGCATGGCTGGAATGCGCTCTATCGCGAAGCCCCGCCGCGCCAACGAGGCGCGCGAACGGTGGCGGTACCGGCGGTGGGGTGAAGTACGATAAATTTCTGTCGTCGTAAGGGTCGCCAGGATCGACAAAATCCTGGGTTCCACAAAGTAGCCGATCTTGTACCCGCGAAGAACCTTTCTGCTTTTGTTTCTCGCCACTTAAAAGGTTCCACAAACGAGCTCGATTTCCGGCTGCCAAGAGGCGCATGAGCTCGTACCGAATCGGGGAGATCGGGGAATCACCTGAGCGCCAGCTGCGGCGGCCGACACATCCTTGTTGGGTGATCACTGTCGCCGAGTAAGGTGACAGCGTGGCCAACCACAAACTCGCTGTCCCATACGGTACGCTGCGCCAGACCCACCCAGACGTCGAGCGCGAGGGGTTGGGCGAGATTCGCGCGCTGTATGAAGGAGGTCGCGCGCTACTTCGCTCCACGATGACAGAGCGACTGTTCCCGGCACATCTCGGGGAGCACACGAAGGTGTATGCAGAACGCCGCAAGAGGGCCTTCTATGTCAATCACCTTTCGACCATCGTCGATCACATCATCGCTGGGCTGGCCACCGATCCGCTCAGGATGAGCGCAGAACCCGACCCCGAGCCCTATTACGAGGCCCTGGCTCGAGATGTGAGCCCGCGAGGAGGACAGCGCATGCCACTCAGCGAGCTTCTGCAGAAGCAAGCAACCGACGCGCTGCTATACCGACGAGCCTGGACGCTGGTGGATTTGCCCTCGCCGCTCTCCGGTGAGCAGCCGCGCAATGAACGGGAACAACGCAGCACAGGAGCCCTGGATGCGTACTTTGTGCCGCTGGCGCAGGAGAACGTGCTCGACTGGAAGGAAGACGCGGACGGCCGGCTCGACTGGGTGATGACCGTGACCTACGACGCCGAGCGGCCTTCGCCGACCTCGAAGCGAGAGGTTGTCACCGAGATCTACACGGCCTATACACAGGCGACGTGGGATCGCTGGGTCGTCAAATACAAAAAGAGCGACGGCCCACCCAACGACGAAAAACTCATCCCTTGGAGCGAGGGACGAGCGCATTCCTTCGAGGACGTGCCGATCGTCCAGCTCAAACTGCCCGCGGGACTGTGGGCGGGTGACAAGCTGGCCAGCCTGGCCCGCGAGCATTTCAACAAGCGCAATGCACTTGCTTGGGCGGAGTACAAGACCCTTTTTAGCCAGCTCTACCATTTCCTGGCACCTGCGTTCGGGGCGGACGGCATGACCCTCAACGAACATCAGGAGGACCCGGATCGCTCGATCAATCAAAAATACGGACCCGGCTATGTCGTGGAGCTGGGAAAGGATGATGAAGCGAAATACGTAGGACCCGACACGTCGGCCTTTACCCACGCACTGGCCAGTACGCAGCGGACCGCAGAAGACATGTACCGGGTCCTGTATCAGCTGGCGCTTGCCCAGGACACCAAAGGTGCCATGATTCGGCGGGCCGAGGGATCCAAAAAGCTGGACCATGTAGCGGCACAAGTCGTTTTAACCGCCCTGGGCGCGCTTCTGCGGCGCCACGCCGAGCAGCTCTATACCCGGGCCTCGGTCGGCCGCGGCGATCGAGGCATCAAATGGCACGCCTCGGGCTACCAGAACTTCGACCCGATTGCGGTAAGCCAGAGCATTGAAGAGGCCCTGGGCCTCGAGGCCCTTAATATCCCGTCACCGACATTCCATCGGTATCACAAACTCGCCTTGGTCAAGCAAACACTCGGCGACGCAGCGATACCCGACGTGCTCGACGCCATCGAGAAGGAATTGGCTCGCGGGATCGTAGCCGAAGAGTTTCCGCTGAAGGGACCGTCTGCACCCGAGGGTCACGATGCCGACACGCCGGCAACTTGATACGCTGGGCGAGGCGATGGGCGTGGTGGCGCGAGAGACCGAACAACTCCAACGCCAGGCGTTGCGGGCACTGGCACCGGTGTTGGAAGAAGCCCGCGCGACACTGGCGTCGGAGCTCAAACGATGGTTGCTCAACGTAAAAGAGGGTGCGCAGCGGTTCACAGCGCAACGCTATCGGGTGGCGCTTTCATCGATCGACCAGGCATTGCGAGCGATCGATGAGCGGATGCTCGGGGTGCTATCGACCAATTGGCGGGCCGCTGCGACCATGGCTGCACGGCATCTCACCGACCAGATCGCCACGTTTGGCCACACGTTTGGCATGTCAGCACGGCCCCCGTTCGAGCTGAGTCGTGTGGTGCGCCAGCTGAGCGATACCGTCATTCGGCACCATAACACCAGCGTCCATCGCTATCGCGGGCGCATTCGTCGCGATCTCCAGGGCCTCCTGGCCACCAGTGTGCTGCGAGGCGAGACCATGGAGGAGTTCACGAATCGGCTGGTCGCCCATGGCGGTCCGCGCGGGCTGGTAGCGCTGCGAGGCATTGTTGGTCGCCCGGGGGCGCGCGTCGAGTATATCGTGGAAGGCCTATTTCAACGCTATCGCTATTGGGGCGAGCGTGTCGCGCGTACCGAGGTGATGGCGGCCTACAACGATCGACACCACGCGGCGCTTGTGGAGGTGGACGCGCAGGACCCGGGCTATCAGCAGCGCTGGGACGCTGCAGCTGATCGTCGCACCTGCGACGTGTGCGGGCCGCTCGACGGCAAGACCGCTGCCATGGAGGGCGTATTCCCGGGCGGGTTCAGGCGACCGCCGGCGCACCCCAACTGCCGCTGTACGTTGACCCCCTGGCGCCGCGAATGGGGCACCCGGGTGGTTGCGCCGGAGACCACAGCAAGGTCCAAACCACCGCCCAGGGTGGCTCCAAAGCCGTCGAGCGTCACCCCACCAATCGGAAGAACGCTGTCCGACAAGGAGCGCAGACGCGAATTCCAGGCGTTCCACGACCACCTGAAGGGCGTAAACGAGTACACAGGCGCGTGGGACAACGAGGCTGTCCGAGGCGCTGCCAGCGACGGCGGTGACCGATTTCGACGAGCAGTCCAAGCGATTCTGCTCGACGAGTACGGGATCGACAAAGCGAACAAGAGCGCCGGCCAGTACACCCTGGTGCGGGCCGACACGGAGGCAGTGGCGTGGAACTGGGACGATGTGATCGTGGTCGGCAACAAGACGTTCAGAAAGGCGCAAAGGGCGTTTGCAGCGAAACGTGTGGGCGCGCGCGATCTCCAGAGTGTGAAAACGCTATTTCACGAGGAGATCCACTCGAGCGGTGGTGGAGTGATTCGGGTGGATGGGTTGGGATTCGTGATCGAGGAAGCGTCGACGGAATTACTCGCCCGGCGAGTGATTCGTACGAGGTACGCAAGTCCCACCATCACAAAGGCGTTTTCGCCGAAGGGCTCCAGCGTCAACCGCTCGTATCAACAGTTGATCACCAAACTCGCCGACCAATTGCATGCGGCAACGGGCGGCAGAAAACAAGATGCATGGGCGCGATTGGACGATGCCGCCTTGCAGTTCAAGCGGGACCCCACGAAGACCACGACAGACATGCAGATCCTCGACAAATATTCCCGGGCTCACAGAGCGGGAACGAGAGCGATTCGCGGTGAATGTGAGACGGGCGTTCCGCCGGTAAGGACACCGATGGACCCAGTGACGCAAGCCCTGTTGCAACTTCGGCGAAACGACCTCGAGGCCGCCAAGGCGTTTCTCGAAGGATTCGACGGCATGACTGAAGACTGGCACGTGGTCAGTGTGCTCAAACAGCAAGACGACCCAGCGCTTTTGCTCGAGTGGTTGAAGGCTTTCAGAAAGAGAAAGGACTCCTGATGAGCGACATCCCCAAGAAACCAGACGACAACCCGGATGAGTGGAAACCCACCAAGGACAACATCGGCAGTATGATCAACGGTGCGCTCAAAACGCACTTGCAGCGCCAGGAAAAGGCCTGGCAGGAATCGCAACAGAAAGCGATCGCCGAGGGCATCGCAGCCGCCTTCGCCGAGGATGGGCCAGCGGCCGAGCTTCTTCGCACGATGGTGCCCGAGACGCCAGCGCCCAAGGAGAAGCCCACCGAAGACAGTGGCGTCAAGGCGCAGATGGAGGCGATGCGCGCCGAATTCGACAAGCGGCAACAAGCGCTCGAAAAGCAGCTCGAGGCGCAAAAGACAGCCCGCGAGGAAGCAGAAAGGCGTTTTCGAGAAAAAGAACTCGACGACGCGGTGCGCGCCCAGCTTTTGCAAAACGGATGCGATCCCAAGCTCGCCAGCGCAGCGCTCAAGCTCGCCAAAGAGAACGTGAAACGCACCGACGACGGGCTGGTGTGGACCCGGGACGATGCGCTGCAACCCGAGGTGGCCCTGGCCGATGGGGTCAAGGAATGGATCGGCAGTGAGACGGGGCAGATTTTCTTGCCGGCGCGCCAGGTGGCCGGGTCTGGCAATCGTGGTGGTGGCAAGCCACCCGGTAAGGACCACGAATATACCGACGCCGAGTTGGGAGCGCTTTTGGCCAACCGGCCCGGGCCCGGGCAGTAAATCGTGGTTGGCTGATCACTATGTTGGTGTAAGCAGTCAGCACGATCTCTTCATGAGGTCGCACGATCTCCTCGTGGGGTCGCACGTTGGCCCGTCGATAAGGGCGCCACGTCTTTCGAGACGCACGCTCCGCAGCGATACGCGGTCCACACAACCCCAAGAAAAGGAGATCGGCGTATGGCCGACGCAACCTTTGCATCTGTGAGTCCTGCTCTTGAGCAGCGGTATCGAGCCCGAGTTCGCGCCCAGCCCAACCGGTCCACGGTGATGCTGAACCTGCTGGAAAAACGGCGAGGCAGCGGCAAGAACGTCGCCGGCGTCGTCGAAGTGGGCACCTCGGTCGGCCAAGTGTTCGACGATGGCGAAGATGTCACCACCTTCAACAACGACACCGAACTGCCCTCGACTCTGCAATGGGGCGAGTATGGCGATGCCTTCGCGATCACAGGGCGAGCCGAAGATGCGGCGACCAACGACAACACCGAGCTGGCTCGCTTGTATCTGCGCAAGCTGATGAATGCGCGCAACCGCGCGGCCAGCAAGGTGAATATCGACCTGTACACGGGTACCGGTGCGGCGACGCCGCAGCGGATTCACGGGCTCACCGCCCCAGCCGGGCCACTCGATCGAGCGTGTGCTCGAGTCGAGTAACGGTATGCCGCTCTGGTCGCAGTACATGCGGCTCTCGGTGACGGTGCATACCGGGACCGGTGAATACGACCTGTTGGTAGGAGGCCGGCGCATCGCCGACGTCGTCTAATGCCCACGGCTGTCCTTGATACCACCAAGCTCGCCGATCGCCTCGTTACCAAGGTGGATTCGATCCGCGGCAACGTACATGGCAAGCTCGGTACTCGGCCGCATACTGTCGAGGTCGTGCGACGGACCTGGACAGGTCCACGACGAGGCGAAGGCACAGCCAGCGACGTGCGTACAGCGATCTCTCCGCCGCCTGCGGTCCACGTGCGAGTCGGGAACCGTCTACGGCCGGCAGGCCTCGAGGAAGAGGGCGACGTTGTGCTCACCGAGATCAGCCTTACCTGGGCAGAAAACGAGCTGCACGAGCCCGCCCTCGCCGATACCGAAGAGCACTATTTCCGAATCATTGGTGCTCATGGCCAGGGTGTGCGTCCGCGCTACTACGTGCCGATGAAGCCGCCGGTGGTTCGGCGCGGTGATCACCAAGGCGATCAGATCGACTGGAGGCTGGAATTGCGTCGGGTCGAGCGGAGCGACTTGCCGTGACGACCACCGTCAAGCCATCCGAGCTCGGGGCAACCCTGCGCCGTGACGACAAGAAGCGCCGACGAGCGGTCCACGTCGGTTTGCGTCGAGCCGCTCATCGCGGTCGGCGCCATTTGGTGGCCGAGACCAAACGCCAGGGCAAAGTGCACACCGGCCAGCTCAAAGCCGCCTGGCGCGTTGTTTGCGTGGCCGGGCAGCACTCGGTCGATAAGCGCCAAGGGTCTGCCTACGCCATCCTAAACGATGCGCCACACGCCGGAATCATCGAGCTCGGCGCCCGTCCTCACCCAGTGAGCCGCGAAGGCTACGACGCTATTCGGCGGTGGGTCCAGCGCAAGCTGCTCGGCATTTCGGCCCGAATGGCCGATGAGAACGAGGAAGTGGACGTCATTACACGGGCGATCGTGCGCAAACTCGAACTCTACGGCCAAGAACCCACCTATCTCGTGCGGGACAGCCTCTCTGAGCTGAGGAAGATCATGGCCGAGGAAATCGAGCGCGCCATCAAGGAACGGCTGCCATGAGCCGCATCAAGTATGCAGCAGCGACCGCGTTCGCCGCGTTCGTCGAAACAGCTGCGCCCGAGCTGGCCGGCAATGTGACGCCGATCCAGGCGCCTCCCCAGACGCCGGCCACGTATCCCACGGCCGCGGTCCTGCCCGGCCGGTTCACGGTCGAGTGGGCCTCCTCGCATAACGATGTGCTCGACACAAACGGCGAGGCCGTCACCGACGGAAGCGGAAACGCGCTGGTCAACGTCGGGCGCCTGGCTGGCACGCTGCAGCTGTGGATCGCGGCTGAATACCCCACGCATCGCGAAGACATCGAAGGCAAACTCCTGGCGGCCTTTGTCGGCGTCGAGGACGTTGGCGCGGTGACGATCACCGTGGATAGCGCACTCTACGCACCCGACACCGGGCGCACGAGTGACGCAACGGTCTATCTGAACGGCGAGGAGTGGCGGGAAGAAATGGTGTTTTCAGAGCGGCGCTGGGCGATTCTGGATCTGGATGTCGAGATTCCGCTCGATAAGATCCAGGCGCCCATCGTCGACACCCTTGAGCTCGTCGTCACCGAGGATTTGACCGACGTGAGCGGCGAGGCAACGCCCGAGGATGCACTCAACGTGCTCGAGGGCGAAGAAACCTTCACCGTGGCCCAAAATGGCTCCTACACAGAGGTGTGACTCATGCCTACTCCACGCTTTGTTACCAATACCCAATTCGGCGCCCCCGGCGTATACGTCCGCGAACGGGCGACCCCTGTGGCAGTGTCGGGCCTTGCCACCAATGTCATCGGTGTGGCCGGAACCTGTACCCGTGGGCCCGCGACGACGCCCACCCGGGTGTCGTCATTCGGCGAATTTCTCGAAATCTTCGGAGGGCGTGATTACGGCGTCACCGGCGACCCGGTGCGCTCCGAGGTGTGGCGTGCGCTGGTGGCCAAGAGCTTTGGCCCGCTGGTGATTTCGCGGGTCGTCGCGGCCACCGGCAGTGCCACCGCCGAGCGGGATTTCTCCGATGGCGTTCCGACAGCGATCATCAACATCGCCGCGACCTCGCCGGGGGCGTGGGGAAACGGCATCACGGCCACGATCGCGGATGCGTCCGATGGCAACGCCAACCACTTCAACCTGGCGGTCAGCTGGAACGGCACCACCCAGACCTACAAAAACCTGGACACAACCGCGGGTAACAACAACCTGCTTGCCGTGATCGGGGCGTTCGATAGCAACCCCAGCAATCTCGTAGTGGTGACCAAGATTGCCGATGGGCGCCCGGTCAATATCACCGACCAGGCCCTCGACGACACTGCCGGCGCCGATGGCACGCTGGCCGATAGCGATTTCACCGCCACCGATGGGCCACTGGACACGTTGGCCAACCATCGCGATAGCGTCACAGGGCTGCCGCTGAAAGCCGTGTTCGTGGCCGGACGCTCCACAAGCGCCGTCAAATCGACTCTCAATACTCTGGCGGCGGCGAGTAACGACCGCGTGTTCTTGGCCTGCCCCGATAACGAGACGACCAGCAAGACCGCCGCGATTACCGAAGTGCAGGGATTCACCCGAGACGACCGGCTGGTCTACTGCTTCAATCACACCCGCATCCTGGACCCCGAGACCGCCGAGCTGATGTGGGTCGAGCCGCACGGATGGCTCGCGTCCATTCTCAGCCAGCGCGACGACGACGTGCATCCGGGCGACGCCGACAACGCCGCGTTTCTGGCTGCGGTCACCGAGCTCGCGCACCCGGCGTTGACGGTCGGCGACTACGACAGCTTCACCGAACAAGGCATTGCCGCGCTCGAGCGAACGCCCGATGGCGTGGTCTTCGTCGATGCGCCGAGTACCGCGCAAGAGCAGCTGGCCGACGGCCAGCCGGTCTCGCTGGAGGTCTGGAACGGCTGGAGCCTGCGCACTCGGCGCATTGTGCGAGACGCGTTTGGCCTCCTCAATGACGCCCCCAGGGAGGAGCTCGACGATTTTTTAGCGACGGCGTTCCCGGAGGACAACGCCGAGAACGCGGACGCCGAGATAGCCTGATGCGCGAATGGGTGCGGGTGTGCTGGCACCTAAAGGGCGGCATACCGTGGACCCAGTACCTCGCACTCCCCCGACGTGATCGCATAACCCTTCTCGAGGAGCTCAACCAGCTCATCGAGAAACACAACGAAGCATTCGAGAACTAGGACCAGAGACGATGGCAACCAATCTCACCGAATACCACGTCAGAACCGTGTACGAGACCGTCGACAAGAGCTCGGGGGTCTTGGACTCTGTGCGCAAAGACGCCGAGCGCGCCTCGAAGGCGACCAGTACGCTTGCGCGCGACCTTGGGCTCATGAAGAGCGCATTTATCGGCTACCAGGTCTTCGGCCGGGCCAAGAAATCACTCATCGATTTCAACGACACGCTTGAGCAGAGCAAGATCACCATGGGCGGCATGCTCCGGCTGAATCTGGGCGGCACGTTCGCGGAGCAATTTGACCGTGCCAATACGTTGGTGTCGGAATTCCAACAGATCGCGAAAGCGTCGGTGGGTACCACTGCCGACTTTGTGTCCATGGCACAGATGATCACCCGGCCCGTTACCGCCGCCAAGCTCGGCATGGGGGACCTGCGCGACATCACCAAAGGCGCCGTTATCGCGGCCAAAGCCTTTGGGATTCAAGCCGAGGTCGCAGCGCTCGACATCGAGCAAGCCCTTTCCGGCCAGCTTACCAGCAAAGAACGCTTTGCCCGGGCATTGCTCGAGCCCATGGGTATTACCCGCGAGGCGTTCAACAAACTGCAGGCCAAAGAGCGGGCCGGTATGCTCAAGAGCGCGCTTACTCAGCCCGCCATTAATGAGATGGCCCAGGCGCAGGAGAAGAGCTTCTCCGGTGTTATGTCCACCTTTGAGGACAACCTGCAAATGACCCTGGGCAAGGTCGGAAAGCCACTGTTTGAACAAATTTCCCGCGAGGTGAAATCCTGGAACAAGTGGATCGACGCCAATGGGACGAGGATCGAGGCGTTCGCCGATAAGCTCTCCACGTCACTTGTGGACGCGTTTAGCTTCATCAAGGACGTGTCGCAGTTCTTTGTCGAGAACAGCAATACGCTCCTGGCCATCGCCAAAGGGCTGGTCGCCTACAAGGCCGGTAAGGTGCTCACCGGGCTCGGGGCCAATGCGTTTGGTCATTTGCGCACGATGGGCGAGTTCTGGAAGCGGCTACTGGCCGGGGGCAACTCACTACGGGAAATAACCGGATCGGCGACGGCGGCGCAATCAGCGCTGGGCGCCTTGGCTGGCGGCGTTGGTGCATTGACGCCGATACTCGCCGGGCTGGCCGGGGCCGGTAGCGCGCTGTGGTCGATGTGGGATGCGCGGCGGGAGAAGGAGCGGAAGCAACGCGAACTCATTCTGCTGACCACATCGAAAAGTGTTGAGCTCGCCGAGAAACGACGAACGGCGTTGGCGACACTGGCCCAAACACCTCGTACAGCCCGCGACAGATTGGACCAAGCCGAAGCGAGGCGAACGCTGGACCTTACCGGGAACGCACAAATGGCGCGTGATCGAGCCCTTGTGCGGTTGTTCAAGGACCAGGGAGCATTCGACCGGCACCTGAAGGTCCGATCGGAATGGCTCAATCAGCGAACGCACAAATTGCTGGAGACTGGCGACTTGGCCCTAGATAAGAACTTTTTGCTGAAGGCAGCGAACCGCATGGACAAACTCGGTGCAAGGCGCATAATCGAACTCCTTGAGCCCGAGAAGAAGCGCGACGGGGTGGATTTCGAAGCGATTCGGCGCGAAACCGAAGAGAAGTTTCGAAACTCTCTTGCCCGAACGAATATCAAAGTCGTTATCAACAAGATCGAAGTCGCCAGCAACGATCCGGATCGATTTATCCACGGCATTGCGAAGGCTGTTGAGAAGCTCAATCGCAACCCGCGGCAGGCCGTAGCCGCGCTTCGCGGCGGGTTCTGAGCGCCTGCAGTTCGAGGGTGTGCTACGCTCACCGGCCATGCGCACGATCCTCCTAGCCTCGCTATTTCTGACCTTTGCCTGCAACAGGGGTGCTAACGGAGCAGACCGAATTGTGGAGCTCGCGAGCGGTGACCTGGAGAAGATGTCTCCGACCGGGCGCCAGAAGGCTGAGAACGCAATTCGTTACATGGCCAAGCGGTGCAACTGGGCCAAGCATAGCGAGGATGTCAAAAGCGTGAATGTGGAGTGGAACCTCGACACAGAAGAATTGGAATTTCGGGACTACAGGCGGCCCAAAGACTGGAAGCGCACGCTGACAATCGTCTTCAAGCTCCATGACGTCGTGGGTACCTTTAAAGCAGGTTCTGGGGTAGAAGGCGGCTACGGCCTAGAGCACCGATCAGGTTAAAACGTCAGCGAATTCAAATGGTTATGGATTAAGAGCCGGCGGCGATCGACATAGTGGCACAAGCGTGATCCTCTACCCCGACCGTGCTCGCGAAGCACGTCGGAGGATGACGCATGAAA
>JAKSDA010000389.1 GCA_022360315.1 Pseudomonadota bacterium
CCCAGTAGGGTCGGTCCAGCGCGTCGAGGGCAAGGCGCGAAGAGGGAGCATAGTGGGCCTACGTGACCGATGAGCAACACAGCCATCGGCGGGCTGGTCGGCCGTAATGGGTACTTACTTGCGGGTCGCGGTACTTAGCCGTCAAGGGAGCAGCGCGCGGACCGATGATGGCTAATTGTCACCCACTCATCGAAAGGCATGGGCGAAATGCAAACAGGTATTCTCGGACTGAGTCTTTGGCTACCAGAGCGAATTCGCGACAACTCCGAGTGGCCTGAGGACTTTGCCGAGATCCTGCGGCAGCGGGCCACCGACCGAACACTCACCACGGTATCGACCGGGGCTGGCAGCGGCGATCGATACAGCCGTATTGTCGCGCGCCACCTGGCAAACGAGGTCGGAGATCCGTTTTTGAACGCGAAGCGGCGCCGCGTGGCCAGCGACGACTTGACCAGCTGGTCAGCCGAGTGCCGGGCGGCCCGAGCGGCTCTGCACGACGCGGGTATTGCGGCCCGGGATATCGATGTGGTGATGTCGTGGGCGGTTGTCCCCGATCGCTCCCCCGCGCCACCGAGCGCGACCCGCGTGGCATACGAGATCGGCGCGGTAGACGCCTCTGCAGTGGGGGTGGAGGCGGGTTGCGCATCCGCGGTCGCGCAGATGGAGTTTGCCGCGGCCCTGATCGAATCGGGCCGAGCTCGCCTTGTTCTGCTCACTCAATCTCATCTGATTCTGCGCACCGTGTCGATGCGAGATGCGGTGTCTCCCATTTTGGGCGACGCAGCGACCGCCATGGTGCTCGGGCCGAGTGAAGAGCACCGCATCATGGCCACCCACGTGGTGAGCCACGGTGAGTACTACGATGCGGTGACCTGGGTACGCCGGGGCGAGGACAGTCCCTGGTACAGGGCGGGCAGCGGGTTTCACCTCAGCAGTGCAGACCGTGCGAGCGCGCGTGTTCTCATCCAGAACTCGGTCGGCCTCGGGGTGCAGACAGTTCGAGAGGTGCTCGACAAGACAACCTGTCAGGCCGATGATATCGATGTCCTGGCCTGTACCCAGCCGAGGCGCTGGATGCCGGAAGCGGTCGCCGAGGGATTGGGTCTATCACCCCACACAGCTCCGCAGACATTCGACGAGATCGGCCATGTCGGCGGCTGCAGCGCGGTGGCCAATCTGGTCGAAGCGCGGCAGCGGGGGCTGCTCGCGCCGGGCAGTTTGATTGCCATGTACACCCAGGGTGTGGGGTTTACCCGGGCGTCTGCGCTGATTCGCTGGTAACTGCCAGCTCAGCGCCCGATGCGTCGGGTTTTTGCGACCACCAAAAGGTCGTTGCCCAGCTGGCGCGGCGGGTCGAAACGAAACCGTCTGGCCTCGGCCAATGCATCGATTCCCCGCCCTCTGACCCACGACAGGCTGGCTCCGCCAACGGCAAACGGCGCCATATAAAGCGCGATCTCGTCGGCCAGATCGGCATCGAGCAGGGCACTGTGAAGCGTGGCACCGCCCTCGACCATGACCGAGATGATCTCGTCGTTGCCCAGTCGGCCGAGCAGCCCGGTCAGATTCACCTCTGGCCCTCCGCCTGCCCGCCACACCTCGGCCCCGGCGTCTTCCAGTCGGCGTTGCCGCGCAGCGGCCGCGCGTTGGGTGGTCGCAATGATGACCCGGGCCCGGCTGGTCGAGTTTTGCGGCAGCACGAGTGCTCGAGGCGGCGTGCGCAGTCGGCTGTCGACCACGATGCGCACGGGATCGCGTCCGCCCCGGACGCCGCGCACGGTCAGCCTGGGATCGTCGGCCAGGACGGTTCCAATACCGACCATGATGGCCTGATGGCAGTGGCGCAGGCGGTGCGCGTCGCGGCGTGCGGCAGGCCCGGTGATCCACTGTGATTGACCGGTCTGGGTGGCGATCTTGCCGTCCAGCGTGATCCCGGCCTTGAGTACCACCAGCGGCCGTCCCAGCTTGGCCCAGGTCACGAACGCCCGATTGAGGTCGGCGCATTGGTCCCGCAGCACATTGCGCGAAACCTCGACGCCGTGTCGGGCCAGCCATCTGGCCCCGCCAGCATGGGACCGGATCGGGTCGCCCATGCCGATGACCAGCCGGGCGATTCCAGCCTCGGCCAGAGCCGGTGCACAGGGCGACGTGCGCCGGTTTTTGCGGTGATTGCACGGCTCCAGATTGACGTAGGCCGTGCACCCGGGCGCCTTGCCGCCCACTGCGGCCAGCGCTTCGGCTTCGGCGTGAAGCCCACCCAGCCGGCGGTGATAGCCCTCGGCCACGACGTCGCCGTCCGGGTCGGTGATCACACAGCCGACCAGTGGATTGGGTGCAGTGTGCCCCTCGCCCTGCCGGGCCAGCTCGATACAGCGGGCCATCAGCCGTTCGTCGCGGGCGCGCAGCTCGGTGGCCGTGACTCTGTCGCGCTTCATACTCAGTTGCGCTTCACGGTCGATCGGGCCGGGAACCGGCGCGGGCGTCGAAAATGCGTTTGCGCAGCGCCAGCCAGTAGGTGCCACCTGCGTTCTTGAGGGCCTTTTTGCCGTTCCACATCGCCCATTGCTGCCAGCGCGGTCTGCGCCGGCCGGCCGCGATCGCAGCAGCCTCGTCGGCTCCAGTGGTCTGCTTGATGGTGTATCGACCCAGCACGACACAGCCGCGCACCCAATCGAAGCGGCTGACCGGCTCGGAGTTGAACAGGACCTCGATGCCGGCTCGGTCCGCGGCCAGGACCACCTCGCGCGAGGTGTAGCCACCGGGCACCGACGCAACCGTGATCGGCTTGCCGGTGATATCGGCCAGTACCGCGGCGCTATCGCGCCATTCGCGCACCATGTCGTCGAATCGCAAACTGGACATACGCGGCGGGTGGGAACACGAATGCGTGCCCACGACATGGCCGCGCTGGTCGAGTTCGCGTATGTCGGTCGGGGTGACGAACCCAGGGGTGTCGATGAGGTCGGTGGTGATGTGAAAGTAGCCGCGCCAGCCGTGGCGCTCGATCGCATCGGCAATGGCAAGCGCGCTCTTGCCGCCGTCGTCGAAATGGAGCAGAACGGCCGGTTGCCGCGATGGCGAGCGGCGCAACAGGGTTTCGGGCTGACTGACCCGATCGTAACCGAGCCGAGCCACGGTGCCGGTAATGGCCTGCAGGTGGTGTTCGAAGTGGTCCCGTTCGAGCTTGTAGCTGGCTGCAGAACTGCCCGGAAAGCCGCTGGCGTCGAACGCGCCGTCGGCGACCACATCGTGATACATCAGCGAGTAGGCGTGCATGAATTCTCCCGCTCAGTTGGCGGCCTCCGCATCAACCGCGGTTCGCGCGCTGGTCCAGGCCAGGTCGTCGGCGAGATAACGGCGCAGTCCCTCGACCGCAGCGGCGTTGAGAACCACGAATGTATGGCTGATACGGGCCAATTTCCCGGCTCGATCGGCTTCACGGCCGCGCAGTGCGAGCCCGTATACGGCCAGTTGTCCGGCCAGGGTGGCGACGTAGAGCGGCCAGCCCGGCGCCCCGGTGGCGACTAGGACCACATTGGAGGCAAAGAGCGTGGTGAGGGCAAATGGGCACAAAAGGCGCATGAGCTTGTGCGACGTCAGTTGAAAGAAGAGGCGGTTTTTGCGCGGGTTGAGCACGGCGGGCAGGTGGCCCAAGAGCTGGAAGTTACCGGCCAGGGTGCGGGCTTTGCGGGCGAACTCGCCCGCGGTCGACGCCTCGATGTCGTGGATTTTTGCCTCGGGTTCGAGGACCACGCGGTAGCCGCGCAGGGCGATTTGCATGGGGGTGAACACGTCGTCGAGCAAGCTGTCGTCGGGCAGGTTGCGAAACAGTCTGCGTCGGATGGCGTAGAGCGCGCCGGTGGCGCCGACCAGCGAATCGAATCGGCTCTCGGCGGCGCGGATGAGCTTTTCGTACTTCCAGTACACGCCCGGGCCCTGTTCCGAGGGCAGGTGGAGTTCGCCGCTGGCCGCGCCCACGTCGCTGTCGCCGAACAGTCGGACCAGGGCGCGCAGGGCGCCGCGATCGACGGTCTGGCGAGTATCGCAGAACAGCACTACGTCGCCGGTGGCCCGGGCAACGCCGCGGTTGATCGCGGTCGGCTTGCCGGCCTGTGCGGCCACTCGCTCGCAGTGGACACGACCCCGATGGCGGGCTGCATACTCGGCCACGATGTCGTCGGTGCCGTCGGTCGAGCCATCGCTCACCACGATGATCTCGAGTTTGTCGGCCGGGTAGTCCAGATCGAGCAGATTGTCCAGTTTGGCACCGATGCGCGCTCGCTCGTTGTGCGCTGCCACGACCACCGACACTGTGGGCTCGATGTCTCGCGCCTGTACAGGTTTGCGGCGCAGGCGCGATAGGGTGTACACCAGGAGAGGATATCCGGCGTAGGTGTACCCGATCACGGCGGCAGACGACCAGAAGATCACCGACGGAACCAGCCACATATCGGGAGTCACGGTAATCGATCGGCCGGACGTCCCGCAAGGAATGCGGAGCGGAGTTCATTCGGAGCGGAGTTCATTCGGAGCGGAGCAGCCGGGCGGCCGGTTATTCGATCAATCGGCTGAAATCCAACGCGCCCGGTGCTGATCGGACGTTACAATCCCGGCTGGAACGCCATGCGTGGTTTTTCCTGGATCCTCCAACATCGCCTCGCGGTCATGCCGCGCCCCGGCCGGGGCTGGGCGGCCAGCGGACCGTCTGCCCTGGTCCGGGACCTGGCGTTTCTCGCCCGGCAGAGGATCGAGCTCCTGGTCTCACTGACTGTGGATCCGCTCGTTCCCGAGGTGGTGCGGGCATTTGGCATCGAGCCTTTGCACATTCCAGTCGCCGATTTTGCCGCTCCCACGTTGGACCAGCTCGGGCAGTTTCTGGATCGGGCGGTGCCGTGTGTCGACAGCGGCCGGGCTGTGGGAGTTCACTGCACAGCGGGGAGAGGCCGCGCCGGCACCTTTGCCGCCGGGTTTCTGGTCGCCTGGCAGGGGGGCCGGTTATTCGATGGCGCGGCCGGGGCCATTGCCGAGATCCGCCGGCTTCGGCCCGGCTCGATCGAGACCGCGGTGCAAGAGCGAGCGGTGTGCGATCTGGCCGAAGCCCTCATGGCCAGGCCGGGGCGGTAACCCGCCCTCGGTGTAGACGTCACGCCGCGATCGCGGTGTACACTCGCTATCCATGGCAGAATCGTCCGGCGATGTGCTCGGTGTGATCGGTATTGACCTCGGGACGACCAACTCGGTCATCTCAGCAGTGGTCCACGGCAGCGTGCGCATTCTGGTCGACGCTGACGGCAACCAGCTCCACCCGTCGGTGGTGTCCTTCATGCCCACCGGGGAGCGCCTGGTCGGGCATCGGGCCCGGGCGCGGCGAGTGATCGATCCCGAAAACACCATTTCATCGGTCAAGCGCATCATCGGGCGGGCGTACCACTCGGTCGAGGCACAACACGCCATCGAGCAGATGCCCTACCAGATCGTCGAGGGAGACAATCAAGAGGCCATTGTCATGTCCCGGGTGGGCAAGCTGTCGGTGGTCGATATATCGGCCACGGTGCTCATTTATCTGCGCCAGATCGCCGAGAGTCAGCTCGGCATGTCGGTGACGCATTGTGTGATTACCGTGCCGGCCAACTTCTCGGACAGCCAGCGCGAGGCGACCCGACAGGCGGCCCAGCGGGCGGGCATGACAGTGTTGCGCATCCTCAACGAGCCCACGGCTGCATCGCTGGCCTACGGCCAGAACCGCGACATCCACCAGCGCATCGCGGTATTCGACCTGGGTGGCGGTACCTTCGACATGACCTTACTGGCGATGCGCGGCGATCTGTACGAAGTCGTCGCTACCGGTGGGGACCCGTTTTTGGGTGGAGACGATATGGATCGCGAACTGGCCGGTCTCCTGGCCGAACAATTTCTCAAGCAGCACCAGCTCGACGTCATTGAAAAGCCGGAGGCTCGAGCGCGCCTGTTGTGGGCCGCCGAGGAGATCAAAAAGCAACTGACCCGCGAAGAGGCGGCGAGTGGGACCATTTCGGACATCACGCGCGGCGCTGGCGGCGAGTCGCTCGATCTGGAATTTCGCATCACGCGCGCCGAGTTCGACGAACTGGTATCTGTCCTGGTCGACCGGGCCATCGACACTGCGGCCGAGGTTCTCACCTCGGCGCAGGTCACGCCGGAGAACGTCGACGAGATCATCCTGGTCGGTGGTGCGACCATGGTTCCCGTGGTTCGGCGCCGGGTCGCGGTGTTTTTTGGCCGCGAGCCCCTGGCCGGCATCAACCCGATGCAGGTCGTGGCAGCCGGTGCCGCTATCCACGCTGCGTCGCTGACGGGAGCGGCCCAGGCCGGACTGCTCATGGACGTGACCCCGCACTCTCTCGGCATTGCCACGGCCGGTGGTTATGCCGAGTTCCTCATCGACAAGAACACGCCGGTGCCGGCTGAGGGGACCCGGGTATTCAGCCCGGCCCGGGACGGCCAGACCATGATCCGCATCCGCATCTGCCAGGGTGAGAATCGCGAGTTCGAGGAAAACACAGTGCTGGGCGAGCTGTGTCTGGACAACCTGAGCGCCGCACCGCGCAGCGAAGTCAAGGTCGAAGTATCGTTTCTGGTCGATGCCAATGGTATCTTGAAGGTGTCGGCCCGAGATTTGCTCACCGACCGCGATGTGCGAGCTACCCTGTCGGTCCTCGGCATCAACCCCGCCGAAGAGGCCGCGTGACCATTCGAAAGTGATTGCCTGGCACATGCAGACGCCGACATTCCCGCAGAGGGCACAGCAACCATGAGTCAAACCGACGAGTTTTGGGACGGCGTCCTGACTCTGAGTCGCGAGATCGAGCAGCACTCGTACTACGATCTTCTGGGGGTTGAGAGCGACGCCACCCCCGAGATCATCGGCCAGGCTTACTATGCCCAGGTCAGGCGGCTGCATCCCGACCGCCACACAAAGGAGACCGACCCGGAGCTCAAGGATGCATTGGTTCGGCTCTATGCCCGGGTCGGCGAGGCCTATCGGGTACTCGCCTCTCCCGAGCAGCGCAAGGCGTACGACGAGGCCTTGACCCAGGGACAGAATCGGCTTCTGCGCGAAAAGCAGGCCGCTGCGCCGCGCCCCAAGGCGCCGGACCCCAACACACCCCAGGGCCGTGCCCTGTACGAGCGCGGCCAGGAACTCCTGGCCAAGGGCGACAAGCGCGGAGCCCGCGCGCAGTGGGATCTGGCCATTCAGTTCGAGCCCAAGTCCGAGGTCATCCGCCGTGCTCTCGATGCGCTCGACGGCAAATCAGCCCCGCCCCCGGCGGATCCGGATGAGGGCGAGCAAGACATCGACGCGCCGGTTGCCGACGCGGACCAGGCTGCCGAGGCCATTCCCGATGTCGATCCCGCTCACTCCGAGGTATCGGTCCCGGGCTATCCGTTTCCCGAGCCCAGTGAAGCGCCTGCACCGGTGCCGCTCCGTTGCAAGACATGGGAGCAAGTCGACTCGCTCTACCACCGAAAAATTTGCCGGGATGGGCTATCGATTCGAAGTGCCTATGCTCCTCCAGTGGGCACCGAGATTCCCCTTGCTGTGTATTTGCCCGATGGCCGCACCATTGCGATGCAGGCTGAAGTGAACCGGGTCGGTCCTGGTCGCAAGCCGGGCAAGTCGAGCATACTGCTCAGCTTTGCCAATCTTCCCCAGGAGATCCACACGACCTTCGAGTCGGTAATCGCCGAAACCCAGTCGTCGCCGCCACCAGTGCCCGACACCAGTGCGGTTGGCGACGACGACGAGACCCTGCATTCGTGGTCTCCGACCCGCAGGGAGGGAGTGCCATCGGCCCGGGTCGACGATGCCGCGCTGGGCCGTCAGGCCTTGGCGCGCGCCCACTATGCGGTGGCCTGCGAGCATTTGGCTCGAGCGCTCGAGCACGATCCCGACAGCGACTCTGTGCGGGCCATGTACTACGTCGCGCTGGGCTACCAGACTCAGGCCACCGGCAATGCCCGCGAGGCACAGATTCACTACCAGACTGCGTTGAAGCTCGACGTGAGTGCCATCGAGTGGCTGAAGTAGCGGGGGCTGCCCGAGCCCGGATGATGCACCGCGACACCCAATGGCTGCGTGTGGGGGGGGGGGGCGAGCCCGGATCGAATCCGGGCTATTCCTCGTCGCCCCGTTCTTGGGCCAGCTTTTCGAGGATTGAGGCGTCCTCGAGAGTGGTGAGATCGCCTTTGGCGGTCGAGCCCGAGGCGATATCGCGAAGAAGGCGGCGCATGATTTTGCCCGAGCGAGTTTTGGGCAGAGCGTCGGCGAACCGTATTTGCGCCGGTCGGGCCAGAGCTCCGATCTGGTCGGTCACGTGTTTTCTCAGCTCGACGCCCAGTTCCTCGCCGGCTGCGACTCCGCTCATCGGGGTCACAAAGGCCACGATGGCCTGTCCTGTCACCTCGTCGGGACGGCCGACCACTGCGGCTTCTGCGACATTTTCGTGAGCCACGAGCGCGCTTTCCACCTCCATGGTACTCAGCCGATGGCCCGCGACATTGATGACATCATCGACCCGGCCCATGATCCAGAAATAGCCGTCTTCGTCGCGACGCGCGCCGTCGCCGGCGAAGTAGAACCCCTGGATCTCGCCAAAATAGGTTTTGATGAACCGATCGTGGTCGCGGTAGATCGTCCGCAGCATTGACGGCCACGGCTGTTTGATCACCAGGAAGCCGCCTTCGTTGGCTGCGCACGATGTCCCGTCTTTTTTGACCACGTCGGCGATGATGCCGGGTAGTGGACGTGTGGCCGAGCCCGGCTTGGTCGGCGTTGCTCCGGGCAGTGGTGAGATCATGATCGCGCCGGTTTCGGTTTGCCACCAGGTATCGACAATCGGGCACCGGCCGCCGCCGATCTTGTTGTGGTACCACATCCAGGCTTCGGGATTGATCGGTTCTCCGACCGTGCCGAGCAGGCGCAGGCTGGACAGGTCGTGTTTGTCGACCCACTGGTCGCCCCAGCGGTGGAAGGCGCGGATCGCGGTTGGTGCGGTATAGAACACCGATACCTCGTATTTCTCGCAGAGGTCCCAGAAGCGGTCTGGTTCGGGGTAATTGGGTGCGCCTTCGTACATGACGCAGGCGGCGCCATTGGCCAGGGGGCCGTACACGATGTACGAGTGGCCGGTGATCCAGCCGACGTCGGCAGTGCACCAGAACGTGTCTTCTTCGCGCAGATCGAAGACCATGCGGGTAGTGAAGTAGGTGCCCACCATATAGCCGCCCGTGGTGTGCAAGATACCCTTGGGTTTTCCCGTGGTACCGCTGGTATAGAGCATGAACAGCGGGTGTTCGGCGTCGTGTGCAGGCGCTTCGTGTTTGGCGGAGGCGTCGGCGACCAACTCGTGCCACCAGTGATCGCGTCCATTGCGCCAGGCGATGTCATTTTCGCACCGCTTGACTACGATCACATGGCTTATCTCGCTATTTTCGAGAGCCTTATCCGTATTGTCTTTGAGTGGTACCACCTTGCCACGGCGCCAGCCGCCATCGGCGGTGATGACCACTTTGGCGCCGGCGTCGTCGACCCGGTCTCTCAGAGCTTCCGCCGAGAATCCGCCGAACACGATAGAATGCGGAGCGCCGATGCGGGCACAGGCCAGCATGGCGATGGCTGCTTCGGGGATGAGTGGCAGGTAGATAGCCACCCGATCGCCTTTTTTGACGCCCAGGCTTTCCAGCGCATTGGCGAAAAGGCACACTTCGCGGTGGAGTTGCTGATAGGTGAGGATGCGTTGATCGCCGGGCTCGCCTTCCCAGATCAGGGCGGCTTTATTGCGCCGTTCTGTGATCAGGTGTCTGTCCAGGCAGTTGTACGAGATATTGGTTTTCCCGCCGACGAACCATCGAGAGTCGGGCAAGTTCCATTCCAGCACCTGGCTCCACGGTTCGAACCAGTGGAGTTCTCTGGCCACGTCGCCCCAGAAGCCCTCGAGATCCTCTTCGGCCCGCTTGTACAGGGCCTCGTATTCGGTCATCGACTTGATCCGGGCTCTTTGGGCAAATTCTTTGGCGGGCTCGAAGACGCGCTTTTCGTGCAGGACGGATTCGATCATCTCGGACATGCAATTCTCCTGATTGAGCTGGCGGTACCATGAACTCGTCGCGGACGAGCGAGCCAAGCCTCGATCGAAGCTGCGCTCGATGCAAGGTACATCACGACCGATCGAACACGTTGCGTCTGCTCGTCGGCCAGTCGTTGCATGCCATCGGACACCTAGTGCCGGCTTCGATCGGGCCGTTCACGAGCTGTGAACGGGCTGATGACCGGTCCTGGTTGGATGATGACTCGACCTATTTCCGATCGATGATGCGTTTTGGTCGGGTGTGGAGCTATTCCTCGATCACGGCGATGGCGTCGATTTCGACGTTGACGTCCTTGGGCAGGCGCGACACCTCGACGGTGGCACGGGCTGGAGGTTCGGTGTTGAAGCGCTCGCCGTAGACCTGATTGACCGCGGCAAAATCATTCATATCGGCGAGAAAGATCGTGGTTTTGACGACCGCGTCGAAGTTGGTTCCGGCGGCGTCGAGCACGGCTGCGAGGTTGTCCAGGACACGGCGGGTCTGCACCGTCACATCGCCGGCCACCAGTTCGCCGGTGTTGGGATCGAGCGGCACTTGTCCCGAGCAGAAGAGCAGATTTCCCGCGCGAATGGCTTGCGAGTAGGGACCGATCGCTGCGGGGGCGCGATCGGTTTTGACTGCGCTACGTGGTTTCGACATGCCTTTGTCTACCACGGCCGGGATTGTTGCGGGTCATCGGCAAAGACCGGTTCGAGTCGCGAATCCCATCCGAGAGTTGACACTGCTCGCCCGAGCCGCTAAAAACGCTGTCCCCACGGGCGATTAACTCAGCGGGAGAGTGCCACCTTCACACGGTGGAAGTCACTGGTTCAAACCCAGTATCGCCCACCAAGAAAATCAGTGCCTTGCCGGAAAGTTGACAATCAAGTCCAATCACTGACAAGGCCGCTGACAAGGTTCTGCACAGAAACTGACAAGCCAGAGGCACCGGGCCGTGTTGCGCCCGATGGTATGGGTGACGCGAGCGTCTCGGTATCCTCCAGGGAATTGTCCATGTGCTCGGCCAGCAGTTTGGCGATATCGAAGTCGGTACCCTTGATGGTGCCAGACTCGGTCAGCATGACGTTTTCGGGTTTAAGGTCTCGGTGAACGATTTCCATATGGTGGGCACAGACCAGGACGCACACCACGGGAATCATCGGCTCGGTGCGCGGCGGGCAGGGACTCGCGTGCCCACTCGGGCCGGATTGTGGGCCTGGCGGAGCGACGGCAAATTTGGGCCGGGGCGATCCTGGGCTGCCAAAGACTGTCGGATCCAGCTTGGACTGTACCGAGCACCTGACGGCGCTGCCTTTCCGTATTACCTTTGCTCAGGCAATCGGTCGTCCCGATGCCAGCGTATGGCCCCGGTGCAACGCCTCCTCCCATCGCAGGGCCAGAATCGGCGCGCGATGCGACGGCGCGATTGCACGCGGGGCCAAAATCGGCGTACGGTGCCATGACTGTGTCGACCGCGAAACCAGAGTCGGCGCGCAAATCGGCCGAGCTGCGGAGTGCGGGGCCGGAGTTGGGACGCAGATCCACGGAGATGTAGCTCGCAGGGCCGGACTCGGCGCGCGGATCCAAGGATGTGACGATCGCCGGGCCGGAGCCGGCGCGCAGATCGATGGAGTTGTTGAACGCGGCGCAAATTGTGCGCCGAGAGGCAGATCGCCCTGTGGTCGCGGCGCCAAACACCAGCCCGCTGAGAAACGGCGCGATCGTTCGCGGGCCAGAATCGGCGCTCAGTGCAAAGGCTGCCTCGATCGCGAAACCACAGCTGGCGCGCACATCGACCGAGCTGTCGAGCGAAGCATCGGAGTTGGCGCGCGCTGCAAGGACGGCTCAGATCGCCGGGTCAGAGCTGGCGCGCAGAGCTACGACTGGGCCGATCGCCGAGCTAGAGCCGGGGCGCAGATCGCCCGACCGGCCGATCGCGGGGCCGGATCCGGCGCGCGGAGCAACCGATTTGCTAAACGCGGCGCAAGATATGCGCGGCTGCATCGCTGGCGCTGTGGCCGCAGCGCCAGCTTTGGCGCGCGAGAGTAACGGCTCGGTCAAGCGCGAGGCCAGATTCGGACCGCGGTGCAATCCCCCGACTCGCTATTTGCCGGACGCCTGCTGCCAGGTCTCGAGCAGGGTTTCGTACGCCACGGTCTGGCCCTTTGGCTTTTCGTTGGCCAGCTTGGCCCGGGGCGAACCCGGCTGATTGAGCCACTGGTTTGGGTCTTTTTCGGGGTTGAGCTTGGGCGCACAGTTCTTCATGCCGGCACGCTCCAGACGACTCAAGACCTTGTCCATTTCTTTGGCCAATTTGTCCATGGCCTGTTGCGGAGTCATCTCGCCAGTCACTGCCTGGCTGACATTTTGCCACCACAGCTGGGCCAGTTTGGGATAGTCGGGCACGTTGGTCCCGGTCGGGGTCCATTGCTTGCGGGCCGGGCTGCGGTAAAACTCGATAAGTCCGCCAAAACGAGCGGCCGCCTTGGTCACATGCTCGGAATCGATGTCCGATTTGCGGATCGGTGTGAGCCCCTCGAATAGCTTTTTCAGCGATACAGTCTTGGATACTGTGAACTGGGCATAGAGCCAGGCGGCTTTTCTGCGCTTGAGATCGGTGCTCTGAAGCATGGTCCAGGCCCCGGCGTCCTGATAGCCGAGCTTCATGCCCGGCTCCCAGTAGGGACCGTGGGGCGAGGGCGCCATGCGCCATCTGGGCGTTCCATCGTCGTTGACTACGGGTAATCCCTTTTGCGAAAGCGCGGCAGTAAATGCCGTGTACCAGAAGATCTGCTGGGCAATGTTGCCCTGGCCGGGAACCGGACCGGCCTCTGAGAAGGTCATGCCCGGGGCCTGGGGCGGTGCATACTTCTTGAGCCATTCGACGTATTTGCGCAGCGAATATACCGCAGCCGGACTGTTGGCAGCTCCGCCGCGGCTGACCGAGGCGCCGACCGGATGACAGTCGTCGACCCGAATACCCCATTCGTCGACTGGCTTGCCGTTGGGAATCCCCTTGCTGCCAACCCCGGCCATCGATAACCAGGCATCGGTGAAACGCCAGCCCAGCGATGGATCCTTCTTGCCGTAGTCCATGTGGCCGTACACCCTGACCCCGTCGATCTCCTTGACCTCGTTGGTGAAAAAGTCAGCAATGTCCTCGTACGCCGACCAGTTGACCGGCACGCCCAATTCATAGCCGTACTTGTCCTTGAATCGCTTCTTCAAGTCGTCGCGGCTGAACCAGTCGTAGCGAAACCAATACAGGTTGGCAAACTGCTGGTCGGGCAATTGATATAGCTTGCCGTCCGGGCCAGTGCCAAAACTCGAGCCGATGAAATCGCCGATATCGAGCGTGGGTAGGGTGACATCCTTGCCCTCGCCGGTCATGAAATCGCTGAGCGGCACGACCCAGCCGTAGCGGTAATGGGTGCCGATCAGGTCGGTGTCGTTGACGTACATGTCGTAGATGTTTTGCCCCGACTGCATCTGAGTCTGCAGTTTTTCGATCACATCGCCTTCCTGGATGAGATCGTGGGTGAGGTTGATCCCGGTGATCTCACTGAACGCTTTGGCCAGAGTTTTGGACTCGTATTCGTGAGTGGTGATGGTTTCGGACACCACTTTGATATCCATGCCGACAAACGGCTTGGCCGCTTCCATGAACCAGCGCAACTCCTTCTCCTGCTCGGCTTGATCGAGCGTGCTGGGCTGAAATTCGGCGAGCCAGGTCTTGATCGCAGCGTCGCGTTTGGCAGTATCCTGCGGCGATGGCTGGGTCGCCGCCGGGGTGACCTCCTGGCTCGTCTGCCCATCCTTGCTCGTGCCCTTGCACCCGATGTGCGCTGCAGTCAATACTCCGACTAGTACCAGCCAGTGAGCAGAAAAATGAGCAGAAAAACCCCGCGCTTTGTTGGTTTTCGTTTTCGTGTTCATTGTCGTTGCGTCTGTGGTCTTGGCCATGGTTGCAATCCTGTGGTCCGGGACGTCCAGCCGTTTAACTGCCGGGCGCGTCGTCGGGGCGCATGACGACCGTGTAGAAGATATAACAAAACAACAAGACAAAAAGAAAGTAGATCAGTGAAAAGGCCGCCGCCGGACCGAGGTCGAACTGGCCGACCGCCATGCGGGCCAGAAACTGGCTGAGAAAGGTGGTGCTGTTGCCCGGACCGCCGCCGGTGAGCACAAAGGGCTCGGTGTAGACCATGAAGCTGTCCATGAAGCGCAATAGCACCGCGATGATCAAAACGTTTTTTAACTTGGGCAGCTGAATATGGCGAAACACTGCCCACGGCGACGCTCCGTCGATCTGCGCGGCCTGATAGTAGGCGTCGGGAATGGCCCGCAGACCGGCATAACAGAGCAGGGCGACCAGCGGTGTCCAATGCCAGACATCCATGACCAGAACGGTCAGCCAGGCGTCGACCGGATCGATGGCGTAGTTGTAATCGACCCCCATGCCGTCGAGAAAAGCGCCACCTAGGCCGATGTCGGTGCGGCAGAATATCTGCCAGATGGTTCCGACCACATTCCAGGGGATGAGCAGAGGCAGGGCAATGATCACCAGGCATAGCGACGCGGACCAGCCGCGCCTGGGCATGAGCAGGCCAACCCCCACGCCAAATGGTATCTGGATGAGCAAAATAGCCAGCGAGAACAGGACCTGGCGCAAAAACGCCCCGTGCAGTTCGGCGTCGCGCAACACCTCGCGAAACCACTCGAAGCCGACAAATACCCGTGTATTGGGCCCGAGTATGTCCTGGACCGAGTAATTGACCACGGTCATGAGCGGAATGATCGCGCTGAACGCGACGATGATCAGGGTGGGCAAGACCAGAAACCAGGCCCGGTTGTTCTTGCGTTTGCTCATCAGTTACCCCCCGCCGGGGTCGCGGCCGGGCGATGGTCGCCAGAAGGTTCATCGGCACAGACGATGCGCTGGTCGCGATATAAATGCAACTCGCCCCCGGCAAAGCGAATGCGCGCGTTCTGTCCCGGTGCTGGCGGTACCCGGTCGGTCAGCTTGGCTTTGATCTGATGCTCACCCAGCTCTGCCGACGCGATGGAGAAGCGGCCGTGATCCTCGACTGCCGTGATGGTAACCGATAACTCGCCGGGCTGGCCATGGTCAGTCGAATCGCCACCGGCGACCAGCTCGACAAATTCGGGCCGAATGCCGATCTCGAACGAGCCCTGGTCGCGCCGGGCTTGCTGCCACACCTCGTCGGACAGGGGAATTGACTGGCCGGCGACCATCGCAGCACCGTCGACAAGCTGGCAGGGCAGGATGTTCATTCCCGGCGTGCCGATAAAATAACCGACAAAGGTATGCTCTGGCCGGCGAAATAACTCATCGGGAGACCCCTCCTGGACAATCTTGCCCTCGTTCATGACCCACACCCGGTCGGCAAAGGTGAGGGCCTCGGTCTGGTCGTGGGTGACGTAGATCGAGGTGTGGCGAAACTGCTCGTGAACCTGGCGCAGAGTGCGGCGAATTTGCCATTTACGCTGGGGATCGATGACCGTGAGTGGCTCGTCGAGCAAAATGGCGGCGACGTCGTCGCGGACCAGGCCGCGGCCGAGCGAAATGATCTGCTTGAGATCCGGGGTCAGATTGGCAGCTCGCCTGGTGAGCTCGGAATCGAGCTCGAGAAGGTCGGCGATCTCGCCGACCCGCTTTTTGACCTCACTGTCCGGGCGACCGCGATTGCGCAGCGGAAAAGCCAGATTGTCGAACACGGTCATGGTGTCGTAAAGGACGGGAAATTGAAAGACCTGGGCGATATTGCGCCGGCGAGTCGGCAGCCTGGTCACGTCCTTGGCGCCGTAGCGGATCTGCCCCGACGTGGGATGGATCAGCCCCGAGATGAGATTGAGCATGGTGGTCTTGCCACAGCCACTGGGACCGAGAAGTGCGTGGGCCTCGCCGTCGCCGAAATGCACATCGACCCGGCGCAGCACGTACTCGGATGGGTCGGGCTGGGCTACATAGCTGTGCGAGATGTCTGCCAGGATGATGTCTGCCATGGCGATGCTCCGCGAACTGGCGGTTCTTTCGATCGGCTGCGGCCTACCGGTGATAGGACTTGATCAGAGTGCCTTCTCGATCGGCGGCAAAGACCAGAAGCCGGCTCGGATCGATCGACAGAGTGAGTGTTTGGCCCAGCTGATGGGGAAATACCCCGTCTTCCTGCACGATAAAGTGGTTTTGGCTGCAGCCCATGTGCACATAGGTCTCCGACCCGCTGATCTCGCACAGCTCGACCGTGCCGGGCAGCTGGAGGTGGTTTGCTTCGGTCGTCTCGAGGGTGCAATCGCTGGCCCGGATACCGAGGCGATAGGTGCCGTCGTCGAGCTCGGCGAGGTGATCGCTTGCCTGGCGCAGGGAAAATTCTGCACCGGTCAGACGTGCCACGCCGTCTTTCACCTCGACCGCAAAAACATTCATCGGTGGGTCACCAAAAACACTGGCCGCCGCGATCGAGGCCGGCCGGTGATAGACCTCGAGAGCAGATGCGTTTTGCAGCACCCGGCCCTTGTCCAGGACGATGGTGTTGGCGCCAAAGGCGAGGGCCTCGCCGGGCTCGGAGGTCGCGTAGATCACCGTGGTGGTCGTGCCGGTCAAGATGTCGGCCAGCTCGTCGCGCATCTGTTCGCGCAGTTTGTAGTCGAGATTGACCAGCGGCTCGTCGAGCAAGAGTAGATCGGCGCCCTTGGCCAGAGCGCGGGCAATGGCCACCCGTTGCTGCTGGCCGCCGCTGATCTGGTTGGGCAAGCGGTCGAGCAAGTGCGCGATGTGAAGCGTCTCGGCCAGCTCGCGTACCCGGGCGTCGATGTCCGGCGATGCCGCGCTGCCCTTGTCCGACCGTTTGGCTTTTTGCCGGCGCAGCGGCGAGGCGATGTTTTCGTATACCGTGAGCGAGGGATAGTTGACGAACTCCTGGTACACCATGGCGACCGAGCGTTTGCGCAGAGGGATATGGACAAGATCCTGTCCATTCATGGTGATGGTGCCGGTAGAGGGCGAGTCCAGCCCGGCCAGGATGCGCAGCAAGCTGGTCTTGCCGGCTCGGGTGCGGCCGACCAGAATATGCAAGACGCCGACCTCGAGGTGAAGGTCGATGGGATAGAGATGGGGTTGTCCACCCACCGTTTTGCTGACACCGTTGAGTTCGAGCGACATTGGCAAACCCCGTGGTCGTTACCCCCATCGTCCGATGGCGGCCATCCAGATCAGCGAGCCGGGCAGGGCCAGCCACGGCGACGCGTCGGTCGTGGCCAGCCAGAACAGGTAAATGAATGCAGTGCAGAGCAGGCCGATGAACAGGCGATCACCGCGGGTCGTCGCCATGGGCAGAAACCCCCGCCGCTCGACCGTGGGCGAGATCTGCTCCCACACTGCCATGACCACCAGCACGGTGAAGATACAGGCAAAAAAGATCCCGGTCGCGAGAGTCCACGCCATCCAGCTCATCACACTCTCCCCAGGGCAAAGCCCTTGGCAATGTTGTTGCGAATAAACCAGATGACCAGCGCGCCCGGTATGATGGTGAGCACGCCGGCAGCCGACAAGAGGCCCCAATCCATGCCCGATGCACTCACCGTGCGGGTCATGGTGGCGACGATGGGTTTGCTGTCCACAGTGGTCAAGGTGCGGGCGAGAAGCAATTCAACCCAGCTGAACATGAAGCAGAAGAATGCGGCTACGCCGATGCCCGACCGGATGAGCGGCAAGAAAATACGGACAAAAAAATGCGGAAAGCGATATCCATCCATGTAGGCCATCTCATCGATCTCACGGGGAATGGCCGACATGAAGCCCTCGAGGATCCAGACCGCGAGCGGGACATTAAACAGGGTGTGAGCCATGGCCACGGCCCACGGGGTATCGAACAGGCCCACGCTCGAGTAGAGCTGGAAAAAGGGCAGAAGAAAGACCGCAGGCGGCGCCATGCGGTTGGTGAGGAGCCAGAAGAACAGGTGTTTATCGCCGGTGAAGCGATAGCGCGAAAACGCATAGGCCGCGGGCAGGGCCACAGTGAGCGAGAGGGCTGTGTTGATGGCGACGTAGGTGAGCGAATTGATATAGCCCCGGTACCACGAACTGTCGGTAAAGATGGCGATGTAATTGTCGAAGGTGAGATCGCGCGGAAACAGAGTGAAGGCGCCCAGGATCTCCTCATTGGTCTTGAGCGACATGAGGACCAGCCAGTAAATGGGCACGATCACGAATATCAAATACGCGATCAATAGAATACGTCGTCTGGTCATGGCGCTGGCAGGCCGTTGAACGGCGGTAAAAGAAAGGCCGATAGTGACCCCAACGCCGGTCAAGAGCAAGTGCTATGGGCAGTCCGGGGCAGACTGTATCGGTCCGAGGAGCCGGTGGTGGCGCCCGGCCATCTCACCGGCGGTCCGCCCGGCCTGGCCTCGCGTGCCTGAAATCAGCCCGATTTGAATGACCGCACTCCGCTATCGCAGCTTTTTCCGTCCGCCCAGCCCCGCTAGCCCCGCTGACCCGGATTGAACAGACACCCATTCGCCGTCGATCAAAACACGGCGTTTCTGCTGCGAGGGCAACGGCCGAGCCGGCCGGGCGGCCAGCCGGGTATTTTGCCCGAAACATGATAGCCGGGCGCGAAGGTCTCGAGCCGTGTGCACTGGTCGTATTTTGATTGCGCAGTTGTTCACAACCGGCGCCGATACCGACTGTCACCAGATTTGCGCCAACCGACTCAACCCGCCGCTCCCATCGCGTCGCGGTGTCGCGATTCGGCGCGCCGAGGAGGTTTCCGTCACGACTGTTGCAGAGCGCGGAGGCGGGCGCGCAGGGCGGCGATCTCGGCGGCCTGCGCCGTCGCCCTGTCCTCGGCCGCGACAGCCCGAGCCTCGGCTGTGGCGGCTTTTTCGGCGAGGGTGGGGACGATATTGCTGCCGTTGCAGTCGCGGCTAATACGCACTCGGGGCCGCCGAGACAATTTCGACGACAAAACGCGGCACGCTGTGATCTGGTCGCCAGACCTCCCAGCGACGTGGCAACGGCTCGTCGGTAGCGGGCGGATGGTCGAGGATGTACACGTCCGACGAGACCTGGACAGAAGGCTCGCCCTCGACCCAGGCGAAAAAGTTGTCACTGCCAACCAGAACCGATGACCAGCTGCGTTCCCGGGCCAGCACCCGCAGCGACGACTGCAAAACGTCGATGATCTGCCCCTGTTCGCCGCTCTGCCCCATATCCTCTTGCTCGGTCAAATACCACGGCGACCAGTCGATGGTTCCGTCGCTCCTGCGCAATCGGTCGAGCGCGTGACCGCGAATGAGACGGTTTGGCGTGGGTGGTTTGGCAACGGCAACGGCAACGGCCATAGACCATACTGTAACACACGGGTTCCCACCGCAAAAATAAGTACAAAACTGACCCGACCTGGTGAGTGGTTACTCCGTTCTCGCGGCCGGGATTGCGGTGACTTGGCCGGGCCGGGATGCCCGCGGGGTCAGCCCGCCACGTCGTGCCCTCATCTCCCTTGACAGCCAGGCGGCGCGCCCTATAGTACGCTGCTCCGCTATGAATGCTGATGCGAACATGGTGGTCTCGATCCACCAACTGCCGCTTTCGCGGGACATCGAACTGGGCAATGCGTTTGTTCGCACCACCATCGCCGAATTGCCCACCCGGGCCATTCTCGAATGCCCACACGACGATCCGGACGCCGGCCGCGCCAAAGCCCGGGTCGAGCTCTACAGCGATGACGAGTCCAACGTGTTTCTGCGCGGCCAGCTGTCGGGATGGTTCGCGGTCGGATGCAGCCGGTGCGTCGAGCCGGTCAAAGTGCCGTTCGACGAAACCCTGGCCGCGACATTCCGACCCGCGGGCCAGATCCCGGGTGCGGATCTCAGCAGTGATCCAGCCGAGCCGGTCCCAGCCGAGGGCGACCTCGGTTGGGAGCTGACCGACGACGACCTCGATCTCTACAGTTATGAGGCCAAGTCAGTGGATCTGGAGCCACTTTTGCGTGAGCAGCTCATTCTCGCCGTACCGTTTGCGCCGCTGTGCCGTGAGGATTGCCAGGGGCTATGCCCACAATGCGGCGCCAACAGGAACTGCGAATCGTGCGCGTGCGAGCCGCCCATCGATCCCCGACTGGCCGCGCTTCAAGATATTGATCTGTAGTATAGAACCGCGACATCGCATATCGACGAACCGCGAGGTCGCAGAGCGACACCAAGGAGTGAGCCATGGCATTGCAGAAACGAAGGTTGGGTCGGACCCGAATCCATCACCGCCGGTCGGCCTGGGCCCGCAAGGCCAGCCGCAAGCCGCTGGTGCAGAGCTGCCCCAATTGCGAGAGTCCGCGTATTCCGCACCGAGTGTGCATGAAATGCGGCTTTTACGGCGGCGAGATCGTCATGAAAGTCGAGCAATCCGAGGAAGAATGAGCTCGCTCCGGGCGCCTGGCTGTCCCCCGCGCGCTGGCCGTTGACCCGTGCTCGCCTGGCCGGCCATCGCCTGCCGGGCGCTCACCCGTGCGCAAGGGCGCCCGCATACCACTTGAAATCGTGGCTCGATTGGTGGTCCGAATTGCGATCGACGCCATGGGCGGTGATCACGCGCCGGTCTCCGAAGTGCGAGGAGCCGTGCTTGCGGCTCGCTCCTGGGCCATCGACGTGGTCCTGGTCGGCGACGAGATCCGCATCCGCGCCGAGCTGACCCGGCTCGGCGCGGAACGGCACCCGCACATCTCGGTGGTGCACGCTTCCCAGGCGGTGACCATGAGCGATCCGCCGGGTCAGGTGTTTCGGCAAAAGCGCGACTCATCACTGCGCGTCGCGTTTGAATTGGCCGCGCAAAACCAGGTCCAGGCCGTGGTCTCGGCGGGCAACTCGGGCGCGATTTTGAGCCATGCGCTGTTTGTTCTGGGCCGGCTGCCCGGACTCGAGCGACCGGCGATCCTCACCGAGCTGCCGACCGAAACCGGCACTCTGGTGCTGTGTGACGCGGGCGCCAATACCGAGGTCAAACCCGCCATGCTGGCCCAGTTTGCCGTGCTCGGGTCCTGCTATGACAGCATCGAATACGGCCGCGACCGGCCCCGTGTCGCCCTTCTGTCCAATGGGACCGAACCCGAGAAGGGTACCGAGCTGACCCGCGCAGCTGATCCATTGCTCCGGCACGCCAGCGATGACCCGATGGCGCGCTTCCGCTATGTCGGCTACATCGAAGCCTCACACCTGTTTGACGGATCGATCGATGTGGTGGCGACCGATGGCTACACCGGCAACATCGTCCTCAAGCTGGCCGAAGGGCTGGCTGACGCGATGGTTCGCATGGTGCACACCCGGCTGTCGAGCACAGTCCGCGGCCGGATCGGAGGCGTGCTGCTCCGGCCTCTTCTGCGCGATCTCAAGCAACAGGTCGATTATGCCGAGACCGGCGGTGCGCTTCTCGCCGGAGTCCGCGAAGTGGTCACCATCTGCCATGGCCGCAGCGATGCCATCGCGATCAAAAACGCGATCAAACAAGCGGCGCGCTTTGTCCGCTGCGATCTGGTCAGCCGCCTGGGCGAGGCGATCGCACGCCACGCCCAGGCGTGGCAGGATGAATCCGGAAGCGCGGCCCGCGCATGATCCGGGTCCAAAGATCCGACCTTCAAGACGAATGGATGAATTGCGGACTTGTCGTGCACAATAGCTCTCGCATTGTGCGGACAAGTCGTGTAAAGAGTGCGCCGTCTGGATTGAACCATGAAAACCGCACTGTTGTTTCCAGGTCAAGGGTCGCAGCGCGTCGGCATGGGGCGCGATTTGGCGCGCGAGTTCCCGGTTGCCGATGCGGTGTTCAAAGAGGCCGACGACGCCTTGGGCTTTGCGATCTCCGAAATTTGCTTCGAGGGCCCCAAGGAAAAGCTCACTCTTACCGAGTACACTCAGCCGGCGATCTTGACCCATTCGATCGCGGTGCTTCGGGTGCTCAGCGCCGAATTCGGGCTGTCGTTCGATATCTGCGCCGGTCACTCGCTGGGCGAGTTTTCAGCGTTGGTGGCTGCGTCTGCGCTATCGCTGGCCGATGCGGTCAAATTGGTCCATCTGCGCGGCAAGGCCATGCAAAAGGCAGTGCCGGCGGGGCAGGGCGCCATGGCAGCGGTGATGGGACTGGATCCGGCCAATATCGACGCTCTTTGTGAGGAAGTGCGGGAGGGCGAGGTATGTGCTCCGGCCAATCTGAACGGCGGTGGACAGATCGTCCTGGCTGGCCATCGGGCAGCGGTCGAACGCGCGGTCTCCCGGGCCAAGGCCAAAGGTGCCAAGCGCGCGGTCATGCTGCAGGTTTCGGCGCCATTTCACTGCTCGCTCATGGCCCCGGCGGCCGGCGAACTGGGCGCGGCGCTGGCCGACGTTGCAATTGCCGACATGGCCGTTCCGGTGGTTGCCAATGTCGACGCCCAGCCCAACCGGGAACGCCATCGAGTCAAGGATCTATTGGTCGAGCAGGTCACCTCGACTGTGCGCTGGGAGGAGTCGGTCAAGACGCTGGTTGAATTCGGCATCACCGGGGCATTTGAGCTCGGTTCGGGCTCGGTACTGCGCGGACTCGTTCGGCGTATCGTCAAAGAGTTGAATTATTCGCTCGAGGTGATCACGATCGGTGATTCGAGTCAGATTGCGGAGTACCGTGCCAGCCGGTCCGATGCGAACGGGTAGCTGCGGACAAGGCCGCCGAGTGCAGTCGGGCGGCAATGTCGAGGGCGTATTGATCGAGTGTCCGATCCAGTCAGATTTTATCGATTTCGTATCCCATCAATATAGTCATATTTATCGATCTATCATCGTATCGGTCTATCCATATGTCGATTTCCCGGGTATCGATCTACCATGTGTTAGGAGCAGACTGACGTGGCAATCAACGACGAGGCACTCAAAGAACGCGTGGCCCTGGTGACCGGTGGCTCGCGCGGTATTGGGCGGGCCATCTGCCTGGCGCTGGGCCAGCGCGGGGCCACGGTGGTCATCAACTACGGCAATCGCGAGGACGCGGCAAAGCAGACCGCTCGGCTGGTCGAAGAGGCGGGCGGCAAGGCGATGATTTCGGGGTTTGATGTCAGCGATGCCAGCGCAGTGACCGCCGAGGTCAAACGATTGGCCAAGGAGCTGGGTGGCATGCACATTTTGGTCAACAATGCCGGCATTGCCATCAATGGTCTGCTCATGCGGTTCAAGGACGCAGACTGGCAAAAAATCGTCGACGTCAACCTGGCCGGCGCGTTCTACACCAGTCGAGCTGTGGCCAGCTTTTTGCTCAGAGCCAGGGACAGTGGCCGCATTATCAATGTGAGCTCGGTGGTGGGCGAGATGGGAAATGCCGGTCAGGCTGCCTATGCGGCGACCAAATCCGGGCTTATTGGACTGACCAAGTCGCTGGCCCGCGAGTTCGCCGGGCGCGGTGTGTGCGTCAATGCGGTCACTCCCGGCTATATTGCGACTGATATGACCGATGAACACCTCTCCGACGACAAGCGCGCCGAGCTTTTGCAACAGATCCCTCTTGGCCGCATTGGCAGGCCGGAAGATGTCGCCGATGCAGTGGCGTTCCTGGCCGGTCCACAAGCCGCGTACATCACGGGCCAGGTATTGCGTATCAACGGCGGCATGCATATGTAAATCTCCGGCGCGGTATGTAAATCTCCGGCGCCCGAGGCCGACGAAACCGACAGCCGCAAAGAAACGCGAAAAAAAGGAATAAATACCATGACGGAACAGGAAATCGAGACCACGGTCAAAACCCTCATCATGGAGCAGCTCGACGTAACCGAGGACCAGCTCAAACCCGAATCCTCGTTTGTCGACGACCTCAAAGCCGACTCGCTGGCCGTGGTCGAGCTGGTACTCGCGCTCGAGCAGCATTTCGACCTCGAGATCCCGGACGAGGATACCGAGAAGATCCGGACGGTCAACGACGCGATCACCTACATCAAGCAGCATGTCGAGTAGCGCATGAGACGCGCCGTCATTACAGGGATCGGCCTGATCACTCCAGTTGGCAACGACCTCGACACCACCTGGGCCAACCTTTTGGCTGGCAAGAGTGGGGCCGGGCCGATCACTCAATTCGACACTGCGGGATTCAAGACCACCTTTGCCTGTGAGGTGAAGGAGTGGGATGCGACGCCGTATATCGACAAGCGCCAGTTGCGTCATATCGACCGATTTTTGCAGTTTGGCATCTCGGCCGGCTGCATGGCGATGGAGGACGCGGGCTACCGAGATCGCAAAGTCCCCGAGGGTGAAGAAGAGCGGTGGGGGGTTTTTGTCGGCGCCGGACTGGGCGGCATCCACTCGCTCGAGTCGACCTATCGAAAAGTCGGCGAGCGAGGACCGCGACATGGTTTCTCGCCCTATTTTGTGTGCGATATGATCATCAACATGGCGCCGGGCATGATTTCCATTGCCACCGGTGCGCGCGGGCCCAACATGTCGCATGTATCGGCGTGTTCGACCGGTGCCCACTCGATCGGCGAGGCCATGCGGACCATCCGCCACGGCTATACCGATGTGATGCTGGCGGGCGGTTGCGAATCCACGGTGAGTGTACTCGGGGTGGGCGGATTCAACGCCATGCGCGCGCTGTCCACGCGCAACGATGAACCCGAGCTGGCCAGTCGTCCATTTGACAAGGAGCGGGATGGATTTGTCATTGCCGAGGGGGCTGGAGTGGTTGTGGTGGAGGAACTCGAGCACGCCCGGCAGCGCGGGGCGCGCATTTACGCCGAGGTTGTCGGCTATGGCGCCAATTCAGATGCATTTCACATGACCTTGCCGGCACCCGAGGGGGCCGGGGCGCAGCGATGCATGAAGCTCGCCCTCGACGACGCCAGGCTAAATCCCGGCGACGTGGACTATGTCAATGCGCACGGCACCTCCACCCAGGCCAACGACAAGAACGAGAGTGCTGCCCTCCACAAGGTCTTTGGCGAACATGCCAGAAAACTGGCTGTATCGTCGACCAAGTCGATGACCGGCCACATGCTCGGTGCAGCGGGAGGCGTGGAAGCCGCGTTGTCGGCCCTGTCCATCTACCGCGGCGCCGTGCCGCCCACCATCAATTACACCACACCCGACCCCGATTGCGACCTCGACTACGTGCCCAACCAGGCCCGCGAGACCGCGGTCGATGTAGCTCTATCCAACTCCTTTGGCTTTGGCGGAACCAACGCGACATTGATCCTGCGCAGCTACCGCGGCGACTGAACCGAAACCCGCTCGCGCACGGGATTCGAATCCGTACAATCCGGTGTAGGCTGATAGTATAGTGGTTTCCAACCTACCGCGATGGTCGGATGAGTGCCAACTTCTCAGTGGCGAGGTCGCATCTCAATGGAGCGGCTGGGCGAGAATTTCGGCCTGACGGGCGACGTTTTGTTTCACGTCGAAATGCTCTTCGATGAGCTTGCGGGCCTGGCGGCCCATGGTTGCTGCAGCGGTGGGGTCGGTGATGAGTTCGGCCATCGCCGTGGCCAATGCCCGCGAATCTCCCGGCGCAACCAGATAACCGGTCTGGCCGGTCTTTACCACTTCTGGAATCCCGGACAGGTCGGTGCCGACGACCGGACGGGCGCTGGCCATGGCCTCGAGAATGACATTGGGAATACCATCGATATTGCCGTTCTCGTCGCGTACCGAAGGCGCGATGAGAGCCCGACTCCGTCGCATGTAGGCAAACACGTCCCGATTGCTCACCGCGCCGGGTAAATGGACCCGGTCGGCGATGCCCAGGAGCCGGGTTTGCGCGGCCAGTGCGTCTCTGAGCGGTCCCTCGCCGAGAATGGTGAGTTCGAAATCGTGCCCCGAGCTGGCCAGCAAGCCGGCTGCCTCGACCAGATGCCGAAATCCCTTTTTGACGATGAGCCGTCCAACCGCCAAAAAGCGAATCACAAGGTCGTCGCACATCGGCACCGGCGGGCCCAGGGCGTCGAGATCGAGCCCGTGGTAGACCAGGTGCACTTTATCCGCATGATCGCCGGCGATTTGCCTCAAGTGCCGGGCGTTGTATTCGGTGCAGGTGAGAACTACCTCGGCGCCACGGATTTTTTCGGCCAGCAAATTGCGGTCCTTCCAGATGCCGTAGGCGTGGCAGGTCATTCGATAAGGTACGCCGCTGAGCCGGGACAGGCACATGGCGAGCTCGGTCTGGTAGGCCGCGAAATGGGCGTGGAGGTGGCGGAAGCCGCGCTTTTTTACCTCGTCGCATACCGATGCAGCCGCCAATAACATGGCCAGCATTCGGGCCCGATGGAGCTGGCTGCGATGCGGCAACCCATTGACCCAGGCCGCGGCACTGGCCATCTGTACGGGATGACGGGCCGCCCAGGCCAGCGCCCGCGGCACCCAGTGCGCCGCATGGCCCAGGTAGATGGCCCGATCGGCGATCGACGCCAGCTGGGGCGATATGTCGGCTCGGCGCAGCCGGTAGCCGGCCAGGATGCGAATTTCGTGGCCATCTCGCGACAGTTCTTCGAGCTCGCGATGAATGAAGTTTTGCGTCGATTCGGGAAATCCCCACACGATGAAGAGATTGTGGGCAATGCAATCGCGGGTCATCGATGGGCCCCCATGCCCGGATGGTCGGGGGCCAGCTGAGCGGACGAGCGATCGACACGGGGCATATCGACATGGCGATGGCGCTCCAGCCACCAGACAAAAATCAATACCGACCACAGCTTGAGTCCGAGGCGTTTTTGGCCGCGATGCTGCTGCCACAGGGTGCGGACGTAGTGCGGACAGATCCAGGCTCGGCTCACCTGGCTGTCATAGAGGAGCTCTTCAAAGCGATTGCGCAGATCGCTTTGCAACCAGGAGGATACCGGGACGGTGAATCCATGCTTTTTTCGGCCGGTAATCTGGCCCGGTACGTGGTGTTGTGCCATGCGTCGCAACACCCGTTTGGTCGCGTGCCTGGTTATTCCGACTTTAAAATGGCCGGGCATGCGGCCGGCGAAGTCGATGAGCCGGCGGTCCAGGAAGGGCACTCGAGCCTCGAGCGAGGCCAGCATGCCCATTTCGTCGACTTTGGCGAGCAAGTCGTCGACCAGCCAGCCGCGCAGATCGGCGATGAGAGCGCTGTTGACCGCGCCGGCATGGCGAAACCTGCGCAGGTCGCCTTTCAAGGCCCGTTCTGCCGGCAGCTCGGCCGCCGCGATGAACCGCTCGCCGAGCAGCGCACGCCGCGCAGTATCGAGAAAGAGGGCAGGGCGGGTCGTGGGCAAGGGCAGGTGCCGGGCCAGCAACGGGATCCGGTCGATGCCGGCGTAGGGCACATACCGACCCCAATAGCCGCCGAAGACCTCGTCGGCTCCCTCGCCGCCGAGAACAACCTTGACCCGATCCCGGGCAAAACGGCTCATCAAGAACGTCGGCACAATGGCGTAGTCGGCAAGCGGCTGATCGAGTGAATCGACGAGCTGGGGCAAAACCCGCAGTCCATCGTCGGCACTCACCCGCAGCTCGTGATGATCGCTGCCGTAGCGTCTGGCCACCTGGCGGGCATACTCGATCTCATCGACCCGAGAATCACCAAAGCCGACCGAAAACGTCGAAAGCTGCCCGGTCGAGGCTTTGCTGGCAAAGGCCAAGATCGTGCTCGAATCGATTCCTCCACTGAGAAAGACGCCGACCGGAACATCGCTGAGAAGATGGTCGGAAACTGCCCGGGCCACGATCTCTTCGAGCTGCTGGCTGGCCTGGTCGAGAGTAGAAAGCCCGGCTTCAGCACCCGGCATCGGGGTCGGCGGCCGCCAAAACGTCCAATCCCGGCGCGTGTTGTGGCGGACATCAATGCTGCGAATCGTTGCTGTGGGCAGTTTTTCGATCCCGCGATAAATGGTCTCGGGACCGCGAATGTACTGCCGGGCGAAAAAGCAATTGACCGCCACCGGATCGAGGTCCGGACGCCGGGCCAAGCCGGCGATCACGCCTTTTATCTCCGAAGCGAAGTACAAGAAGTCGCCGTCTTCGGCGAGATAAAGCGGCTTGATACCGGCGTGGTCGCGGGCCAGGTACAGGGTTTGCGCCGGTTCATCCCACAGAGCAAAGGCATACATCCCTTCCAGCCGGGCCAGCCCGGCCTGCCCCTCGAGCTCGTAGAGGGCCAGGATCACCTCGGTATCGGATCGGGTGCGAAACCGATATCCGCGCCTGCCGAGCTGGCTTCGAAGGGTGGGAAAATTGTAGATCTCGCCGTTGTAGCAAACTGTCGTGCGGCCAGAAACCGAGCTCATGGGCTGGGCGCCGCGCGCAATATCGATGATGCTCAATCGGCGATGCCCGAGGGCAACCGGTCCCCGGCAAAGATGCCCCTCGCCATCCGGCCCACGATGGCGCTGGACGGCCGTCATCGCCGTGAGTCGATGCAGATCCGGCCTGGCGCCGCGAAGAGAGAGAATACCTGCGATACCACACATGGGCGAATCGGTGAACTGTAGGGGGCAGAGGGGTCGACGACCAGTGCCCGGGGCGCACAAACGCCGGGGCGTATCTGCTATTTCTCTCGGCTCTGCGCGCAGTTCACGCAGATTTCACCCCAGCTTCGCAGCGCGTTCACTCGGGCCGCACCACGTCCGGCGAGTTCGAGGGTCAGGCAGCCTGATCACGCGCTCCTTGGGGGTCGCTTCGCGCTCCTGGTCATCACGTCGCGCTCCCGGTCGAAGTCGGGCAAAGCCGGACCCGATTAGCACTGGCTCAACGGCGCAGTTCAACGGATCCAAATGAGTATTTTCAGCGGCTTAGCCGAGAGATCACAACACCTCGGCGCTGTGGACGACGCCGGGCTGACCGCGTCTGGACGGTTGCCGGATAGAGCGTGGATCAGCCGTTGTTTCAGATAGCGAAATCCCCACCTGGATCGTTTTCGAGCGCGCGGCCGTGGTGAATAATCAGACTGGCGCCAATCTCATGGGATCGATCCGACATCTCTCCGCGACACGAAGCTACCTGTTGACCTCGTCGTATATCGTCGGCCGGGCCAGCGGTTGTGGCTTGCAGCTGGCGAGTCGCTTGGTATCGGCCGAGCACGCGGCGTTTCACTGGACCGATTCGGGCTGGACAGTGCGCGATCTCAGCAGCAGCAATGGTACGTTTGTCGATGGGCGGCGGCTCGAGGCCGGCGAGCGTATGCCGCTCGGAGTTGGTGCGCGAATCGCGTTTGGCGATCCCGAGGACGTCTTCGAAATGGTCGAGGACGGACCGCCCGTGGCGCTGGTCCAGACGCCGACCGGCGAGCGCATCGAAGCCGAGAATGGCCTGTTGTTCCTTCCCAACCCGGATGCGCCCGAGCTGATCTTGTCCGAGGATGTCCCCGGCCACTGGTTTGCCGAAGCTGCCGACGGCGAAAGGCGCCGGGTCAAGAGCGGCCAGGTGATTCAATGCGCGGGCCTTTCGTGGCACCTGACCTTGCCCGAAGTGCACAATCAGACCTGGCGCACCGATGAGAATCGACTCCTGCTTCGCGACATCGGTCTGCGTTTCACGGTGAGCCGCAACGAGGAATACGTGACGATCGCCGTGGTGCAGGGAGGCCAGCTGGTCGCCGATCTGCCCCATCGGGCACACAGCTATCTGCTGCTCACCCTCGCTCGAGCTCGCCTGGCCGACCAGGAGCCCGATGTGCCCGCGTCCGAATGCGGCTGGATGTACATCGACTCCATCACGACCATGCTCAAGATCACGGCCAGCCAGCTCAATGTCCTCATCCATAGAGCGCGGGCGCAATTGCGGCGGGCCGATATCGCGGGGGCCTCGGACCTGGTCGAACGCAGGCCCAGTACGCAGCAGGTTCGTCTCGGGGTGAGCAGGATCGAGCTGGATTGCTAGCCTCATGGAAGGGACCACGCGCAGGCCTCGGCAAGGCGAGAGTGGCGCAGACGACTCTGCGAGCGGCCAACCCCCGGTCCACACCACCGAGAGCACGTTGTCGCCTGGTGCGGCCCGAGCCGATGCAAGAGGGGGGGTGCCGATGCATCGGGATGGAATGGCACCGCCGGCGATCGACGAGTATCGCCTGGTCAAACCCATCGCACAGGGCGGGATGGGCAGCGTATACCTCTACCACGACACCGCGTTGCAACGCCACGTCGCGATCAAGTTCATCACCGAGCCGGACCAGGCCAAGAGGTCGCGATTTCTGCTCGAAGCGCGCGCGGCTGCGCGACTCGACCATCCCAATATCATGCGGGTTTATCGACTGGGCGAGATCGACGGACAGCCGTATATCGCGTCCGAGTATCTGCCGGGTGAGAGCCTGGACAGGCGCGATCGCGCCCGGTCCTGGCGCCAGGTCTTCGACCTGAGTCTACCCCTTTCCAGTGCGCTGGCCGCAGCGCATCGGCGTGGGGTGCTTCATCGCGATATCAAGCCCAGCAATATCATCGTCTCTGCAGCCGGCGAGCCCAAGTTAACCGATTTTGGCCTGGCCAAGCTGGTTGATCTGCCCGATCGCGACGCCGATGAGCCGGCTGGGTCGGACGACCCTAGAGCGAGCACCCCGGCCATCGCAAAGGCTGCACCGCAGACCGCCGCAGGCGTCGTTGTCGGCACTCCGTATTATATCGCGCCCGAGATCTGGCAAGGCGAGGCCGCCACGCCGCGCTCTGACGTGTATTCGTTTGGTGCGCTGCTGTTCGCGCTGTGTACGGGAGAACCGCCGCACTGGGACGTGCCCCCTGGCAGTCTGGGTGACTTTGTGAGTCGACATGAGGCGACACCACTGGCCACTCGCGTGGCCGATGTGGATCGGCGCTTTGCCAGCATCGTCGATACCTGTCTCCGCCGCGACCCCGGGGCGCGTTTCGAATCGGGTGGTGCTCTGTGGAATGCGCTCAAAGAGCTCGATTGGTCGGCGCAGTCGCCTATTTCAGTGCAGGGCAATCCGTACCGTGGACTTCTGCCCTTTGAAGCCGATCATCGAGCGCTGTTTTTCGGCCGCGATCGGGAAGCCCGCGAGATCGTCGAGCGCCTTCGAACCGAAAGCGTGGTCCTGGTCGCCGGCGAATCGGGCGTGGGCAAGTCGTCCCTGGTTCGCGCCGGCGTCGTGCCGCGAATTGTCGAGGGCGACCTGGGCGACGGACGAGCCTGGCAATCGTGCATCCTGGTTCCGGGCCTGCGTCCGCTTTCCGCTCTTCTCGCTGTTTTGGCCGATCATCTCGGCGGCGACGACGACACTGCGCAGGACCAGCTCGAGGCAGATGTCGGCGATCTTTCTCGGCTGCTCCGGCGCCATATGGGTCGCAACTCGGGCCTGGTCATCGTGGTGGACCAGCTCGAAGAACTGGTCACCCTCAGCGATCCCGACCAGGCTGCCGCGGCAAGCCAGCTTTTGGCCGGACTTGCCGAGCGCACCCCCGGCGTCCGTTTTCTGGCCACTGTGCGGGGCGACAAGGCGACCGCACTGGCCCGCATGCCGGGACTCGGAGCCATCCTCGAGCGGGCGCTCTACGTCTTGCGCCCGCTCGATGAGCACGCGATCCGCGAGATCATCGTTCGACCGGCCCTGGCCAAGCACGTCCACTTCGAGTCCGAGGACCTGGTCGACGCGTTGGTCCACGCCACGGTCGATGCCGCTGGAGGGTTGCCGGTTCTGGAGTTCGCCCTGTCTCAGCTGTGGCAAGCTCGCGATGCCGAACGCGCCGTGATCGCCAATGCGGCCTACCGGGTCATCGGCGGGGTGGAGGGGGCGCTATCGCGCCACGCAGATGGCGTCCTGGCCGCGCTTTTGCCCGAAATACGCGATGCCGCCCGGATCCTCTTGATCCGACTGGTCACCTCCGACGGCACCCGGAATCGCAAGACCGAAAAAGAGCTGCTCAGCTCTGACCAATCGCGGCGTGCGCTGCAGACATTGGTCGACGGCCGCCTTGTCGTCGAATGCGAACTCGACGGTCAATCGGCCTATGAAATCGCTCACGAGGCTCTTATCGCGCGCTGGGAGCAGCTGCGCCATTGGCTCGATCAAGAGGGCGCCACGCGGGCGGTCAGAGAAGAGCTTGCCGAGGCGGCGAGCCGATGGGATCGGCGGGGTCGCAAGCGCGATTCTCTGTGGCGGGGCGCCACGCTAAAAGCAGCCTCGACACTGACCCTTGCCGCTCTGGCCCGGGTCGAGGCCGATTTTCTCCGCGCCAGCCGGCGCGCAGCTGCGTGGGCGCGGTGGTTTTTGGGTGGCTTGATCGCAGCGCCAGTGGTTGTCGCCGGCTTGCTCTACGGCGTCGTCGAGCTCCGGGAGACCATGGTGGTCGATCAGCTGGTCGACCAGGCACGGCCAGTGCTCGAGCGCGCACGAGCCAAACGGCGCGCGTTTCTGTCTGTCCGCGACCAGGCCACGGCCGCGTTCAGAGCCGACAACCACGACGTGGGGGCCAGGTATTGGCAACAGAGTCTCGATCTGGCCAGCCAGCTCGAGCAGCACCACAGAGAGGCAACCAGCGCCCTTCAGCGCCCACTCGCGCGGGCGCCCGGACGGGACGACATCCGCGGCCTGTGGGCCTCGCTTCTCGCCGAGCGGGCCCGACTGGCCGATGTGCTCGGTCAGAGCGATCGTCGGGACTGGTTTTTTGCCCAGCTGCAGCTCCATGGCGATGGCCCGGAGTCGCGCGACGCCCGGGATAACAGCGCATCGGTCTCGCTGCGTACCTCGCCGCCAGGGCTTGTCGTCGAATTGTACCGGTATCTGCCCCAGCGCGATGGCTCGCTCGAAAGCGTCCCGCTCGGAGCCGAGACCGCACCAACCCGATGGAAGCTCGAGCCCGGCTCCTATCTGGTGGTGGTTGCCGCAACCGATACGACCATTGCAATGAAATATCCATTTCTGATCCAGCCGATATTCGCTCCCGCGGAGCTCGAATTCGAGCTCCGCCCGCCGGCTCCGGGCCACATCTCGGATCGGTTTGTCTATGTGGCGCCGGGCGAGTTTGTATACGGGCTGGGCCGGAACCGCTCCGATGAGGCGTTTCGCAAGCTTTACACCGCTCTGCCCGAGCATCGCCGCCGCACGGGCGCATACTGGATCGACCGCCACGAGACCACGTTTGGCGATTGGATCGAGTTTTTGGATGACCTTGCCGCCGGCCACAGGCGGGCTTTCCTGCCCCACGGCAGCGATCGAGACATCGAGATCCAGCTGGTTTACAGCGATGGCGACTACCAGCTGCACTTTCGTGTCGGGACCGATGGTCATCGCTATCGATTCGGCTCCGAAAAGGCTTTTGTCTATGTGGACCGCGATCGCCGGCAGAAACAGAATTGGCGCGACTTTCCAGTCACCGGAATCTCGGCTGCCGAAGCCAGAGAATACGTCGCGTGGCTGGATCGGATCGGCCGAGTCCCCGGCGCGCGGCTGTGCCGCGAGGACGAATGGGAGCGTGCGGCCCGCGGCGCCGACCGGCGCACGTTTCCCCATGGTGAGCGGCTGGCCCTCGACGATGCCAATATCGACGAGACCTACGGCAAGAAGGATGCGGCATTTGGACTCGACGAAGTGGGCTCCCACCCGCGCTCGCAGAGTCCATTTGGGGTTCAGGGCATGGTTGGAAACGCGTCCGAGGTCACGCTGTCCATCGTCGATCACGGCCAGCCCGTGCACCGCGGTGGCGCGTTTTTCTTTTCCGCCCACTACGGCAGCGTCAACAATCGCACTGACGCGACCGAGCAACAGCAGTCGCCCTACGTCGGATTGCGGGTCTGCGCCGACGCCGCTGCCGCGCCGTAGCGGGAAAAAATGCCGCGGCAGTGAAGGGGTTGGCGGTGATTTTTCGGAATACAGGGGTGAGAGCGGCGCTGCAGCGGTGCTGGTAGCAGCACCCTCAGTCGCCACACCACCAACCCGCCGCGATCAGCGGCTGTGCAGAGAAAGAGTGTGTCATGCAGAACCTCAAGACCAAGCCATTGCAACCCTCGCCTGGCCAGTTCGTCGCCAACTGCGTTCGCAGCGTGATCGCAGCCGTGGCCATCGTGCTCATCGCTGGCTTGCTGTGTGGATGTCCGGCAGGTGGCGAGGCGTTTCGCTGCGACGAGAACGCCGACCCACCCCCGTCATGCGTCATTCCGCCGACCGGAAACAGTACCCATCTGCGGGGCTCATTCATCGAGGAAATTCCGCGTCGCGTACACGGCGAACTGCGCGGAGTCCAGTAAGCCAGCTCAAACCGCCCAAGGCCAGGAGTCGTCCCACGCAAAGCCCGGTCGGCTCGCCCATCGACGAAGCTGGAAAGCGCTTCATGTCTCCGCGGTCGTGCCGGTCGCTGCACGCTGATCAGCGACGAGACCGCAGAAGGGGGAAAGAGGGCATCGTTCGGGTGAAGATTGACAAGCGTCTCGATTTCGGACCACTCCCCCGTTGCGCGATCAAACGACCAGTGAAAACCTCTGCGAAGTCCCGCGCGACAGCGCTACTTGCGGCCACCACGCTTCTTTCTGTTACCGTTACGAGTGCGCTTCTTGCCATTCTTGCGCCTCTTGCCAGCAGTGGTGGGCGCAGAAGAGCGTTCTCGACCGATCTCCTCGACCAAGAGCGCCATGAGCGCTGAGAAGTCATCCTCGTAGTCGTCCTCATTATCGCCATCACCGTCACGCCTCGGCCCCTCGAGAAGCTCCTCCAGCGTTATCCGGCCTTCGACGAACTCGCGGACAAACTCGCGCATGCGCACGGCGCCGTCGAGCTGTTCCCGTACTTCGGACTCAAGCTCCTCGATGGGCGTCGTGTGGCCATGGCGCTTAGCTCGGCGCGTATCGACGACGAGTTGACCCGGGGGGGTGTATCGCAGCGATCGCACCTCTTCTTTCAAGCGCTCATATTGCTCGACAAGCTCGGCGAGCACTCCATCTGTGGAACGTAGCTCCTCCATTTCGAGGCCGAGCTCGCGACACAGCTCAAGTAGCCGGTCGGTATCACCACCGTGGTAGGCGTCGTTGACCTCGCGCATGACCGACTCGTGCCGAGCAAGCTGTTCTTTGTCTTCGGCGCGATCCGGATGGAAGCGAAGGGCGAGATCCCGATACAGGCGGCGGAGGCCGGCATCGCGCTCCAGGCGGCTTGGCCGCCCGGAGTGCCGGGCGTGGCCATCCGCATCGGACGACTCATCCGTTGCATCGCTTCCAGGCGCCGACCACGAGGTCTCGGGATCCTCGGCCCCGTCCAGTGCGTCCGCATCAGGTTCGGCTTCGCAGAATGGGCAGGGGCATTCGTCCTCGTCCCCGGCGAACGCTTCGGGATCCGGAATGATTAGGCCCTCCTCCATAAGCCCATGGTACAGGTCGCGTACTTTGCGACTCGCCTTTGCCGAAAGCCGCGGCAGCGCGATCGCCTCGGCAAACAGAGCCCGGATTTCAGCATGGATGGTGACCAACTCGCTCTGCCGCTGCAGAATTGTCAATAGCTCGCGTTGAAGGGCATCTATGTCCAACTCGAGTCGATTTTTCTCGGAGCGTTTGCGTCGTAATAGCCGGCGTATTCGCACAACAGCGTCCTCGGGCGGCCTCTTGGTTTTTTGTTTCACCTGCGCGATCTGCATAGGCCCGACGCTACCATCCGGCTCTGACAGAGCAGCAAAGCCGCTGTCGATCGTGGGTCGCAAGCGCTGGCTGATCAGTCCGCCAGAGATGGCGTCGTATCTCGGCGATGGCAAGGCCAACTGGCGGCACCGCGAGCGCGATATCACCGCGTGGCAGCCGTGGCCAGCCCATGCCCGCAGTCCCCGGGTCAGGGGAGGTGATCCGGCATGTTCGCAGCAGATGATGCGGTGAATCATGCGGGCGAGGTGACGGGGACGAGGGCTTTTTTTCGGAATGTATGGTGAGAGCAGTGAGACGCGCTGGTTGGCGTATCTCTTGACACGACCACGAACTGGCTGGTGGTCGGCAGCGCGGCAGAAAGGAGCACACTGTTGCAGTCCAAGACCGAGCCCACATCCATTGCCACGTCCAATAGTACCTCCGACTACTTTGACAGCTCGACCGTATCGATTGGCCCAAGGAGTCGAATTCGAGCCCCAGGGCTCAGAGTGGGTTTATTCATTCTGATCGCGTCGTGCGGTTGTCGCGGGCTGGTCGGGGATATCGAGTCCGAACTCGCCTCGCCGGCGACGCTGTGGAGCGTCGGCTTTCAGTGGAGCGAGCGCGACTGCGATGCCCGCGGCCGGTGCCTTGTTGTCAGCTATCGAGTCGCGAGCCGTGAGCCCGACCGATTTCGCAGCGGTGCCGGCGAGCACGGCGGTCTGGCCGATCGATTTGTCGGCCGCCCCCTCTACCGGGTCGAATACGCCACCTCGCGCGAGCCCGGAACTTGGCGCAATGCATGCGGAGAGGCAGCACGCGGTCTGTTCGTATCGGGTTCGTGGACTGCCGACGGGAGCTATCGCCGCGATGGTTTTACCTTCTCGTGCCTCGATGGCGTCATTGCCAAATGCGTGCGCTCGTGGGGCTACGATCCCGACCGGACCGCAATTGCCCGCGATGGCTCCCAGGTGCCTTTGCGCGACCTCCATCTCGCGTGTGTGCGCGCCGCACGCGCCGATTACTGCGGCGATGGTGTCTCGCATACCCGGGATGGAACCCCGATTGTCATGACTGACCAGCTCGGCATCAGTCGCGGGCACGCCGGCCCCGAGTACCGGCCAGAAGCATGCTTCGACCGCCACGGCGCGCTGTGGGTCAGCCACACTCGCTGGCCGATCGGCGAGAGCGCAATCGGCGATTCGATGCAGCTGCCAGACTGTCGGCTGCCGAATTCTTTGCCGGGACGTTCGACCGACCCCGGCACCGTGGTCTGCGTGGCCAGTGACCCCACTCTCGGTGGCGGTGTCAATGACATTGGTCGGCGGCCGCGAACTTCCCGGGACCACGTCGATCTGCCATGATGAACTGTGTCGACAAGCGCAGACGACCCGCGATCGCCGCGTGGGCCGGATTCCCTCATTCACTCACTCTACGACGAGCTTCGTCAGCTGGCGCGGGCTCGCATACAGCGGCTCCAGCCCGGGCAGACCCTGCAACCGACCGAGCTGGTCCACGAGGTGTATGCCCGGCTGGTCAAGGACGGCAAGGCCGAATGGGACAGCCGGGGCCAGTTCTTTGCGGCAGCAGCACGGGCCATGCGCAACTTCCTGGTCGACCGGGCGCGGCACAAGGGCGCGATCAAGCGCGGTGGTGACCAGATCCGCGTCGATGTTTCCATGCGGTTCCTCGACGGCCAAAGGACCCTGTCGGCCGAGCAGCTCTTGTGGCTGCACAGCGCGCTCGACGCGCTCCACAAAGAGCACCCGGAGCGGGCCCAGATCGTCCTTCTGCACTGTTTTGCCGGTCTGAGCATTGCCGAGATCGCCGAGCTCATGGCAACCTCGAAGAGCACGATCGAGAGGCGATGGCGTTTTGCGCGGGCATGGATGTATGCGCACCACGAGGAGCCGTGAAAGAGCGCCACGCACGTGCGCTCGACGAGGTCTTCGAAGCGGTCATCGACCTGCCTCCGGGCCAGCAGTCGGCTCAACTCGATCGCCTGTGCGAGGGCCGGCCCGAATTCCGCCGCCAGCTCGAGGCTCTGCTCGCGGCTGACCGTCGCCCCGATGGCATACTGCCCAGACTGCCCGCGAGCGCGTCATCGGAGGGCGCAGCATCTGCTGGCAAAAAACCCGAGATCGCGGCGACAGAACTCGCCACAGGGCCTACCCGAGAGGCAAATACCCCGAGCCATGCCGGGGATGGCTGCTCGCCACTGGGCCGCATGGCGGGGAGCTACCGCATTGTCGAAGAGCTGGCTCGTGGTGGCATGGGCATTGTCTATGTCGGGCTTCACGAAGAGCTCGAGCGACGTGCAGCGGTGAAGATCTTGCCTGCATCGGTGGCTCGAGACCCGGAGTTGGTCCGGCGCTTCAAGACCGAAGCGCGAGCAGCGGCCGGACTCGGTCATCCCGGCATCGTGGATGTCATCGATATCGGGCGCCTCGACCGGGGCGATCTGTATATCTTGATGGAGCTACTCGATGGCGAGTCCGTCGAGCGGCGTTTGCGCAGTGGGCGAAGGTTGCCCGAAGCCACCGCAGTGGCTCTTGTGCAGCAGGCCGTGCGAGCGCTTGCTGCGGCCCATGCACAGGGCATCGTGCACCGCGATCTCAAGCCGGCCAATATGTTCCTGGTTCCCGATCCAGAGGTTCCCGGCGGCGAGCGGGTCAAACTCCTCGACTTCGGCATCGCCAAGCTGGTCGAGAAACCCACCGAAGACATGACCAGGCCCGGCGTCGTGGTGGGAACCCCCCAGTACATGGCACCGGAGCAGTGCAGAAGTGCGGCCGATATCGACGTACGGGCCGATCTTTATGCTGTAGGGGTGATCCTGTTCAGGATGTTGTGCGGGCGCCTGCCATTCGTCAAGGCCAGTCCGATCGAGTACCTCATGGCCCATCTTCACGATCCGGCACCGCGGTTGCTCGACCTCGAACCGACCGCATCACCCGAGATCGCGGCGATCGTGCAACGCCTGCTCATGAAGGAGCCCGAAAAACGCTTTGCGTCGGCCGAAACGCTCCTCACTGCGCTCGAACAGGCCAGGACCGAGAACCGGCCAGCCGATCAAAAAGCCGGCCAGCCGGCCGACAGTACACCCGGGCCAGCGCCTCATCCGTCGATGACCACGGCACAAGACCCAGGTCTGCCGGCCGGGCAGCCGGCGACAACGCGCACGATGGCCACGGGCCGGCTCGCCCTGGCAGTCGTGGCCTTGCTGGCCCTGGCCGCCCTGGCAAGTATTGCACTGTATTGGCCGCGTACCCGGGTACCGCCGTTTTCGCGCACCGGCGGTCTGGTCCTGGCCGCTCCGTGGCTCGCTTCCAAAGAGCTGCGCCAGGCTCATACCCGGCTGTGTGACGAGCTCCGAGAGCTCGGTGAGCATTCTATCCGTTGTGTCGACCTGTCTCTGCGCGCCTCGCCAAAGGACCTGGTCGGTAGCTCGGCCGAGGCGGGTGCCTCACTGGTCGCGATGGTCGAGTCAGGTCCATTGTTGCGGCTCATTCCAGTCCCCGGAGTCCGTGGCGAGGAGTGGCTGGCCTCGATTCGCGATCTCGCCATTGCCTCGCCCACCACCCGGGCCGAGCTGGCCAGGCTCCTGCACGCCCTGAGCTGGACCACGGCCAACGAGCCGAGCAATTATCCCAGTGAGATCGCGGTTCCAGATCCGCTGTGGGCTGGCAACCAGGTGACAGTCCTGGCCATGTTTCTGCGCTATCTCGCTGGCCAGAGCGACACACTGCCTGCCCGCAGCTCCGGGATCTTGGCCAAACTGACCAAACAGTGCCGAGATGCCGGTGATTTCCCACAAACCTGGCATTGCAGCCTGGCCCACTACCTTCGCCACGCCCTTTTCGAGCCCGATGCACCCGGCGGGCAAACATGGCTGGAGCAGGTCGCCCACAGTGGACCCAAGGGCATTGCCCTGGTTACCGCGCTCCACCTCGCCAAACAGCGCTGCCGGGACGACCCGACTTCGGTCTTGCCCATCGTGCAGCGCATGGGCGCCCTCTATCCAGCACCGCGGTGCGAGCGACTGTCGCTTGTACCCGTGGCCAGTTGTCTGGTCAGCAAAGAGAAGCAGGTGGCCTCCTGGGTAGGAGAGCTGGCGTTTCCCGACATGGAACGCTTCGGTCACTGTGACGATGAAATGCGGGCCCGCGTGGTCGCGCAACGCGGTTTCTGGTTCGCCGGGGCCGGAAAATGGTCGCAGGCAGCCAGCGACTACCTTCTCGCGGCTACCTGGGCCCCCGACAATCCCAATCACATCCTGGATTGGGCCGAATGCACGCTGCAACAGAAACCCCTCGCCGCGGTCGATAGAAGGAAGGTGAGAGATCGGCTACGAGGGGCGACCATTCCGCCGCAGTACCAGATTCAGGCCCGGTATCTGTCCTGGCTGGCAGCGTGGAACGACGCCGATGCCATGGCTGTCCAGGGGCGAGAAATCTGCCGCCGCTACCGCTTGCTGCCCGATGGGGCCACAGCCATGCAGCCCATCGAGTCCCTCAAGACCATGGTATGCACCGGGAGTGGCGCCAATGCGCGGGCCGGGTGCACCGCATATCGGATTCTCACCGCTGCCAAGGACCAAAACGCCGCGCACTCACTGCGATCGGCTCTGGCCTGCCCAGCGGCGGCCGATCACTAGCCGGAATTGCTCGTCATGCAGCGTGCACGTATGTGCGATCAGGGGGCACGCGTGTGCAATGACATGGGCGTGCAATCCATTTCGGTCAATCATGTATCCAGCCCGGGCGTGCGCAGCGGCGGTCGATCAAGATCAGAATTTCTCCGCGTTCATGGTTCGCCCACACAGCATCGCGAATGAACGTACCCGGGTAGTCGGCAAACGCCCGAGTATTCCCGGCTCGGCGGGCTTCTACATCGACAGCCGCGTCGCGGTGACCCGGCCCGCGGTTGCTCACCACCAGACAGTTGTGGTCGCCACGCGCGCATCGAGATGTGTCGTACCGGGAGAAAAACTGCTCTGCTGCGCGTGCAAACCAGGACGAAGCAATGGGCGCGGCAGTGGCGCGATGTCCGCGCACAGTGATCTCCCATAATTCCCGGCCAGCCGAGCTGGGCGGTGCGACTGCTGCGAGCAAGATCGGTGGACGACTGCCTTTGACTGCGGCAAATAACCTGACCACACGCAACCCGCGAGGCTCGATTTGAATCGGCGCCGGCCGGGTTTCGACCTTGCGCAACGGCATCGCAAATAGCCGGCCTTGCCCGGCGACAAAGAGCTGGCCGGTCGCCCGGCTCACTGCCATCGAAGTTAGGCGCGCGCATTGTCGGTTGATCGGCGTGCCTTGCCCGAGCGATTGGCCGCGTCCGAGCCAGAGCACGGTGGCCTCGCCCTGAGGCGGTTTCGAGGGCCTGCCCGTGGCGCACCCGAACGACCATTTGTGAACCCGCTCGAGCGCACTGGTGCCGGGATAGCGGCACGGATCGCCTGGCGGGGGCGGCGGTGGCACTGCCGCCGGCTCGGCGGATCCGGCAGAACCGGTACAGGCGGCGAGCACTGGCAGAGCCACAGCCCAGCACCCGATGATGGAGACCACGAGGTTATGCAACTCGGCAATGATACCAGCTTGCGCGCAAGCGGGTGCAATGGCGTGCAAGCGGGTGCAATGGCGTGCAATTGCCCGGCAGCTCATTTCGGTCAATCATACATCCATCGCAGGCGTCCTCTCCTGCGCGAGGAGAAAGCGTTTTTCACTCGGTAGACGCTGATCGCGATTCGGCGATCGCAGCAAGGTTGGTACGCACAGGTGCCGCGCCCAGGGTGCGCGTGCCTGGTGCGGAAACAGAACACTTCAGGGAAAGACCAGTATGGCAAACAAAATAGCGATAGTTCTCGGGTTTTTGCTGGGAACCAACACCTTATTAGCGGTTGGCATCGGACTGTCTACACTGCTGGCAGGCACCGGCTGTGAAATCCCCTGTCGCAGCGACGAGGTTGCCGACCTGGGCTCGGCCATGGGTGATGCAGTCGCCACCGGAGTTTTGCGGTCCGATGGAGATATAACCAGTGGTAGCTGCGGCGGCAGTGGTGGCTCGGACCGGGCCTTCACGTGGACTGCCCCTGAAACCGGGCAATACATCTTCAATACCGCGGGCTCGGACGTGGATACGGTGTTGTACCTGCGCGATGGCAGAGCGTGCGGAGTTGCCGAACTGGCCTGCGACGACGACAGCGGCGCGGAACTCGGCACCTCATCGCTCGAAGTGCGGCTCGACGCCGGACAGACGGTCGTCGCCATTGTCGATGGCTTTTCGAGTGCGCAACGGGGTACGTTTGTCGTCAACGTGACCCGGATCCGCGAGCTCAATTGTCTCGATGGTGTGGACGGCGATCGCGACGGCCTGGCCGACTGCGAGGACAGTGATTGTGCCGCCTATCTGGACGCGTCCAGCGATCTCGGCTCGGCCACAGGCCAGGCGGTGTTTACCGGCGCCACCGTCGATGCACCCAACCTGGCTGAAGGCAGTTGTGGCGGTTCTGCCGAAAGCGAGGCCACGTTTCTGTGGACCGCACCAGCAGCCGGGCGTTACACGTTTGATACCGCGGGATCCGATTTCGAAACCACGGTCTATCTGCGCGCCAACGATTGCTCGAGCAGCGCCGAGCTGGGCTGCAGTTTCTTTCAGAGCGGCGTCGAGCTGATCCTGGCCGAGGGGCAGAATCTGATTGGCGCCATCGATGGCCAGTTTGGCGAGTCGGGCTCGTTTGTCCTCAATATCGGGCAAGCGACTGAACTGGTCTGTACCGATGGCAGCGACGGCGACGACGATGGCTTGATCGACTGTCAGGACAGCGATTGCATTCTCGGTGAGGCTGCGGTGCAGGATCTCGGATCGGCGCTGGGCAGCGCCATTGCCACCGGCTCGACCACCGACGCGCCGGCCATCAGTTCGGCAAGCTGTGGCGGCGGTGCTCCCGAGCGATTTTTTTCGTGGACCGCGCCGACCTCGGGCACGTACGCCTTTGACACCGAAGGTTCGAGTTTCGACACAGTCCTTTACCTCAAGCCGGATCTTTGCAAGTTTGCCGAGCTCAGCTGCGATGACGATGGCGGAGCTGGTACGACGTCCCGTATCGAGGTCTTGCTGGACGCAGATCAGCAGGTAATCGTCGTGGTCGACGGGTTCGCCACGGGCTCGGGATCATTTGTATTAAACGTTCAGCAAGTGACCCAACAACCCGCCATGGCGGCGCGGTAAATGCGACGCCAAACGGCTCATCGCGCAGCTTCGGGCCAGTTGGGGGGCCTCGCGTGTCGGCGAGGATAATCGATATGTTATCATGATTGCAATGAAAGATATCGTATCGCGGTGCGCGGCCTCTCGCCTTGTCGCCGGCCTTGGAGGCGGTTTAACCGCGCTTTCGTTGCTGGCGCTGCTGTTACCCGGGTGCGCGGGGCGGCAACCGAGCGGTTATTACTGGACCAGCTCTAAGTCGGATGTCGAGCGCCAGGGTGTGCGGGTGCACGCGCATCTCCTCTTTGGCAGTATGCACTGGAATGCCGAGCCAGACCCGTGCTCGCGATGCGGCAGCGCTGCGACCGGTCCTGCACTGGAGATCGGCTGGATGTTGAATCCCCGGCTGGCGCTGCAATTCATCGACGCCCATATCCTTGTCGCCAATGCGACGAGCCGGCAGGATGGCTCGGCGATCGACCCTGACGACCAGCCTGCTGTGAGAACGCTTGTTTTTGCGCCCTCCCTGAGATACTGGTGGAGTCGACGGATTTCCACAAAAGCCGGGATTGGACTGTACAAAGTTGATTATGTCGCCGGAAATAATTCCGAGGGAACAACACTCTTTGGCGGGGTTGCTGTGGCCGGTTCGGTGGGATACGAGCTGTTATTCGTCGGGGCATGGCCTTCGGTGGACGCGGAGCTCCAGCTCGTGACCGGGCTTCCCAATGGCTCTGGCGAATTCAGCATCGCGGTTGCTCTCGGTATTGGTGTTGGGATCAATTGATATGAGCGAGAAACATATCTATTGGCGGGGGTGCGTGCTGTGTCGGGTCACTCTCGTGATGGTCGCTGCCTCGCTCGGCTTGGCCGGATGTGGCGGCGTCCATCATGCCCGTCCGCTGTCGCGGCAGGACAGGGCCGCTCTGGCCAGTCGCCTCGACCGCGACGCCGAGGTGCTGCTGCGCCGGTGTCGGTACGAGGAGCCGGTTCGGCTCCTGTTCCGCGCCCGCATGCTGCGGTCCCGGGCCGGTGCTCCCGGTGCTGGCAGCACAACCGGGCCAGATCGGCCGGTCACGAGCGGCCGGCGCGATCCTCGCGTCCATGCCGTGTTGACCCACGCCGCGCGTCGGGTGGCCCGGCAACAAGGCGTGCGGTCACCGGCGTACCGCACCTGCCAGCTCAGCCTGGCCAGGCTCTACAGCGAGCGCGGACAGCTCGAGCGGGCGGCAACTCTGTACCGGGATGTGTTGCGAAAGCAGCGCGGCCCGGCCAGACTCTCACCCATTGCCACAGCGGATATTCACCGGGATCTGGCCCGGGTCGAGCAGAGGATGGGCAACCACGGCAACGCCGAACGGCTGGTCGAGCGGGCTCTGGCTGCCTACCGGGCTGTCCACCGCGGGGCGCGACCCGCAGTTGCGCCGGGCCCGGCCAGAGACCGCGCTGTGCCATCTCGACCCCGTCGGGGGCTGTATTCACAGCGAATCCACGATACCCTGGCCGAACTCGGCCACCTGTCGATGCAGCGAGGCGATCACGCCAAAGCGCTCGACTGGTACCGGCGGATTCTTGTCGAGTTCGGCTACGGCGACTCTGTGGAGGCCAGGAGAGACGCGGGCCAGCAGGGTAAGCGAGCGGCCGGCTGGCCTCGGACGTTATTGCAAATGCGCGCGGCATGGCGGGCCGAGCGCAACGCGCGGGCTGTGGCGTACGGAGGACTGGGTCATCTCATGATCGTCCGTGGCGCCCGAGTTCAGGCCGAGATGCTACTCCAGCATGCGCTGGCGCTCTGTCGAGAAGACCAGTTGCCATGCGGCCCCGATATACTCTACCGGCTCGGACTGACCCATTTGCTGGCCCGACAGTACGGCAAGGCCGAGTCGCTCTTTTTCCGCGCCGTGCGGGCGCACGAGCTGATGTACGGCGCTGACGATCTCCGTGTGGCCGACGATCTGGTCGGATTGGCCCGGGCGTATCTGGCTCGACGCTCGCTATCCCGGTCCGAGGCGCAGCTTGCCCGCGCTCTGCCCATCTACCAGACCCACCTGGCCGACAGCCATCCTCGCCTGGCCGAGGCGTACGCGGTACAGGCGGCACTGCGCCGGGCCCGCGGCGCCCACGACGAGGCCATCGGGCTGGCCGAGCGCGCCCTGCGCAGTCTCCTGGGCCGATCGGGACCGGCCCGGAACCTGGCTCTGCACGTGCTGGCCGACCTCGCCGAACTCTATGCCGAACGCGGCGATCGCACTGGCGTCGCAAGGCTGCTCGCCCGCGCCGGCGCCGTGGCCCGGCACGCTGGCCTGGTGCAGACCCCGCAGTTGATCGACGCTGTGGACCGATTGGCCGACGTTGCTGCGCGCCTGGGATACAACCAGCAAGCCACGGTGCTGTGGGGCGTTTGTCTCGAACTTCTGGCCCGCGAGCTGTCCAGCGCGTTTGCGATTTTATCGACGCCGTATGCATCATCGCGTTTTGCCCAGGCCAGACGGGTGGCAACCCGGATTGTATCGTTTAGCCTGTCGCGCGCCAAAGGCGACCCCGGGGCCGCTTCGTTGGCAATGGCCGCTGTGGCGACCTTGAAGGGGCGAAGGACCGAGAGTCTGATTCGCGCTATCCGGTCGCTGCGCACTCGAGCGGCCGATTCCCGGGCCCGCTGGGGGTACCAGATCGGAGCGACGCTTCGAGCGGCCGACCCGACGTTCGATCCGGCCGGCAGGTTATTGCGAGACGTATCGCGGACCGTGACCGAGCTGTCCAGATATGCGTATGCAGGAGGGGCCAAAACGAGCCTGCTCGAGAGGCGAATTCGCGACGCAAGAGCGCGATTCGCGCATCTCGAGGGACGTATCGTGTTACACACCATCGACCCCAAATTGGACAGTTCGATGGGCCGCGGGGCGCGTCTTTTGGTGTTGGCCAGCCACATGATCAACGAGGGATCTGCCCGATCGGCCGCCGCAGCTGTACAGGCGTCCCACATGCAAGGGCGGTTGCGCCCGGGCCAGGCCCTGATCGAACTGGTTCGCTATGAGCCTTATGACTTCGACAGCCGCCGGGTTGGCCCGCCCCGCTATGCCGCCTACGTGCTGCGCTCGAGTGGCGGCACACAGGCCATCGATCTGGCTCCGGCCAGTGCGCTGGAGCCTGTCGTGCAACGCTTCCGCACCGCGATCGAGCGCCGTTGGGCCGATTTCGGGCAGATTGCCCGGCGACTCGACCAGGCTGTCATGCAACCGATCCGCTCTGCCCTCGGTGATGACCGCATGGTTTATCTCTCTGCAGACGGTGCTCTCGAGCTCATTCCATTTGCCGCTCTGCGCGATGAAAACGGCCGCTATCTGGTCGAGCACTACTGGTTTGTCCGCGTCAACAGCGGCCGGGACATCATCGCCGGGTGGGCGCGCAACAGGGCCCGCGAGGCCGCCCTTGTGATTGGCGGCCCGAGCTATGGCGAACTCGACCCACCGCTCGAGGGCACGCCCGCATTTCGCACCAATCGCGGCGCGCGAAGCTTTGCAGAGCTGCGCTTTGACCGTCTGCCCGCCTCGGTCACCGAAGCCAGGCGCATTGCCGCCATGGTGCCCGAGGCGGTCATGTGGCTCGGACCCCAGGCGACCGAAATGGCGCTCAAGAGCGTTCAGGGGCCCAAGATTTTGCACATCGCGACCCATGGTTTTTTCCTGCATTCGGGTGATCAGCGCTTTGCCGGCAGGGACAACGAGCACCGATCGCTTCTCCCCATCGATCCCCTTCTGCGCGCCGGGCTGGCCTTTGCCGGTGCCAATGAGGAACACGCCACCCTGGAAGACGGATTGATCACTGCGCTGGAAGCTGCACTGCTCGATCTGGATGGCACCGAACTGGTGGTCTTGTCGGGATGTGAAACCGGCATCGGCGACGTGGTTGCAGGCGAAACCGTATATGGTCTCCGCCAGGCGTTTTTTCTGGCCGGTGCAGAAACTCTGCTGTTGAGCTTGTGGCGAGTGGACGACGACGCCACCCAGCAGCTGATGAGTCGCTACTACCGGCGTCTGATGCTAGGAGAGAGTCGAATCCAGGCGTTGCGCAACACCCAGATTGCCCTTTTGCGCGAGCCTGGAGAGATTCATCCCCAGTACTGGGCTTCCTTTGTCCTAGCTGGAAAGCCAGACACGCTGGCCAGCGGCTGGCCGACCCAGGTGCCGCGCGTGCCGAGTGCGCAAAGCCTGCCGAAACGGACCAATGGCTCGAATGGCTGCGCGTGCCAGGCCGGCAGCGGAGGGCCCGAGACCGGCACTGCCGGGGCGCTCTTGCTGGCGTTTTTGTGGTCGATCCGGCGGCCCCGGGCCCTCGTACTCCGCGCTATCGCGACGGTCTGGTTGGCCGGGGTTCTGTCTGGCTGTGTCGCCCAGCTGCAGGTGGTAACTGTGGGGGAGCGGCACGGAACCATGCGGTTTCGCGGGGCCGTGCCCTATGCCGAGGTCCAGCTGGGCGTCGCCATTGCGAATCACTGTAAAGGACCCTATGTCCTCCTCGCCATGCGTGAAGCTCACACCGATGTGGCCAGGCCCTCGGGCATCAGATCGCTCTACATCAGTATTGCGAGTCGTCTTTCCAACTCGACCTCCTTTGCGGTTCTGTTCGGCGCCTCCGAAAAGGGCGATCTGGCCCTGGATGCCTCGAAGACCTACGTGGTCGATTTTGTATGTACGGGCTAGAGCGAGGGGCCAGAGCCCCCTGAACAGGGCCCACTGGTTGTCGAATGCGCCTACTTGTCGTCTCGATCGGTCGGATAGACCAGCTCGATGTGCAGCCGTCGCTGTGGCGGTTGGGGATCGAAGGCAATTTTTAGCCGGGGCAGGTGCTTGGCCAGTTGCGCGGCGAGGGTATGTGCACGCTGGTCGGCCACGGCCAGGCCGTCCTTGCCAGCACGGCGACGGCTAATCGCAACCACGATGCGAACCCGCTCGGCCCGCACAGCCTCCAGGGCCGATGCCGCTACAGCCACGGCTTTGCGTCCGCGCGTGGCCAGCTGCCCGGTCGAGCGAAATACCCGACCACGGGTGAATACAACCCGGCCGCCCGTTATGGTCACCAGGGACTCGCCCCGGTCGGGACACCCATCGTTATCGTCGACTCCGTTCCAGATCTCGATGCCCTCGACGCATTGATCGCCGGGATCGGGGATGCCGTCGCCGTCGCTGTCGGGCGCTCTACAGCCGGCAAAGTCGACATGCCCGATCGTCTGCGGGCAGCGATCGACCCGGTCGACCACACTGTCGCCGTCACCGTCGGTGTCTGGACAGCCGTTGTTGCCGTCCGGGCCCGGCGCGTCAGCACAGTCATCGACCCGATCGAGAATGCCGTCGCCATCGCGATCGCTCGGCGGGCAGCCGTCCGGGGCCAGGCCGGCGCGATCGATGCACCGATCGTCGGAATCGACAATGCCGTCGCCGTCGCGGTCGTCGTGCGGCTCGACCCCCGGGCGATCGGGCTGGCCACTCTGAACCCAGCTCGCGGCCAGAAGCATCGCGATGGCCAGTGCCGGAGCTATGGCGATGGATCGCGGCGATACAACCTGGCGTAGTACTCCTGCACCATGCGATCGGATGAAAAACGCCACTGCGACATGGCGATGCTCTCTTTCATCATGGCTACCCACCGGCTGCGGTGGTCTTGATACCGCGGTATGACCTCATCTGCAAATACTCGGTACAAAACCTCGCGATCACGCCGATCGATGGCCGCCTCGCCGGCCTCGGCGTCGCTCGGATCCGGCATCCCGATCTGCCAGCCGGTCTCACCGTGACGGCAACCCTCGGGCCACCAACCGTCGGCAATGCTCACGTTGAGCACACCGTTCATGGCCGCCTTCATACCCGAGGTGCCAGACGCTTCCTTGGGTCGGCGCGGCGTGTTCAGCCACACGTCACATCCCCGGGTGAGCAGGGCGCCCAGGGCCATATCGTAGTTTTCCAGAAACACGATGTTCTCGGGCCAGCGCCGGGATGCCTCGACCAGCCGCCGAACCAACGCCTTGCCGCTGAAATCGTGCGGATGAGCCTTGCCTGCATAGACCAGTTGCACGCCGTGCTCGAAAAATACCGATTCCATCTGGTTCTCGTCCTCCAGAACCAGATTGGCCCGCTTGTAGACCGCAGCGCGCCGCGCAAAACCGATCAGAAGATCGTCGATACGGAGTTCGACACCGGTCCGGCGGGCGATCTCGGCGCATAATTCGGCCTTGAGCTTCTGGTGGACCAGCCACAGCTCGGCGTTCTGCGCCTCTTCGTCCTTGTCCTGCACCACAGAGGCCCGAATCCGCGGATCCTGCCAGGTCGGTGCGTGTACTCCGTTGGTGATCGCAATGATCGGCGCCCCACCGCTCACATGCTGCCACATGCCCCGCGCAGTCTCGCCGTGCAGCTCGGCCACCGCATTGGCTCGGCGCGATATGCGCAGACCGGTCTCGGTCATGGAAAACGGCGAACCGCCCAGCTCGCCGAGCTCATCGCTGGAAAATCCCAGGTCTGCACTCATCCGACGCATTGCTGCCCAATCATGGACCTCGTTGCCGGCCGGGACCGGGGTATGAGTGGTGAATACGATGTGTTCCTTGACATCGGCCAGAGCGTCGGAAAATGACAGGCCTTTTTCGCAGCGCTGGCGGACCAACTCGAGGCCGGCGAATACGGCGTGGCCCTCGTTGAAGTGGTATACATCGATAGTGTGGCCGAGCGCTTGCAGTAGGCGAACCCCGCCAACCCCCAGGACAATCTCCTGGGCCAGCCGGTCATCCTCGCCACCGCCGTAGAGCCGGCGAGTGATCCAGCGATCGGCTTCTCGCTCCGGCTCGATCAAATACAGAGTTGCCGACGTGTAGCGTTCGACCCGATGGGCAATACACGCGATGGGTTTTCCGGCCACGGTGACTTCAAGCGAGACATCGAGTGTGGAAATGCTGTCGCGCGGAGTTGGCGGGTAGGCATCTTCGGGATTGCCGGCATTGTCGATGAGCTGTTTGGTATAGCCCTGGTCCCAAAACAAACCGAGCCCGATCGCTGGCATACGCAGGTCACCGATCGACTTCATGTAATCACCGGCGAGTACACCCAGGCCGCCCGAGTAAATCGTAAACTCGGCAGCAAGGCCATACTCCATACAAAAGTACGCTACCCTGAGAGGAGAGAATGCTGACATCACTGGTACCTCGTGGCAGCATTATGCCCATACTCGCCAATTAGAGCACAACCGATCAACGTGCTCGATCGAGGCCCGATGCCTCGATCGCCGTCGATAACCCCTGATCGGTCGGCGCTGTCGCGCTTTGCAACGCGTGTCTGTTGCGAAAAACAACGAAGAAACAGCGAATCGCCAATAAGCCCCGATTCAATCGAGTGACAGGACCAACAAGCCGCGCTGTGTGTCGGCGACATAAATCGTGTTGCTCTCGGGATCGAAATCCACCCCGATCGCGCCCTCGAAAAAACTGTGACCATGCCTGGGCCCGAATCCCGGCCAAGTATGATAATGGCCAGCCAGGGTTGGATTGGCCGGATCACTGATATCCAAGATCCGCAGTCCATCTTGATAATAGGTCACGAAGGCCCGGTCGCCGTGGGCCATGATGTTGTGTACCGACACTTCCGGTCGGGTCTGGTAGCCTGCCACGGTGGACAGGAATTCCGGGCTCTCCGGGGCGACGTCGACGATGCGTACGTGGGCACCGTACTGTTCGTCGCCGTGCACCGACAGGGTCCGCCCGCTCACCCGGGTGACCCAATTCGAGTGGCTGGTATTCTGTCCATAATCACGATACCGACCAACCTCGGTCGGATTGGCGGGATCATCGCGTGTGTCGACGATGATCATGCCGAGGTTCCAGTAGTTGAGATAGGCGCGGCCGTCTTCGACGTAGAGGTCGTGCAAATAGCCGCCTGCGGCCGGACGTCTCGATAAGGGATGCGGAGCCGAGTTCATACCGAGCGGAGCGGTCGCGCGGCTGGCTATTCGATCGGTGGCGAGAAAGCTGCCGAGCGGGGTTGGAGCGGCCGGATTGGCGATGTTGTAGATGCGCAGACTGTTGTCGAAGTTGTAGGCCAAGTAGGCCCGGTCGCCCTCGACAAAGAGCGTGTGTACCGACGGAAAACTCTCCGGCGCTGCGCTTTTGGGGGGAAAACTGGTCACGTTTCGCGGTGCGTCCGGGTCGCTCACATCCAGCACCACCACACCGGCCAGACTGGACGCCATGAGGGCGTATACCGTGCCGTCCGCCCTCTCGACCACCTTGACATCGTTGTAGATCTCGCCACGTCGGTCGACTGGATAGTGGCCGCGTTGGGTGGGCCGATCGGGCCGGGTTAGATCGACAATGCGCAGTCCGTCGTCATAGCGGGCGAGATAGGCCATGTTTTTGTGCACCCTGACATTGACCGTGATGCCGCTCTCTGTCCATTGGCCGTACTCGGCGATGAGTGTCACATTGGCGGCCACCGTTTCGTCGAGCGGCTCGACTTTGTGTCCGACCACCTCGGCCGTGAAACACTCCTCGCCATTGCAGTTCTCGTAGGTGCCGTTCACCGCGCCGTTCTCATCCAGCTGATCCAGGCGCAGAATACGGCGAGACAGGGGATCGTCGGAATCGGCGGGGCTCAGCTCGACCAGCAGATGGTCTTTGTCGACCACGACCTGTTTGGCTGTCTCGCCAAATAGGTGGCCTCTGTACGAGCCGCCATTTCGCTCCAGGCGCAGCGCCGCAGCAAAGCGGCTGGCCGGGTCGAACGCGATGTCCAGGTGCCAGACCCCGGTGAGGTCGAAAGCGGCGTCGCAGTTGTCGCATTGCCCGGACGAGTCGCTATTACACGCGAGGGAGAGACAGCAAAAGAGCGTATAGGCGATTCGTTTCATACTGTGTTTAACCGTATCGAGCCGGTCGCCAAAACGCCGCAACGAACTGCTCACAATGACTGGCCCGTCGGGCAATACGCAGCGATCGGGTGAGATCGTATCTGGATCGCCAATCGGAGTGACTCGGATCGGCACTGCTGAGAATTTGGCAAGTCGGTCGATTGACGCTACTCTGGAAAGAGGATATGCGACGATTGGCGCTGTTTGTAGGCTGCTATGCGCTGGGTGTTTCCATCCTGTCTGACCCACCCGAGGCCACGGCTCAGTCCAGGCACGACAAGGTGCCGACCCGCGAGGCTGCAATCCCGGTCGGTCTGCCGGAGGTCCCGGCAGGCAATGCCGGGCAACGTTCTCGCCGAGCGCAGCAGCCAGGCGGCCGGCGGTTCGCCCGGCCGCAACGTCCGCGCAGGATTTCGCCGCTCGGCCGAGACCCCCGGCGGCCGATACTCGAGAATGAACTCGACCGCGCGATCGGCAAGATCTGGCGGAGACGCGACTTACGTGCGGGTATCACTGCAATCTATGTCGTCGATGCCGAGACCGGTCAAGAGCTCTATGCAGTACACGAAGACGAGCCGCTCAATCCGGCCTCCAATGTCAAACTGGTCTCCACGGCCACTGCCCTCCACATCCTGGGTCCCGACTGGCGTTACACGACCCGACTCCTCGGTCCCGCGCCCGCGCCCGACGGCGCGGTGATTGGCGACGTCTATCTCATTGGCAGCCATGATCCCACTCTGCGGGCGGACGGCCTGCGAAGCCTGGCCCAAGCTGTCAAGGACAGCGGTGTCACCCGCATCGACGGCGATATCTATGTTGGCCGGCAGCGCTGGCGCGAAAGCGTGGCCGCCTCGCGGGTCACCATCCGGGTTCAGGGCACCGAGCCAGGCCAGCCGCCCCACGTGACTGTGCTGCCCGAAACCGAGTTTGTCCGGGTCCGACTCACTGCCACAACCGCGCCGCGAAAGACCGGGTCGCCACGCCGGCCGCATATCGCGCTGGAGCTCTATCGGATCGACGACGAGCTCGGCGGCGACTATTACGAGGTCGAGGTCAGCGGTGCCATTGTCCCGGGACGGCACATCACGTTGGGCCGCTCGCTCGCCCGCGGTTGCCAGTTCTCGGCCCATATAGTCCGCCAGGCACTGGTCGATGTGGGGGTGAGCGTGACTGGTACTGTGCGACGAGCGGCATTGTCCGAGTATGTGGCCGCGACCCGGAGCTACTTGCCGGTCGAATTGGCCCGCCACGAATCCAGGCCCATGCGCGACATTGTGGCAGCGATCAACAAGCACAGTATCAATCGACTCGCCGACCGGGTCATCATGACGGCCGGAGCCATGCACTACGGCGGCAGGCCGACCATGAAAAAAGCAATTCGGGCGATGCGGGACTGGCTGCGGGATGTGGCCGGAATCGATCCCGGTACGGTCGTGCTCGATACCGGTTCGGGACTGTCCTACAACACCGAACTCGCCGCCCGCCACATCGTCGCGATCTTGCGCAGAGCTGGCGGCTACACAGGCCGGGGCTCACCGGCTCCAGACGATGCCGGGGCAGCCAAGACCCGTGCACTGGAACAAGCATTTGTCCGTTCTCTGGCCGTGGCTGGCGTCGACGGCACGCTCCGGCGCAGGTTTCGAGGCAGCAAGGCGCGCGGCAGCGTCATCGGCAAGACCGGAACCCTGAGCCGCGTCGTCGCGCTGTCGGGCATCGTGGCCCACGGCCGGGACAATGCTCTGGCGTTTGCCATCGTTTCCAACGGACACAGGCGGAGGTGGCGATACCGGGTACGCAAAAATCACGAGGCCATCGTCGAGGCCATGTACCGCTATTTGCGCACCCGCCTGGCCCAGCACGATGAGCGAGAATCGCTCACTCCGGCGGCAGCCGACGGCGGCCGGTGAGCAGGTCATCGATCAAACTCTGACGCAGGCGCCGGCGTTTGCCCAGCTCGACCGTCTCGGCTTCGAGGCGGGCACTGGTATCGCCTACGATGCGGACGATGAGCCGCTGCTCGGCCATGGGTGGCACGGGTAAGAGCAGCGATTTGAGCGTTTCCGAGCGGATCGCCGACATGGTGCCGCCCTGCTCCTCGCGCCGGAAATGCTCCTGCACCCAGGGCGCGTAGTTGAACTGGAGCGAGGCGAGCTCGGGCAGGTAGCGTTCTCGGTCAAAGGTCAGCGCCCACACGTGCTTGGAGCTCAGAGCCGGGCCGAGATCGTCGGGGACCAGGCACGAGCGGCCAACGGTTCCCATGATCGTGATCATCACATCCCCGGGCAGGGCCGCGTAGCGCTGCAGTTCGAGGTATTTGCTCGGCCGTATATATCGCTTGAAGTCGGCGACAAACCGCCCCACACCAATATTGTCGATACCGAGCAGCGGAATGCCTTCATCGACCAGCTCGGCCTTGCGCAGATCGCTGCCAAACGGCCCGCTTCGCATGGCCGGCATGTGGCGCCCCCCGCTGTGCTCGATCGCTGGGCCATTTCGCTCATCCTGGTTTGCCCCGCCGAGGTCTCGAAACACCGCCTGGCTCGAAAGATCGTCCGGCTCCGCGTCTCGGCCCAGCACGGCTTCTCCTTCCCGGCTCCAGTGTCGGTACGGCGGACCGGGACGGACCAGCAGGGACTCGACCGGGGCTACGGAATAGTGCGCGGGAATCGGGCCGATCGGTGAGTCTCGCAGTTCCCTCTTGTTGATTATCTGGCCGTCGTCGTCCACCCCACAGGACAATAGATCGGTGACCAGACCGATGCGGATGTTGCCGAGTTTTTCGATGATGGCCTCGCCGGAGAGGATGATGCGGTCGAGCACGGCCAACATATTGGTGATGCGAAGCTGTTCTTCCACGGGTGGCAACGGCACCGGCAGGTCGGCGAGCTCGTCTGCATTGATGTTGGCCTGGGCTGCCTTGCGGATGGTTCGCGCCAGCCAGGCCTGGTAGAACGACGACTGAGTCCAGCGGGCCACGAATGACGGCACACACAGTGTCTCATCGAGCGAAAATCGGATCAAATAACCGGCGTAAGCGCACTCGCCGTCGCGCGGATTGTAGAGATACGTCTTGCCGCAGGTCGCGCCCGAGCGGGCAAATAACAGGTCGCCCCGCTTGAGCCGATGGGGTTCGGCATCGGGTACGGCAATGCTGGCCGGAGAGTCGCGGTGCAGGATCCCGTCGCGAGTGATATCGGTAATTCGGATATAGCGCGGGAGATCCGCATCGTATGCCAGTGCTGCTGCAGAACTGCCGTAGCGGCCACTTTCGCGGGCCAGATCGCCCAGGCGGACCAGCTTCCAATTCCTCGGCAGTGGGCCGATCGAGGCGGCGACGCTGCGAATTGCTTTCCCTCTCGTCTTACTCATCGCTATCCCTGCCGGATGGTCGTTTTTCGGTCGATTGCTCGCCGTTCCGATCGATCGGAGTGACCGAGCCGTCGGCGGCCAGACTGAGATGGCACCGTCGGCGGACGTCTCGATCGTCGTCGTAGCCGAGTACCACGAACATGCGGTCGAGTTCGGCCCGAGCTCGATCGTAGGTATATTCGAGCTCGCGCAGCGGCATGGAGTACTTGTCCCACCAGGCTTCGATGGCGTTGGCCAGCTGCTTGCGGTGCTCGCGCAGCTTGCGTCGCACCTGGCGGCCGAGTTCACGGCGCAACACATCGAGGATGGGTCCGTTACATTGATCGAGCGGGATGTCGCCCGCAGCCGCGCTTTTGCAGGTGTCCAGCGCATCGTGCATGACTTGCCGTTCGCGCAGTGCTTCGCGCAGCTCTTGCTCGAGGATTTTGACCTCGGCATTGTCTCTGGCCACGTCTTTTTTGACCCGGCCCGAGCGGGCAATGTCGTGGATCAGCCGCTCGATCGCCTCGCTCAGCCTGGCGATATCCGCGGGCAGGCGGCGGACCAGATGGCGCGAGTGATCGAGCGGGTCGTAGGCCCAATCGCTGGCCCGCTCCGACGACTCGGCCCGTCTGCGCACATCCACGACCACGATGGAGCGCGGGGATTGGGACGGGTCTACCGCGGCAGCCCAGTCGTTGGCCAGGCCGGCAAATCCCCGGCTCATGATGGTGCGCAGGTCGAACTTCACGTAGTCCCACCAGCTGGCCACGATACCGGCGACCTCGAAACGCTCGAGCAGACCGAGCGGGGCCAATGCGTCGTGAAAACTCTTCAGGAGTTCGCTGCGCACTCCCATGAGCGACCGGGCCTCGGGCAATTCGAGGATAAACCGCTCGCTCTTGGTCCACCATATCTGCAGTGCCTCTTTCAGTTCGTCCTCGCGCCCGCGCACCCCCGGGTCGTATTGGATACGGGCCCAGATCTGATGGCGTTCGACCAGATCGCAGCGGAAATCGTAATAATCATCGTCGCGCTCGGTTAAAAATCGGCTCAGATCCAGACCGTGCCGCTCGAAAAAAGGCGCCATTGCATCGACCTCGGCCCGCGCCATGCCGCCGCGCAAATGGGCCCGCACATCGTGTTTTTCGGGCGGCGGAGTGTGGTCGGCATAGCGCCGGACGTTGAGGTTGAAGTCGTTTTGCGCCAGGGTCTCGCGCGAGACCACCGAGGCATAGGCGGGGATGGCTTCGAAGCTCTCGAATGCGACCAGGATCTTTTCGATGTGCTCGGGCAGCAAGTGGTTCTGTGCCCGGCCCAGGCGAACATCGCCAGAGGCATCGACAAACAGGATCTTGCCCCGGCGTTCGGGCGCCTTGGAGTCGCGCGGACGCAAGATCAAGACGCAGGCCGGAATGGTCGTGCCGTAAAACAGGTTGGGCGGCAGGCCGATGACCGCTTCGATGACATCGTCTTCGACCATCTTCTTGCGAATGGCTCGTTCTTTGCCACCCCGAAACAATACCCCGTGCGGCATGATCGTGGCCACGATGCCGCCCGGCTTGCACACGGCCAACATGTGCTGGACGAACATCAGATCGGCCTTCTTGCCGTTTTCGGTGCACAGACCGTATTCGAAGCGCTCGGGGTACTTCATGCCGGCGAGGCGGAAGTTCTGCGCAAAGGGCGGATTGCTCAGCACCCGGTCGAAGCGCATGGGTTTTTGTCTGTCGATGTGGAGGGGGTTTTCCAGGGTGTCGCCGTGGCGCAGATCGGCGTCGTGAATACCGTGCAGGATCATGTTCATCTTGGCGATCGACCACACACTGCCATTGTCCTCCTGGCCGAAGAGGCCGAGCGTGCGCGAGTCGCCGCCGTGCTCCTCGACGTACTCGTTGGCCCAGATCAGCATGCCGCCAGAGCCGCAGCACGGGTCGTAGATGTCCATGTTCTCGGCCGGCTTGACCAGCCGGACCAGCATTTGAACCACTGGCCGCGGAGTGTAGAACTCACCGCCTTTTTTGCCAGCCGAGTCGGCGAACTTGCCGATCAAATACTCGTACGCGGTGCCGAGCAGGTCGGGAAACTCGAAATCGGCATTGCGCAGGCGATAGCGCGAAAAGTGCTGGATCAGGTCGCGCAGTGTGGCGTCGGGAATGCGGCCCTTGCCGACCGGACGGGCAAAATCGATGTGGTGGAGCACATCGCGCAGGCCCTCGTTTTCGCCCTCCAGGGCCATGAGTGCCTGATTGAGCGCCCTGGCCACGTCGCCCGACCGGTCCGGCGACGACAGTCGCGAGCACAGATGGGACCAGCGGGCGGTCACCGGCACGAAGAAGGTCTCGGCGTACGCTTCCCGTACCTCGGCCCGGTTTGTGGCCTCGACCTCACCGAGACCGCTGGCCCGCGCCGCGGCGATGATGGTCTCGCGCTGGTGGTCGAACTCGTCCGAGCAGCGCTTGAGAAAGAGCATGCCGAAGATGTACTCCTTGAATTCGGAGGCATCCATCTTGCCGCGCAAGATGTCGGCGGCTCCATACAGGTGGCGCTCGAGCTGGGTCAGAGTCAGCCCCCTGGCTCCGGCGGTTGGGTTTTTGCTGTCTGCAGTTGGGTTTTTGCTGTCTGTTGTGGGATCGAACAGGCGTCCCTGCCGGTCGTCCTCGGACGTAGGAGACATGGACCAGTCCTCACGGCTTGTCAGATTGTCTCGCACTGTAGCCCAACCCTCTGACGTCGGGCGAGTCGAAGCGGTGGATTTCGCAACCGCCAGGCCGCTGGGGCGGCAGTCTGACCACAACTGCCGGGTAGCCGGAAACCTCCTTCGAGCTGCCAGATCCTTGTTTAGTATTCTGTATGTATATAATTTAACAAGATAAAAAACGACTCATCCACAAATCCGCACGGTCCGAGCTACCCTGACAAGGTCGCTCGTAGTAGGGTACCCACATGAGTTGGCCTAAGTCGCGTTTGTTTGCGTTGTTTGTGAGAGAACGGGCGGATGTCTCGTATACTCATGGCGTGGCACGTTCGCCTGTAACGCGTGAAGGATCGTCCAGGTCGTCTGGCCAGGAACCCGGACCCATGCGGGCCGATCAGGTTCACGACGGCGATCCCATAGAGCTTTCCAACGGCTATCCGATTCGATGCATGACCGCCGGTCGGCGGCACGCCGGGGCACACATCGAGGGTGCCAAGGCACTGGCCACGGATCCGGCAGTCGAGGACAACGCGGGAATCGATGCCGGCGTGGTGTGGAACGACGGCAAGAATCTGCGGGCGCCGGACATCGTCGTGGGTGGTATCGAGCGCAAGCCGGGCTGGATGGACAGGGCACCTCCGCTCGCTGTCGAGTATGCCGATACCGGACAGAACGAAAGCTCGTTGCGAGACAAGATAAGCGAGCTATTGGAGGCGGGTACACGCACGATATGGGTGGTGCGGCTCAAGGGCGAGCTTCGCGTCGAGGTCCACGAGTCGGGCAAACCCATGCTGATCGTCGGCCAGGACGAGACCCTCGAGGCGCCGGGCATCCTGAAAAATCCCGTGCCGGTGCGCGCCCTGGTCGACCCCGCTGAGTCCAATCGAGCCGCCCTGCGCAATTTGCTGCAACGATTGGGTTATGACAGCCTGGAGCAAATCCAGCACGACAGCGAGAAGCGCGGCAAACGCCTGGGCAAACAAGAGGGCAAACGCCTGGGCAGACGAGAGGGCAATGTCGCCGGACGGCGCAGCGCACTCTTTACTCTGCTCTCCGCGCGCGGTCTCGACATTGACGCGGCGACGCGCAAGCGCATCGAGGCGTGCACAGACATAGACGTGCTCGATCGCTGGATCGCCCGGGCTGCCACTGCGCACTCCGTGGCCGAGGCCATTCCCGCCGAGTAATCGTGGCGCTGTGAGCCGGTTTCTCGAGCCGTACACAAGAGCTGGTTTTTTGACGTTGCCCGGCCGGGCCTGTAGCCGGATAATCAGGCCGAGCCGCACCGATTTAACAACTTTGGTTGGCGGCCTGGCACGGCAGTATGTGATTTGCAGGCTGCCTGCACGAGATCGGAGCGGCACGTCGGATCGATCCCTGCCATAAAAGGTAGAGCTCATGAAATCAGACGCCCATCGCCATCGAGCCTCCCAGTGTGTGACATCGCTGCAATCGACGCGCAGCCCGGAGAGGGAGTCCACCGAGATGGCAAGGGGTGAAAACGAGCGGGACGATGGGGTCGCGGCCATGTGCAACGGACGTCACCTGATCGCCGCCGAGGCGCCCCCCACTCGGACCATGTCAACGGCCGGTCGGCCCGGACCGGTGGTGGCTGGCGATCTTCCCGCGATCGGCAGCGCGATCGGACACTACGAGCTGATCCGCGAAATCGGCCGCGGTGGCATGGGAGCCGTATTTTTGGCCCGAGATAACAAACTGGGCCGCCTGGTCGCAATCAAATTCCTCACCCGGTACAGCGGCGATCGAGCGGTGCGTTTTCTGGCCGAGGCGCGGGCCACGGCGCGCTGCAAGCACGAGAATATCGTCATTATTCACGATGTGGACGAGTACGGCGGATACCCGTATACAGTCCTCGAATATATCAAGGGCCCCACTCTGCGCGAGTGGATGGCGCAGCGTGCGTCGTCGGGCAAGGGTCCAGTCGCCTGGTCCGAGCTGGATTCGGCAATGGCGGCGACGGTGCCGGTTTCACCCGGCCTGGCCGTCGAGCTGATGGTTCCGGTGGTTCGCGCTCTGATCTGTGCCCACGAGTCGGGCATCGTGCACCGCGATCTCAAGCCCGATAACATCCTTCTCGACGACTCCGGTCCGATCAAAGTGCTCGACTTTGGCATCGCCAAACAGCTGTCCAGCGAAGAGATCTCGGCCCTGGCCAGCGACCCCGAGCGATCGAGCGAGTCTGTCGGGATCACCCGCCGTGGCGCGCTGGTCGGCACCCTGCCGTATATGTCGCCCGAGCAGTGGGGCGCCGATCAAGTCGATTCGGGCAGCGATCTGTGGGCGGTGGGCATCATGCTTTACGAGCTGGTCACCGGCCAGCACCCGCTGGCCCCACTGCGCAAAAAATGTCTCGAGCAAGTCGCCGACCTCGATGTGCCGATGCCCCGGGTGAGCGAAATCCGCCCGGATATAGGGCCACTCGACTCGATTATCGACCGCTGTTTGCGCAAGAGCAAGGCCGAGCGCATCGCCACGGCGCGGGCACTGCTCGCCGAACTGGAGCCGCTCTTGCCGACCCGGCAAGGCGTCGCACTGGCCGATCACCAGAGCCCGTTTCCCGGCCTGGCCGCGTTTCAGGAATCGGACGCGGTCAGGTTCTACGGCCGCGATCGCGAGATCTCGAGCCTGATGAGCCGGCTGCGCAACCACAGTCTGGTGACCGTGGCAGGGCCGTCGGGGGCCGGCAAGTCGTCGCTCATCCGGGCCGGGATCATTCCGGCCCTGAAGCGCTCGGGCTACCGGTGGCAGACATTTGTCCTGCGCCCGGGACGCCGTCCGCTGGCCGCACTGGCCGATGCGCTGATACAGCTGTCCACGTCCTCGCATCGAATATCCAGCTCGCCCGGTCACGATACCGCCTCGCGTCGCTGGCCGGCAAGTCCGGACCAACCGGACAGTGCACAGGCCAGCCGCGCGCTGCTCGATACGCTACACGGCCAACCCGGCTATCTCGGGGCCCAGCTGCGCGCCGGTTCGCGGCGCGAGGGACACCGCGTTCTGCTCTTTGTCGATCAGTTTGAAGAGCTCTACACACTGGGCGTCGAACCCGACGAACGAGCGGCATTTGTCGCCTGTCTCGAGGGCGTGGCCGACGACCCGTCTTCGCCTCTGCGGGTCGTCCTGGCCCTGCGGGCCGATTACCTCGAGCGCCTGGCCGACGAGCATCAGCTCATGAGCGAGGTGACTCGGGGTCTGTGCTTTTTGCCTCCCATGGGACAGGACGAGCTGCGCCAGACGGTGACCCGCCCGGTCGAGGCAGCCGGTTATCGCTTCGAAACAACCGACATGGTCGACAGCATGCTCGACACTCTGGCGACCACGCGCAGTCCGCTGCCGCTTGTGCAGTTCACCGCTGCCAAGCTGTGGGAGGCCAGGGATCGCGAGCGTCGGATCTTGACCCGGCACAGCTACGACCACCTCGGCGGCATCGCCGGTGCGCTGTCCACCCATGCAGACGCAGTGCTGGCCGGGTTATCGCCACGAGAACAGCGCTTGGCGCGGGCTGTGCTTTTGCGTCTGGTCACTCCCGAGCGAACCCGGGCCGTCGTGAGCATGGACGAGTTGCGCGACCTGGCCGAGGATGGACATGCAACTTCTGCGATCGAACGACCGGTCTGCTCGGTCAGAACGCCGCCTCGCCTTGCTTGCCGTGACGTCCGGACGATTGACCAGGTGATCCGGCACCTGGCCAGCGCGCGCATCGTCGTCATCGAGTCCAGTCCAGAAAGAGATAATTCGACCGTCGAGCTGATCCACGAGTCACTCATCGAGAGATGGCCCAGGCTCGCCCGCTGGCTCGACGAAGACGAGGAAGACGCGCATTTTGTGGCCCGGCTGCGCGGTGCGGCCGAGCAGTGGGAATCGAGCGGCTTTGTCGAGGGCCTGCTGTGGCGGGGCCGTGCCGCCGAGGATGCCCGACACTGGTTGGACCGTTGGCGGGCCGCGCAAGGCGCCGACTCGAGAGCCAGTTTTCGGGATGCATTGAGTGGACGCGACAAACGCTATTTGCTGGCCGTGGTGGCGTTGGCCGAGCGATCGAGGCGCCAGCGCTGGCGAGTTTCCGTGGCTGCATTTGTCTCGCTCGTCGCCATTGCACTGGGCCTGTCCTACCTGGCGGTTCTGACCAATCGCGAGGCCAAGCGCGCAGATCAGGAGGCCGCTCGGGTGAGGATTCAGAAGGCCGAGATCGAACGCGAAGCGGCGCGGGCTCGCAATGCCACCCGGCTGGCAAGCGCCCGGGAACGGCAGTCCGATCCGACCACCGTGCTGGCACTGGTGCGCGAAATCGAGCCGGCTCAGCAGCCTCGAGGATGGTCCGCACTGGCCCGATGGGCACTGCACAGAGGGGTCGCTCGGGTCGTTCTCACCCATCCGGATGTGGTTCGTTCGGCGGCGTTCAGCCCTGGTGGCGAGCGGATTGTCACCACCTCGTATGACCACGTCGTGAGGGTGTGGAACGCCGACGGTTCGGGTGAGCCGGTGGTTCTGCGCGGTCATCAAGGACGGGTTTTTTCGGCGGTGTTTAGCAGTGACGGCAAGCGGATTGTCACCGCTTCGATCGACCACACCGCGCGGGTGTGGAACGCCGATGGTTCGGGCCAGCCGATTGTCCTTCGCGGTCACGAGAGGTGGGTCAAATCGGCCGTATTCAGCCCTGACGGCAACCGCATCCTGACCGCTTCCTGGGACCACACTGCACGACTTTGGAACGCCGACGGCTCGGGTGAGCCGGTGGTTCTGCGCGGCCATGAGGGCGGGCTCAATGGGGTTGCGTTCAGTCCGGGCGGCGAACGCATTGCCACGGCTTCCTACGATAAAACCGTCCGTATATGGAATGCCGATGGCTCGGCCACTCGTCTGGTTCTCCGCGGTCACCAGGGGTCGATTTATTCGGTCGCATTTAGCCCGGACGGCAAACGCATTGCCACGGCTTCCTACGATAACACCGCGCGGATATGGAACGCAGATGGCTCGGGCCAGCCCATTGTTTTTCGCGGCCATGAGCTCGCGGTCTATTCGGTCTCGTTTAGCAGCGATGGCGGCCGGATACTCACCGCATCATGGGACAAAACCGCGCGGGTGTGGAACGCAGATGGCTCGGGTGATCCCATGGTCATTCGCGGTCACGAGCACTATATCTTCTCGGCCGCATTCAGTGCCGACGACGCTCGCATTGTCACCGCTTCAGAAGATGGCACTGCGCGGGTATGGGACGCCGATGGCTCGGGCCACCCCGTGGTTCTGCGCGGTCACGCAGATCGGGTTGCCTCGGCCGCGTTTAGCCCCACCGGCGATCGCATTGTCACGGCGTCGTGGGACAACATCGCGCGGGTGTGGAATGCCGACGGCTCGGGCCGGCCGGTGCTTCTTCGCGGCCACGAGAAGGTGGTCTATTCGGCATCGTTTAGCCGCGACGGACAGCGCATTGTCACAGCTTCCTGGGACCATACCGCGCGGGTATGGAAGGCCGACGGCTCGGGCCAGCCGGTCGTGTTGCGCCAGGAGGATCGGGTCTTTTCCGCGGCGTTCAGCCCCGACGGCAATCGCATTGTCACCGCATCGGCAGACAGGACGGCGCGGATATGGAACGCTGACGGCTCGGGGCGCCCGATCGTTCTGCGCGGCCACGACGACCGGGTGCTTGCCGCTGTTTTTAGCCCCGACGGCAAGCGCGTCGCGACCACGTCGTGGGATGAGACGGTGCGGCTGTGGAACGCCGATGGCTCGGGCCAGATTTTTATTCTGCACGGTCACGACGACTCGATCCACTCGGTGGCATTCAGCCCCGACGGCAACTATCTTGCCACGGCTGGATACGACAAGATGGTGCGGGTATGGAAGGCCGATGGCTCGGGCCTGCTTCGGGTCTTTCGCGGCCATCAGAGTCGAATTTACTCGGTGGCGTTCAGCCCCGGCGGAACGCGCATCATCAGCGGATCAGAAGACAAAACCGCACGGATATGGGACACTCACGGCTCGGCCCAGCCGCAGATTTTTCGCGGTCACAGCGAATCGGTTTTTTCGGCCTCGTTCAGCCCTGATGGCACTCGTGTGGTCACTGCCTCTGGAGACAAGACCGCGTGGGTATGGGACAACATCGAGCGTCTGTCCGGCCCTGACGACGCGAAGCTGTGGACCGCAACCCGCTACTGCATGCCCATCGAACGGAGAAGGTTTCTCCTCAACGTGACCATGGAGATGGCCCGGGCCAACCGTGCGGCCTGCCTGCGCCGAGTTGACCGGGCCCAATCGGCGGTTTCTCTGCAGTGGCCGCGAAATCGGACCAGGTAGATTGCAGTCGCGAGTTCCTGTATGTTCATCGGGCGAACAAAACAGCGGCCAGATAAAACCGAAACGACTGCATTGCGCGACCGGCAGGTCTGTCTTGGTCAAGTTGTTCGGGCCTGGTCTGTTGTCCGGTAGCGACCATGACACGAGATTCACGGCGCGGTTCGGCATCCGATCAAACTGTCTCGCAACCGTCCATGACGGGTTCGCCGGTAGAGCCGCACGGCGAATCCACAGTGCAGCTGCCCGCCGAGCACCAGACAAACGGTATGCTGATAGAGGCACCCGCCACAGAGGAATCCACTCGTGATGGCGATGGTGCGGAAACCGTTGTGATCGGAAACCTGCCGGTATCCGAGTCATCGGCCACGTTGAAGGCTCCATTGCGCCGCGCGACTGCGAGTAATTTTCCCACAATTGGCAGCGCAATCGGACACTACGAGCTCATTCGCGAGCTCGGCCGAGGCGGTATGGGAGTAGTATTTCTGGCCCGAGATACCAGGCTGGGCCGTCTGGTCGCCATCAAGTTGCTGACCGAGTGCAGCGGCGATCGGGCGGCGCGCTTTCTCGCCGAGGCACGGGCCACGGCGCGCTGCAGACACGAGAATATCGTGGTCATCTACGAGGTGGACGAGTACCGCGGCTATCCGTATATGGTCCTCGAGTACATCAAAGGCCCCACTCTGCGCAAATGGATGGAGCAGCGGACACTGCCGAGCGGACATCGGTACGGGGCCGGGCCGGGCGCATTGCCGGTGTCGCCCAGCCTGGCTGTCGAGCTGATGGTTCCGGTGGTTCGCGCTCTCATCTGCGCCCACGAATCGGGCATCGTGCATCGGGATCTCAAGCCGGCCAATATTCTGCTCGATGACTCGGGTACGGTCAAAGTGCTCGATTTTGGCATCGCCAAGCAGCTCTCCGGCGAGATTGTTTCAGCTGTGGCCAGCGATTGTGACCCGCTGGGCAGCAATATCGAGCTGACCGGTTGCGGAGTGCGGGTCGGTAGCATGCCGTTTATGTCGCCAGAGCAATGGGGGGCCGGTGAGGTCGAGCCGTGCAGTGATCTGTGGGCCGTGGGTATCATGCTCTACTGGCTGGTTGCCGGTGTGCACCCCCTGGCTCCGCTGTCCAAGGCCCGGTTTAAGCAAATCGCCGACCTGGATATCCCCATGCCGCAGATGAGCGCGATCCGTCCTGACGTGGGGCCACTCGGATCGATTGTCGACCGCTGTTTGCGCAAACGCAAAGCCGAGCGTATTGGATCGGCGCGGGCTCTACTCGCCGAACTCGAGCCGCTCTTGCCGATTCGAGCCGCTGCCGAGCTGGCTGACGGCCAGAGCCCGTTTCCCGGTCTGGCGGCATTTCAGGAATCGGATGCGGGGCGGTTTTACGGACGCGATCGCGATATTTCCAGTGTCGTGGCGCGACTTCGCAACCACAGTCTAGTGACGGTGACCGGACCATCGGGCGCGGGCAAGTCATCCTTTGTACGCGCCGGGGTGATTCCCGCGTTGAAGCGGTCTGGGGTGCCGTGGCGGGCCTTTATCCTGCGTCCGGGACGCCGCCCGCTGGCCGCCCTGGCAAATGTGGTGACGGACCTGGCCAGCACCTCGGAACTGGACCCCCGAGCGAGCGACGTCCCGGCTTTGCTCGAAACCATGCAGCTCCGGCCCGGCTATCTCGGCGCCACGCTGCGCACCCGTTCACGAATGCAGGGGCACCGGATCCTGCTTTTTGTCGACCAGTTCGAAGAACTCTACACTGTGGGCGCCGACCCCGGCGAACGGGCCGCATTTGTCGCATGCCTGGAGGGGGTGGCCGACGACGCGTCGTCGCCACTGCGAGTCGTTCTGGCTCTGCGTCCCGAGTATCTCGATCGCCTGGCCGACCAGCGCCAGCTCCTCACCGAGGTGACGCGCGGTCTGTTCTTTTTGCCTCCCATGAGGCAGGACGAGCTCCGCAACACGTTGACCCGACCGGTCGAGGCAGCCGGCTATCGCTTCGAGAGTGCCGACATGGTCGACACCATGCTCGGAGCTATCGGGACTACGCGCAGCCCGTTGCCGCTTTTGCAGTTTACCGCTGCCCGGCTATGGGAGGCGCGCAATCGAGAGCAACGACTGTTGACCCGCAAGAGCTACGACGATTTCGGTGGTGTTGCAGGTGCCCTGTCCACTCACGCAGACGCGGTGTTGGCCGGGCTGACCCCGAGAGACCAGCGGCTAGCCCGCGCCGTGCTCTTGCGTCTGGTCACCCCCGAGCGCACCCGGGCGATCGTGAGCATGGACGAGCTGCGCGACTTGGCCGGAGAAAGCGATACCGGCAACAGCAACTCCGAGGACTGCTCGGCGATCGACCAAGTGATTCGCCGTCTGGCCGGCGCGCGCATCGTGCTCATCGAAACCAGCGCAGAGAAGAGCAGTTCCACCGTCGAGTTGATCCACGAGTCGCTCATCGAGAGGTGGCCGAGATTTGCTGTCTGGCTCGACCAAGATGAAGAAGAGGCCCAGTTTTTGGCGCGACTGCGGGGGGCAGCCCGGCAATGGGAAGCGGGTGGCCAGGCCGAGGGGCTGCTGTGGCGCGATCGCGCTGCCCGGGAGGCCCAGCGCTGGCTGGAGCAATGGCGTGGTGAGCGGCGAATGAAGCCTCGGCCGCGCCTTCGCTCGGCTCGGCCAGACCAGCGCCTTGCATCTCGTGCCGGGACGAACGGACCACTCGACTTGGGGGCTGGGGATCGGGACGTTTTGGGCGGGCGCGAGGAGCGCTATCTACTGGCCGTGGTGGCGCTGGCCGAGCGGGCCAGGCGCCAGCGCTGGCGCCTGGCCATCGCCTCGATCGTCTCGCTCATCGCGGTTGCGCTGGTATTGTCTTACCTGGCGATTCGAGCCGATCGAGAGGCCGAGCGCGCCGATCAAGAGGCGATCCGGGTGCGCATCCAGAAGATTGAAATTGAACGAGAGGCGGTGCGAGCCCGCAACGCAACCAGGATGGCCACGGCCCGCGAAGAGCAGGCCGATCCCACTGCGGTGCTGGCCCTGTTGCGCGAAATCGAGCCGCCCGGCCAGCCTCGAGGATGGTCGGCGCTGGCCCGGTGGTCGCTCTCCCAGGGCGTTGCCCGGGTTGTGATCAGTCAGCCCGAAGTGGTTAGGTGGGCGGCGTTCAGCCCCGACGGCAAACGCATTGTCACCAGCTCTTACGACCGCATCGTGCGGGTGTGGAATGCAGACGGCTCGGGCCAGCCAACCCGTCTGCGCGGCCACCTGGAGCGGGTCTTTACGGCCGGGTTCAGCCCCGACGGCAGACGCATTGTCACCGCTTCGTACGATCGGACTGCGCGGGTATGGAACGCCGACGGCTCGGGCCGGTCGGCGGTATTTCGCGGTCATGAGGAATGGGTCAAATCGGCGGCATTCAGCCCTGATGGCACACAGATCGTCACTGCATCCTGGGATAAAACCGCCCGGGTGTGGAACGCCGACGGCTCCGGCGAGGTTGTCGTTCTGCGCGGTCACCAGGGGGGACTCAATGGAGCGGGGTTTAGCCCCGACGGCAAACGCATTGTCACTGCCTCGCACGACACCACGGCGCGGATATGGAGCGCCGATGGCTCGGGTCCGCCGGTGGTTCTGCGCGGTCACCAGAGTTCCATCTATACCGCGGTATTCAGCCCCGACGGCCTGCGTATTGTGACTGCGTCTGCCGACAAGACAGCGCGGATATGGAACGCCGACGGCTCGGGCCAGCCCGTGGTTCTGAGCGGACATCAATCCATCGTCAATTCAGCCGCATTCAGCCCCGACGGCAAACACATTGTCACCACCTCTCGGGACAAGACCGTACGGGTATGGAGTGCCGACGGCACGGGCCGGCCATGGGCCTTGCGCGGTCATCAGCACTATGTGTATTCGGCCGAGTTCGACGGTGCAGGCATGGGGATTGTCACTGCGTCGGCGGATAAGACTGCGCGGGTATGGCCTGCACAGCGTCAGGGTCGACTGCGGATCCTTCGCGGTCATCAACGCAGAGTCAGTTCGGCCAGGTTCAGTCCTGACGGCAAACGAATCGTCACGGCCTCGTGGGACCGGACTGCGCGGGTATGGAACGCCGACGGCACGGGCGAGCCCGTGGTTCTGCGCGGTCACCAGGACCTGGTCTACTCGGCGGCGTTTAGCCCGGATGGTTCCCACATCGTCACTGCGTCGTTCGACAGGACCGCGCGAATATGGAACGCCGATGGCACGGGCCAACCCGTTGTCCTCAATGGCCACGATGGTCGGGTTTTCTCTGCTGCGTTCCGGCCCGATGGCGAACGCATCGTCACTGCGTCAGCCGATCGGATCCTGCGGGTATGGGGTCGCAACGGTGACGATTGGGACCAGCTTGTGATCGTGCGCGGTCACGACGATCGCATCCTGTCGGCGGCATTCAGTCCAGACGGAACGCGCATTGTCACCGCGTCGTTCGACAAGACCGCGCGCATATGGAAGGCCGATGGCACGGGCCAGCCAGTCGTCCTGCGCGGTCACGACGCCGGGCTCCATTCGGCGGCATTCAGTCCGGACGGCGAGCGTATTGTCACAGCGTCCTGGGATAACACCGCACGGGTGTGGAATGCCGATGGCTCGGGCCAGCCGCTGGTACTTCGCGGTCACGAGGACAACCTCTACTCGGCATCCTTCAGCCGCGACGGCACCCGTATTGTCACCTCGTCGGCCGACCACACAGCGCGGGTGTGGAACGCCGATGGCTCGGGCCAGCCTCTGGTTCTACGCGGTTCAGAGTACGAAGTCAGCTGGGCGGCATTCAGCCCAGATGGCAAACGCATTGTCACTGCGACCGACCACATGGACGCCTGGGTATGGACTGATATCGAGCCATTTTCTGGCCCTGACGATCCGAGGCTGTGGACCGCGACTGCCTACTGCATGCCGGTCGAGCGCAGAGTGCGCCTTTTGGACGTGACCGAGGAGATGGCCCTGGCCAACCGTCGGGCCTGTCTTCGCCGCGTTCAACATGCCCTGTCCCGGTGACGTGCCGTGCCGGTGCTTACCGTCGAGGACCGGTGCGGACGTATTGCCGAAGGCTTCCGGCAGATACGACTGCAGCAGATGGTGTGGTGAATCATGCGGGTCGTGCCATGATTCGGGAGAGGCCCGCGGCGATCGCAGTGGCGTTGCAATCAAAAGAACATTTTTGCGGTGAGCATGGCGTTGAACGGAGTGCCGGGTGTGAAGTGCACGTCTTCGCAGCCTGAGAAATTACCGGTGTCACCGGTTCCCGTACGGGTTCCCGAAGGACACGGCGCCGCCGGTGGAGGCGACATGGTGTCGGGCTCGCTCGGCAGCCGTGATGTTGTCGCGAACTGAGCTTCGCGCCACTGCGCGTTGAGCACATTGTCCACGGCCAGGGTGATTTCATAGCGCTGTGTTCGGTAGCCGACTGTGGTATCGAACAGCGTGAACCCCTCTGCAGTGAGGAGGCTGTCCTCCGTGAGTGGTCGGTCTGACAAGCTTCGGATACCCCAGCGCCCGAACACTCCTGCTGGGTGCTGCACTGACAATCCGCCTGTGAGCGTGAACCTCGGCGCGAGGGGGACTCGGTTCTCTCCGTCCGGACGATCTCGAAACCGGGCCCGCGAAACCGTGACATCCCCGTCTGCGATCAGCCAGTCGAGGATTTTCGCGCGCACTTCGAGCTCGAGGCCCAAACGGCGTGTCGGCCCGCGGGCCTCCGTGACTCCCTCGTCTCCGACCCAGACGATCTCCTGATCCAGGTCGAGCAGCCAAAGTGAGCCCGCGAGATCGAGGCGGTCGAATAGCCGGCTGCGTGCCCCCAGCTCGTAGCCAATCGCGCGCGTCAGCGGCGTACCGGGATCGGTCTCGCGCATCAGCGAGCGGGCATCGTTGGAGTGAAAACCGAGACCAGCGTTGAGGTAAATGTCGGTCGTCCGCGTCGGAGACAGAACGAGGGAACCCTTGGGGCTGGCGCGCAGAGCGCCTTTGCTGCCGGAATCATCACCGAAGTTATCGTCTACTTGGAAAGCGAAGTAATCGAGGCGGAGTCCGGCGACAGAGCGGAACCATCGGTTCCAGGCGACGTCTTCTTGGACGAATGCGCCGACGCTGCCTTGGCGGACGTCGGCGTCGACCCGTGTTGTTCCCCGCTGGCGTTCCACTGCGCTAAACAGACCGGTGCTGACAACGTCCCCACGGCCCTGGACTCCGAGCGTGGTCACGAAGGGAACGCGTGCGATGGTGTTCTTGAACCGGAAGTTTCCCGAGAACCCCGCGTACCAGCGGTCGTCTTCCTGCTCGATCTGGTCTCCATCTATTGAATCGGCCGAGAAGAACGTGAAGTTCGAGAACAGATTGAGCTTGTACCGAACAAGATAGGCCAGCGCTGAGAGCTCGCTCTCGTCGGTCGGGTAGGTGTCAAGCTTCGCGTAGATGCTGTGCCGCTGAGATTCGCCGCCCTCACTTGGGTCGATGGCGCCGAATCGGTCGAGACGACCGGCCTCGACTTCTCGCAACGGAATCTGGCCGGACCCGTTCCATGCGCCCATGTAGCTTGTTCCCGCGATCTTGAATCTCGAGACTTCACCGATTCTCCGCTGGGCGTGGGTGTAGACCGAGTACCGGCGGTTGTTCTCGCCGTTATCGAAAGGGCCGTCAGATCGATAGAGCTCCAGGGCAGCGAGTGGTCGCCATTTGAGTAGCTCGTCACTCTGGACAATGCCGAGCGCGCGATACGTGCCGAACAGTCCTGCGGTGACCCCGACTGATGAGCGCTCGAGGTTGTCGTGGAGCCGCAGATCGACTGATCCGGCGGTGGCGAAGTCGCCGAGCCGCGGAGAGTACGTTCCTTTGAACGTATCGACTGACTGCACCACTTCCGGGATCACCCAGTTGAGATCTGCATAGCCCTGCCCGTGCCCGTGGCTGACCATATTGGCGGGAATGCCGTCCAACGACAGGGCGATGTCGGTTCCGTGGTCGGCGTCAAAGCCGCGGAGGAAATACTGGTTCGCCTTACCACCCCCGGCGTGCTGATTCACGAAAATTCCAGGCACTACCCGGAGGATGTCGGCGGGGCGCGGATGTGGCCTGAGCTCGAAGTCGCGATCGCGTACGCTCCGCGACGCAACTGGGATGTACGGTGCCTCCGCTTCGATGACGATCAACTCGCCGTCTTGGATGGCCTGTTCGACTAAACTCTGTTCTTCGTCAGTGAGCTCTTCGCTCGAGGCTCCGCCCGTACGCTCCTCTGCATATACGTCATCGACTCGCGACGACGATGCACATAGAGTGCACAGGAAGAGCAATGCACCTGTAGTGCGCATAGGTCCTCCTTGGTTGGATCGTTGTCAGTTAGTTGTCGATTCAGGAAGTAACGACAACTGGAGGACCGCGTCCACGTATCGTCACGGGCCGGCGCTCGTATGGGGCATCAGCCACCGCTTCGTGGTGGATCAGTCGTTCGACTGCGACGGCCTGCGGAATGACAGGCGGAGGTGGCGCTTCGAGAATCGCGACGCCACGGTGCTCAATACTGCCATCACCATGGTCAGGGCTGTTTCCATCGCGGTCTTCGGTGTGACTATCGCCGTGGTGGTGATCGGCGAACAAGTCGTGAAAACCGATGTGCAGGTTCGGCGCGACCTCGAAGCCGAGCACCCATAGGGCGCACGCGAGCAGTGCGAATCTGCGCTGTCTGTCGAGGTCTGGTCCTGCCATGGATTACCGGACTATACGCCGCTGGGGCTCGTCCGGATCGGATGCCCGACAAGGATCGTGTTTCCGGCCGAGTTCGCGGTGCGCCGAGCTCCGGTGAGTTGGTTGAAGCAGTCGGTATGTAGCGGAAGTGCACGGGAATCGAACCCGCCGTGCCGCTGCTCTCGCAGAACACCATTGGCTTTGAAGGCCAAGCCCAGCACCAGTCCAGGAAGCACTTCCATAAATCATTTCAAATAGTTGAACTATCCTCTTTCCATCGAGGTGGTGGCGTAACATATATGTAACAGCTGGGGCAAGCCGAGTGTCGCAGAATGACGTTTCGGCCAGCTGTGCGCGTGATCATCATGGGTACAGTATACAACCGCGGAACGCAGGCAAATCCCAATTGGTGGGTCGCCTACAAAGACGGAGATGGGCGCCGGCGACATGCACCGTCCCGGCAGCCGACCAAACCCAGGCGCGGCTATACCGGCGAGGGGACCATGGCTGGCTGCAACTGCGGCCCGTCGGGGCGCCGCTGTCCGGCTCGCAAAGGCTCGCTTCGAGCTTCCCCTCCTGGTACCAGGCTACACGCCATAGCGTCTAAGAACACGTACTCCTCCGGCCGGGGCTCACGGGGTGCCAAGTATCGGATGGTGTTACTCGTTTCATCCGGCAAGTAAACTGTAACCATGATTGAGACAGGTGATCAGGTCCAAGTAGACGACCACGTGGCGACAGTTGGTTTTGTAACCACAAGTGATACAGGTAAAAGTGAGCAGGGCACGGACGTTTGGGCGCCAGTGGCACGCATTGCCATCATCGTGATGGCGCTTGCCGGCCTCATACTATTATGGCGGGTAACGGTTCTGCTCGAAACGCACACCGATCTCCTGAAAGAGCATAACCGTCAAGTCGAATTGCAATACAAGTACATTCGGAGCCTTGCCGAGACGCTTTCAGCCGGAGATTGAGCGGGGCTGGGAGAGCTTGCGTTCCCGGCGCCGGTCGCGTGTACGCTCGCCTTGCCACCTGTCGGGGCGCCCGAGCCCACTAGCTCAGCTGACCACCCTGGCGGTGGGCAGGTCGATCTCGCTCGACGCTCTCAGAGTGAGAGACAACAAAAGAGCTGCGACGAGTAGCGACGACATGGTGACAAACGCGGCTTGATAGCCACCGGTCACCTCGTATAACACACCGGTCAAAAATGGGCCCAGGCCACCGCCGAGAGCGTCGAGTACGGTGATCGTACCCAGGATCCGACCCGATGCTTTGAGGCCAAAGCGGAGTACGATCAACAGCTGAATCATGGTGTACAAGCCGCCCCAGCCGAGTCCGAACAAAATGATCGCAGGCCAAATCAGTGACCGACTCAGCGATGTCAGGCACACACAACCGACCAACATCACGGCCAATCCGCCGATCAGAACGCGTTTGGGATCGTACCGATCAGATAACCAGCCCAGCAAAAACTTGCCAATCAGCGCCATGAAACCAAAAAACGCCAGGCCGGTTGATGCCGATTTGACGTCGAAGGCGAGGTCTCTGAGGTGCAAGAAAAGGTGCTGCATGGCACCCAACACCACGTAGAACGTGGTCATCGCGATCAATGCCAGCGCCCAAAAATCACGGCAACGCAGGGCTTGCTGGTACGAGACGCCGCTGGCGGCCGATGGGATCTGAGCTGCCGGCTTGAGTGCCGGGGCGCTATCGCTTGTGCAGTCGGGCCCGGCCTCGGTGTTCTCGCCATAGGGTTTCAGCCCTCGATCAGCCGGCCACTCGCGGATCACCCACAGCACCACCGGCACAAAGCAAAGCGCGAATAAACTGATCCACTGAAATGCCTCACGCCAACCCACAGAGAGCATGATCCAGGTGTTGACCTTGGAAAATACCACCATGCCCATACTGGTCCCGACCAGGGCCAGACCGATTGCTGTGCCGCGTTTTGCGGCAAACCAGCGCGATACCAACATGACGTTGACAACCAGACCGGCGCAGGCCAACGATACGCCAAACACCACGTGACACAGATAGAGATGAGCCCTGGATTCGATGTGGGAATAACCGAAAAGACCGCCTGCGAGCAGCAATGCGCCGAGTAGCATGAGCCGACGCACGCCGTAGCGATCGGCGATACCACCGATAAACGGACCACAAAGACCGGCAATCGCAAAGGTCAAAAATGGCCCGAGCTTGAGTTCGCCCCGCGTCCAGCCAAACTCGCCCAAGATCTGCTTGTCGAACACCGGCAGGCCGCCGATGGCCAGGCCATTGGTGATGAGCAGACCCAGAAACGCGCAGATCACCATGATCCACGCGTAGTGAAGGGGCTTCATTTGAACCGCTCCTCTTTGATCAAGGTGCGCTGGTACAGCTCACCGTCCTTGAACCAGTGCCAGGTTCGAGCCCGGTGATGGCCCTCGGGACATAATTGGATCATCTCGTAAAGCGACGCTCCCGGGAGGTCTTTGCGGGTCCAGGTCAATACGATGGTGTTTTCGTCGATTTCCCACGCCGATCCCACGATGCGTTCGGTGTCCCACCAGATGCGACGGTCGCGATAGATGGCCGGGAAATCGAACTTTTCACGCCGGCCGTCTCGCCACTCGTAGATGTTGGTCTGAAAATACTGATGCGGCCCGTCCTCGGGAAAGGTGCAGATGAGATGAGAACGGTGCTGGTCGATGATGGTGGCGTCGGCATCGACGTGAAGATAGGTGCCCTTCCACTCACCGGCGTGGCGGGCCAAAAGCGGCATTTCCTGGCGAATTCCCATGTCGTCCTCTCGGATATCAGAATCGAGTTAAAAAATGATATCGCAAAATCGATAGCCAAATGACTCGTTGAAAGCGCAGTTGGTCAGTGATCTCTGAGCAGGCTGCCGCAGCCGGCAACATCGGTGTTGTACGGTGAGTCGGGGGTGGCGCGGCGATGGCTGCGCCACCATGCTGCAGTGCGTCCGCCCAGATCCCGCCCGACCAGGGCTTGCGCAAAATCGACAGCACGCCACAGGGAGTCGAGGTCGACCCCGGTCGAAAATCCCATCTTTTCGGCCATCAGCACGAGGTCTTCTGTGGCCAGATTTCCCGCCGCACCCGGGGCGAACGGGCACCCGCCCAGGCCGCCGATACTGGCGTCGACGGTGCGAATCCCGGCGCTCAGCGCCGCTGCAGCATTGGCCAGACCCAACGCCTGGGTATCGTGCAAGTGGACCGCCAACCTGCTGGCGTCACAACGCGAGGCGACTTTTTCGCACAATCGGCCGACTTCGAGAGGGTGAGCGTGTCCGATGGTATCGGCCAGGGCGAGCTGGCCCACGCCGGCTTGCCACATGCGATCGGCCGCGGCTAACACGGTGGGCTGGGGGACTGCTCCGTGGTAGGGACAAACCCAGGCCGGGGCCAGGTACACGCGACACGCGACGCCTTCGCGGTGAGCGCGCCCGGCCAGGTCGGCTGCCATGGCCACCGAGTCCTGTGCCGACATGCGGTTGTTTTTGCCGGCCAGAGTTTCGCTCAGCACGGCAACCACGGCAATGGATTGGGCACCGGCAGCACGGGCCCGGTGGTAGCCCCTCGGGTTGACCACCAGGGCCGAAAAACGAACTTCGGAGTGGTTGTTCATGGCCGCGGCCAGAACGTCGGGAGCATCGGCCATCTGCGGCACAGCCCTGGGGCTCACGAAACTGGTCGCCTCGATATGGCCGAGCCCGGCGGCGACCAGTTTGCCGATCAGCGCAGTCTTGTCCCGTCCGGATACCAGTGTGGGCTGATTTTGCAGCCCATCGCGCGGTCCAACTTCGTAGATGGTCAGGAGTTCGTTCACGGCAGATAAGCGGGTTGGGTCAGATCACCTGGTTTGTATCAGATCGGCATCGCCTCAGATCACCGAATTTCGCCTGAGATCCGCGATCTCTTCCGCGCTCTTGCCGAGCAGCTGGGCCAGGATCTCGTCTGTGTGTTGGCCCAAAAGCGGCGGAGAAGAAAACGTATCTTCGTGGGTCTCGGACAGCTTGACCGGGTTGCCCGGCATCCTGACCGGGCCGCCCTCGACCTGGTCGACCTCGACCATCATGTTGCGAGCCAGGACATTGCGATCGTCGAGCGCATCGCCCACATCGTAGACAGGGGCGCAGGGGATGCGCGCTTTGCTGAGCTCGGTGATCCAATGGTCGCGCGGTTTTGTCGCAAAGCTCTCCGACAGCCGGCGGTCGATCACCTCGCGGTTTTTGTAGCGCCCGGGCTGGGTCCTGTTTTCCTCGCTGTCAAGGTCGGGACAATCGACAATGGTCATGAGCGTTTGCCAGAACGAATCGACGACCACCGCGACGATGATCCAGCCATCCCGGGTCGGAAACGTGTTGTACGGGACGTGAACATGATGGGCGTTGCCCAGCTGGCCGGGCGAGCGGCCGGATAGGTTGTACATGGTCGCTATATAGTTGAGCAGGCTGATCTGCGCGTCCTGCATGGAAATGTCGACGTGCTGGCCGCGACCGGTTCGCTCCCGGGCCTGCAGAGCGGCGAGTACGCCGAGCGCACCCATCATTCCGCCACCCAGATCACCGATCGGAATTCCGGCTCGTATGGGCTTGCTGGCGGGCTCACCGGTCAGGCTCATGCCGCCGCCCATGCCCTGCGCGACCATGTCGAAGCTGACCATGTCTTTGTGCGGGCCGGTCTCGCCAAAGCCAGTGATGCTGCACGTGATGATGCGCGGGTTGACCGCGCCGACAAAACGCCGACTGATCTCGAGCCGATCGGCGACACCGGCGCTAAAATTGTAGATGATCACATCGGACACTGCGACCAGCTCGTAAAAAAGCTCTTTGCCCGGCTGGCTCTTGAGGTCGATGGTGACGCTTTTTTTGTTGCGGTTGAGGGTGAGAAAATACGCTCCCATGCCGTTCACGCTGTGGTCGGGGTCATTGGCCAGAAGCTTGCGCGTTCCCTCACCGCGCAAAGGGGGCTCGATCTTGATGGTCTCGGCGCCGAGGTCGGCGAGCAACATGGACCCGTAAGGGCCACTCAACATGTGAGTGAGGTCGAGAATACGTATTCCACTCAGTGCCTTCATAGGATGGGCCTTTATTGCTGGGATAGGTAGGCGAGCACCTCGTCCACGCAGGCGCCGCAACCGGGGGGGAGTATAGTGGCGCCCGCGCTGGCCAGTGTGATCCGAGATCACGACCACGCGGCTGTGCTCGCGAACACCGCCCAGTTCTTCGACCAGCGAAGCGATGCGGCGCCGACCCGACGAATCGTTCATGATGATTCGATCGGCGTTGGCCCACACTTCTTGACCTGGACAGACCTCGGTCAGGCCGGTGGCGCGGGCAATGATCTTCTCGGTGAGGGTCATGGCCTGGGTCATGACATCCTCTTGCCGTACGGCCTGGCCAAAAACCTGCCCCGTGGCGGGCCGATCAGCTCGCCGTGGTCGAAGATGACCTCGCCGCGGAGCAGGGTCTTTTTGACCCGCCCGATGAGCTCCTGACCTTCGAACGGAGTATAGCCCTGGCCCGACGGCGACTGCTCGGCGCGGACCACAAAGCGTTCCTGCGGATCCAATAGGACCAGATCGGCATCGTAGCCGACCGCGATGTCACCCTTATCCCACAGCCCGAAGCGACGGGCCGGGTTCCACGACAGGAGCTCGGCGATGCGAAAATAGGGCAGGCCGCGGCGACTGCCCTCGCTGAACACACCGGAAAGCAAATACTCGGTGCCTCCAAAGCCGGACTTGGCGGCAAAGATGTCGTCGGGGTTTTGCCGGTCGAGTTTCTTCTCGGCCGAGCAGCAAGCGTGGTCGCTCACGATCCAGTCGACATCGCCGTCGAGCACCGCCTGCCACAGACGCTCGACGTCGGACCGCGGCCGGATCGGGGGATTGACCTTGGCGTGGCCGGCCGCTCGGCTGTCCACGTCGAGGAGCAAGTGGCCGACCGTGACCTCGCGCCTGAAGTCGATGTGGGGAAAGACGTCGCGCATGGTCAGGGCGGCCTCGATGGCCTTGGCCGAGGACAGGTGGAGTAGGTTGATATTGGGACAACCGGTCTCGTTGGCCAGATACGCCGCAATAAAAATGGCCAGTCCCTCGGAATGCGGGGGCCGAGCGGCGCTGTAGGCGTGCAGTCCTGTGAGCTTGCCCTCGCTTTCCACCAACCTGGTATATGCGGTCAGGATTTCGGCCAGCTCACAGTGCAGGCTAAGGCTGACCAGATCGCGCGCCCCGGGTACCTGGGCTGTGATACGGCCGAGCTCGCGCATGATGAATTCAAAATGGCCGATATCGTAACGCTCGTCGTCGCCGATCATGAGAAATTCGCTCTGTCGGTTCGACCGGCCGTGCAACCCGTGGCTGCCGTAGAACATGAAGATCTTGAACGAGGTCACTCCGTGTTCCCGCACCAAATACTCCATCTCGCCGATGTGTTCGCCCGCGATGGGAGCGAGGTGATAGGAGTAATCGACGTGAAAACGGTCCTTCGATAACGCCAATACCTCGGGAAAGAACGCGCGATAGGGGCCGCCGCGGTTGAGGTAATACTGGCCGGTACGCATGTAGTTCAGGCTGGTCGTCACTCCCCCTGACGCTGCCGCGCGCGACTCGGTGACCGCGTCCTTGTCCAGCGGCTGGTAGATGCCCACGTGCATGTGGGCGTCTACCAGGCCAGGGAAGGCCAACAAGCCCTTGCCGTCGATGATCTCGGCCGCCGACTCGGCGGCGATGGACGGCGCGATCTCGGCGAATACGCCGTCTTTGATGGCTATATCGCAGGTCTCGACCTCGGCGATGCGAGGCCTGACTGCGCGTACATTCTTGACGATGCGATCGTAGCTGGCAGACATGATTTGATTCCGCGAAGTTGTAGAGTGCTCGCTCACGCAGACGCATCAGGGGCCGGGGCGTTGCGGCGCCTCAGCTCTCTCCGTTGGTTGGTTGCGGCCCGGGGATGAATTCCTCTTCGAGCCGAGCCATCTCGGATAGGCCCAAAAGCTGGTTGAGTTCGGCAAACGACGCCAGGGGATAGGGGGCGTCTGCGCTGGTTCCACGGGCTTTCAGATCGGTCAACACTTCGCGCGCTGCGGCGACAAAGCGCCTGGTGAGGGTGTTGGGGTAGATCACCAACGAGTAGCCCATGGCCTGCAGCTCGGCGGCCGGCACAAGCGGGGTCAGGCCGCCCTCGACCATGTTGGCCATCAGTGGGATTCCAGGCAGAGTTTCGGCGATAACAGCGAGTTCCTGGCGCGACCTGGGCGCTTCGACAAAGAGGACATCGGCCCCTGCTTCGGCGTAGAGGCGCGCGCGCCTGATCGCCTCGTCGACACCGGCGACATTGCGCGCGTCGGTCCGCGCGATGATCAGAAAATCATCGCAGCTGCGCGCGCGACAGGCAGCGCGTATCTTGCCGACCATCTCGTCGGTGGAGACCAGGGCCTTGCCGGCGAGGTGACCGCAGCGCTTGGGCAGACATTGATCTTCGAGTTGCACGGCCTGGGCGCCGGACCGCTCGTAGAGCTCGATCGTGCGCATGAGGTTGAGCGCGTTGCCATGGCCGTTGTCGCCGTCGGCGATGATTGCCATGGCGACCGCACGGGTCACGTTGCCCACCCGCTGGGCCATCTCGATCTGATTGACCAGGCCGAGGTCGGGCTGCGCGAGCAGCGAGTAGGACACGCCGGCACCCGAGAGATAGGCCGCTTCAAAGCCGGCAACCTCGACAAATCGGGCGGTGAGCGCGTCGTAAACCCCCGGGGCGACCAGGATCTCGGGCGCGCCGAGTCGCTGTCGCAACGAGATCATAGCGTTGGCGGAGCCGCTCCCGCGACCCGGTATTGAAAACGATCGCCGCGGTAGATGCCGATAAAATCCTCCGCCGGCTGGCCTGACGCAGTGCGCAAGAGCCGTCGAATCTGCAGCATGGGCGCTCCCATGGAAATTCCCAGCGCCTCGCTGGTGTCCCGATCGGCTGGAACCGCTTCGAGGAGACGCTCGGCTCGACAGCCGTCGAGTTGACCACTCGAGGTGAGATAATGGAGCGATCCGCCCTCGGCGAGCAACGTGCTGTCAATGGCCTTGACGAACACAGGAGCGACGTACGCGAGGTGAACCGCGATCGGTTGATCACCGGCCATTCGCAGCCGGTGCAGGCGATAGACCTGCTCTCCTGGCGCCAGCCTCAGCCGCTCCACGGTCTCGTCCGGAGTATCGCTCCACCCCGCAGACAGCACCTGCCATCCAGCCTTCATACCGCTGGCTGCGATCGACTCGGTCAGCCCGTGATCGGTGTCTGGCTCGTGGGTCAGCTTGGGCGCTGTCACAAAGGTTCCGCGGCCGCGCTGGCGAACCACACGCCCCTCGGTCTCGAGTTCGCGCAGCGCTTGCCGCACTGTCGTTCGGCTCAAGCCAAATCGGTTCTGCAACTCGTGCTCGCCCGGAATCAGCTCGCCTGGCTTCCAAGTTCCGACATCGATCTGCTCGACCAGAATCTGCTTGAGCTGGTAATAGAGAGGCACTGGTGAGCCACGTTCAATCTTCCGTATACTTAGGCCGTTCATAGAAGTGAAAATGTAGTAACATTGCGTCGTCCGGACATGCAACCCTTTTGGGGCAACCATCGTTGATTTGTTGTAATAATTTGATTTTATTAATTTAATTAAAAGATTGATAACGATTGGTCGGAGTATCGGATTGATTGTCCGAAGAGTCATCCTGATGGCGTTCCTGGTCGGTATGCATGAAGATGTGGCCGCTGCGGGGTACTTGTTTGGTCGGGCCACCGTGATGCCTGGACAGGGAGCCAAAGGGCGGTCCGGGCCGACGTTGAGCGGACTCGGTCTCGGCTGGTCAAGTCATTGTCATCGGGCTGCTTGCCGAGATCGCGTTGCGGAATCGGTTGGCCTGCTAGGGCCGGTTATCGGGCCTGACTGCGATCGATCGAAATAGTGGCCGCGCGGCCGCTCCGCTCCGTTGAACACCACCTCGCATCCCTTGCCGGGGCGTTCGGCCGATCGCGACAAACAATCCCGGTTGCCATGGCATTGTTGTCGAGCTCGAACTGGCGGGATTCGATCGCAGGAATTTGGCCCGTTCGCCGCGAAGAATGAAATATCGCATCGGGAAAATTACGTTTTTTCGCTTGAATTTGGCGGAACAAATCCCTTAGATTCCACAAAATGACCTTTTAGTGGAGAAGTCATGCCTGATGTGAAATTGACTATCAACGGGCAGGTGCATCGGGTGAACGTCACTGAGGACGAAATTCTGCTATGGGCAATTCGCGAGCACCTGCGATTGACTGGCACGAAATACGGCTGCGGTACCGGTCTTTGTGGCGCGTGTACGGTTCTGGCCGACGGCAAGGCCATCCGTGCTTGTACGGAAACGGTCGGCAACAACAAGGACAAACAGATTACCACCATTGAGGGAATTGCAGAAGATCATCCACTCAAAAGGGCCTGGATGGAGGTTGGTATGGATCAATGTGCTTATTGTCAGCCAGGCCAGATCATGCAGGCTGCGGGTTTTCTCCGGACGGTTGACAATCCCGATGAAGAGGAAATTGTCGCCGCGATGAGTGCAATTCTCTGCCGCTGTGGCACGTATCCGCGCATCAAGAAGGCGGTACATCTAGCCGCCAAACTGTTGCGTGAAACCCCGGCTGACAAGAGGTGAGTCACCATGACTGCTGAAATCTCCCGTCGCGGTTTTTTGAAAGTATCCGGTTTTTCTGTTGCTGTTTTGTTGACGTCAAAGGGCTGCCGCCAGGCGGTTGTCCGCAAGGGCCAACTCGACGTCGACACCGACGCATATCCGGCCATCGCCTGGATTCGCATTACTCCCGATAATCACGTGACGGTCATTGTCGGGAGATCCGAGCTTGGCCAGGGGGTTCACACATCCTTGCCAATGATCATCGCGGACGAGCTAGAGGCGGATTGGAATCGGGTCAAGGTCGAGATGGCCCCGGCCGGCAAGGAGTTTTGGGATCCAGTTTACCAGGAGCAGTCGACGATTTCGTCGAGCAGTGTCCGCCACATGTGGACCGACCTGCGCGAGGCGGGAGCCGCCATGCGCGAACTGCTGGTGCGGGCAGCGGCCAGGCGCTGGCAGGTACCGCGAGAGCAATGCCGAGCCGAGATGCAGCGCGTGATCCATGCTGCCAGCGGCCGAAGTGCGACGTATGGTGAGCTGTGCCTGGCTGCCGCCGAGCTCCCGCTGCCGTCGAAGTCGGACCTCTCGTTAAAAGACCCCAGTCAGTTCCGCTATATTGGCACTTCCAAACCGCGCATCGACATTCCCGGCAAACTGGCCGGGACCGCCCAGTACGGTATGGATGTGTTTCTCGACGGAATGCTCTACGCGCTGGTGGCGCGGCCACCGGCATTCGGCGCGACGTTTGCCACCGCGATCGGTGCTTACGACGAAAAGGCCGCCCGTGCCGTCCCGGGCGTTCGCGATGTGGTTCGGCTGCCCGGTGACCGTGTCGCTGTCTGCGCTGAAACACCGTCCGCTGCGTTTGCCGGCAAGAAAGCCCTGGCTCCGCGTTGGACCGGGGGCAGCCATCCCGATCTGGACAACGACGCTCTCGACAAGGTGCTCGACGACGCCCTGCAAAAGGACGGGATCACTGTGCTCGACGAGGGCGATGGCGCATTGTCGCCAGGCCTTGAAGTGAGCGGTCGGTTCGTGACGCCCTATCTCCACCATGCGACCATCGAACCCCCAACCTGCCTGGTCCGCGTGGCAGCGGATCGCTGCGATATATGGGCACCCACCCAGATTCAGAGTCGAAATGTCAACGCTGCTGCCAAGATCACCGGTTTGCCGGCTGATAAGATTCACATCCACACGACCTACCTGGGTGGCGGATTTGGCCGCAAGAGCTACGGTGATTTTGTCGATGAAGGCGTTCTCATCGCCAAGAAAACCGGCCAGCCCATCAAATTGTTATGGACCCGGGAAGACGATATTCGCCACGGCATCTATCTCTCTTCCTCCACAGCCATGGCCAAGGCGCACTACAAAAGCGGTGTCGGTATCACCAGCTGGAAACACAAAGTTGTCTGTGACCCGATCAAATGGGAGGACGGGGGCACCGATGTGCATGCAACCGTAGAGGGCGTCATCAACAAGGGACGTTCGCGGACCTATGCACGGTCCCATTTTCTATACAATGTATCTCATCTGAACGTGTCGTATGTTCACACCGACCGCCCAGTCCCGGTTGGTTATCTGCGTTCGGTGGGCTTTTTTCACAATGTTTTTGCCGTGGAGACGACGATTGACGCGCTCGCCTTTGCGGCCCGGAAAGACCCGCTTCAGTTTCGCCTCGACCACTTGAACCGCAAGCAGCATCCCCGCGCCCTGGCATTGTTGAACCGGGTTGCGGAGATGTCGGGGTGGACCAAAAAAACCCCTGAGAATCGCGGTATGGGACTGGCCCACTACTATTTCGATCGCTTTCCGGGCAGCTACTTGGCCCAGGTGGCCGAGGTTTCCGTGGATATACAAACAGGCGTGATTCGGGTACATCGAGTCTTTTGCGCCGCGGATTGTGGCACGGTCGTTCATCCCGGTCAGGTCGTGGCCCAGGTAGAGGGCGGTACCATCATGGGGCTGAGCATGGCACTCAAAGAGCGGCTTCTGGTCGAGGCCGGTGGTGTAAAGGCCAGCAACTACCACGATTATCCCATATTGCGCATGGATGAAGCTCCCGAGATCACTGTCCATGTGATGGATAGCAGAGAGCCGCCAGGCGGGATTGGCGATGCCTCCCCGCCGCTGATTGGACCAGCGGTTGCCAATGCTGTGTTTGACGTCGTGCGTCGCCAAACCGGCAAGCAGGTGCGGCTGAGGCGGCTCCCCTTGACCCCGCCGACGGTTGTACAGACTTTGCGCAAAGCTCCAGGGTCGTGAGGCGCGCTGCCCGCACGGCTGGGTGAGCCGTGCGGATTGCGTTGCGCATGGAGCGGACGGTTGTGTTGGGGCCGTGCTGTGGTCTTGTCAAATGTCATTCGCCAGGTCACGGCTTGTCTCCCTGTCGGCGAGCACTGGCCAAGGAAGCTCGGTATTCGGACTCCAAGATCGACATGACAAACGGCGAGGGTATGCATGGCCACGGATCGAGTCGTGCGGATGCGGGTCGGCGAGGACGTGCGTCGAGGCGGCACGAAGGCGCCGTTTGCAGCAAGTCGGCAACAAATGGTCGATCATGGAGGCACCGCAGGTCGGACAGCTCACTCCGCCTGGTTGCATGCGACTCCGGCGGACAGCACAGGGCCACGCAACCCGCGAGGGATGCCGGGACGGGTGGTGCGGATCATCTCAGCGAGAACTGGGTCATTCACGCGGGCAGCCGCCGGTGTTGTGGCGGTAGAGATGCGGCGTACGTCAGGTGGTTTCTGGCATTCGGGGATCATTTTCTCTGCCGGTGACGCGATGCATTGATGTAAACCGTTGAGTCGTCGTGCTCGAGATGGTATGGAATTCGCGGCCTTCGCTGAGCCGGCCGACCGCGACCAGCAGGCCATGATCGCGCATACCATTGCTGAGAGGAGAAATGAGCGTTTCAAACTACGCCGAGGTCATAGCGCACTACCAGAACGCCAGCGAGGAAGAGCGGTTGCAGACGAGCTTTGGAAAGCTCGAACTCGTGCGCAGCCAAGCCATCATCACGCGGTATCTGCAGCCACAACACAGGCGTATCCTCGACATTGGTGGGGGCGCGGGGACCTACTCGCTCTGGCTTGCGAGCGACGGGCGCGAGGTCACCTTGCTCGACCCCGTCGAGCGCCATGTCAAACTCGCCGAGCGCAGCGCCCGCGAGCGAGGACTCGAGCTGATATCGATCGACTGCGCTGATGCCCGAAATCTGCCCTATCGAGACTCATCGTTCGACGCCGCTCTCATGATGGGGCCGCTCTATCATCTCACCGACCGCGAGGAGCGCATCGCTGCGTTGCGCGAATCGCACCGCGTGTTGGCACCGGGTGGACTGCTATTTGGGGTGGGAATAGGGCGATACGCTTCACTTCTCATCGAGGGCCTGGGCATGGGCTTTATCGACGATGATGAATACGTGGATATCATCATGCATAGTATCGAAACCGGGATCCACCGCAACGACAACAATCGCGATCGATTCTTTACCACCGCTGTGTTTCTGTTACCCGAAACTGTGGAAGGCGAGTTTGCAGAAGCGGGATTCGCTGTCGAGGACACGCTCCCGGTGGAAGGTCCGGGCTGGTTAGCGGAGAATTTTGATGCCCGCTGGGCTGACGAAAAGCGGCGAAACACACTGATGCGACTGGTCGAAGCGATCGAGGATCGACGGTCTTTGCTTCCCCTCAGTCCTCACTTCATGGTCGTCGGCCGCAGCTAAACAGAAACACCTTCGTCGTGCATCAAAGCGGGTGTTTCTGTGGCGAGGCCGAGACGGCCGGCAGTCCGGCTTCCTGGGCCTTGCCCAAGCTGATGGCTGAGCGCGAGGGAGTGGGGCCGGGCACGATCAAAGACGATCCGACCGATGCAATCCAACTCGATGGAACACGATCGAGAGAAACCGACATAATCAGACGAGGAGCGCAGTACATAACGATGTCAAACCAACAAACCCGCTGCACGGTCACGATTTGTGGCTCGTTTCGCAAGCACTTTCAGGGCATTTTGGCAGCGATCGAGGAATTCAGGCAGCACGGTGTCGAGGTGTTGTCGCCCAAATCCTCTCCCATCGTCAACCCGGGCGAGGAGTTTGCCATTCTGCATGCCGATGGCGACGCCGATCCGAAGACCCTCGAGGAACGGCATCTCGATGCGATCTCCGCTGCTGACGCCATCTACCTGTACAACCCACAAGGTTACCTCGGCGCATCGGCCACTCTGGAACTCGGCTGGGCACTGGCATTGGGCAAACCAGTGTACGCCAGAGATCGCCCCGAAGACTTCACCCTCAAACTCTTCGTCGATCGAGTTGCAAGTCCCGAACAAGTCGCGGTCGCGATTGGCGAGAGCCTCCACGACAACCCATTACAGACGATCTCTGCCCGGTCGCCACTGTCGGTGCTGCAGCACTACATCCACCGAGTCGTCGTCCAGCGGGGATTTGCTGACGAGAGTCCGCGCGACATCATGCTCTTGATGGTCGAGGAGGTCGGCGAGCTGGCCAAGGCGCTCCGCAAATACATCGGCCTGAAAATCGACAGCGAGAAGGCGGACCGCTATGCAGCCGTGAGTGATGAACTCGCCGACGTGCTGATCTATTTACTCGACCTGGCAGACAGTTGTGATATCGACCTCTATCAGGCGTTCCTCGACAAAGAAAAAAAGAACCACAAACGATTCTGGAAGCAGGGATGACATGCGCTTTGAGTGCGCAGAGACCCACGCGACCGCGATGAGAGGCATCGCATGACACCACATGACGAGAATAAACACGCCAGGACGCTGACCGGTGATGAGCTCATCGTACTCGACCTCGAGCACTACCGGAGCGGCACAGAGGAGCAGAGAAGGGCATACTTTGACGATTTGCGGCGATCGGTGGCGAAGCTCGGCTTTCTCTGTGTTGCTCGCCATGGGCTAGACCTACAGTTGCTCGATCGTTGTTACCAATTGAGCGAACGATTTTTCGAACTGCCCCTGTCGGACAAGATGGACCTGCGGTACGACCATATCGATCAAAAGAAGTACAGTGACATCGGTTATTTTCCATACCGGATCGAGACCGCCCAGGGCAGTGAGCTGCCCGATCTCAAGGAGATGTTTCACGTCGGCCAGGATGTTCCTACCGGTCATCCGCTCGGCGAGTTGTACGCGACCAACGTATGGCCGCGCTCAATGCCCGAGTTTCGGCCGCCGTTCGAGGCGCTATTCGAGCAATTTCGCCGCGCTGGTGACGCAATCATGCGCTCGATCGGCATTGGTTACGAGATGGATGCAGGTTATGTAAAAGAGCTCATCCGCGACGGAAACAGCATGTTGCGCACGTTGCACTATCCGCGGATCCAGCCCGGCGAGCAGGGGTTGCGTGCCGAGGCGCATACCGGAATCCAATTGCTCGGCCTGCAGCCGCGGGCCAGCGACGACGGATTGCAGTTTCTCACTCCGGCCAACGAGTGGGTTGCAGTCGATCGCCAGTACTGTCGAGACTACTTGCTAGTCAATCTTGGCGACATGTTAGCATACATGCTCGAAGACCGCGTCAAGGCCACTGTGCATCGCGTGAGCAACCACAACCCGGACCACGCTCGGTATGCCATCGTCTATTTCTATCATCCGAGTTCGGTGGCCTACCTGTGCAAGCGCGGCGATCCGGCCGAGAAAAGCGATGCTCTTCGTGCCGGTGACTGGCTGCTGCAGCGACTCGAGGAGATCAAGCTGTTTTCCGATCGGACTGCGCATTGACCCGCCGATACGCACATATCATATGGGACTGGAACGGCACCCTGTTCGACGACGTGGAGTTGTCCGTGGCCATCGACAATGAACTTCTCGGGCAATTTGGCAAGCCACAGATAACTCTCGAGCAATACCGAGCCTGTTTCGATCTGCCGGTCAAGGGCTTTTACGAGCGGCTCGGCTTTTCGTTTGCGCCCGACTCAGCCGTCACCTTCGAGCGGGTCATGACTGCGTTCTGGGACGCGTACGAGTCGCGACAACGCGACGAATGCCAGCTGCACGACAATGTGACCGAGATCCTCTGGTCGTGCAGAGAGGCGGGCTACAAGCAGTCGCTCCTGTCGTCGCTACCGCACCGACAATTGACCGAAGCGGTAACGCGATTTGGGCTGGGCGAGCTATTCGCCACCGTTTCTGGCCATCCCGACGATCAGGCCGGCAGCAAGTTAGAGCGCGGCAGAACGTTGATGACAGAGCTCGGGCTCGAGAGCGATTCGGTCGTGCTTGTCGGCGATACCACTCATGACTTCGATGTCGCCCGCGCATTGGGCATCGAGGCGATTCTCGTTGCCAATGGCCATCAGTCAGCCACGCTCCTGCGCCAGAAGACGTCGCGGGTTGTCGAGTCGGTGGCATCGGTCGATTGCTATCTCGGCCGCCGATAAGAAAGCCGCTCGATTACCCCTGGTACGTGCGCGCATTTCTCCCCGGCTACTCAGCCAGCTGCGTTTCGATCCAGTCGATGGGTTTGGGCCAGAGCTGTCTGCCAAACTTCCTGGAGAAAAAACCAAAATGACCGATGGCCTTGGCCGATACGTCGGAAAGTCGGATTTTCTCGCTGGATACCTGGGCGTTCTCGAAGTATTCGAGAATCTCGGGCACCGTGCGCTCGGTGGCGATGGTATCGTCTTCCGCATAAAACGCCTTCACTGGGGCGCGTATGTCGGCAAAGAACTGCTCTTCGATCGTGACGCCGAAGAAACTGCGCAGATAGTTGCGGTTGGTACACCAGTCGGCCCACTCACGAGCTACCCCGGTGGGCAGATCTTCGCCCAGCTGCAGTCTCTTGGCCGGCACGAATCCAAAAATCCGCGATACTATGGGTATGTAGACGTACCAGATAAAGGCGGGAAGATATCTGTACGGTCTTGGAAACGTACGCCAGTACCCGGTGGAAGCTGCGATGGTGACCACGCCGCGCAGGACGTCGTGGTTTTTCATGAGGCCAATCAGTTGGCCGCCCATGCTGTGGGCCACAATGAATTTGGGTAGCTGGGGATAACTGGTTTTGATCCACTCCAACACACCCACCATATCCCGCTCCCCCCAGTGGCGCAGTTGAGCCTCGAACCCACGCAGGCTTTTGGGCCGGGAGCCGCCGATGCCGCGATAGTCGAAAAGGATTACTGCGAAGCCGCGCTCTGCCATGTACTTGGCAAACTTGAGATAAAATTCTTTCTTGACGCCAGTGCCCGAATGAAACTGGATGACACCGCGCAGATCAGTTTCCGGCTCCAAATGGAGAGCGGCGAGTTCGAAGCCATCGGTGGCGGCAATGGTAACATCTCGTTGTTTCATCTCTCATCCTTCTTGTCTTGGTACTGCGACCCGCAAGCGAGTGCCCGGTCGGGTCGATCCAGCGCGCCTGTGGCAAGGCGCCGAGGAGGGAGCATAGTGGAGGGCGTGGCCGACGGGCAAGGCAGCCATCGGCGGGCTGGTCGGAAATACTGAATACTCACTTGTGAGGAGTGGTCATTCGTTCCTGTGGCGCCATTTCTCGCGCAAGCGATTCCTCTCCGCGGCCGGATAACGTCAGGATGTAGGCGTTGGACTGCAAGCACTCACAGATCGCTCCGACCGGTTGGATACTGGAGACGCGTGCCGGCATGGAAGGCTCCACTCACGGTCGGGGTAATCTTTGAATCGGCGCGATGAAACAGACCCCTGTCCTTCAAGTAGCGGTGGACCTTGGGCAGATTATAGCACGGAACCTGCTGGTACAAATGGTGCTCCAAGTGGTAATTATTGAAGAAATAGACCAGAGTGACCAGCCACGACGTGCGGCTGCGAGCCGATTGGAAGGCCTCGCTCGTGGTACCAGCATGTTCGGCGTACGGTCGTAGCGCGGCGACCAGGAAACCGGACGCGTGGGGCAGGGCAACCAGCAGCGCGCCGGCAACTGGATTGTGAACAAAGAGCCAGATGTAGGCAGCCATCCATGCTCCTGACCACAGCAAGTCGAGTCGGGCGTAGTGGGTCATGGTGCGCAGGTTGAAGCCCATCTTCAAATCAAATTTGCCCAGGGCGATCTTGCAAGTATTGAGGAGATACACCATCTCCACGGCGGGGCGGCCGATCAGGATGCGGCTGAGCACGCTCTTGTATTTGGGAAATAGATGAACGTACTCATCCCGCTCTGTGTTGGTGTACATGTGATGATGTCGATGCAGCGAGTGCTCGCCGACCGTACTGAAAAACGCCACCGGACCGGTGCACAAGACCGCGAGGAACGCCGATATATGGCGATTTCTGCTCAGGTTAAAATGAAAGCCCTCGTGGCCGACCCAACCCAGAAGGTGAATGCCCTGACCCGCGACCAGCGATAGGGGAATGATCAACGCGACCTGATAGGCCGTAGGCCACGGTGCCTGGTACACTTGCCATATCATGACAAGTGAAAAAACCAATAACGAGTAACAATACGCGATGAATCCTGCAGTGCCCCATAACGAAATTTTATAAAATTCTTTGGGCAGAGTTACCTTTTTAACGCCATCAGCCATGGTTGCCATCGTTTTTCCTTAGCCTGGAGACTTGGCGGACCCGCACGTGCGAAGAAGAACGGCGCGATGCCCGGCACCACTCGACGCAAAAAACGTCCTTTGCGGCGTGCCAGCAATACCGTCCACTCGGCTGCTCAGGCGGAGTTCGCGGTACCAATGTTTTGTTTAGACATCGCTTTGTCGGCGGTTTCCGGGGACGCAGACGAGGTTTCCTCGGGATTCACAGCAGCGGCGTGGGGGTCGAAACGCTGCCGGTAGAAGGCATGGGTCTCCGCGATCGCGCTGTCGATATCGCTGTCGACATAGCCCAGGTCTTTTTGCGCCTCGGTTGGCTCAAAATACACCTTGTCGGACATGGTGCCAACCCAGCTAGTCTCGCGCCAGCCGGAATTGCGGCCGCGTATCTTGCGATAGGCGATAACCAGGAGGCTGAGCATGAAGAGCAGGGTCCTGGGGACCGTGCGCACTTTGCGTTTCTGGCCGGATAGTTCGACAAACCGCTGGATCACTTCTTGCCAGGTGCGATTCACGCCACCGGCCAGGTACTTGGTCCCGTGTTCAGCGCGTTCCAGGGCCTCGGCGATGATAGAACCCAGGGTGGTCGCTGAAATCCAGTTCGTGCCGCCAGGCAGGAAAAGCAGCGGTTTGTTGCCGTAGACCATCTTGCTGATAATTTTGCCGAACCCATCCACGTCGGACCATGGTATGGGGCCCATCACCCACGAGGGCGCCACGCAGGACACGTTCATGGTGTTGCCGCCGGCCTCGATGGCTGCGTCCTCGGATTCGAAACGCGAACGGATATAGGCTTGCACGCGCAGCGCGGGCCGCACGGCGTGATAAAACGAAGAAACCAGCACCGCGCGCTTGACGCCTTTTTCCGCGGCGACACGAAAGAGGTCGGCAATGGCCTCCACATTGGATTTCCTGAAGAAATCCCAGGCGTCTATCTTGGGCTGGAGACGCCAATCCAGGCCCGTCGCGAACACCAAACCATCGAACTGACGAAATACCTCGGGATCATAGGTCTTTTCGACATAATCACCGGGAACGAAACCAAGCTCCTTGGGCGCCAGAGTCCTGTCTGGTTCCTTGCGCGCCATTACCGTGACCTCGTGGCCACGGCGCATCAGTTCCATGGCAGCATGGGAACCGATGAGACCGGTTCCACCAACGACGAGTACTCGCATTGTTGATATCCTTTTTTCCAAGGTTATACAGCCATCGGGCGAAAGCCGCGCACTGGCCACAAAAAGACTGGATGCAGCCAGCCCGCTATTGGACGAACTCGCTTTGGGCCGCTATCGGCCTATGCCGCCTGGCCCGAGGGAGCACCCCCGGCGGCCGATTGAGCCTGTTCCTCGAGGCGTTTTTGACGCAGGGCCCGAACCAGATCCGGCCTTGTTGTGCCCAGTTTGCGTAGCATGGGCAGCACTGCATCGGACAGGAATTGCTGGGAGGTGATGCCCACACCCTCGGTCTTGAGGCGGTCGTCATACTCGGGAATCAGACCGACCCCCGGCATGCGAAAATGGTACACGACATGGGCCAGGTCGGCGAGAGTGCCGTCGTAGTCTTCTTCAAAGAAGAACTGCAGCACCCGACGATAGAATCCGTAATGCGCCGATTCGTCGCGGGAGACCAGGAAGAAGATCTTGTGCAACACGTCGTTGCCCTCGGCCTTGTACTTTTCCCGCTGATTGGCATAGATCTGATAGGTGGCCAGCTCTTGCAACGCGCCGTAGCAGGTCATGCGCCGGCGGGTTGGGAAGGGCAGATGCCACTTCTTGGCGAAGATCTTGGCCTCGTAGTCGTCGTACTGTTCGAGAGTGCGGAGCCCCGAACGCAGCAGGTATTCGCGGAAGACCAGGGCGTGTTTGGACTCCTCGTAGCCCCAATTGGCCTGGAACCACGCGTGACCGAAAATCTCGCGAGTGAGATTGAAGCCGTTGGCTGTGTAATCGGGAACATAGAGCTCGACTCCGCAAAAGGTTTCGAGGCAGATGGCAGTCTCTTCCCGGTTTTTGGTGGTGTCGAGCTTGTCCCAGGGGACGTCGTCCAGCCAATGCCACCGGCGATTGCGCTCGGCCTTGTCAAAAAACTCCATGTAGGCCCGGTAGGTCTTCTCTCTGGTCGTAGCACTAACTGCCATGGCTGTGTTTCTTTTCTTGCAAGGGTTGATGATGTTTGCGGATCAGAGCGACAAAGCCCGGGATATCGTTGATCTTGGACATCTCGTCGTCAGAGAATAGGATGTTCAGCTTGTCCTCGACATAACCGACCATTTCGAGAGCACAAACCGATTCGATGCCCAGATCGGCCAGCGTGGACGTCATAGTCATGGCATCGCTGCTGGCTGCGGCAACCTTTGGATCCGCGTATGCAAGGGCGTCCCGAAGCAACTGTAGAATGTCCGCATCTGTATTTACTTCGTGGATGGCAGAATTGTCAACCATTGCGTTTCTCCTCAAAAAAGTTATATGCGTTGGAGTTATCCATAGGGCGTTGATACATTTTTACTGAATACGGCGAAGTACCAGCTGAGCCAGCGATTGATACCCCTCGTCAAACGAACGGACACAGGCGCTCAGATAACGCCTGTAGTCGTCGAACAGAGCCTCGCTCGATTCGGCCACGACCCTGTCGCGATTGGCGATCAGGCGATCCAGCCAGGCCTGAGAGGTGTCACGGTAGTGCTCACGACGGGTGTGGACCTCGAGGATTTCCCAGTGCGGGCTCACCGCTGCGGCAATCACTTCGAGGCGCGGCGAAATGGCGCCCGGAAAGATGGCATAGGTGGCCCAGGCAAGTTCGCGCAGCGCGGCGCCGCGGCGGGGAATACGACCGCCAATGACCGTCTGCAAGCCAAACAGGCTATCGCTTTTGGTCCACGACCACACCTTGCGGAAGTAGTTGCGGTAGATTTCCACGCTTTCACCTGACCGCGCCTGCTCGGGCGAGGCCAGATGTTCGAACATACCGATACTGATCGCCGCGTCAAACGGGCGATCGGGTTGATAGTCCTCGTAGTTGATGCAGGCAACCTCGGCGCCGGGAAAGTCCTGTTGTGACAGATAGTCGTACTGGGCACGGGACAGGGTGATGCCCACCACGTCGCGCAATCCCTTGTCGCGGGTCAGGTAGCCGAGTACACCGCCCCAACCACAGCCAATGTCGATTACCCGGCTGTCACGAGTGAGGCGAGTTTTTTCGTAGAAGAACTGCAGTTTGTTGACCTGAGCATCGTCTAGATTATCGTCGGGGTTCAAAAAGAGCCCGCAGGAATAGTTCATTCGCTTGTCCAGCCAGAGGCTGAAAAAATCGTTGGAAACGTCGTAACTGACTGCAATCTGTGCTTGATTAGACATGATTTCTCCCCACAAAATGCTGCATTGCCAAAGATGTTGCACTGCAATGAGGCGATCGAGCCGTTGGCCAGGCTAGGCCGCAGCTCGCTGTCGCCGTAGGTTGATATAGAGCGCTCGGGTGCGGCGGCGTTGAATCTTGCCGCTCGTGGTCTTGGGCAGTTTGCCGCGATCCCACAGGGCCACGTCGGCGGGAACGATACCAAACGCATCGCTGATCCTCTGGCGCACGCGGGCAGCAACGGCGCCGCGGTCGCCGCCCTTGGCCTCGGACACGATCACCAGTGACTCGGTATCATTGCCCTGAACACCGAAAGCGACCGTATTGCCGCGGCGAATACCCTCCACGTTTTCCACTTCCCACTCAATCGCCTGGGGAAAGTAGTTGCGACCATTGATGATGATCAGATCTTTTTTGCGGCCGGATACGAATAGCTCGCCGTTGTGCAGAAAACCCAGGTCGCCGGTATGCAACCAGCCGTTGCGGATCAGCTCGTCCGAAGCTGCGCGGTCGCCAAAATAGCCGCGAGTCACACTGGGTCCGCGGAATAGGATCTCGCCCACTCGGCCCACCTCGAGGTGATTGCCGTCCGGGTCGACAATGGCGACCTGGTGGCCGGGAAAGGTCTTGCCGCAGCTCACCAACTGCAATCCGTCGCGATCCTCGTCGTGACCTGCCGGGGCACGGACGACCAGCTCCTCTTCATAGGCCTCGCGATCGACCGTCACGGCGCGGAACGGCTGCTCCACATCGGCGAACGTCACAGCCAGGGTGGCCTCGGCCATTCCGTAGCAGGGAGTTAGGGCATTGGCAGCCAATCCGGTGCGTCTGTGGGTTTGGTAAAAGTGACGCAGGGTTTCACCGTTGATCGGTTCGGCGCCGCAGCCGACCACCCGCAACTGCTTCAAGTCGAGGCGCTCGGGGTTGCGTATTCGTTTGGCAGCCAGACCAAAAGCAAAGTTGGGAGCAAAGGTGATGGTGCCACCATACCGAGAAATGGTTTCCATCCAAACCGTGGCGCGTCTGATGAAAGCCATAGTTGGAATGAATACCACGTCTACCGCGAACAACAAGGGGGTGATGACAAACCCGATTAGACCCATATCGTGAAAGAGCGGCAGCCAGGAAACTCCCCGATCGGCATCCGGCTGCAAGCGCAACCCATGGCCGATAGCTCGCGCGTTGGCAATCAGGTTGGCGTGGGAAATCACTACGCCCTTGGGTTTGGCTGTAGAACCGGAGGTGAATTGCAGGAAGCAAGGGTCTGTCGGGGTAACTGGCGGCGGCTGTCGGGCCGGATCGGGATCGGTCCAGTGTTGAATGTCCTCGACCGAGAGCACCCCTTCCAGGTGGGGAAATCCCGCGGTTAGCCCACGGGCTTGTGGTGCCAGCATGGCGCCGGTCAAAAGAAATCGAGGTTGGGCGTGTTGCAAGATGCCAGACAGGGTTTCCAGATAGCTATTGAGACGATCACCCATGATGGGCGGATAAAGCGGTACTGGCAAGATACCCGCCGAAATAGCGCCGAGAAATGACAGCACGAAATTGCGATTGTCGGGCACGATCATGGCCAGGCGATCGCCTTTTTTTAATCCGTGGGCGAGAAAGAAACGACACCAGCGATCGACTTCTTCGGCCACACGGGCAAACGACCATACCTCTGGTCGTAGTTTGCTGTCGAGGAACGTGAAGCCCTTATTGTGGGTACCGGCCAGGCGGGCGAGGGCAGCCGGAATCGTTGTAGGCGGCGCGGTGGTGCCTATTTCTGAATGCGACATGGTGAGAACCTATTCCTTGCGAGCCGAATAGAGGTCGATGTGGTACAACAACCCCGTCGACGGCTCGGCGGCAGCTCGGATCCATTTGTAGTAGTGTCTGTAATTGAAGTGTTGTTACTGGTAGATCGACACTGAACAAAAATCATTTTGCAGTCGCTCCACGATGTAACAAAATCGATTCACCATCCCCAAATGGGTTACGCGCTGACGGCGACGAGCTCGAGATGCAGATCCGCTGCTCGGCCAGAGCTGTCGATCGGAGCACGGTTAAAGAACGAGCGGCGGCGGCAATGACCAGTCAAATAGCCACGAACAGGTGTCGTATCAGCAGAGGCGCGATCGACAGCCGGCTTCCCGTAACAACTGCAACACACTACACCAGCAGCTCGTCTTCTGTTCCATACCAACCCATAAGTCCCATGTTGGAGTGAGAGCTTACTCGATAATTTTCAGTCTGCCATCAGAAAGTATCTGTACAAGTCAATTTTTTATCCTTGTCCTCGATCGAGAGGAAATACGCGCACAAACTACGGTGTTATCTTTGCGTGTCGAGCTACCGATTCACCCGGATGGCAAGCGCGAAAGGGCTGCATGGCTGCTCCAGGTGACCAACCAGCTGTGCTGCAGGCGGGCAATGCGGAGTTCCCCATATCCCATGTGACAGCTATTCCTCGCCCGAGTTGCGACAAGCAGCATTCGACATCATGCGCATACCGTGGAGTGGGCAGCGAACTGGGCCGAGCCTCGCAGGCCGAATCGCCCACCAGCAGCTTGGCAAGGGCGTTTGAACCACTTAACACCGCCCGCAAAGACAGCCTGGGACGAGTTTGTACGAACGAGGAGGCGATCAACGATAAGATTCCCTCGTCATTCCCACATCAACTGCACAGCCCAAGAGGCCGACCCTTCTTCTTCGTTCTCCAGTCCAACCCATTCGTCTGATACTAACGAAACAGTTTACTCGAGAAGTTTGACGGTGGCCAATACATATTCTCGTTGAAGTTCATTTTTCTGCCATCATTCAAGTGTTGCCCCACCGGGGGAGTCCAGGGGGGTAGCACAGCGCTGTGAAACGGCTGCGAGGCAGTGTTCGGGCATTACAAGGCCAGCGAGGAATTGGCTGGCCTTGTGCGCGGCCGATGACATCTCTGTGACGCGCGGCATGATTCCGCGGTGTTAGCAACAGCGCCAGCGGCGAGGTGAATGATCCCGATCACGGAGCGCATTCTCTGCCAACATTCCCGCTCGAATGGCCAATGTGGCAAGAAACACAGCAGAGCTCGGCTCAGTGCAGGATGGGGTCGGCTGCGCAGCGAAATCCGACCATATCGAGGCCGAGGTTGGGCGGGTTGGCATGGCGATAGCTGGCCCGCAAGCAGTACGAGTTGTTGCCCCAGCCGCCCCCGCGCAGTGCGACCATGCCGGGTCGGCCCGGAAATGGGCTTGAGGTCCATTCCCACACGTTGCCGGCTATATCGAATAGACCGAAGGGCGATAGCCCTTCGGAGTATTGGCCCACCGGTGCGATTCTGTAGTACCCGTCGGAAGGATCCGGAGCGCAGCATTTGGGTGTACCGAAATTGCCGCGCAACGTGCCGCGATACGGCGGCTCGTTGCCCCAGGTATAGCGGCGTCCATCTGTGCCCCTAGCGGCAAACTCCCATTCTACTTCACTGGGCAACCTGAGTTCGTGGTACGCGCAAAACGCTGCCGCATCCCCGGCGGAGACCTGGACCACCGGATGGCTGTCTCTATCGGTAATCGATGTCGCTGGCCCATGGGGGTGGCGCCAGTCCGCACCGGGGATATTGGACCAGCGCCGATCGAGCCATACGCTGCCAAAACCGCGCTCTTCGGGATCAGTTACGTACCCCGTATCAGCCACGAAGCGGGCGAATTGACCATTGGTCACCTCATAGCGCATGAGGCGAAAGCCGGCCACTGACATGCTCCGCGGTGCCTCGTTGGCATCTCCCCCGGAATCGCCCATGACGAATGTGCCGGCCGGGATGGCGACCAAACTGGCCGTGGGATGGCCGAGGGCTGCGGCCGGGACTGGACGGTGGGGCAAATCGGTTACCGCGCCGGGCGGTCCGCTGCGCTTTCCCGCTGTGTGCTGCCCGCTCCCTGGCTGGCATGTCATGTGGGTCAGTGCGCATACGGTCAGCGCTGCGCCCAGCGTGACGCCGGGTGATCGGGACGAAGGATCGGCTGCGGGGATCATCGCGACCATACCGTATCAGGTTGGACAACTGCGGTTGGTGGTTACGCAGTAGTATCCGGCCATGAACTATCGTGAAGAGACCACCTGGGTGCTCCGATTCGAAGTCGGAGCCAGTTTCGACGACGACTACGATGGCGAATTGGACGGTTACGCCTGGCGTGACCAGTTTTACCGCGACGTGCAACCACGGGTTGTTGCGGCCGTGTTTCGCGAGCTAGAAAAACTGCCAGGATGGAAAGTCCGTCCGGGAAACCGCGGTATGTCCAGCCGGGACGAAATACTCATTCATCTCGAGCTGCGCGAGAAGGTGGAGGGATCGACGTGAGGCAAGCTACCCAGCCGTCTGGAGACCGGCAGCGATGCCGTTGATGGTGACAAAGAGGATGGCCCGGATGCGTTCCATGTCGGCGGATGCATCGGGGGGGCTGCTGTGGTCGGGGCCACGGTCGCTTGTTGCAGCCGCGCTGAGGCGGCGCAACAACTCGATCTGCGTGTGACTGAGAACATCGACGACTGGATTGCGCCGCCAGATCGTGGCCAGAAGATGAGGTCGATTGCCGAGCAGTTGCTGTCGGTCGACCACGTCCAGGATGTGACCCACTGTGAGTTGGTGCTCGCGCTCGATGAGATCGAATACCTGCCTGGCGTCGCTGTCGGCCAATTCGGCGTAATTCCGGGCCACACTGATATCGGCCCGGCTCAGCGCCAGCTGGGCATTATTGATGAGCGCGCGGAAAAATGGCGAGGTGCGGAAAAGCTCGCGAGCCCGGTCGACCCCCTCGCTATCGATGATCACGTGCAGGGCAGAGCCCAGACCGAACCAGCCGGGTAGCCCGTGCCGGCTCTGATTCCACGAAAACACCCACGGAATGGCGCGCAGATCCTCGAACGACAGGCCGGGCCGCCGCGACGCCGGCCGCGAGCCGATGGGCAGCTTGGTGATCTGCTGCATCGGCGTGGCTGAAAGAGCGTAGCGCGCCAGTCGGTCGGGGTCGTCGAGCAGGGATGTATAGCTCGCCTTGGCTTTTTCGCCGGCCCGGTCGAGCAAATTGTTGAGCGCTTCGATTTCGTCTCCGGTTGTGGGGGTGCGCTCGTCGGCGGCGGCGACCAGAACTGCATTGACCATCTGCTCGAGGTCGCGATGCGCGATCTCGACGCGGCTATATCGAGCGGTCACGGTCTCGCCCTGTTCGGTCACGCGAATTCGGCCGCGCACGGCAGCGGGCGGCTGGGCGCGGATGGCCTGATTGGCCGGCCCGCCGCCCCGTCCGATAGCCCCGCCGCGGCCGTGAAAGATGGTCAGGGCCACGCCGCGTCTTTCCGCCACCCCAGCCAGGGCCAGTTGGGCGCGACGCAGAGCCACTGCAGAGGCAAAATAACCGATCTGTTTGCCGGCGTCCGAGTAGCCGATCATGACCTCGAGTTCGCCGCCGAGCGCGGCCCGAATTGGCCGCGAGGCGAGCATGGATTCGGCGATCTCGCCGGCCCGATCGAGGTCTTCGAGCTGTTCGAGGAGAGGAACTGGGCGAAGCTCGCCCGGGCTCAAACGCGCGGCCCGGATCAAGAAGAGCACTTCCAGCAGGTCACTGACGCTGCGGGTAAAACTCACGATGTAGCGCTCGCAGGCCCGCGGCCCGAGTTCGCGCCGAGCCCGACCCACCATGTCGAGCGTGGCGAGAATTTCTCTGGTTTCGGGCGACAGGTCAGTAAGACGGGCCGGCGGCGTGAAGTCCGTGTGTTCGAGGGTTTCGACCAGGAGCGAGCAGCGGGCGTCCTCGTCCAGCTCCTGGTATCCGCGTTTGCCATCGAGGGCCAAGAGCTCGGTCACAGCGCGCTCGTGCACATCGGAGTGCTGTCTGAGATCGAGCGTGGCCAGATGAAAGCCAAAGACCTCGGCGCGTCGGATGGCATCGCGCAGGTGGCTGTCGGCCAGACAGCCAAAGCCGCATGCGATCAAGCTGTCGCGCAGGACGTAGAGGTCTTCGAGATAGCGCTCGACATTGGCGTACGCTGCTTCGCCGCGGGTGATCGTGGCGTCGAGGCGCGCCCGCATGAACCACAGTTTTTCGCGCCACGGCTCGCGTGAGCGGTACCGCTTCACCCGGGCCGCCACCTCGGGCAAATGGTCGCGATCGACCACCGCCGAGGCGTCCAGGCTGGCTAATCCATTTGCATCGCGGGTCTGCTGGGCCAGCGGCCGGGCTGAGATCGACAGCTCGCGCATCAGGCGCTCGACATCGTTGCGGTAGCGCTCCAGTACCGACACGCGTTGCCGTTCGAGCACGTAGCGTGTGGTATCGGAGGTGACATAGGGATTGCCGTCGCGGTCGCCGCCGATCCACGAGCCCCAGATCAGAAACGGGGGCAGATCAAACGCCTCGCCCGGGTAGGTTCGGGCCAGTGCGTCCTCGAACGACCGGTATACCGCCGGGGTCACATCGACCAGGGTGCCCTCGAAGACGTGCAGACCGGTCCGGATCTCGTCGCGCGGTGACGGTTTGGAGGCTCGCGACACCTCGGTGCCGAGAAGCGACACCACGGTGTTTTTCAGCCGGGTGAGAAGGTGGTCTTTTTCCCGCGCGCCCAGCTGGCTGCGGTCGAGCGTGTCGAGCACCTCGGCGATAACCGCGAGGTGATCGATCATGGTGCGCCGCCGCGCCTCGGTTGGGTGGGCGGTGAGCACAGGCATGATAAACAGACGCGACAACAGGGCACGCATGTCGTCGGGGCCCAGCCCGGCTTCTTTGAGTTTTCGGCATCCGTCGGCGATGCTGCCCTGGGGCGCACTGTCGTCTCGGTCGCGGGCTCGCAGCACCCGGATGCGATGCTGCTCCTCGGCCGCGTTGACCAGGTGGAACCACAGGGTCGAAACCCGGGCCATGAGGTCGAGCTGGTCGAGATCGAATTCGGCAAAGCGGGCCGCAAAGGCCTCGCGCCCGCCGACCAGCGCGCCGACGCGCAGGTCCCTGGCCCGGCTGCGCAGCTCGTGGGCCAGCTTGTGTCCGCCCTGGCCGCCGAGCCGGCCGATCGCGTCGTCGAGCACCCTGGTGAGCAGAGCGATGTCCTGGTCCAGACGCTCGTCGATGGGAGGGTGTGGGCTGGTTGCCGATTCTGATGGGCTCATCTGTCCGTTCATCGGCCCGGTTTGTATCTCTTTTGGGCGCAAACTACCAGACTGCCGGGTCGGCTCGGCCGGCCAGCCAGGGCGCAACGTCCGACATTCCGGTATTCTGCCGATTGCATTGGCCGCGATCGAACAATCCGGCCGACAGCCCCATGCGCGTGGTCCACGACATAGAGCTCACCCCGACAGTCGATGATTTCGAACAACAGCAGCCCGCTGTGGCCGGCTGGGTCAGGCTCGAACCCGGCCCGGTGAACGCACTGCCGATCGCCGCCACCGTCCTTCTCATCGACGGTCATGGCATCGCACCCCTGCGGTAGGTTGTTCGCACGGCCGAGAGGGCCCGCAGAGAGGTCTTTGCGGTGCAATGGCCATCGGGGCATTCGGTGTGGCGAAGAAATCCCGCGATCCAGTGGCGCTTGTGCGAGATCGACTCGAAGAAGCGTTTGGCCAGAGGAGCGAATACGGTTCCGCTGAGGCGGTACGACCAGGAACGCCAGTCCCGCAGCGCCCACAACGCGACCAGAAATGCCGCAGCACCCACCCATACCTCGCCGTGCTCATTTACCACCACGAGTTCATCGCCGAGCCACGGCACGTCACCGTAGCGCTTCTGCGCCGTGGCAGAGGTCGAGGCCAGAAACTCGAAATTGACGTAGGCGGGTTGAAGTTCCATCCAGTGGCGACACCTGACACAGAGCGGGCAGCTCGGATCGAAGATGATGGTGAGTCGCCCGGTTGTCGGCTCAGCCATGGCTGGTATTTCCCGCCCTGGCAGCCAGCTTCATTTGTGGCCGAACTGGCGGCGGCATCACGGCTTGCCGACTGCGTTGCCGGATGCGGTGAAACAAGTACAGGTTGCAGAAATGAATGATACCCAGCGAGAGTAAGAGTGCACCCAGTTTAAACGAGAGAACCTCGATGGCTTGAAATACCGTGCTCGCTTCACTGGCTTTTAGCCACATGAACGCATAACCGAGATTGAGCAGGTAAAAACCCACCACCAACAGGCGATTTACCGCCTGCGCCATGGCTGGCTGATCGGCAAATACCTCGTCGAGAAATACTGCACCGTTGCGGAACAACACCCGTGCCAGCCACACGGTCAGTCCAATACTCACAGTTGCATATGCGATATAGACATGAACGAGAAATTGACTCTTCATGATGCCTCCTTGGCAGAGGGGGCACTGCAAGCCAAGAGCCAGCTCTGAACAGGAACGCATTCGCTGTGGATCAACGCGGTGTTTCTGTTGCGAGGTCAATGGCCGAGCTGGCCACGAGTCCGGCCGTCCAGGGCTTTGCCCAAAAATGATGGGCCGGGTGCGAAGCTCTCGGGCCGTGTGCAAAATGCCCATGTGGACGCGCGTCTTTCGCCGGGCCAGGTCTAGCGGATGGACAGCAATGTCCAACTCGTTGCCAGTTGGCAGGTGATCAGGCTGCAGAGATGGCTCCGGGAATCGACGGCACCGTGGCATCGGGCCCGGATTGAACAGGGCCGGCCTCACTGTCGGCGTCGTCGTATTCGAGTTGCCCGGTCTCGGGATCGATATCGCGGATCGTGCGACGCGCATTCAAATAATCGCGGATCGCGTTGTTTTGCTCCACAATGGGCCGCAATAGCACGTCGCGCCTGGCCGCGTGCACAGGATCGTCGTTCCGGTAAAACCTGCCCACGATCAATGCCACTGTTTCCAGAAGATAGGTCTGGCCTCTGGTCCTGGCGGCACACACCGTATCGAAGTCGTGTGTATCGCCGGCCTCCAGCGCGGCTCGGTATTCTTCGGTCAAGGCAGCAAGGCGCCTGGTCGGCCGCTCGAGTCCGAGATCCACCACCACTGGTGCGAGCCGGCCCTGTAATCTGGCCACAATAACCTCGACCGTGGCAAGCTCGTCGAGATAGGGCAGAGACGTGATCGCATGAACCCCAGCGGGAAACAGCTGGGCAATGAAACCATCGACCTGAGCCACGACTGGATCACTCTGGTGTGCTCCCTTGGCCTGAGCCATGGCACCGTCGCGCAGAGCGTTCAGCGTTTGATCCAGACGTATGTCGACCCCGCGCACGTCAATGCCGCGCCGCGCGTTATGACCTGCCCAGATCTTCTCGAGTGTACGTGTCCTCTGGTCATGAGCAATCGCTTCTGCTAGGTGCTCGACCAGCTGGGTAAACTCCAGGCCAAGCGCGACCTTGGCAACCTGGCGCTGAGCAAATAACCGCCGACCCGACGGGAATACGTTCAGTTTGAGGAACCCATTCAAATTGGTCTCCATCTGTACTCCAAGCTGTGGCGCCGTTGCTAAAGCACGCTCTGTGCCAGCGGTCAAAACACCCTCTGGCCGATATATATTGGGTCTCGATTACAAAAAATACAGGTGAGCGATTGTTTGTATTCATTCAGCTGTATTCTGAGACACACCCTACCGCACTCACAGAGAAATGGGTAGTTGATTGATCGTTGATCGGCACTTGATCGGTGGTTGTCTGCCACTTGATCGATAATTGATACGACATGAAGACAGAAACGCATTGTTGCGGATCAGACAAGGCGTTTCTGTGCGGTCGGGTTTTGTCGATAATTGATCGGATCGCGATGATCGAGCGGGCCGTACCAGGGCAACACCTGTACCTGGACCGGGCAACACCTGTGCCTGGACCAGACTGGTGTTGGGTCTGCTGTGGCCCGCTGCAACGGGTGTGGCTGGGCTGATGTTTATTGCACTGACTCGAGAGCCAGCGAGATGCCCTGGCCGCCGCCAATGCACATGGTGACCACGCCATAGCGTTTGTTGTGGCGACGCAGTGCGTAGGCGCAGGTCAAGGTGAGGATTGCGCCGGTGGCGCCCAGCGGATGGCCGAGTGCAATGGCGCCGCCCATGGGATTGACTCGTTCGGGGTCGATTCCCATCTCGGCAAAGTCGCGGATCACAGCCAGCGCTTGCGGTGCAAAGGCTTCGTTGAGCTCGACGATGTCGACGTCGGAGCCCTTGATGCCCGCGCTGGCCAGTGCTTTCTTGGTCGAAGGGACCGGGCCCCAGCCCATGATCCGGGGGTCGCACGCGGCCACTCCCATGCCGATGATGCGGGCGAGTGGTCTGGCTCCGTGTTTCTCGGCCTCGCTCTCTTTCCCGATGATCATGGCTGCAGCGCCGTCGACGACAGCGCTGGCATTGCCGGCTGTGACAATGCCACCGGGCTCGAATGCGGGGGCCAGGCGCGCCATCTTGTCCATACTGGCATTGTCCAGAATGTGAGTGTCGTGCTCGACCATAATGGCCGGCTCGGCCGCGTCGACCTCGACAGAAATCGGCGCGATTTCCTCGGCAAAATGACCGGCGTCGCGCGCTTGTTTGGCCAGCCGATGCGACCGGTAGCCGAACTCATCGGCCTGCTCGCGACTGATCTGATAGCGCCGGGCCAGTTCCTCGGCGGTGTTGGCCATGGCCATTTTGGCACCCGGATCGTACAAACTCATGAGCAGCATGTCCTGCAGGTATTCTCCACCCGACAGGCTCCTGGCATGAATCGGGCCGTATTTCTGGACTGCAGCACCGACCTTCTTGCCGCGGTAGTTGTACAGACAAAACGGATACTGCATGCTCTCGGCGCCGCCGACCAGGGAGAAAGGCCGCTCGCTGTCGTGGCGCACACCGGCCAGCATCATTTCGGCGCCGACGGCCACGGCTTCGGCGCCGCTGCCGCAGATGCGGGCCACGGTCAGGGCGGGCACATCATCGGGCAAACCACCGCGCCAGCGCATGCCCTGGGCCGCGTAGATCGAATCGCGGTGACTGTGTTGAGCCATGCCCATGACCACGTGACCGATCAAGGCGGGATCGAGTGCAGTGTGCTCGAGTGCGGCGGCGATGGCCATACCGCCGAGCTGGGTGGTGCTGAATCGCGAGAACAGTCCCGGCTCTCGGTTTTTGATCAGAATGTCGGCGCGCGGCGTGCGCCGGCCGCCGTCGAGAATGACGATGGGTTCGCTTGCCATGGCGTTTGTCTCCTACTCGTGCAAAAAGGCCGCGGGTACCCGAGGGCCGTTTTGGATGAAATTGCTCAATCCGATGTACAGGTCGAGGGTCGCGGTGCACCGGCCAAAACCCTGGCCTTCGAGAGCCAGCCCCTGGGCCAGCGGCATGGCCAGACCGCGGCGAATCACATCGACCAGGATCGCGTCCACGGCTCTGGAGTGATGCCCGATGTCCACCGGGGGCAGGGATTCGGGCAGATTCATCGGCTGAGGGTCGACCGGCGCGAGTTTGACCTGACCGGATAGATGGGCCCGGGTGAGCTCGATTGCCGCGCTCACGATATCGGCGGTGGGCTCGCCATGGGCCCAGCCCCACTGGCAGGCCTTTTTGGCCCCGATCGGCCGGCCGGTGCGCAAGAGCTCGATTGCCCGGTCGGGGCCGATGATGCGGGGCAAGCGTTGCGTACCGCCGTAGCCGGGAATGATGCCGAGATTGACCTCGGGTTGGCCCATCATCAGATCAGGGCCGACCACACGGCCGTGACAGGCCATGGACAGCTCGGCCCCACCACCCAGTACCGGGCCGTCGACCGCTGCCACGACCGGTTTTTTCATGTCGGCGGCGAGCTGAAACACTCCCTGGCCGAGCTGGCAGATGGCCTCGGCATCCTCGGCCTTGCCGATGCGGGCCAGTTCGGTGATGTCGGCGCCGGCCAACGAACCGTCGAAACTGGTCACCACGACGCCGCGCACCCCCTCGTCACTGCCCAGCCGGGTAAAAATGTTGCGCAATTCGTGAAGAGTCTGCCGATTCAACGCATTCTTGACCTCGGGCCGGAAAATCTCGACCACTGCGATGTCGTCAGTCGGCGACGCCGGGGCAACCCGGACGTTGGACGAGAATTGCGCCAGCTTCTTGCCGGCGATGCTTGCGGGGACGGTAAAGCCGTCGTGCTTGTCGGCGTAGCCAGCGCAGATGGCGTGGACCCGGTCGGCGCCCAGTTCGCCGGCGACCTCGAGCAGGCCCTTGCGGAAGCCCAGAGCGGTGCGAGTCATCCAGTTGAGCTCGGTCGGTGCACAGATCTCGTTGTCGACCACAAAATAGGTTCGCGCGATGAGCACGGCCAGGATGCGGTCGAGAACCTCTTGTCCGAGTGCATCGGGGTAGGACGGATCGCCGGGCGCGGCCCGGTCGTGCCAGGCATTGTTGCCTTTTTCGCGCAGAATGGCCGGCGGCTCGAACCACGGAGAGCCGGTCTCGGCTGCGGCCATGAGCTCCTGGCAATGCGCGGTCAGAAGATTGCCCCGCGTGCCGTCGAGCACGTTGAATGGCCCGCCACCGCCGATCGCAGTGTTGACGATGGCGTCGACCTGGGCCGGCGTGGCCACGCCCTCGGCCACAATGCGCGCCGCTTCTGAACAGTAGTTGCAGAAAATGTCGTCGGCGGCAAAGCACGGCACATCGGCGGTTTTGATCGGAACCTTGCCCAGTGCTTTCACGGTCTTCATCATGCGCGCTTCGTGTTCGGCGCTGCCCGACGACACAACCTCGATGGGAAGTGAGCGCCAGGCCGGAAAGAACGGATGATTGACGAAGCATCTCTCGGGCCGCCTGGCCTGGGCTGCGATCTCGGAGCGCGGGATGCCCGAGGTGGCAAATCCGATCAGACAGTCATCGCCGACCACGTCTTCGATGTCGCGCAAAATGGCCCGTTTGATCGACAGTTCCTCGGTGGCGGCCTCGAGCACGTACTCGCAGCCGGCCAGGTCTTGCATGTCGAGGGTGGGCTGGATGATACCCTTGATAGCCTCGGCGACTTTTTGGGTGATCTTGCCGCGCGAAGTGCCCTTGGCGATGTAGCCCTCGATGCGCTTGGTCCCGGCGTCGAGCGCTTCTTGGCGGATGTCGTGCAGATACACCACGCTGCCAGGCACGCTGGCCAGGGCGGAAGCAAAACCGTATGCCAGGTCGGGGCCGATGGCTCCAGAACCGATGACGCCTACAATCATTGAAATTCCTCGCTCGAGTTTGATGGGATCGTACATGGACCTTACCCCAGGACCTATCCGCGACCAATAGCACTGGAGCCCATCTCAAAAATCGGACCACCGATAGACGATGACCAGCACGATCGCACCCCACAATGCGATATTGATCAAAAACAGCCAGTCGCGCAGCATGGCATCGGTTGGGCTGCGCAACCGGGGATGCCACAGCGCGAGTTGCAGGAAGCGAGCGATGCCGATGAGACAGCACGGCAGCGTCCACACCAAGGCGCGCGTGCCGAAAAATGCGATGGTGCGGGGGTCCTGGGTATAGAGCGCGTACGCCGCCACCGTGGCCAGAGCCAAAACCACCATGAGCCACTGCAAACTGGCTGCACGGTAGCCGGCCAGCGCCTTGCGCATCTGTGCCGGTTCGACCCCGCGCTGCCCGGCCAGGGCGACTTCGTGGGCGCGCTTGCCAAATCCGAGCAGCAGGGCCAAAAGTCCCGTACACGCGATCAGCCAGGCCGAGATCGGGACGTCTATGGCCAACCCGCCCCCGATCACGCGGAGCAAAAACCCAGCTGCAATGAGGCAGACATCGACATAGGCGATCTGTTTGAGCCAGGCCGAATAGGCCAGATTGATGGCCGCATATCCAGCGGTGGCAGCAAAGAGCCCGAGAGATAACAACGCGCTGCCGACCAGGGCCGCGGTGGCGAGAATCATGGCGATCGTGAGGGCCGTATGTTCACCGAGTTGCCCCGCGGCAATGGGGCGATTCTTTTTGATCGGATGCAGGCGGTCGGCGGCCACGTCGCGCAAGTCGTTGAAGGTGTACACTGCACCGGATAGGGCACAAAATACCGCGGTGGCGGCTGCTGTACGCAGGGCATGGTCGGGGTCGAAGAGGTGCTTGGAGAACACCAGAGGAGCCACGACAAACAGGTTCTTGACCCATTGGTGGGGCCGCAGCGTCACCAGGATGGCAGACGGAGTCGACACGTGCTATTGCTTCGCCGGGCCCCGGTCCGGTCCGGGCATCATTGCGGCAAGCCTCCGCCACCGCTGGCCTGGTCGGTGTCGTCGGTTTCGATGTCGTCGAGCAGGTCGCCACTGTCGTCAGCGCCCTCGTCGATGCTGTCGAGCAGGTCGCCGTCGTCCATGCCGTCGAGCAGGTCGCCGCCCTGGTCGGTATCGCCGCCGGCATTGTCGCTGGCATCGGCGTCGTCACTGTATCCCTCGCCGTATCCCTCGCCGATGATATCGAGATAGTCTCTTATGACCTGCTTTTCACATTCGACCACGCTCGTTCGATCGCCACCGGGTTTGCCATCGTGCCGGATGCGGCACTCGGTGATGCTGGCAAATGGCGCCTCGCATTTGAGCTGGTCCGAATCGGCCCTGTCCCGGCAGTCGATGAACTCGAGAACTTTGCCGCTCGGCAGGGTGATTTTGGGGCTGGTGGCGAGAATCAGCTGGACTTCCTTGATCCGGTCGACCAGGCTCGACAGGCGCCCGGTCCTGGGCGGGTCGGGCACCACGGTCAGGCCCGGCACATAGGTAACCAGCCCGAGGGCAATAACCATGGCGATCAAAAACGGAATGGTGGCGCGGATGACCTCGACCACCGGCCGCTGAAATTTAAATCCGGTGATAAAAAGGTTCAGGCCCACCGGTGGAGTGAGATAACCGATCTCGAGATTGAGCAAAAAGATGACACCGAGATGGAACGGATCGATGCCGTACTGCTTGGCCAGCGGCGTGATCAGCGGCACCACGATGACAATGGCCGAAAAAATGTCCATCATCATGCCGACCGCGATGAGAAATAGATTGAGTGCCAGCAAGAACTTCCACTGGGTGTCGACGTGCTCCGAGATCCAGGCGACCAGCTGGGTCGGTATATGTGCGGTGACGAAGTAATTGGTCAGGGCACTGGCGGCAAAAATGATGATGAAGATGGCGCCGACCAGGGCCATGGACTCGCGGGCAATACGCCACAACGCGCGAAACTCGATATCGCGATATACGACGATCTCGATGAACAGGACGTAGAGTACGGTGAGCGACGCGATCTCGGCGATGACCATGCCGTGGACCAGCGCCCCGATGACCAGAAAAGGCAGGGCGATCTCGGGCAGGGCGAGTGCGAAACTCCTCGCGCATAGGCGGAGATCGGGCCGGTGGATGGGGAGGCGCCGATACAGCGCGACCGCGACAGCCACGGCCGAGAGAATGCCGACCAGGACCAGTCCGGGCACGATGCCTGCGAACAGAAATCGGTCGGTAGTAAAGCCCGAATCCCCGCCGGTGAGCTGGTCGTTTACCCCGTAGACCGTACCGTAGACAAAAAGCGGCAGGGCGGGTGGAAACAACAGGCCAACCGAACCGGTGCCCGCGATGAGGCCCAGGGAGAATTGCTGCGAATAGCCCTCTTTGAGCAGCGACGGCATGATCAGCCCACCGAGAGCCACGATGGTCACGCCCGAGGCCCCGGTGAACGTGGTAAAGAGGGCACATGCCACGATGGTCACGATGGCCAGACCGCCCGGCATCCAGCCGAACGCGGCGCGGGCAAACCCGACCACTCGATCGGCGGTTTTGGCTTCTGCCATGAGATAGCCGGCCAAAATGAAGAGCGGTATCGTGGATAGAACCTTGGCTGGCTCGCCGGTTCCAATGCGCGCGATCTCGCCGACAAAGCTCGAAAACTCCTGAAGCACACCGGCTCGCGCTGTGTCGATCGCGCCGAGCAGTGCAAAACCGAGCATGACGGCAAACACCGGGGCACCCAGCAAAAAAAGGCCGAAGAGCGCGGTGATCGCCAGGGTCATCATGGCTCAGTGTGCTGCGGGTCGGTTGTGCTCCGGCAGTGCCTGACCGCCGACGAGATGGAGGAAATCAATGGCCAAGTGGGCAGTGACGTGAAAACCGATCAACCCGGCACCCAGCGGAAGGGCGAGCAAACCAGTGCCGGGCGGGATGATGTGGTAGTTGGTCTCGGCGCCGATCTCTCGGCTGAAAATCAGGCCACCGACGATGAGCAAGGCGCACACGGACAGGGTGAAGAGGCGCAAAAAAATGCGCAGCTGCGCCCGGCGCCTGGCCTGCAAAAGCCGGGTCACAAAGTCCATGGCGATGAGTTGGCCGGTGTGCGCAGACAGCGCAGCTCCGGCCATGGCGATAAAGAATACCGCGTAGCGGATGATCTCTTCGGCCCAATCCCAGCTCGCACCCAGTTGGGTCACGACGGCCTGCGCTGCGCCCACGCCGATAAGAACCGCCAACAACCCGACCACAACGGTCTGCTCGACCAGGCCCACAGCGCGGTCGACTCTGCGCAGTGCTTGGACCAAATTGTCGACTGCTCCCAAACCCTTTCCGCTCGTACCATTGGACGCGCGCTTTCCTTCCCTGGGTGTCGTGTCAGGTGTCGTGTCGGTCACGGACCAAGCTCGCAGTTGCCGGGGCTGACCATCGCCCACGCAGGAACGCATCGTATGGAAGCCCAACCCGAAAGGCAAATTGCCCGACCGACTTTGTAACCACAGAACCCGCCGGTCAGCCCGCATCCGCCGCCTGTAACTGGGCTCATGGTCGCGGCTGGAACCGTGCCGCGCACTGCAAATGTTTCACCGGTTCACTGCCTTGTCGTCGCCGTACCCAGCTCCTATTCACACGCGCATGGCGATCGCCGCCGTCACCACGGTGTGTCCTGACAGAGACAACCGTGCCCAGGAGAGTCTGTTGTCATCGAGACGACCGCCCGGGCTCGCTGCGATTGCTGTCCGGTAGCACGGCGACTGGACGGGGTTACTCGTTTACTGGACGGGTTTATTCGATGGCGCGTTTTGCTTGCCCTGCGTTCGATACTCGTCGCGGAATTTGAGCACCATATCGAGTTCTTGTTGCGTATACACTTTGCCGACCAGTTCCTGCCATACTGCCCGAGCGGCGCGGTCGACCTCGCGAATCATCTCCGGCGAACTCGCGATGATCTGGACCCCTTTTTGGGCGATCTGTTTCTGTGCCGTGCGGTTGTCGCGGCGCACGATCTTGAGCAGCCTGCGCCCCTGTTTGCGGAGTACCTTGGAGATGAACTTGCGGTCCTCTTTCGATGCCTTGAGCCACACGTCTTTGCGGAACAGGGTCGCGCCGTGGGAGTACAACATTCGCATTTCGGACATATATCTGACCTTGCTCGACCACTGCAGGGCGACCGCGCCGAGTGGCGAATTGTACGCTGCATTGATGCGGCCGCTGGTCAAACTGGGCAACACATCGGGAACTCCCATCGGAACTGCATTGAGATTGAGTTTCTGGAATAACGCTTTCTGGATCGGATCATCGGTCCACAGCCAGATTCGCGTCTTGCGCAGGTCGTCCAGGTTGCCGACGCGGGTTTTGGATACGATGTGGATCCAGCCGACGTCTCCCGGAGTACCCAGAACGAAGCCCTTGTCGAGGAACTTTTTGCGAAAATAGGGCCACATCTTGGCCCGCACGTAGTCCATTTCTTCGGTCGAATCAAACATCCGCGGCAGCTCGAGCACGCGAATGCCGTTATAGACCATGGACAGGCCCACCGAGGTCACCACCGCGCCGTCGAGCTGGCGCAATTTCATTTTGCGGACGACGTCGCGTTCGTCGCCTTGCACACCGTTGGGGTAGTATTTGGTCGAGATTCGGCCAGCGGTGCCCTGCTCGATATCGGCCGCACCTCGTTCGAGGATTTTCATCCACGCCGAGCCACTCGGGGCCAGTGTGGCGATGCGCATCTCATCGGCCTGGGACGTCGCTGTGAGACCGACAATCGCGATGATGATCGCCAGCACGTGGACGAGTCTTGCGAGATACCTCATTTTCAGAACCATTCCCTTTCGTATTTTAAGTACCGTCGCGCCCGGCGGTGCGCGATTTCGTTGGCCAGACGTTGATCCGGCCAGATCGATGGCGGGGTGTTCAAAACCCCGAGGAGGAGTTTGCGAAACAGTGCCCGATCCTGGACCATGACGGCGTAATGGCGGGCATAAAACACATTGACCAGCAACAACTTGTTTTGCGTGATGGCCATGGCGCGCTCGAAGTGTTTTTTGGCCGCGTCCGGATCGCCGCCGAGCGCCTTGGCCTGGGAGGTATGGGCCAGACCGAGGGCAATATGTGGCAAAGCCCGTTTGGTCAGGTCAGCGCGGTAATCGCTTTGATCGTCCAGTTGCACGACTTTTTGCAGCATCATCTTGGCAGTGGGCAACTGAGAGACGAGGGTCATATTGTCTTTATTTTGGTTGATCGTGGCGGCCAGGCCGATGGACGCCCACATCAGTCCCTCGCGCTGCGACGGTTGTGCATCCTTCAACAGCGTTCTCACGGTATCGAAATCCGCAAAGATGCCTTTTTGCCACTCTGTGCCGAGTAGTCTGAGCGCGTAATTGGTGCAGCGAACAAACATCTTGGTAGCGCGGGCCGACAAGTAGTCAGCGTCGTCGAAGCGCTTGTTCAGCGTCGCCACCTCCCACTCGTCTTCCACAAATCCAGTGCTGTACTGGCAGAATCCCTCGGCCAGGATCGCGGTCAACCGACGGTTGGGGTTGACATACCAGAACCCCTCGATCGTCTTCAGAGTGCCGGGCAACGCCCGTGCTGCCAGGTCGTAGTCGGCCTCCTGCTTGAGCGCCGGCTGCGCCCTGGCAAGGACCTTGGAGGTTGTGTCGACCGTGATCTTGCCCAAGTCGCAGGCAGCAAATCCGGCCGTGGCTAGCAGGGCGAATAGTACCGGATGGCAGCCTGTACGCGAATCGCCCCCAAGACGTTCGGAGAAAGCGGTCTTGATTGAAATATTCATAAGTTACCCGAGCCCTCCGACAAGGCTACGGGACTGGCTCTCGACCTGTCAATGCGTAGTGAATTTCGTTCTCGGGTATGTAGGTATACCCCATACGTACCGGCATGGTCCCCAGATGCTAAGATTGTCGGGTGATTTTTTATCCTCGGTGCCTGATTCTGGTACTCTACGGTCACTGTAGCGCCGAGGACGCAGCGGGTCAGCTGCGGGTGAGTGCGCGACGGCGTACCTGTATGTGCCGATTGTGCGGAACTCAGAGTCAGGGTCGCCCGGTTCCGGAGCGAACGATCGTGGCAGAGTATCTAGGTCAGGCCGATCGATTACATCCGATCGGGCTCGGGATGAATTCCGTCTCGCACTGGGTGTGTGGACGACCGGCCCAACCGTTGCTCCGCTCGGTAAGAGCTTCATATCGCGTTTGTTGTCGGAGCATCTGGACCGTGGCCAAGTATGTCGCCGGGAAGGTATCGAACCCGACTGAGATCACCGACACCAAGAGGATATACCGAGTGCGGTCTGGCTTGCTGCATGAAGTGCGCAGACCGGTACATGGATAAATCTGATGGCTGGACAGCGCATATCAAATCCGTTCGCCCGGCTCAGACTGCGTGCCAAGCTGGCAGTGCTGCTGTCGTTTGCCGCTCTTTTACCGGTGAGTGTGGTGTCGTGGTTGGCGGTAAGTGTGGTCCTGGGTAATCTGGACCGCGGACTTCGCGACGAGACCGAACGACAGCTTCAAGTGGGCCTGAGCCTGGTCAAGCAATACGGAGAGCGAGTCCAGGCCGATGCGGCTCGACTGGCCCATAGCGGCGAACTGTCGGCTGCCATTGCCGGGCATGGCACCGGCGGTTCAACGGATGCTACAGCTTCGGATACGAGAGCCGCCACGCATTCCTCGCCGGGACGTCCTACTGATCGTGTGTCGCGTGTACTCGAACGAGTGAGTGCCTATGTGCCGCGGTCGCTGGTCCAGGTCTTTGATCGGGACGGTCATCCCCTGGCCGAGTCCATTGATCGCAACGTGACCAGTCCGATTGCCAGCCTTCGGGTCGCCTCCGATTCGCAGCTGGTGGTCAGCGGGCTGCTCTTTCAGACTCCGCTGACCATCGAGCCTGTTGCCCGGGTACTGGTGGTCCGTGCCGCAGCTCCCATCAAGGACCCGTCCGACAATCTACTGGGTGTGGTGGTCGTGTCTGCGCCGCTCGACAAGTCGTTTGTCGACAAGATCAAGAGGGACCTGGGCACCCATGTGTTGATTTTTGCGGCGCGTCGCCCGCAACGTGGCGAACGGGTGCTCCGGCCGGTGAGCCACCCGGTCCTGGTGCGTGGCTCTTCTCTGTATTCCCGGCCGGAGCAGCCGGGCGACCGTGCCATCGGCGATGCCAGAGCCGCGCGTCCGCAACCGCCGGCAGCGGTCCACCCGCCCATTTCGACGTTGCTCGACAAGCGGGACCAGCGTGAAACCGACATCCTTCTTCCCGCCGATGTCGCCTTTGGTGCTCGTACCCACGCCTTGATGCGAAAGACGCAGCAGATTTTCGGCCACGAATACGAAGTCGGCTATACCAGTCTGGTCGACCTCGAGCGCGACATGGTCGGTGTATTCGCTGTGGCGGTGGACCGCGCTCCCCTGGTCCAGGCGACCAGCGCGGCCACGCGCTCGCTGGTATTGGGCGCTGTGGGGGCCCTGGTATTTGCCCTCGCCCTGGCGGGATTTTTGACTCGGCGACTCACCCGACCGCTCGCCCGTCTGCACCGCGGGGCACTGGCTGTCGCGCGCGGCGATCTCGACCAGCGTATCGAGCTCAGCGAGGGCGATGAGATCGGCGACCTGGCGGTAGCATTCTCGCACATGACCGAGGCGCTGCGCGAGAATCAGGAGCGGCTTGCCGCGCGCATGCGCGAGATCGTGGCGATTCACGACGCCGGCCGCGCAGTGTCTTCGGTCATCGACCTGTCCGAGGTACTGCACACCATCGTCGATTCGGTGGCGCGGGTCTTCGATGTTGGAGTATGCGTCCTCTGGCTGGTCCAAGAGCGAGCTGCGAGCTCGCCCGGGTCCGGGTCGGAAAGCGGCCTGTCCTCGGGCGCGACCACGGTTCGGCTGGAAATCGGCGCGGCCCGGATCCTGCGCAATCTGACTGCCCACGCGGCCCCGGGTGACGGCGCGGAAAGCCAGACCTGCAGTCGCCATCGCTGGGTGAGCTGTGCCGCCGAGCCGCGCCAGGGAAAAAAACCGCTGTGCACCGCCACCGAGTCGCTCGCGCTCATCGCGTCTGAAGTTGCCGAACAGCGGGTCACGGTTCGCGTCGACCGGGTGGCCGACGATCCGGTGTATCGCGATGCAGCGCTGGCCGCCGGAGTTACCGGGTCGCTCATGGCCACCCCGCTCGAGCGCAAGGGCAGTGTGGTCGGGGTTCTCGTGGTGGGCCGCACCCGCCAGGTCGAGCTGTTTTCCGAGGCCGACAGCAACCTGCTCGCCACCTTTGCCGACCAGGCTGCAGCGGCCATCGAGAATGCCCGATTGTATGAAGAAGTGCGTGGGTTCAACGAAGAACTCGAGGCCATGGTCAAGGTTCGCACTGCCGAGCTCACCGAGACCAATGCCGAACTGGGCCGGACCATCACCGAACTGGGCGAGACCCAGGCTCAGCTCATTCTGTCCGAGCGCATGGCCGGGCTCGGCCTTCTGGTCGCCGGCATGGCTCACGAGATCAACTCTCCGTCTGCAGCCATCGCCGGATCGGTCAATGCGCTCGCCGACAATGTGGCTCGGCTCAGGGTTCGCTGGCAAGAGCTGACCCGCTTGCCATTCGATTCGGCACAGCTGACTGCATTTAACGACCTGGTCACTGCCCGGGCGCCCGAGCTGGCCGCCGAGCCCATGCGTTCGGCGGTGACCGTGCGGCGCACGGCGCGCGCCTTTACCGGGCGCTTCGATCGAGTGGCCATCTCGCAATCGGACCGCAAGCTGGTCGCCCACAAGATGGCCGAGTGCGGGGCAACCGACGATCTGGTCGAGCGATGCATCGAGCTCGCCGCGACCTTGCCAGCTGCGCAGATCGAGCGCGGCACGCAGGGGCTGGCCGGCTATCTATCCGATTCGGTATTTCTCCACCGCAGCGCGCTCACCATTCGCAAGTCGATCCAGCGCATTCAGCGCATTGTGGGCGCGCTCAAGACCTATTCTCATCTCGATCAAGAGGCCAACCTGGTTCAATCCGATCTCCACGAGGGTATTGAGAACACTCTGGTCATCCTGGACTATGTCCTTCGTGATATAACGATCGTGCGGAATTTCGGTGATTTGCCCACAGTGCCAGCATTCGTCGACGAGCTCAATCAAGTCTGGACCAACCTCATCCACAACGCGGTTCAGGCGGTCGAGGGGCAAGGCCAGATTACTATCGAAACCGGCCGGCGAGGCAGCGGTGTATTCGTGCGTATCATCGACGATGGCCCGGGCATTGCGGAAGCGGTGCTGCCACGCATTTTCGAGCCATTTTTTACCACCAAGCCCAAGGGCGAGGGGACCGGTCTGGGGCTCGGCATCGTGAGGCAGATCGTCGACAAGCACGACGGCGAGGTCACCTGTGACTCCCGGCCGGGTCGAACGTGTTTCGAGGTGCGACTTCCGCTGGGACGACAGGGTGTTTCCGATCAGCCGTGGTGCGATTCGCCCGCACCCGACCGGGTCGTCTGCCGCCAGACACCGAGAAGGAGTCCGGCCCACCAGGCGCCGAGAGCGGTCGAGGAGGGGGCACCGTGACGTCGTCGCGAGAAGTGATTCTGTGTGTGGACGACGAAGAGGGCGTCCTTTCCGTATTGCATCAGCAGCTCAACGTGCGTTTTGGTCACGAGTGTGAGATCGCCACCGCTCTCTCGGCCAACGACGCACTCGAGCTGGTCGACGAAATCGAGGCGGATGGCGAGAACCTCGCCGTTGTGATCGCCGATCAGATCATGCCGGGCATGAAGGGGGTCGAGTTACTCGAGCATGTGGACAGGCGCTCGCCGCTCACCACCAAGATCTTGCTCACCGGTCAGGCCGGGCTGGATGCGGTTGTCACGGCCATCAACCGGGCCCATCTCAATCATTACATGAGCAAGCCATGGGACGAGGCCGGTCTGCATCTGGCGGTGGAGAATTTGCTCCGGCAGTACCGTCTGGCCGCCGAGAACCGCCAGCTCATTGAGGATTTATCGGCCAAGAATCAGGCCTTGCTCGAGATGAACCGCGAGCTCGAGGCCAAGGTATTCGAGCGCACCCACGAGCTGGCCGAGGCCAATGCGCGTCTGGCTCAGCTGGCGGTCACCGACGGTTTGACCCAGCTTTACAACCACCGCCATTTTCACGAGCGGCTGGCGCTCGAGGTCGAGCGTTCGATCCGCAACGGACTGCCGCTATCGCTGTTCATGATCGACGTCGATCACTTCAAGCACTACAATGACCAGCACGGTCATCCGGCCGGCGACGACGTGTTGCGGCAGCTGGCTCGACTGATGACCAACGGGCGGCGGGCCAATGATTTTTGTGCCCGCTACGGTGGTGAGGAGTTCTGTGTCGTGCTCGTGGACACGCCCAAGCTGACCGCGGTCAAGGTGGCCGAACGGCTGCGCGAGCGCGTCGACCAGCATCCCTTTCCGAAGCGCGAATTGCAGCCCGGGGGCCGGCTTTCGGTTTCGATTGGCGTGGCCACCTTTCCCGAGGATGCGGACGGTGCCGAGTCGCTGATCAGCGCAGCCGATCGTGCGCTCTACGCAGCCAAGCGGAGCGGTCGCAATCGTGTCCTTCTGGCTCAGAACAAACCACAGAGTGCGCCGCGCGACCCGGCTCACAAACGCAGCTCGCCGACCCGTGGGGTCGGCGCCGGATAAGTCCATGCGCATCGTATCACTACTACCTGCTGCGACCGAGATCGTGTGTGCGCTGGGCGCCCGCGATCAATTGGTCGGCGTTTCGCACGAATGCGACTATCCTCCCGGGGTCGAGACCCTTGCTGTGCTCACCCGCGCCCGCGTTGCCCCAGTCGGCAGCAGCCGGGACATCGACCGGGCGGTCCGCGACATTGTGCGGGATGCGCTGGCGGTTTACGACGTCGATACTGCCGAACTCGGCCGCGTCGCTCCCGACGTCGTGGTCACCCAGGATCTGTGCGACGTCTGCGCGGTATCGATCGGCGACGTGCGCAGCGCGCTTTCCTCGCTGGCGCTGCGCGATGTCCAGATCGTGAGTCTGAGTCCCACCCGTCTGGCCGATATTTGGTCGGATATCGCCCGGGTCGCCGACGGCACTGGCCGCGCCGAGGCCGGCCGCGCGGTGATCGCCCGGTTGCAGGCTCGCGTCGATGCGATTGCCCGACGAGCCAGTGCCATTGCGAGCCGCCCTCGCGTCCTTGCCATCGAGTGGATCGATCCAGTCATGATCGGCGGCATGTGGATGCCCGAGCTGATCGCGCTGGCAGCGGGGCAGTGCTTGCAGACCGAGCCGGGCCAGCACGCGCCCACATTGAGCCGCGACGACCTGGCCAAACTCGATCCCGATGTGATTTTGGTCAAACCCTGTGGTTTCACACTCGAGCGCACGCAGGGCGAGCTTGCTGCCCTACGCGCTGCTCTGCCCTGGCAATCGTGGCGCGCCGTGGCCGAGCAGCGAGTGTATTTGGCCGACGGCAACGCCTATTTTAACCGCCCTGGACCACGCATCGTCGAGTCGCTGGAGATTCTGGCCGGATGTCTCCACCCCGGCGAGTTCAGCGATTTTCTCCACGTCCACCGCGGGTCGGTGATGGGCCTGAACCCCGATCTGTCGTTGCGTCCTCTGGCCTGACAGAGCGCTTCGCGGTCACAGCGGCTCGCCATTGGCCGTGGCGCTTTGCTCGACAGCGAACTGCAACCGCCGGATATCGTTCTATCCCATCGTGGCTATTGGAACGTGATCACGCCCTTGTGGATGCGGATGCTTTCGCCGCCCTTGAATGTGTATTGCTTGCCGTTGAGAGTCACCTTGCACGGCGCCGAGCCCTGGATGGTCACCGCGGCAGTGCGGCTGGAGCCGAACTTCACCTTCTTTTTCGAGCCGCTGCAGACTGCGTCGAGCTCATAGTTGACCGAGTCCTTGTTGTAGTACTTGATGGTCACCCCGGCCAGCGCAGTTGAGGCAAATAACAGTGTGCACAGAACAAAAGCTAATAGAGTAATTATTTTCTTCATGGAACATGTCCTTCTGGTACAGAGCGCAGTATCTTGCTCGAAGCGAGTGGTTGGTTCAAGGGCCGATTGGCTCCATTCCGTGTCTCGGGCAGGGAAATGCGGATCTACTTACTGTATTGATTTGGCGAAAAAGCAATTCACAGACAAAATACTGAATTTGTTGCTATTGCTGTGAGCTGCTTCACGGTGGATTTTCGGGGCAGGTTGTGGTGATGGCATTTTTTTCCAGCGACGGGTTGTTCACACTGGATGAGCGGGGGCGAGTTGTCGCCGGTGAGCCCGCTGGACAGACCCGGCTATCATACCCTGGCACCTGTCTAGCCAGAGCGGTCGCGGTGGGGTAGCCTTGGGGCGCTGATGGGTGAGACGGATCCATTGCAGATAAGCGGGTCGCGACGACGGCGTACAATTCACGACCGAACTCGCAGCACCGGCCTGCCGCTCGATTCTGTGGAGTTGGTGGGGCGCAGGCTCAGTCTGGCCGCGCTTTTGTACTCACTGGTCTTCATCGTGGGCTGGGGGGCAGGCTGGCTCATCGCCGAGATTTTCGGTGGCGAGGAGCGGTGGGTTGTCGCATTGCGAGAAATTCACCCGGTCGAGTTGGTCGACCGCTTTATTTCGCTTCGATTTATCGCCGATGTGGTTGTCACCACGTGCATCGTGGCTGGATTGCTCGTGTTCTGGCTGGTCCGGCGCTATCCTCCCAGTCCCAATGTCGCGATCCGTCTGGCTCTGCTCCTTCTTGTCCTGTCGTGCCTGGGCATTTCCACGGCCGAAAATTGGGCGCCGCCGCCGCGCTATGCCACCGGGGTGTCGTGGTTATGCCTATGGATCGCCATCTATCCCATGCTGGTGCCGTTGCCACCGCGGCGCGCCCTCATCGCAGCTCTGATCGCCGCGTCCACTGGGCCGCCAGCGTACCTGTTGGCGTCGCACATGATCGGGTTCGACGCCGATCTGATGTACTTGACCTGGCGATTTTTTCCCAACTACATCGCCGCCCTCACCGCGTGGGTGGCCTCGCGTTTCATCTACCGTCTGAGCAAGGACGCCGTGCAGGCGCGGCAGATGGGCAGCTACACCCTGATGGAACGCATCGGCAAGGGTGGCATGGGTGAGGTGTGGAAAGCCCAGCACAGACTCCTGGCCCGGCCGGCCGCGGTCAAGCTGATTCAGCCGGAGTCGTGGGTTGCGTCCGACGCCAACGCTGTGTCGACCATGCTCAGGCGCTTCGAGCGAGAAGCCCGGGCGACAGCTGCGTTGCGTTCGAACTACACGGTCGAGATCTACGATTACGGCATCTCTCACGACGGAGTGTTCTACTACGTCATGGAATTGCTGGACGGGATCGACTTGGAGAGCCTGGTCGCCGAACACGGCCCCCAGTCGCCCGAGCGGGTCAGTTACATCCTGCAGCGAGTCTGTTTATCACTTGAAGAGGCCCATCGAGTCGGCATCATTCACCGCGACATCAAACCGGCCAACATTGTTTTATGCCGCAAGGGAATCGAGTATGACTGCGTCAAGGTGTTGGATTTCGGCCTGGTCAAGGCCATGGCCAAGGCAGATCAGTTCACCAGCAAACTCACCGTCGATGGAATGACGTACGGGACCCCGGCCTACATGTCGCCCGAAGCGGCCCAGGCACTGCCCTCGGTCGACTACAAGAGCGATGTATACGCTCTGGCCTGCGTGGGCTACTGGTTGCTCACGGGTGAAATGGTATTCGAGCGGGCGAACCCGATGCAGATTTTGATCGCGCACGTCAACGAGCAGCCGGTACCGCCGTCTCAGTTGACCGCCACGGCCATCCCGTCCGAGCTGGAAGCGATCATCCTGCAGTCACTGGCCAAGGATCCAGCTGACCGACCGGCCAGCTGTCGAGTCATCGCCGATGCACTGGACAGCCTGGCCTCGGCGTGGACCACGAAACAGGCCGAAACCTGGTGGAAATCCCATGCTCCCGAGCATATCGGCAAGCAGTCCGAGCATGCAGAGGCCGAAACCGCCAACACCATCCCGACGCCGCGGGTCCAGGACACGGGGTGAGCGTTTCAACTTGGCGACATCCGGCCTCACCGGCACCAGGTCCAAAGGCCGATGGGGAAGGACGGGGCAAGTGCTAAGAGCCGGTCCAAAAACTCTCCGCGTCGCCAGAGCGCCGATCCATCACCGCCAGCGGGCTTGCTCGTCGGTCAAATACACCCAGTATTATCCACTCCTCGCGCACCCACTGGCGGCGCGCCTCGCCGCTCTGGCTCGG
>JAKSDA010000030.1 GCA_022360315.1 Pseudomonadota bacterium
GGGGTCCCCACGTCCTGCCCGTCTTCATGACCGAGGTCCGCGTGGCTGCCAGGGAACACCTGCCTGACCTCCATCCCTATCGCGCCGAAGTGACCATTTTACTCGAGGTCATTGAGGGCAAAAACCCGCTCTATGACTTTGAGCGCAAACGACAGCTGGCGGCCGCGGCCGGCCACAGTAGCAGCAGTCTGGTCAGTACGCTGTCCGACTGGCTGGCGATTTAACCAGAGGATTGACCATGATCTCCAGTCGTTCGCGATACCAAGACGTTCGGCGTTTTATCTCGCCGGCTCCAGACGTTCGAGAGGAAGCACCATTTCCGGGCACGCGACCGCGCGCCATCGAAACTCCCCAGGGAGTGCTCGAGCACGTGCTCGAGGCTGGCGATCGTCTCGACTTGCTGGCTCTGAACTATTACAACGATTCCAGCAAATGGTGGCTCATTCTCGACGCCAACCCCGAGATCACCTACGCCGGTGATGTTGATCTCGGCAAACATGTCGGTGAGGTGATCGTCATCCCGAGAGACCAGCAGTCTGCCGGGAGGCGGCAATGATCGCTGCCCAGGCACCCAGGCGCGAGCCAGCTGAATGCGCGATCGAAATCGATCGCGCGCCCCTGCCGACAACGTTGATCAAAGCTCTCGCCGAGGTTACCGTGACCATGAGCCGCAGCCAGGCCACGACCGGCGTGCTGCGCTTTGACACCCATCGCGACGAACGCGGTGAGTGGATCGTTCAGGACTCTGGACACCTGGCGCCCTGGAAGCCAATTGCCATTACCGCGCATTTTGGCAGTCACAGCGAAGAGGTCATGCGCGGGTTTATCAAGCAGATCGACGTCGATTACCCGGCCAGCATGGGGGCAGCGTCGGTTCGCGTGGCAGTCCAGGATGAAACGCTGGCTCTTGACCGCGAGCATATTCGCCGGGTATGGGCGGCTACTGGGTCTGATGGTGGCACGAACGGTGGGTCTGATGGTGGCACCGTGTCCGACGGCCAGATCGTCCGCGAGCTGGTCAGTCAGACCTTCGTTGACGTGGTGGCCGATCCCGGCACCAGTCACACGAGCTTGTGTCAAGACGCCACAGCAGCAGTATTTCTTCGCCAGCGCGCCCGGGCCCTCGGCTTCGAACTCTACGCCCGTGCCGGAGTTCTGTATTTCGAGCAAACCGCGCTTGATGGCGAGCCCCAACCGGCCATCATGGTCTATGCTGGATCCGAGAGTAACTGCGCCGGCCTGTCGATTCACTACAACGGCCATATGCCCGATGGGGTTCGGGTCGACCGAGCAGCCGAGGTGGGCCACGAGAACACCAGCTCGACATTTCGCTCGCGCCTCGCACTTCTCGGCTCACAATCTGCCGAGAGCCAGAAATCGAGTCTGAAGCCGTTCGAGTGGCGTATGGCCAGACCGTACGGCGCCGGGCAGGCACAGGTTGAGGCCGCGGCCCAGGCCACGGCCGACCGCAACGCCTGGAAGCTGATCGCCGAGGGCGAACTCGACGGCACTCGCTACGGCCACGTCCTGCTCACCCATCGCACCGTCGAGGTCGATGGTGTGGGTTCGACATTTGGCGGCCGCTATTACGTCGACGAAGTCACCCATACGTTTTCCCCGGCTGGCTATAGCCAGCAGTTTCGACTGTTGCGCAACGCAACCGGGCAGTCCTGACCGGCCTGAATTTCGTGGAGGAGACGAGCATGAGAGGAGCTTGCCAATACCATGACTGAACTCGAACAACTGGTTTTGCGGCTGGCCAGCGAGATCGATCAGCGCCGCTATGGCAAGTATCGCGGCTTTGTCGCCGACAATCGAGATCCCGAACAGCGCGGTCGGCTCAAGCTGATCGTCCCATCGGTGCTGGCCGACCAGGTGACCGACTGGGCGCTTCCCTGCATGCCCTTTGGCGGACTCGGCCAGCAAGGCCTGTTCGCCATTCCTGATCGCAATGCCCAGGTGTGGGTGGAATTCGAGGAAGGAGATATCGATCGCGCGATCTGGACCGGGACGTTCTGGCAAAGCAGTGCAGACATCCCCGAGGGCGCAGCCAGAGAACAGCCCACGACCCGGGTGTTGCAAACCGCGTCCGGGCATATCCTGCAGTTCGATGACGAACAAGGCAACGAACGCATCCATCTCAGGCATCCCGCCAACGCCGATGTGACCATCGAACCGGACGGCAGCATCACCCTGACCGATGCGTCGGGCAATACTCTGCGCATTGATGCCACGGCCAAACAGGTCAGTTTGGAGCACGAAAACGGTAGCCGCCTGACCATGAGCGAAAACGGCACCTCGGTTGAAGAATCATCGGGCAACCGCATCGACATGGATGGCTCGGGCATTTCGGTCGAGGGCCACCGGGTCGTGGTCAAGGGCGGCCAGGTCAGTCTCGGCGAGCAGGGGGGCGAGCCTTTGATCAAGGGACAGAGCTTTTTGGCCATGTTCATGTCTCATACCCATACCGGGGTTTCTGGCCCCACCTCACCGCCGCTGCCGCAGGACGCCTTGACCAGTCTGTCCGCCAAGGTCACCACCACATAGGACACAAAACTGTGCAACGACTCATCGATCCCACATATCTGTCGTTTCCCTTCCGGTTCAAGACCCCGGACAGCGATCAATCCGACGTGATCGGAGTGGAAACCAGCCAGCGTGCAGCCCACGTGGCCCAGCAGATCGAACAAGTTCTGTTCACCGACCCTCACGAGCGAGTATTTCGCCCGCACTTTGGCGCTGGTTTGCGCACTCTGGTATTCGAGCCCAATGTGACCGCCCTCCGGGCGGTAGTACGCGAGCGTTTGACCACAGTGCTCGGCGATGTACTTCAGGGCGAGGTCGATCTCGCCACCCTCGACATCCAGTTTCGCGATGGCGAGGACAATCAGCTCTCGCTGGTTATTTCGTACAAACTGGTGGCGATCGATCAAATCGAGAGTCACGTGATTTCACTGGATGGTCTCAATGGCTGAGCTGAAAGAGCCGGTTTTGACCTTTTTCGACCAGATTCCTTGCGAGGACGGCGCCGACCCCGGACTGCGTGTGGTCGATCTGCCGCCGCCCCTGCCAGAGGTCGGCGACGATTTTGACTGGGACCTACGAGACTACGAGGGGTTTCGCGATTTCATGCTCGGCGAGCTGCAGGCGCGATTTCCCGAGCGGCAGCGCTGGACTTCGGCTGATATGGAGCTGGTTCTGATCGAAATACTGGCCACGGCTCTCGATCATTTATCCGATATGGCGGATCGCGCGGTCGCCGAGAGCTCGCTGCTCACTGCCCGGCGCCCTCGATCGGTTTATCACTGGTTGCGCCTCCTCGGAATGGATTTCGACGGTCAAGAGCCCCCGTGGCTGGCTGCGGGCAACCGCGATCGGTCCCACGACATGGAGCGCGACCGCAAGCGTGGGCCCAGTACCATTCGCCAGCAACGACGAATGGTGAGTCTTACCGACTACGGCGAGGCCCTGAGCCAGCACCCTCTGGTATTCCGGGTCCGTGCGCGACGGCAATGGCAAGGCTCGTGGTCAGTGGTGTGGGCCGCCGTGATGCTGTGGCAAAACATACGCCTGGACGATTCTCTGCCGCCCGGCATGCCCGAGCAGCTGCAAAACAACGTGGTTGCGTTTCACCGCGGCCACGGCCTCTATCTCGATCCGGACTGGCAGGCCAGCAGTACACCGCGCGATCTCTTGACCGGCTATGTCGACAGCTATCGCGCCGTCGGTCAGGAAGTGTTGCTCCAGGATGTAGTGCACGTTGCGATCAATATCTCGTTGTGCGTCCGCATTCGTCCCGACTATTTCCAGTCCGAGATGCGCCACGAAGTGATGCGGGCACTGGGCCGCGGACCAGGTGGCTTTTTCGAGCCCGGACGGCTCACCTTTGGCCAGGGCATACCGGCCAGCGATATCTTCGAACAACTCATGAACCTGGAGGGCGTTGACCATGTTCGCCTGGTCGCGTTTTACCGGGTCGATCAACCGGGTCGACAACTTGTATCGACGTTGCCGATAGAAGACCACGAACTGGCAATTTGCGATAACGATCGTCGAAATCCCGCCCGTGGCACAATCGATCGCACATTGACCGGAGGGCGCACAGGATGACCCGCGACCTGACTCGTTGGAATCGCGCCGGGTTGCGCCGGTTTCGCTATATTGATGGCAATGCAGCCATCTATCTGGAGCGTTTGCGCGCCACCCTGCACCAGCGCCTGACCGAGCAGATGGGCGTTGAGCCAGGCTGGCCACAGATCGAGCCTCCGCTCGACGGCACCGAAGCATTTACCGAACTCGAACTGCAGAGCGTCGATCAGTACATCAGGGCCGCCATTGCGTCGCGCAAAAATCAACACCTGAGTGCGCAATATGCCGATAAGCGAGGCGATGTTGCGTGGGAGCTCATGCGCACGTTTGCCCGCGCCTGTCACGTACTGACCGAGCATGTCAACGCGCACGCCAACGAGGCATTTCTGCGTACGGCCACCCAGTGGGATTACGTCCGGCAGATGGTCGAGACCATCGATTACCATCCATCTGGACCGACCTCGGCCTCGACCTATCTTGTCCTTTTGGCCAGGCCGGGGGCTGGTGGAGTCGTCGAGCGCGGCTTGCGAGTGCGCCACACACCGCCGGACGGCGGCCCATCGGTGGTTTTTGAAACGCTCCACGACGCCGAGATCAGCCATGAGCTCAACGAACTCAGACTGAAGGGCAGCGACCGCTCGCCAACCACGTGGCGACAAGACACCGGATCGGCCGGCAAGGGCTTTTTCGCAGTGCCAGCGCGGCTGAGCGCGAACAGTGGGTCGCCGGCCTTGCTCATGGGGCCGGGCGGCATGCACGCGGTGCGTCTGCAAAAAGTCACCGCCGACAAGTTGTGTATCGCCATTCCAGACACCGCCATGGGCTGGCAAAAAGGCCAGACTCGTCTGGCTGTCGCGCCGCGATGGTCGCGCCGGCCATGGCTCAATGGCCCGCACGTGGTGCGCACCCTGGCACCTCATGGCTTGAATCCGGGCGACACGGTGCACTGGCAAGAGCCTTCCGGAGACGAGAAATCGGCAACAGTCGTCGACTCCGACGTCAGGGCGATTCGCCTGGCACCACCGTCGCCTCTGCCCGAGGCAGAAACTCAGCTCTACACACGGATCAAGCGATGGATCACGGAGCCCAGGCCCGGGCAGGACGATGCGTTCGATGTGATCGAGGAAGAGGTCCCGCAGTTGCGGGCGACAGTCGTGGCCCAGGATCCGCAGCATGTCTTTCCCGGCCGGCGGCCGGCGCTGCAACAAGGCGACCGGGTGGTCGCCGAGGGTCCTGGTAACGAACTGCATGTACTCGACATCGCGGCGATCGGCGACAACCCAAATGACAATATCTTCTGGCTCAAATTCAAGCCCTCGCAATTTCCCGGTACCAACCGTGTCGACGACAGTTTCGATGGCAGAATCGACCGAGTCCACGCCGACTTCCGGGCGATTGTTGAGCCGATCGGTGCAGCGATCAACACCGAGCCGGTCAACCCACCCGGGAGCTCTTCGGCAGTTTTCCGGCTGGTTCTGGACCATCGCCCGCGATTGCTCACCGAGAGCCGGCGCGTGGTAATCGCCGCTGCCGATGGCGCAGTCTTGCCACGACAGGCCATCATCACCCGGGTCGATGGCAATGCCATCACCATCAACCCGCCACTCGCCCCGCCGGAAGGCAACGAGCTTGGCTTTACCGAGGGCAACCTGCGCATCCACGGCAATGTTGTCCTGGCCGGCCATGGCGAGACCCGGCCCGAGCGCCGGCTGAGCAGTGGGCCGCAGGAACTCGACGATGCCACCCTGGTCCTGAATGTACAGAACGCCGCCTCGGTCCAGGATACCAGCTTTCCCCACGGAGCCCGCCCCGATGTCGAGGTTGTCATCGACAACCGCACCTGGCAGCCAGTACCGCGGCTTGACCAGAGCGGGCCCACAGACCCGCACTACACCATCTCTGTCACCGAGGTCGGGCATGTCCAGCTCGGCTTTGGCGATGGCCAGCACGGCCGCCGCCTTCCGGCCGGCGCCAACAATGTGCGCATCCGCCACCGGGTTGGAGCTGGCCGCCGGGGCAACCTGGCTGCCGGAGCGCTCATTGAGCTCTCCCAGGCTCACAGGTTCGTCGATGCGGTGCAGCAACCCCTGCCCGCCCGCGGCGGCGAGGACATGCAGCGCGAAGATCGCCTGCGCGATCGCGCTCCTTCCGCGCTCCTGGCTCTGGATCGCGCCGTGTCTCTGGCTGACTTCGAAAGCCTGGCCACCTACCGCCGCGATGTGTGGCATGCCCGGGCGTTCCATCTGCCCGGCCACAGCGA
>JAKSDA010000473.1 GCA_022360315.1 Pseudomonadota bacterium
GCCTGGCAGGCCCGGGGCCGCGAAACGGTCGAACTCGGTCGGGGCGCCAGGGAGCGACTGGGGCTGCCCCGCGAGAGCCAGCTTTACGTGGTCGTGGACGCCGTGCGGCGCGCGCGCCCCTGACCCAGGCAACCCCAAGGCGATGATGACAGAACAAGAATATCAAGAAATCATCGAAGGCCTGACCAATCCATGCCCGGAGAGGCGCGCGAGCATGCTGCAAATCGTTGCTCAGGCTCCAACCGGTGACCCGCGCATGATCCCGCATCTCGAGCGCTGCCTGAACGACCGGACAGTCACGGTGCTGTCGCTGCCGTATCTCTTCGGCGAGCTTCGCTGGCATGCCGCGCAGGCGCTGGCGTTTGAGCTCGACGCCATCGGCAAGCCCCGCACCATCGTGGTCGACGACCTGCCCGAGATGCTCAACACCGATGCTATCGGAGCATTGGTGCGCCAATACCTACCAGAGCACCGTTGGGGCCCCCTTGACGACCCGAACCAGGAACTCATTTCTGTGTATGAGACCCTGCGCGACATGGGCGCTCTGCGCATCTGCAAAGTCGCCTTCGAGCCCTACCCGGACATCGTGAGCATCGTGGAGCCCACAAAACCTGGAAGATAAGCTCATCCAACATACACGCTCAGCGTGCGAACCGATGTGCCCTACGTGCCATTGCCAGATCTGTCACCCTGACCCAGCATCCCCCTCTACCAAAGAACGAACATGGGCTGGCGTGCAGAAGCCAGCCCAGTACAACCCAGGCCACAGGAACATCACGAATTTCGCCGAAACGATGTCTGACACGGCGCTGAGGGGATAATGGAGGACATGCGCAGAGACGTCTGCAAAAAGCAACGACCAGAGCAGGATACTGCAGCCGTTGTGCCCAATACTCAGGGACGCCGGATACATGGCGACGACCTACCGGACATCGACGTCTGGCGCATCGAGAGCTACATGGAGTCCTGGCGTCCACTCGAGCCTGGCGACGTGGTGCTCAGCGACTGTGGCGACGTAGGACCCAGGGTGGCGCGTTCGGGTCGGTGGTGTCGCCATCGCGACAACGCGGGCGGCGCAGACAGGCAGTTCGTTGCCGGGCAACAGGTCGCATATTTCCGGGAAAAAACAGGTTAGATGGTCGCGGGGAACATAATGCATGTGTGAGGGCGAAATGAGCGAAACCGAAGTATTCATCAGGGAGCCGCGAGCCGTGCTGGAACCCCTGTGCACCTTGTTATCGGACCGAGAATGTATCGACGGTATATGTAAGGTACTCCGTTCGCGTGGGATTGCGCCAGCCGGGAATCGAGTCATCACAGCCACGGATCTGACCGAATGGTTCGAAGAAACGGCATGATCGCCCGCAAGCCGCATCCGGGCGCCTCAGATGACCCGACTCGCGTTGTCTCTATTCCGCTCGTGTTCGACCGACAGCTCGCGGAATGGGTGACGTTACTCGGCCCCGAGGGGTATCAGCTGGATGAAATCGATGCGGCCCGGGTCTGCGTTGCCGCATTCCAGCGCGAATGGGATAGCATCGTTGTGCTGGCGCGGCAGCTGCGCGCGTTCACCGAACACCGCGAGTTCGAGTTCCAAAGAGATGGCATTGACAGCACCATGATCGCCGATGGTGCCCGGGCGCTATCCACGGCGATCACTATGGCCAACGGCAATCTCGGGCCTGCGCTGGGGAGAGGTCCACGGCCTCGATTGGCGCCATGATCTCGTCCTGGCAGGTGAGCAGCCGACCTTGACGGTACGTCGTAGCTGGACAGGTGAACCCAAAAACGAGGCGAGCAAGGCGACGATCCCACTTACGACGCACACGGTACAGCTGTTGCGGCGCTGGCGCGTCGAGCAGGGATTGGGAGCGAAGTACGTATTTCCGGACCGCAAGGGCGAACTGCGCCGCGGCAAGCATCGCTACGACTCAGACCGCATCAAAGAGGCCGCGAAACGGGCGAGCATCGACAAGAACGTGCATCCGCACACGTTTCGTCACTCATTCGGAACCTGGACCTATGAGCGCACGCGCGATCCGAAGCTCGTACAGCGACTCATGCGGCACGCTTCGTTCAAGACATCCATGGGCTACGTCCATGACGACCGGGACCTTCGCGAAGTGATCGAGCAAATGCCCATACTCATCGGTGCGCAGCTCAAGAGCGCGTGAAATGGTGACAGAAGGGATACACGCTCGGGGCGAGAGGGCGCAACCCACGGAAATCGGGGGTATTGCTGCGCGCGTCCCTGAAACGGGAACATTGCGGGAAGATCTGGTCGTCTGCCCGCAGTGTAATGCCGAATTCTCGTTAGATTTTAATAGACTACAGAGACAAACCCCGGACGGGCATAGCTCGGCCTAACCACAACACCCTTGGACGGCGACCCGCAAGTGCGCGCCCGGTAGGGTCGATCCAGCATGTGACGAGACGTCGAAGAGGGAGCGAGAACGTCGCCAGCAGCAGGCGGTGGTCCCGGCGGATGGCTACACACCAGTATCTCGGCTCGTCACCGGCGTGCATCCCCCCGACAACCATCCGCGGACCGCCTGCTGCTGGCGGCTGAGCAGCGTCGTTCCGTAGCACTATAGTGCCCGAACCAAGACTCATGAGCAAGTATTATTTCTTAATGGTAAACACAATATTTATTACCGATGTTTGAAAGTGCATTGTTCGAAAGATAACAAAAATATCAATTTCCGACCCATCAAACCGTCCTCGAAACATCGAATAGCCGGGGACGGAATGCGAGGCTGCCCGACCGCCACTTCGGATATGGAGCCACAAGCTGGCGAAAGTTAACGGAGTCTTCATGCCCTGCTCGCCTCACTCGGCGCAGCTGCGAGGCCCAGGCCGGCCTCTCATGACTCAGAGCGAGACCGCGCGCTGCAGACCGGCATGGCTCAGCGCAGTAGCGCCTGTGTCACCGGTAGAGATACGGGAATCGGTACTGAGTACTCAGTGCCGAAATGGTCAGACAGCGAAGTAGCGTTTGATGCGCAACCACATGCCGACGATTGCCATGGACTCAAATACCAACACTGCACCGATCAAAATGGAAACAAAGCGGCCATTGGGGCGCCGTGATGATTTGATCCAAATAGGGGGTCTTGGACCCCAGTCATTGGGCCGGCGGAGTCAAAACGTGAACGCGATGGCCGGAGCCACTGCGCCAACAACGCCGGCCCAACCGGCCGAGTTTGCTCATTGCGATATAGCCGATGCTCATATCGAGATAAAACGGGTCCACTGTGATGTACGGAATACCCTGACGGTTTGCAGTCGTCCACGCTGTCGTGCTCGATGTGGGCGAGAGACGAGTCGCGGAACGATACCTCGCGCCAAATGCCGATTCGCTTCTGCCGTGTGGTGACTCGGTCGGACCGGCTGCGAGCGTGGCGAACCAAAATTCCCGGCAACGTCCGCCCCGGCTCGGAGTGCTCGACGTGACCCATCTCGCGTGTTTCGAGAAGTCAGGTCGCGACAGCCAGCGCTTGCGACGGCGATACAATTTGACGCTGCGATAGCTCCAGCAAAAATGCCCATTCCATTGCGATCGATCTCGCGGATCAGGGCGGCGGCCACCGAGTGATACACCACCTCGAGATTGTTGATCGTGAACATCTGACCAAATTATCTATAATACAATAAGGCAGTATAAATAAATGGTACCATCGGTAACTGAACAGAAACACATTAAGTTTTGGATCAAACAAGGTGTTATCGCCGCTTCGATGGTGCCCGCAGCCTCTCGGCCTGGTTCAAACTACCTACATAGGAGATCAAGGTATAGAAATCGGGCTGGCCAAGAGCGGCGCCCTACTGCCTCCACACCTTGAAAAACTCTGCCATACCGGGCAGGTCTTCGCCCCCAAATGGCGTGCCCATGACCCGGTGATACGTATCGAAGACACCAAGTGGTCGGCATGACCGCGAGCAGGACACAGTTGGCGTCGGCATTCTTCAGAACCGAGATGAGTGGGGTCGGTTTGCAGCCAGAGACCACGGCCAGCGCCGGGCGCGGCGAAAGGATGACCACCAGCCCGGACGATGTCCGATTCGGGCGCACCTGAGTTCTCCTGATCGCGCGATCTTCGATACAGATCGCTGGGGCGGCTGCTGTACGGAAGGCAAAAGGTCGGACAACGTCGAGCTTGCCGGCTCCAGTCGCTGTGCCAAGAAGGCAATCAAAACGTGCGATTACCGGCGGTCGGTCGAGCCATCCGAGGCGGGCAAGGCAGGCCGCGGCGCGCAAAGCGCTTCACTTGCCGGCCAGAGGTTGGTAAAGAGAAGCCGATGACGCAAGCGCTGCCAAAAACCTCCAATCTGCAAACCTTCATGGACACCGGGCTGGCACTTTTTGCCAACCCCCCGCACAAGGTCGCCGACCTCTCTGAAGAGACCGTCCGCTTCGGCCGCAAAGAGCTCGACCTCGCCCTGGTCGAGATGCCCGGCCTGGCCGCTCTGCGCGAAGAATTCGCTGGAAAAGCTCCGCTGGCCGGGGCTCGCATCTCGGGCTCGCTGCACATGACCGTGCAGACTGCCGTACTCATCGAAACCCTGGTCGAACTGGGCGCCGAAGTCCGCTGGGCTTCTTGCAATATCTTTTCCACCCAGGACCACGCTGCATCGGCCACTGTGGTGGGCCCTGGCGGGACTCACAATGCCCCCAAAGGTCCAGCCGTTTTTGCCTGGAAAGGCGAAACTCTGCCCGAGTACTGGTGGTGCACGCTCCAGGCGTTGCACTGGCCCAGTGCCGATGGCCCCAACCTCATCCTCGACGACGGTGGCGACGCCACCCTGCTCGTTCATCTCGGCGCCGAGTACGAACAAAAAGCCCAAGAACCCGACCCGGCGAGCGCGCAAAACCACGAAGAGGAGATCGTCTTGACCTTGCTCCGCGAGGTCAGGCGCGAGCGCGGGGACAACTTCTGGCGCCCCATGGCCGAGCGTATCCGCGGCGTGTCCGAAGAGACCACGACAGGAGTTCACCGCCTCTATGAGCGAGTGCAAAACGGAACCCTGCTGTTCCCGGCCATCAATGTCAACGACAGCGTCACCAAGAGCAAATTCGACAACATCTACGGCTGTCGCCATTCGCTGGTCGATGCGATCATGCGGGCCACCGACGTTCTCATCGCCGGAAAAAAAGCCCTGGTATGTGGCTTTGGCGACGTCGGCAAGGGCTCGGTGCAGTCCTTGCGCGGTCAATCGGCGCGGGTTGCGGTCACCGAGATCGATCCCATCTGCGCCCTGCAGGCGTGCATGATGGGCATCGATGTCATCACGGTCGAAGACGCCCTGGCCGATTTTGACATCTACGTGACCGCCACGGGCAACAAAGGCATTCTCACCGCCGCCCACATGAAGCGGATGAAGCACAACGCCATCGTGTGCAACATCGGCCATTTCGACAACGAAATCGACATGGCCGGCCTGGAAGAACTGGCTGCCGCGGGCGAGGTCGAAAAGATCGAAATCAAACCCCAGGTGCACGAGTTCAAATTCAAAAACACCACCCACGGCCCGGGCGGGCGCGGCCATTCGATCCTCGTCCTGGCCGAGGGACGGCTGGTCAATCTGGGCTGCGCGACCGGGCATCCCAGCCTGGTCATGAGTGCATCATTTGCCAATCAGGTGATGGCTCAGATCGAGCTGCACCAAAACGCCGAGAAATACGGCAAGACCGTGACTGTACTGCCCAAGCACCTCGACGAAAGAGTCGCCCGGCTACACCTCGCCAAGTTCGGCGTCAAGTTGACCGAGCTGTCCGGGGAGCAAGCCGACTATATCGGCGTGCCGGTCGAAGGGCCGTACAAGCCCGAGCACTACCGCTACTGAGTACCGAGTCTGCGCGGGGATCTGTATGTCTGACCGAAACGCCTGGATCAAAACGATCGCCGAGAGCGACGCCGAAGGCGAACTGGCCGATCTTTACGAACAAGCCCGCGATCGCCATACCGGCACGGTCGACAACATCATCAAGGTGCACAGTATTTACCCGCGGGTGCTGCGCAACCATCTCGATCTGTATCTCACGATCATGCACCGGCGGAGCAGCATCTCGCGCACCGAACGCGAGATGATGGCAGTCGTCGTGTCGGTGCTGAACGAATGCCATTACTGAATCGAGCACCATGCGGCCGGTCTGGCCCGTCTGCTCAAAAATCGGCGTCCTTCCCTCTTGCCCGCCCTGCGCGACGACTACACCAAAGCCCCGCTGGAGCCGCGGGAACGGGCGTTGCTCGACTACGCGGCCAAGCTCACCCGAAAGCCCGGCGCTATGCGCGAAGCCGACCTCATACCGCTTCGCGACGCAGGCCTATCAGATCGCGACATACTCGACGCCAATCAAGTCGTCGCGTATTTTGCCTATGTCAACCGAGTCGCTGACGGATTGGGCGTGGCGTTGGAAGAGCATATGTCCGGCAACAGCGACTGACAGAAGCAATCACGGCATCGGACAGAGGCAATTACGGCGTCGGTGTCTGAGTGGCGCCGCAGGCCAGATAGATCCGGAGCTTCTCTTTCTCGTCTGCGGTGAGCGCGTTGCCGCCCGGTGGCATAGTCGAGCCGTCTACCGACCGGGCGTAGATTCTGGCCGCCCTGGCTTGCACGTTCGCCGCTGTGTCGAAGTCGATACCAACTGGAGCATCATCGCGATCAGCTCCGGTCAGATTTGCCGAATGGCAGCCATTGCACTTGTTGGCGACGATCATCGCGCCCATGGTCTGATCGGCCGTCGAAGTGTCCGGGCACTCGCCAAATGGCATCGGCGCGGCAGGAGCTTGCATGGCGCCGCAGTCCAGATAGATTTCGACCAGATCTTTTTGGGCCTGGGTGAGCCCGCCACCCGGCGGCATGCCCGACGAGTCGATCGCCCGGGCACGAATTCGACCTTCCCGGTTCATCACGTCTTCCGCCGTGTCGAAATTGACGTTGGGCGGAGCGTTATTGCGAGCGGCTCCAGTCAAACTTGCCAAGTGGCAGCCCTGGCACTGGGAGGCGATGAGCATCGCGCCCATCATCTGATCGGCCGTCGAGTTGTCCGGGCACTCACCGCCGTCGTCGTCGCCACCACAGCCGACAGCGGCCAGCACGATCGCCGACAGGAAAGCTAGAATGCGAATGGTTTGTTTCGACATGAGCATTCCCTTACCAAATCTGGCGCTACGACTGAAGTGCGAATGACACGAAAGCGCCTTTATGTCCGGCACACAGGCCAGCAGCCGACGTAAACCTTTGCCCGTCCCGCTATGCGAAAGACTAAAACCCGCTTTGTCGGGCCCGCTGAATGAGCGCTAATCGAACGCGCAGTCGGTGAGCTCCTCGGTCTGCCCCCCGGTCTCCAGCACTTTGCCGTAGCCGCGGGCAAAATAGAACTCTTTATTGGCAATACCGCCGACGATCCGGACTCGGCGCAGGCGCAGACAGGAGACGGTTGCCCAGGCCAGCTGACACTCGGCATCGGCATCGACCACAGTCCATTGATCGGTGATGTCGGTTTCGGACAGCAATATGCCATCGGGATCGGTCACGGTCCGCTTGTAGATATCCTCGAATACGGCGCCCTCGGCAATGTGATCGGCATTGGCGTCAAAACGGATCTTGGCTGGCTCGTATACCGTGGTCTGCTCGAGAACGCCATCCGGATCATAGTCTTCTTGACGCAGGCGGACGATGACATCGCCTTGCTTGCGCAGCCAGCTCACCGTCGCTCCCTCTGGTTTGACCGTGCGCTGGACTATCACCGGCTCGGTCTCGCCGTCGGGAATCATCTCCTCTTCGAGCTCCTGGCGCTTTTCCTCGGGCTGGGCACCGACATCCCTGGTAACTCGATACTTCCAGGTATTGCCCACCGAAAACGGCAAGAACGAGTTGTCGCTGGCCATGGCGCCGTCTCGGCATTCTCTGCTGTCGATCGCACCATCGCCGCCACAGGCCACGAGTGAGATCGCGGCCAGCGCACCGATGGGGCCGGAAACAGCTCTTGTCCATCGTCTCATCGATCGTCTCATCCATCGCCTCGTTGCTGGTTTGCTCGATGGTCTCATCAATCGCACCTCCTGCCGCGTGTCGTGGATCGCAATGCGCTCGACCGTGCTCTTGCAGCATTTTGCGGGATCGCGGGCCTGGTGAGGGAGTTTTAGATCTCTTCGCATGCGACATCTCCGCGAAACGGCATGCCCGCCTGTTCGAGCAACCCGAGCACTTCGCCCGCGCTGCTCAGAGTGTCACCGTATACATCGACAATGACCTCGTCCCGCCGCACACTGATTTTCGAGCCGCGGATGGTCGCGCGCCGGGCGACGAGCTGGCGCAGCCGCGGCTCGAAATCGCGCGGGTTTTCCACCCCGGTGAGTCGAATTCGACGGCGGGTGACCCGCCGCCGGTTGCGATCCGCGATATCCAGCGCGGTGAGCAACAGAAGCGCAGTCGCCACGGCAACCAGGGCAATCGGCATCCGGCCAATACCACACGCCATGCCGATACCGATCATGAGGAACATCACGCCGGCTTCGCGCGGATCTTTGATGCCCGAGCGAAAACGGATGAATCCACCCAGGCCGACCAGGCCGAAGGCCAGGGCGACATTGTTTCCGATCACACTGGTCATGAGCGCACCCGATACCGCGATGAGGACTTGAGCGCCGCTCTCGGTCGGCTCGAAATACCACCCCATGAAACGGCGCCAGGGACGGTACGCGATGACGCTGCCGAGTACTGCAGCCATGGCCAGGCGGCCCAGGATGACGAGAAGTACCTGCCAGTCGAAGTTCTCGAAGCCCAGATGGCGAAACTGGATCAGTTCTGCGGGTCCAGTCATTTCAGGAGGCATGGCCACGCCCTTCTCCGATCTCGGCAAACTCGGAGACATCTGCGATCTCGGCCGAGTGCTCGACTGAATCAGCCGTTTTTTCGGCTGGCTGGTCGGCTCTGGCCCGGGCTGACCGGTCCGCTCGTATCGCCAATCGAGTGATGTGCTTGAGCAGCGAGATGTTGTCGGAATAGCGGGCCAGGGTATCCAGCGCCAGATCGAGTCCGCGGCCCGACAGGCCGAGCGGGCCGAGCGATTTCACCGTGGTCGAGGGCCAGATCTCGCGACCCTGCGCGCGCAGCGACCACGACTCGGTATCGTCGAGCCCGCCCAGCGAATCGAGAGCCTCCTTGACCCAGCGGAGTTGCGCCGCGCGCAGAGCATGGGCGCGGGGATGGCTCGATCCGTCGATGGTGCGCAGAATGATCTTGGGTGCGCGGTGGATATGGCGCTCGCGCAACTGCCAGGCCCGCTCGGTGTCGAGCTCGACGATCGAACGCAACACCGGGATGGGAACCAGCTGGAGAAAACGCTCGCGGATCGCCCAGGCTTGCGGCGTGTCCAGGCCACAGAGAGATTTGACCAGAAATTCGACCAGACGCACGTCGCCGTCGCCGCGGCGGACGAGTTGCTCGGCATAGCGGTCGCGCAGTGCCCACGCCCGCTCTGAATCGATACGCTCGAGCGATGCCACCACCTGGCCCAGGCCGACCACATCGTCGTATTGCTGGTTCAGTTGCGCGAAGCGCTCGCGCAACTGCCAGGCACTCTCGCTGTCGTTGCCGGCCAGTGTGGCCAGAATGGCGCCGGGCTGGCTCTCGGCCATCTCTTCGCGCATGGCCGCCGCGCGTTCGCCGTCGAGCGCCGGGCCCTGGAGGGACCGGGCAACATGATAGGGCGCGTCTTCGCGCAACACCTCGCGCAGCCTCCACGCTTTTTCGTCGGCCAGACCGCGCAGGCCGTGGGCGACCGTATGCGGCGCCTTTTCGACCCATTGTTGGCGCAACCGGTAGGCGCGCTCGTCGTCCAGACCGGCCAGAAAGTAGCTGGCGACATCGACTTCCCGCACCGCTCGCGCACGCACGGCGCTGTAGAACAGGTCCCGCCCGGCATGCAGCGTGGACGGTGTGATGATGGGTCGCGGGTGGGGCCGGACCAGCCAGTTACCGGCCGGCCGGGCGGTGTGCTCGGGCTGGCGGCGGCTTTTTTTCGCATGCCACAACTCGGCGATCACGTCGGCAATGCGGGCCACGATGGTTTTGAGCTTGTTGCCGGGCCGCCGGGGATCGCTGTTGTTCACGATGACCCAGCGCTCCGTGTCGACTTCGGCCAGAGCCAGATATCCGTCGCGCAGACGATGCTGCATACCGACCCCGGCGAGCCCCTTGCGGCTGCCACCGGTGGTGGTTTTTTGTCTGGGTGGCTGTGGGTTGGCCTTGCGGACCAGCTTGGCTGCCTTGCGCCGGGCCCGGGCGACAAAGGGATCGACATCCATGAGTACGACCAGGTCGGGCCACAGGCCGCCGGCCACTGCATCGACGATGGGACGCACCTGCTCGCCGGGCAGGCCACGCCCACTTTCGGCCAGAACCAGGTGCGAGTACAGGTAGCGATCGCCAATGACCAGTGCACCCCGATCCAGAGCAGGCCGGACACATTCGTCGACCAGCTGGGCATCGCGGGCGCAGTAAAAGAGCAGTTCGGCGAGCGGCGTCATGGCCAGGTTGCGCGTGTCTTTGCCAAACTCGCGCATGCGCGAAACCAGCGCGGAGGAAAAAATACCGCCCTCGCGGATGTGCTCGACGTCTATGCCGAGACGGCGCAGTGCCTTGGCCACCCTGTTGGAAACCGTCGTCTTGCCGCTGCCATCGATGCCTTCAAACACCACAAACATGAGATCCCCCGATTAGAACACAGCCCCGAGCTGAACGACGAATTGCGTGGCATCGCCGAACAGCCGCCCGGCGACCTCGAGATGAGAAATCGCAGTCTGGAGCCGCCACGACCTGGCTCCTCCCAGCAGGTTCACCCCGACGACGACCTGACCCGCCCAGTCGTCGTCGAACTCGTTGCTGGCGTCGAGAAACTGTCCGGACAGGTATGGCTCGAGTTGGAGTCGGGACTCGGCCGAAACAACCAGGCGGGTGGCTGCAATGGCACGCACGGCGACAAACGCTCCGCGCGCCCGTGCATCGGTCCCAAAATGAAGCGGACTCGTGCCGACATATGCCTCCAGCCAGAGATGAATGGGCGCTTTTTTCACCACAGCGTCGAGGCCGCTGACAATCCCGTGCTTGAACGTATCACGCGTCCCGGCCAGGCCCAAGTAGGTGTACCAGCCCAGTGAAGTAGCCATGCGCACACCGCCTGTCGGCTCGACTTCGACGCGGGCATAGATGTCCTCGGGGAACCCGTCAGACAGCGTGATCGGGGCCCGATTTTCGGGAATCGACGCCTCGGCCAGCTGCCGGTTGGCCTCGCCGCGAAAAACCCCCACGGTGATGCGCGGGTCGAAACGCCGATGGCGCAGTCTGAGTCGGGCCGAGACCCCCTCGCTGCGACCGCCCAGCGGCAGCCGGTCGGGCTCGGCGGTCAACGCGTTGTTGAGCTCGAGGTCGCTGACAATCCCGCGGTCGACGACAGGCAGGTTCCAGCGTGACTCCAGGGCCACACCGCTGATCGGCCGCTTGAACCGGCCGGCCTGCACCCGAACATCACGAGTGGGCGATATCCGTACATAGCCGTCACGAATTTCTGCCTCGCCGCTGGACAGCTCGGTCTTGATTCTCACTTCGATCGCAGTACCGGACTTGCCGTCGCCAACCCGGCGGCCTTTGTACTCGATATCGATCCGGGCACTATCGAGTGTAAGCTCATTGGTCCAGCCAGGACGGCGAACCGCATCGCGTACGAATACGCGACCACCGACCTTTACCACGTGAGCAGACTTGCTCTTGGATTTCTCGCCCTGGTTCTTTTTTGCCTGGCCGGGTTTTGCCGGGGACGGCGAACCGTCGAGTTCGGCCGATTTAGCCGCTTTCTCGGCTCGGGTGGCGTCCTCGCCGCGATCTTCAGCAGCCGATTCTTCAGCCCCAGCAGCTCGGCCCGGCCCGGCCCACACTGGCCGGGCCAACCCTGTGCACAGGGTCGCGACCAGCACGATAGCGCTACCGAGACCGATCGGCGCCGACCGCATATGAGGCGTGAGAGCAAAGAGCCGTGAGCACGGGGCATGCACGTTGGGAGGCGATACTTTACTATGCCATGGGGATTTCGGCTGCAAACCCGGACACATTGCGGCCCTAACGGGGCGTTTCATGGCCTGCTCGCATGGTCTACATGTATGCGATCTACCGGTAATGAACCGTGGACTCGCCGCTCCTGCGACTTGCGGCGAGTGACATCGGCCGCTCGATAGGCCAGCTATCTGGCTGTATTGAGGGGCGACTATTCGACCTCATCGGCCGGCGAGGAATCACACGTCTCGGCAACCGCCGTGCTCAGAGATTCTTTGGTCGCCCGGGCGATCACTGCTGTGCCCAGCGGACTGCGAACCAGGACAACCGGGCCGTGCTCGCATTTGTCCAGGCAGCGTTTGGCCTCGATATCGAAAGCGGTCTTTCCGGCCTCGATACGCTTCTGCCGCAGGGAGACGAGATGCTCGATGCATTCGAGCGCTCCCCAGTGCTGGCAGTTGCCGCCACAGGTCACGAAGGCGACGTCATTGTGGCGGGCAAATTCGACCTCGGTGGTCATGGCAGCGGCGGCATAGAGGTGGCTGGTGTCCACGCCTTCTTCAAGCGCGAGCTCGTCGATGGCATCGACGGTGATGGGCTCGTCCCCTGCAGCCTCTTCGACCGCCATGCCGAGGTTCATCATCTTACGCAAATCCAACGCTTTGTGGGTCGGCTCGCGCCCGGGTACGCCGGGGCCGCCACCTGAGATGGGCAAACTCATGGCCATTCGATAGGACGAAAGCTCGCCGCTTGTCAAAGGTGCCTGTCCGCCGATTCTCATATCTCTGCCTCGCGCGCGCAAATGGCCGGAATTACTCCGTCTACACCTATTGCGCGCGGCTCTACACAAGCGGCCGAACCATTGTTCGAGTCGGAGCTAGATCAGGTGTTGTCGTGGTCAGGCGCGGCAGTGCCGCTCTTCGGCGCCGGACGGGTGAAGTCTCGATAGGGCCCGAGCAAAACCAGCGGCAGCGCACCGGCGATGAACGCAACCGCCGCCACGGTCAGGATGTGGTGGTAGCTGCCGTTCGCGGCAAAGGAGCGGCCAAAAATCCACAGCCCGAAGCCGGCGCCCAGGGCAAAGAAACCGTAGAGCGCGCCGCAAATGTGGCTTGAATGCGCGGTGATACCCGGCGCGTATCTTGTGGCCCCGGTGTGGCGTCACAACGACAGCTAGCTGGGGACTGAGCTCCGGTGAATAATTGGTGTGATCGCCGATGCGCACAGCGCCGACCAGGCGCAGGCGACTTTCCCACGTCGTGTTACCAGTGTTACCAAAAGTGTTACCAAAAGTGTTACCAAAGGTGTTGTTCCATGACCAGCAGACTTGCTGGCCTCGAACCCCCAGCCCGCGGGATCGACGTCCAGACCGGGGGATCGGCCTTTGGGCAAAATCGCATCCACGTCCGAAAACGGCCAGACGAAAGCCCTCCGCCAGTGCTACATACTATTCGTGTCGTTGGACCCAAACGTGTGTTACGAAGCAGTTAGAGCCCGAGACCGGCGATTTGACGGCTGCTTCTTCGTCGCAGTAAAAACTACCGGGATCTACTGCCGTCCCATTTGCCCGGCACGACAACCTGCCCGCGACCGTTGCGTGTTCTTCGCCAGAGCTGCCGAGGCGGAGCGCGCCGGATTCCGGGCTTGTTTTCGCTGCCGCCCGGAGCTGGCGCCGGGCAACGCCGTGATCGACTCCAAGTCCCGACTGGTGCGATTGGCCGCACATAGAATCGCGTCGGGCTACCTCAACGAACATTCGGTGGACGATCTCGCCAGTTCTCTCGGTGTCACCGCCCGTCACCTCCGTCGCGCCCTGGAAGACGAACTCGGCGTCTCCCCGGTGGAATTTGCCCAGACACAGCGTCTTTCGATCGCAAAGCAGCTGCTTCAGGACACCAGCGTGCCGCTATCGGACGTCGCCCACGCGGCGGGATTCGGCAGTATCAGAAGGTTCAACGCACTCTTTCGCCAGCGCTTTGCGCGCTCACCGTCGGCGATTCGCCGCACTGGCGCCACACATCTCGAACGGGGTTTCATCGCGATCCGGCTCGACTATCGACCACCGCTCGACTGGCAAGCGATGCTCAGCTTTCTGGCGGCTCGAGCGATTCCGGGCGTGGAGAGCGTAGAAGCCGGCACGTACCGGCGATCGGCGAAGATCGGTCAATGCGCCGGGGTGATCTCGGTGCGAGCTGCTCGCCAAACTTCCGCGCTGGTCGCCAACATATCGCTGTCGCTGGTACCGATGTTGTCGCAGATCGTCCCGCGTCTTCGCGCGCTTTTCGACCTGGATGCCCGCCCCACGGTGGTTCAGCAACACCTCGTCGCCGACCCCATTCTGATGCAGCCCGTGCGATCCCGTCCCGGGCTGCGCGTCCCCGGAGCGTTTGATGGTTTTGAACTCGGGGTGCGAGCCATCCTGGGCCAACAGGTGTCGGTGACAGCAGCCACGACACTATCCGGGCGTTTTGCCGCACGGTACGGATCGCCGAGCGAGGACGGCGAGGCGTCGCCCCCGGTGGTATTCCCCACCGCGCAGCAAGTGGCAGCTCACTCGAGCACGCATGTAAAGGCCGTGGGAATCCCCTTGACCCGCGCGCAGACAATTGTCGCGTTTGCGCGGGCCATCGCCGACGGCAACGTGGACCTGTCGCGGGGACTCGATCCGCTGCGCGTTATCGAGGACCTCCAGTGCCTCCCGGGTATTGGCCCGTGGACGGCGCAATACATCGCGATGCGCGCGTTGAACTGGCCGAACGCATTTCCCTCGGGCGACCTCGTACTCCGCAAAGCCCTGGGAGCAAAAACCGCATCTGAAGCCGAAAAACGAACTCTTGGATGGCAACCGTGGAGAGCCTACGGGGCGCTCCACCTGTGGACGGTGATTTCACAAGGAGGATGATCTTGTCGCAGTTGTTCGTAAAGCAGACCAATAGCCCGCTCGGATCGATTTATTTCGTGGCCACCGACAGGGCGCTCACCGGACTCTATCTCGAAACACAAAGCGCGCAATGCACTGCAAATGCCAGGCGCGTGAACAAACATGATGTCATCGATTTCGCCATTGCAGAACTGACCTCGTACTTCGGCGGGGGATTGACCTCGTTCTCCACACCTATCGAGATGTCCGGTACGGCTTTTCAAAAAACCGTCTGGAATGCCCTGCTGGATATCCCATTTGGCGAAACGCGGTCGTATTCCGAACTTGCCGAGAAGGTCGGCAAGCCGCGCGCCGCTCGTGCTGTCGGCACTGCGAACGGAAAGAATCCGCTCGGCATCTTTGTACCGTGCCACCGAGTGATCGGGGCCGATGGCAGCCTGACCGGATACGCGGGTGGTATCGCAAACAAACGCTGGCTATTGGCGCATGAGAGCGCGGTTGTGGCCGGGTCGGACAAAGGGGATTTCAGGGCCGGGAGCCAGTTAGCGATCCCTGGGCTCACAATGTTCCTTGCAGCCGCGCCGATTTGAAGTCGTCAGCTGTAGCTGGAATCGCGGCGTTGTCACCGTTGGTGGAATCCGGCCCCGGGTTGGTTCCTCGTCTTCAGGACCGCTCTGGCGCGCCGGCGACGTTTTGCCGGATGAAGGCGGTGGTTACCTGCGCCGCCACCTGTTGCGAGCAAAGACCGAGCTCAACCCTGAATGTGAATTGAAAAACTGAAACGCAAACTGCGATTTCTGAAATCCACCACGAATCGGCAATCCCGATCTGAATTCGAGCTGGGATTGCCGACCCGGCCGGCACTGTGGCCGCTTACTCCCCCGCGCTTCTATCGCCCGGGGTCGAGATCGCGTTGAGCTCGTGCACGACCAGCTTGTCGCGCATCACCGCGACCAGACGGCCGCCGAGCACGGTTGCCAGGCGTGCGATCTCGTCCAAGCTCATGTCGGGCAACTTGGCGCCAGCCAGCGCTCGCCGGCGAAATAGATCGATTTCGAACCGCACCAGATCCTGAATCGCCCGGGTGTACGGCTCGATAATATCCAGAGTAAACAGCTCTCCCATGCCAGTCCGGCGAGTTTCATCGATGATCTCGAGCAGCTCGAGATCGGGGCCGGAATAGATGGATGCGCCGCGGTCGTCCCGGCTGGCCTGAGCGAGTCCGCAATTCTCCAACAGGTCGAGTTCTTCATCGGTGACACGCAATGACGACAGGACCGCCTCGCGGCTGAGCTGAGCTTGCGTGCGACCGGTCCTGAGCACGCGGGCCTGTTCCGTGCCGGCCTCGACAGCGGGGGTGAGCATGCCGAGCTGACGTCGCTGGATCTCGTCGAGATCAGCGCGAATCGAGCTACTCGGCGCCGGTTCCAGTAGCTCGGCAATGACCTTGAGGGGCAGGAAACGGGTCTGCTGGAGCTCCTTGATAATCCGCACCCGGGCAGCGAGTCGGGAATCGTAGTAGGCCACGTTGCGACTGGTCCGCTTGACCGGACCGGGCAGTAGTCCCTCCCGCATGTAGTGTTTGATGGTCGGTGTAGGGACCCCCGCCAGACGCGCAAGTGCCGAGATCTTGACGAGGGAAACGTCGCCGTCCTCGGCGTCTTTGCCGGTCTGCTTGGTCACGACAGAGAATCTAACCGACCCGGGCACCTTTCTCCAAAAGCAAGAAGCTCAAACAGCTCACCGAGTGCTGCGACCCGCAAATGAATGCCCACAAAGATCGATCCAGCGCGCCGCGGACAAGGCGTCAAGGAGGGAACGTGGTGGATCTACCTGACCGACGAGTAACGCAGTCATCGGTGCACTGGTCGGGCATAATGGCTACTCAACTGTTCCCCGCGCGGGCCAGCCTGTCGCGACCCGCCTTGTGTCGCAGTCATCGATCGATAACTCGCGGCGCGATAGCATTGCACCGACCGACAGAGTGTGTTGAATGATCCTCTCTCGACATCACACTCGACACCACAGGGGACACCCATGAGCAAATTGGTCAACTATTCGACGTCAGACGGCGTGGCCGTTCTCGAGCTTTGTAACCCGCCGGCCAACGCGTATTCCCACGAAATGTTTCGCCAACTCGACGATGCCATCCTCGAGGCTCGGATGGACCCGGAGGTGCACGTCATGGTTGTTTGCGGCGCAGGCGACAAATTCTTCTGTGCCGGCGCCGATATCGAGATGCTCGAGACTGCCACGCCGGAGTTCAAATACTATTTTTGCCTGCACGCCAACGAAACTCTGCGCCGCCTTGAACACACGCCCAAGCTGGTGATCGCAGCCATCAACGGACATTGCGTCGGGGGCGGCCTCGAAGTGGCCATGGCCGCGGATCTGCGCATCGCGCGGGCCGGCACGGCCAAGATCGGCCTGCCCGAGGTGTCGCTCGGAGTGCTGCCCGGAACCGGCGGAACCCAGCGGCTGGCCCGTCTGATCGGCAAGGCCAAGGCCATCGAATTGATGGTCCGAGGAGACAATATCTCGGTACAGGATGCCCATCAGCTGGGCATCGTCAATCAGGTCGCCGATACCGATTCCGACTCCTTCAGAGCAGCCATCACCGAGATCGCGCGTTCATTCTGCCCACCGCAAAAGGCATCCCGAGCAGTGGGGCACATCAAGCGGGCCGTGCAGACCGGCAGCGAACTCACCCTCGACGCGGGCCTGGCCCTCGAGCGAGAGCTTCAGCAGCAACTCTTTGTCTCTGCTGACGCCAGAGAGGGTATTTCGGGGTTCACCGGCAAACGATCGCCGAAATTTACCGGCCGCTGATCGATCGCAGCAGATGATGCAATGAATGATCCGGGCTAGGTGGGGCTAGGAGCTCTCGGGATGCCACAGAGGCTCTTCGCGTCCCTCGGCTCTGGCCGCGTGGCGGCCAATGACAAAGAGTGCGTCGGACAGGCGGTTCAAGTACCGCAACCACATCGGATCGGCGTCCTCCTTGTGAGCCAGTTCCACGACCAGCCGCTCGGCCCGCCGACACACGGTGCGGGCCAGGTGACAGTACGAGGATGTCCAGCCTCCGCCCGGCAGCACAAAACTGCGCAACTCGGGCAAGTCGTCGTTGATCTGGTCGATAAACGCTTCGAGTGCCTCGACCTGACGGGCCTGGACCCCGGGCATGCCCGTCCGCCGCTCGGGGTCGGGCGTGGCCAGCTGGGCACCCAGATCGAACAACTCGTTCTGCACCCGATCCAGGAACGGGGTCAAAAGAGGGTCGAGAGTTTTCTTGCCGGGAGAGTTCTCGACCGACGTGCGCACCAACCCGAGCACGGCGTTGAGCTCGTCGACCGTGCCATAACAGTGAATGCGGAACGACGCTTTGCTGACCCGATCTCCGCCGACGAGCGCGGTCGTTCCCTCGTCGCCGGCTTTGGTATAGACCCGATTTATACGAACCATAATTCTCTCTGTGCGACGCTTGCCGCTCGTGTCAATTGGCGATGGGCAATGATCGACTGCCCGGTACAGACGGCGATTGGTCGCCCGCTCGATGATTCGACGCATCGTCGCCGCTGTCCGCGACCTCGATCTCGAAGCCCATGTCGCGGATCATCTGAAGATCCTGGGACGGCGCGGCACCGCCGGTGGTGAGATAGCCCGAGGTGAAAATCGAATTGGCTGGGTAGAGCGCCAACGCCTGCAGGGAGCGCAATGTCACCTCCCGTCCCCCGGCCACGCGCAGGTCGGCGCGCGGATGCAAAAAGCGAAAGAGGCACAAAACCCGCAGTGCATAGGTCGGCTCGACCCGGCGATACGCCGCCATCGGCGTATCCGGACGGGGATCGAGAAAGTTGACCGGCAGCGAATCGACGTCGAGGTCGCGCAGCGCATAGGCCAGGTCGAGCAAGTCGCTCTCACTCTCGCCGAGCCCGACAATACCGCCCGAGCAGATGGTCATTCCCGCAGCACGCGCGAGTCTGATCGTGTTCACTCGATCGGCCCAGGTATGAGTCGAGACGATCTGACCGAAGTGACGCTCGCTGGTCTCCAGGTTGTGGTTGAACCGATCGACGCCAGCCTCGGCCAGTTTGCGCGCCTTGTCCGGAGTCAAAAGACCGAGCGATGCACAGATCTCCAGGTTCAGTTCGGACTTGATCTGCCGCGTCGCCTCGCAGATCACATCGATATCGCGACTCGACGGACCGCGGGTGGCCGTGACCATGCAGTAGCGTTTTGCCCTGGCCGCCGCGGCGCGCCGGGCACCATTGACGAGCTCATCGACACCCTTGATCGGCGCCTCTCCGCTCGGACTGCCGTGACGAGAACTCTGCGAGCAGAACCCGCAGTCCTCGGGACAACCTCCCTTCTTGGCGTTGTCCAGAACATGGATGTGAACCCTGCGTCCAAAGGTCTGCTGACGGACCAGGAAAGCAGCATCGAGAAGCGGAAGAAGTGCCTGTGGACCGGCAGCGAGTACCTGCCTGGCCTCATCGCGGGTCAGCGCGTCACCGGCTAGACTGCGTGCCGCAAACTCGTGCCATGGGCCCGAAGAAATGGCCGTGAGTTCCATGGCCGCGGACAGTAGCAACCGTTGTCCAGACCGCGCAAGCGCAGGCGATGGGCAGTCATCCACCCTCGAAGCAGTGCGATGACTGCCGGCCACCCGGTTGACCCGGTTTATTCGGATTGCTCCGGACTGCCGGCGATGCGCATGTACACCCGCGGTCCGCTGCGGGCATCGGCCACTGCGTCCCGGCTCAGTGTTCCCTCGACCTGGACCGACCACGATCGCTGAATTCTCTCGGACACCGCGAATAACCGCCCGCTGAGAGAATAGTCAACCGAACCGTCGGGACTGCCCCTGTGTACGGGCCGGGTCCGCTGCAGACGTTGCAGACTTCTGGGCAAATGAACCGGTACCTCGATCACGACGGCTGATTCTGGACCGAGCACCTGGGCAAGCGAGATCTCCCCATCGGCCTTCAACAACGACCCGGCGTCGAGTCGATACTCGAGACGCGACAGGGTCATCTCACGGCGGGTTGGATTTACGATCTCGACGAATACCAGCAGATTGTCTCGCTGGGTGGACGAAATGCGGGTGTCGGTCACCCCGAGAACTTTGACCGTGGGGCTGCTACCGGCACAGGCAGCGAGACCGATGGCCAGGGTAAGGAACAGAAGTACAGCGCGACAACTCATGTACGCTGGCTGATTTATGCGAGGATTGTGCCTGCGTCAAGTAATCGAAATTAAAAGATGCATATCCAAGTGCCTGTGCATCTCGGCTCACTATGTGGCCATTCATTTACACTCCGCGAGCAACCCGTTCGCCGACTCGAAGTACAGGGCGCGATGATGTAACTTATGGTCGTGAAGATCCATAAAGGCCGGCGCGTTCGACTAAAAGTCAAGTTGAAAGTCAAGGATGGCGACGAACTCGAGAACAACGTCGTCGAGTACTTTCAGGGAGGTGGCACCATGCTGCCGAGCCTGGAAGCAATCCTCGATGGCCTCGAGAAAGGTGCCAAAAAAAGTGGTGTGCTCGAGGCCAGGGACGCCTTTGGCGCACCGGCTCTCCAGCAGAAAAAGACCATGAAGCGGTCCGAGTTTCCCGAAGGGGCGCTCGAGGTGGGAGCACAGTTTGTCGCCAAAGGGGCTGATAACAATCAAGACGTGGTCCTGCGGATTCAAGACATCGACAGTGACGACGTCGAGGTACTGCTCCTCCATCCACTGGCTGACAAAGACCTCGAGTACGAACTCGAAGTCTTGCAGGTCACCGATCCCAATCCGCCCCCCTTACCGCCCGAGGCGCTCGGCGCCAGCGAGGCTGATTGAGCCCAAAACTTCGGTTTCGCCCTGCGCAGCAGACACCGATGGTGCAAGCCCGGTTACCGATCAGCGACGAAAAGAGAAAACCGGAATGGACATGGCCATCCCGGTTTGTTCTGGTGAGGGTAGTAGGAATCGAACCTACAACCTGCGGATTAAGAGTCCGATGCTCTGCCAGTTGAGCTATACCCCCAAGATTTCATTACATTAGTCAGTTCTAACAAGGCTTGCAATAGAAACGCCCGGCAAAGGGCAAGTTTGAGCGGGCCCGGGGCGACTCGAACGCCCGACCTACGGATTCGAAGTCCGGCGCTCTATCCAACTGAGCTACGGGCCCTGAAGGTCGAAACCGCCGGTTAGATAGCCGTGTCCGGTCTTATCTGTCAAGCTGACTCGAGATAATATTGCTCCCGCTTCAACTCCTCCCAGTGCTGCAACCCGACACTCAACGCTTGCTGTAACTTTACAAAAATTATTTAATCTCGGTGATCTAGAGCGTGAGCATTCCCATTGAAACCACCGGGCGAACAGGTATGATGTTTCTACCGGATGGGGGGTTACGCACACATCCTGCTAGCTTTAGAGAGGCTCGAGAATGATCTTTCGCAAACGCTCGCCCAATTGGGCCATATCCATTGCGCTCCTGGTGATCATTGGCGGCTGTGACAGTTCTGGCGGTGGCTGTTTGGGAGAACTCCAGGACCTTCCGCGAAGTGGTTTACCCCAGGATCAAACCATTGAAGGCGCGGCACAGATTCGTCTGACCCAGTCGGGGGTCGGCACGGTCACCCAGTATCTCGACGAATTGGCCGGGGATACCCTGGCCGAGGGATTTTGCCTTCCCGAGCAGGACGTCTTGTTGAGCACGATTTGCCACAAGGACGACGGCAAATGCCAGCCCGGCTGTCTGGTCGAACCCACCAAAACAGCGCCGGTCGAAGTGGTGCCGCTAAACGACACCGACATGCTTCAGGCCCGAATTCAGATCAATGCCGTGGTGGACATCCCGGTCGACAATCCCGGGCCGTTCGACTGTACCCTTCGCTTTACTCTGACCGGCACGATCCTGGAAGCTGATATGGCGTTGGGTATCGCTGCCGATAACGGCGAGCTCACTCTCGAACTGGACCGGGTCGACTCGCCGAATTTCGAAGACACCCTGGAAGGCGATGGCTGCCTCGGGCTGGCAGAGCTCCTCGAGGCGCTCGCAGGGCTCTTCAAAGATGACATCATCGCCGAGATCAGGTCGGTTCTCGAGGAGTTTATCGACGATGCTCTGCCCGATCCGCTCGGTATCGAGGGAATCATGGACCTGAGCGAGCTGATCGGCCCGTATTCGTACGAGGAGAGAGTGGCTGCAGAGCTGGTCGGGCTGGCCGGCGGTTATGTCGATGTTGCCAACGATGGGATCAGCCTGGGCCTCATTTTCGGCTTTAACACCGATCGGAATCCGCGTACTCGCAGGTCCACGCTCGACAGCGAGCCAGCCCGTTGTGTGCCGGCCATGTCGCCGCCCGATTTCTCCGGCAAGCTGGCCACGTCGACGCGCGGCAATTTCCAGCTGCTGCCCACCGATATGTTTCTCGGCAACCCCGAGGCCGAGGGAGATGTGGCGATCGGCGTGTCCGAGACCGCAGTCGATCTGATCGGGCATCACGCGATCACCTCAGGGGCGCTGTGTCTGAGCGTGGGGAGCGAGGTCGTCCCCGAGCTCAACCTGGGCACGGTCGGGCTGCTTTTGCCCTCTCTGGCCCGGCTGGGCAGCGAATCGGGCAACGACCCGCTGCTGGTGTTGACCCGACCGGTCAATCCGCTCGACTTCACGTTCGGCGAGGGCACCGAGGCGTCGCCCAGTCTGCAAGTCACCCTCAAAGATTTCGAGATCGATCTCTACGCCTTTGTCCTCGAGCGCTACGTTCGCGCCCTGACCCTCAAAGTCACTGCCGACGTGGGGGTGAACATCGAGCCCACGACCACCGACGACGGCAAGCCAGCGCTCATGCTGGTCCTGGTCGGCCTCGAGGCCGAGAACATCCAGGTCATGGCCCTTAACGCCGAATTTCTGGCCGAGTCGACCGAAAAAATCGAAAGCGTGATGCCCATCGTGCTCGACCTGGTCCTGCCGCTGCTCACCGGCGCCATTCCGGACATCGAGTTGCCCGAGATCGTCGGCTTTCAGCTCAATGTCACCGGCACGACAAAGATCATTACCAGCGAAGATCAATTTCTCTCGGTTGGCGCCACCCTGACCTCGGCGCCGAAAATGGCCCAGCTGGCTGCGACGGGTCCCTCGGTTGCCGCCAATCTCGACCTACCAGCCGTGCCCTTTGCCCCGGCCCGGGTCGACACGCGGGCCCGGTTGCGCACCGTGCACACTCCATCGCCCGAGGTCATTCGAGCCGGTTTGACCGGGCCAGCGCTGTCCGGGCAAGCGAACCATGACCTGCCCGAAATTGTCATCGACGTCGAGCCATTTGACGAGCTCGGTCGTGCACTGGAATGGACATGGAATATCGACGGCGGGATGTGGCGGTCGTTTACTCGCGCCACACCGCTGGTCATTCGCGACCGCTCCCTGGCCCTGCAGGGGCGCAAGCTCATCGGCGTGCGCGCTCGCGTCGTGGGCGACTATCGCACGCTCGATGCCGACCCGGTGGTGATCCCGGTGGTGATCGACTCGGCACCGCCGCGCATTCACGCGGATCGCGCTCAGGTGGCCGACGGTGTCCTTGTTGTCCCGGCCAGCGATCTGGTCAGCCCGGACCAGGCCATTGAATTTGCTTTTGGCCGTTCCGGCCACAACAGCCCGGCGACTTTGTGGTCGCACAACGGTTTGGACGCAGGCGAGCTTGCCGAGCTGGCAGATGGCGGCAAGCTGGTCACAGTCTATGCCCGCGACCAACAGGGCAATATCAGCTCAGCCGCTGTCGATGTCGAGGCAGCCGGAGCCGAGGTCCGCGCTGCAAGCGGCGGATGCTCGGCCAGCAGCAGCACCAGTTCGGCCGGTGCCCTGGTCCTCGTCGGGCTGGCCCTGCTGATGTTGGCCATGCGGCGCCGCCGGCATATATCCGATCGCGCCGGTCGCCCGATGCCGGGGCGATCGGCTCTATTGAGCTCGATCCTGATGACCGTCGCAGTGCTCGGCCTGGCCAGCGCAGTGGGCTGTGGCGGGTCAGGTGGTGATGACCCCCGCGTCGCCTGCGAAGTCGATGCCGACTGTGCCGACGCGTGCAGTGGTGGGGCAAGTGGTCTGTGCGGAGCGCCCGATGTCGGCATATGCATCGCCAGAACTTGCGAGTGCCTGGCCAATATCGATCTGCGCATCGGCCGCTTCTCCGACATGTCCCTGTCGCCCGCCGGCGGCGTGTGGGTTTCGGCGTACAACGAAGAGCAAGGCGACCTCACAGTCACCCGCCGGGACGACAACGGAATCATCGAAGAAACAGCGTGGGAGTTCGTGGACGGAGTTCCTCCCGATGCCCCGGTCGCGATCGAGGGCTCGGACCGGCGTGAGGGCAAACTGTCGGCAGGCGACGATGTGGGCAAATACACCAGTATTGCGGTCAACCAGGACGACGAGGCAATGGTGACCTACTTCGACGAGAAAAACGCCTCGCTCAAATTTGCCGGCAAGTTCGGTGGTGCGTGGCAGATCCATACCGTGGACGAGGGCAAGCCCGGCAGTGATCCCGAAACGGGTTTCGAGATTGTCGGCCAGTACTCGTCGATCACAGTCAGGACCGACAACGGCTATCCGGGTATTGCGTACTACGTATATCTGGCCGATACTGAGAGTGGCGAGATACGCAGCGAAGTGCGTTTTGCCGGCGCGCAGACCGCAAAGCCGACCAGTGCGGGCGATTGGGCATTCTACACCGTGGATCAGGTCGTCCTGAGCCCGGCCGATACAGCCAGCCCACTGGCCATTCCACCCGGGGTTGGCCTGTTCATCGACAGCGCTCGGCTGAGCGACGGTGCGCCAGTCGTCGTGTATTACGACCGTATCAACGGAGATCTCAAGCTGGCCCGCTTCGATCCGGATAGCAACGAGTTTCAGACCCCGGTCATCCTAGACGGCAGCGGCGCTGATGCCGCCGATGTCGGTTGGTATCCCTCGATCGCAGCGGATAGCGACGACAATCTGCACGTGAGCTATGTAAAGGCCGGCCACGATGGATTGCTCTATATTAATTCGCTCGAAGGCTTGCCCGAAATGGTCGACGACGGCTACCGCGAGGAGCGCATGACCGACGACGTCCCGCCGTTGCCCATACCGGAGTTTCATCGGGTCGGCGACGACAGCAGCATCGTCATGACTGACAGCGGGCCAGCCATTGCCTATCAGGACGCCACGTCGCACGAGTTGCGGCTCGCTGTTCGCGACGATACCGGCGTGTGGCACCACAAGGCGCTGCCTCCGGTCGATCCGCAAAACACTGCGGGCGGGTACGGTTTCTACATCTCTGCCGCGCCGGTCGGCAATGAAGTCGTGATCTCCAACTGGGCAGTCGATCTGCCGACCGAATGTACCTGGATCGAGATTTCTCGCACGTCTGTCGATCAGATCGTCGCTCAGTACAGTTCCCCGTAAGAAAGTGCCCAGTAGGGTCGGTCCAGCGCGTCGAGGACAAGGCGTCGAGGAGTGGAGCATAGTGATTCTACGTGACCGACGAGCAACGCAGTCATCGGCGGGCTGGTCGGCTATAGTGGGCACTTAATTGCGGGGAACTGTACTCAGTAACGACACATCAAATCCGCGAAGAACCCCGTTATCCAGTCGGGTTACTCTTTCCACGATCGATTCTGCACCGCCTGGGTCGCTGAGTTGTCGCCAACTGGTGACAACTTTGTCCAGACCATGCCAGAGATATCGTGCGTTGTACCGGGCACAACACGCCGCGGACGCGGCCCCCTGTCCAGTCCGGAGGAACCATGCGACGCATCATCACGCCACCACTTTGCATTCTCGCCGCCACCAGCCTGAGCCTGACCAGTTGCGGCAAGACAGAACAAGAAGCCCTGTCCTCTCGTGACATGGCCGGACAAGCTGCTCAGGTAGCCGCCGCCAAGTCTGACTCCACAACGCTGTCTTCCCCGCCTTCTGCCCGGGCTCCTGCTGATACGCCAGCCGCACCGCGCCCGGCAGCCATTGTGACCGCCAAGAGCAAGCCGGCACCGCGTCCAGCCGACAAACTGGCCAGCCATGCGCCCATGAAGGGGCCCGCCATGGCGAAACGGCGCACGGCAACGAGATTGTCAAGCATGGGAGCTGGCACCACTGCCTACCAATCCGCTCTGTCGAGAGCCTACCGCAAAGACAGCGACCTCATGGACCCACCAAAAAATACCGAAGACTACAAAGATTACGGTATCAACCCGATGACCACGACGGCCGAGGATCGGTTTTCGACCTTTGCGGTCGATGTGGACACGGCTTCGTACGCGATCGCGCGACGCAAGATCTTGACCGGGCAGATACCTCCTCGACACGCGGTCCGGGTCGAGGAGTTCGTCAACTATTTTCGCTACGACTACGCCGGCCCACGTGACGATAGACCATTTGCAGTCCACATGGACGCCGCGCCGTCTCCATTCGCGCCCAACCGGCACCTTTTGCGCATCGGTGTTCAGGCCAAGAAACTGTCTCTACGCGAGCGCAAGCCATCCAACCTGGTATTCCTGGTCGATGTATCGGGATCCATGCGCTCGCCTGACAAGCTCGGTCTGGCCAAGCGCGCACTTCGCATCCTGGTCGACAATCTCAAAGACGGCGACACTGTTGCCCTGGTGACCTACGCCGGCAGCACCCGTGTGGTTCTCGAGCCGACCGGGCTGGAGCAAAAAACCCACATCGTGAGCTCGATCGAGGACCTCACTGCCGGCGGCTCGACCAATATGGGCTCGGGGCTCGAGCTCGCCTACGGCCGAGCAGCCAAGAATCTGGCTCCAAATACGATCAGCCGGGTCATCGTGCTCAGCGACGGCGACGCCAATGTCGGCAATACTGGCCACGATCAGATTCTCGCCACCATCAAGGGTAAGGTCAAAGAGGGCGTTACGCTGTCAACCATTGGCTTTGGAATGGGCAACTACAAAGACACCATGATGGAGCAGCTGGCCAACAAGGGCAATGGTAACTATTATTATATAGATAGTTTGAACCAGGCCCGACGGGTATTTCAGGAGCAACTGGGCGGCACTCTGCAGGTGGTGGCCAAGGACGTCAAGATTCAGGTCGAGTTCGATCCTGGGTCGGTAGCTCACTATCGGCTCATCGGGTATGAGAATCGCAACATTGCTGACCGCGATTTTCGCAATGATCGAGTCGACGCGGGTGAGATTGGTGTCGGGCACACGGTTACCGCGCTTTACGAGGTCGAGCTGACCGGCAAGGCGGAAAAACTGGCTACGGTACGTATTCGGGCCAAGAAGCCGCGGGGCAGCAAGGCGACCGAGTCGGCGTATCCGTTTGGGCGCGCTGATCTACATGCCCGATTTGACGCTGCGAGTGCAGATTTTCGCTTTGCTGCTGCGGTGATGGCCGCGGCCGAGATCCTGCGGGGCAGCCGCCACGCCGCCGCGTGGAAGGTGGACGAGATCAAGGCGATCGCCGCGTCTGCGGCAGAGGTAGGCGATCCCCGGGCCAACTCGGAGCGGAACGAGTTTCTGCAACTGCTCGACAGCCTCCGGCCCTTGCGCGACCAGCTGGCCACTCGCTAACGAACATCTACCGGCTACTTGCCCTGAGCCGCCGCCCGGATGTTTGGCGCTATACCGCCAAACGGTCAAGCAAACCTTCTTCTCATCCCATCTGTCGCCAGAATTGGGTGTGGCCAACGAGCCGCCGCCCGTAGTGGGAGATGCTCGCGAACGCTACCAGCAGCTATCAGCATAGAAGTTCTCTGCCCTGTACCGCCCGTCGCTCGACGTGACCGTGAGCGTGAAGTATCCGATCGAACCGGCTCGATGAATCACCATTCCACCCGTACTGGGGTTCAGGGTTCCATAGTTGACAGTCCACGAGTAGGTCGGATTCGACGTTCCTCCACAGTAATCGTACGTGCTACCGTACTTCACATAGCCTGGAGTGCCGGAAACACTGTAGCGACCATAGGGGTGGCTGGGCGGATAACAAGAGGGAATACTCTCGACGATATCGATAGAGGGTTCTATCGCCGTACAATTCTGGCTACCATTGTAGTCGACCGAGGATCCGTCAGCGCAGGTTACGCTGCAAGATGCTTTGGAGCTTACAGCGGTATCGGACCCTACTTTGTCGTATGGAGCGGATCGCGTCAACGAGTCACCTTCTGGAGAGGTGGCTTCCTCATCGACGACACAGCCAGCCCAGGCAATGAGTGCGATTGTCACAAATATCTTCATTTTGCTGAATGTCATTGTGTCATTGTCAACGCGGGGGGGAATATCAGCAAAGATTTATTGCACGGATCAAGCACCAGCGAACTCCTCCAGCCATTGAGGTCTCACCTGGTGCGGCGCACCACAAAGAATTCGTATGCATAGTAGTCCGAGTACATGCGGTGAATCTCGATCTCCTGGCCAATCAGATCGAGCACTGCGAGCGCCTCGGCGTCTTGTGCATGCTTGCTCCGGAGCTCCTGCACTCGGCGCTCCATCGGGGTATAGAAGTCATCCCACCACGCTTCGTCCGGAATGGCAAAGTGGCCCAGCAGCGCGAACCCGCTGCGCTCGATGGCTGCCACGATATCGGCTGTCCAGCCCATGGTCGGATACTCCAGGTCAAAGCCGGCCCGCACTTCTGCCGGCGGATCTTCCTTCCTCCACACAGCGTCAGTAAAGGCGAGATAACCGCCTCGCCGCAACAGCGTGTAGCAGATCCGCAGCGCCTTCTCGATGCCGATGTTGTACAGCGCCCCTTCGGACCAGATGAGGTCAAAGCTCTCGGGCGGAACTGCCGGCTGCCCCATGTCGCCGACCATCGGCCGGATGCGGTGCGACAGGCGGCGCTCTGCGACAGTGCGATTGAGCTGGTCGATGGAGGGGGCGTGGCTGTCGATAGCAACGATGGTGCCGGTGGTCAGCTCGGCGAGGTGGATCGTCTGGCCGCCGACGCCGCACCCCATGTCCAGTACCGATGGCGAGGCCGGCAGCTCGCCGCACAGGCCGAGGGCCCTCGCAGCACAGTCGCGATTGCCCGGACCCTGCCGCGGCAGTGCTTCGTAGACCTCGAAGAAGACTTCCCAGAAACGTGGCGTGGGCTCGTCCATTTGACCATCTCCAGTCGACAGTGTGGATTCATTTGGCCTTCGGGGCAGACCTGTAAATCCCTGCGGTAGAGTAAGCGATCTACTGTCCCAGATGTGCCATATCCCGGCCCTGGCGCGACATGCATACCCGGCGAAAACAACGATCACATGCCGCCCGGTGCCGAGGTCATCGTTACCGAGGGCATCCAGGCCATTGCAGCCTGGATTGGCCAACTCGCGCGAGAGCGGTCTGTTTATCCTCCGGCCAGCGCTTCTAGCCTGGCCTGGGCCTCGGTGAACTGTTTGTGCGAGCGATTGATGTACTCGTGGGCCTCGTCGATATAACCGTCAGCAGCGCACGACCACACCCGGTTCAGATAGCGCTCGGCCGCGGCAAAATGGCTCATCACATCGGCATAGGCGTGAATGCTGTAAACGTGGACAATGGACTCACGGGCGTCGACAAACGAGAGGATGTCGTCGCGAAACTCGTGGTCGATACGCTGGGGAAGATCGTAGACGTCGATCGAGTTTTTTTCACCGTCGAGTACAGCGAGATTGGAGACAATACGGCCCAGACTGGTTCTGAGCGCCTGTACGTTGGCCTCGGTGAGAGTTTCATCACTCGCTGCACGCTGAATCGCCAGCTGGACCATGCCAACGCCAGCCGCACCAAGCACCGCGAAGGAGCTGAACCACCACCAATCGATGGACTCCTTGTCGAGTACCGCATATAGAGCACCGCCGATGAATCCGAGCGTGATGAGTACGAGTCCGAAAAAGTGCATTCGCTCTGCTCCGTGCTGTTCATCCAGTTGATCGAAATCAGGCGCCGGCGACCACGCGGAAGATTGCCGCGCCAACACCGACCAGGGCCTCGCCGACAAGAAGGCCGGCCGCGATGGGGATGCCGATTTCTTCGCTCCACGCCTTGCCCAGGGTGCGGTCCGAAGTCACGCGCAAAACTGTGCCAATCGTATAGGTGAGGACGATGTTAAACGGCAGGTAGAAACCCAGACCAACCAGAATGCCCAGGCCGCCAACACCCGAAGCACTCAGTATGGCGCCGAGCACGGCTCCGGCTGTGTAGCGGTGCACAGGCACGTCCGCGCCCAATATGCCCTCGATCATGCTGGCCAAGGCCTGCCCCTGGGGAGCCGGCAATGCATCGCTGCCCAGGCCAGCGTCCTCGTGCAAAACAAAAATGAGCACCATGATGACAATCGGCCCCAGCCAGGCACCGGCAAACTGGGCGAGTTGCTGCTTGCGCGGAGTGGCGCCGACCAGATAACCGGTCTTCAAATCGAGCATCAGGTCGGTGGCCTGCGACATGGCCACGCACATGGCTGCGCCGATCATGACCGACCCGACCACCGCTTCGGCATCTCCCAGCCCGCTGGCCACAAAGATCAGTATGGTCACGCCGATCAGAGTCATCCCGGACAGCGGCGACCAGTTGGTGCGACCGATACACTCGGACAAGATTACACCGGCAACCCAGATCCACAAGGTACCGAGCACAGCCATGGTCACGCCGCGCCACAACTCCATGGTCTCGGTCGACACAAATGCCATGATGAGGAGGACAAAAAACGAGCCGACCACCGCCATGGACAACAACTTGATCGGCATCTCGTCTTGCGATAGGGCCGAGCGGGTCCGCGCAGCCAACTGCATGCTGCGAATGGCGCTGACAATGAGCGGCAGGGCCAGGACGATTCCGGCCAGGGCGCCGCCGATCAACATGCCGATGCCCAGGGGGCGAAACAGTCCGAGACGCAAATACTCGGCAGCGTTCTGACCGGCCAGGATCTCCGCATCGGGGATCCGGTCCATCCACGACAAGATCGGCGCCAGTACCCAATAACACGCATAGCCACCGACGACGAAAAATACCCCGCCACGGCCGGCCAAAAACCCGACACCGATGGTGAGAAGCGATAGATACCAGATCCCGTTCATGTATTCGGGCAAGCCCAGGACCCCGCCGAGATCGAGGTCGTGGTAGCCGCCGATCTGGTAGACCAACAGGTGAATCACCCCGCTTGCCGCAGCAGCAGCGAGCATGTACATAGCCTTGCGCATGCCGGCGCCCGGCGACTTGAGAATTGCCGCCACGGCAATTCCGCCGGGATAGGCCAGGCGCGAAAAATCGATCATCTGCTTGCGCAGCGGAATGATGAACGCGATGCCGAGAATGGCACCGACAATGCAACCCAACACCATGAAATACGCATTAAAATCGGTGTAATCCAGAATAAATAGGGCCGGCACCGAGAACATCATGCCCGACGACGCACCGTTGACCGCACTGGCCGCAGTCTGGTTGATGTTGTTCTCGACGATGCTATTTCGGCCCAGGAGGCCGCGCAGAATGGCAAAGCCGAGAATCGCAGCGAGCTCCGATCCCTCGATGCTAAAGCCCAAACTCAGCGAGGCATACCCGATGCTGATCGCGATCAGGACACCCAAAAAATAGCCGACCAAGACAGCCGGAATGGTCAACTCGGGATATGCCCCGCGCCGAACCGGCCGCTTGTGTGGTATTCCTTTGCTAGCCATAAATCGTTCCCTCGCCGGTGCCGCATTCCTGCACAACGGGACACCGAGCTCGGGACCGTACTCGCCCTCGCGGCCAGCCGCAAGCTCGAATGGCAGGTCGACCAGGGCCGGGCATTACTCGGTGGCTGCCGAGCAATCACAATGAATTTGTATTGTTTCTTGCGGTACGTGCCGGGACATCGGGAGATTCTACTGTCCGGGCGTTAAACATCCCGCGTCATTCCGGCAATAGACTGGTGCGCGCGAGCCGAGTTTGATACACCCCCGATCATGGTTCTGCACAGCTGGACAGCCCATCCGGCCAAACGGCGCCCGCGCGATCTCGTCCTGGTCGTGGCGGTCCTGCTCTTGACCATGGGAGCCGTGCTCGGCTCGGCAGAATCACTGGTTCTGACCGCTCTCAGTGCGGTGATCCTGACCACTTCGGTGGCCTCGTTTCTCCTCCCCACGCGCTATACGATCACCGATGTCGGCGTGTCCGAACGCCGACTGTGGCGGGTCAAAGCCCGCCATTTCCGCGATCTGCGCCGACTGCAGATCGGGTCGGGCGCGGCCCTCTTGTCGCCCTTTGCCCGAAAAAACTGGCTCGACCGCCACCGCGGCATGCTCATCATGTTCGACGGCACAGATCGCCAAACCGTGATCGACGTGCTGCGCGAACGCATGGGCCAGCTGGCCACCGACAGGGAGGGGTGAGGTGAACGGCGAGAAAAGCAAACCGCACAGAGCCGCGGACCTGGCCGCCGATCAGCCGGACGTCCCGGCAAGCAATGCGAAGTGGCGTTCTCACCGAGCGCAGCGGCCGGACGATCCGGACGATGATCCGGACGATGATGTGCTGTCTGACCGCGAGCGGGCCTTTCTCGATGAACTGGCCGATGGCATCGCCAGGCGACACCTGGCCGCTCCAGCCCTGCTCTTTCTCGAATCAGTCAAGCCCATGGGCTTTATAACCAGTCAACTCTTGTACTTCTTTCGCCCGATGGTCCAGCTCGTCTGGCCAGATCCGCACCGGTACGATCAACTCGCCGCACTGCTCGAACGGCGCGGCGTGATCGAATTGCTGCTGCGGCGGCTGGAAGCACGTTACTGATCGCGCCGGGTCTGTCCATCTTATGGCCGAAACTCACTCCGCAAACGGGTCTGCCACGAGCGCCGATCCTTCTATCGATCCGGCGTCCATTCGCTCGGTCCTGGCCACCGACTGCGGGTCGACCACGACCAAGGCCATCCTCATCGAAAAAAACCGGCGTGGAGAATATCGGCTGGTAACCCGCGGCGAGGCGCCGACCACGGTCGAGGCACCGGTCGAAGACGTGACCCGCGGCGTGCTCAACGCGATGCGCGAAGTGCAGGAGCTGCGCGGCCGCCAGCTGGTCGACGGCGAGCGCATTGTCACCCCCCAGGACAGCGACCGGGACAGCCAGGGCAACGGCACGGCCGAGGGTGCCCGAGGTGCAGATGTCTATCTGTCGACCTCGTCGGCAGGAGGCGGCCTGCAGATGATGGTCACCGGGGTGGTCAAGGAGATGACCGCCGAATCCGCTGCCCGGGCAGCGCTGGGCGCAGGCGCGATCGTCATGGACGCGATCGCCACCAATGACCGGCGATTGCCCCACGAAAAAATCGAACGCATACGGCATCTGCGGCCCGACATGATCCTCTTTGCCGGCGGTACCGACGGCGGTACGCGCAAACACGTCATCGCTCTGGCCGAACTCCTGGCCGCTGCCAGGCCCCGGCCGCGCCTGGGTACAGGCTTTGATCTGCCGGTGATCTACGCCGGCAATCGGGCACTCCGGGCCGAAATCGCCCACATGCTCGACGACAAGGTGGCACTGCAGTTCATAGCCAACGTCCGACCTGTGCTCGAACGAGAAAATCTCGGCCCGGCTCGCGACGCCATCCACGAGCTGTTCATGGAACACGTCATGGCGCAGGCACCGGGCTACGGCAAACTGATGACCTGGACCGACGCCCCCATCATGCCGACTCCGGGCGCGATGGGCCTCATCATCAAAGCACTGGCCGAACGCGACGGTGTCGACGTGGTGGGAGTCGATATCGGCGGCGCCACGACCGACGTGTTCTCGGTGTTCCACGGGGTCTTCAACCGCACGGTTTCGGCCAATCTGGGCATGAGCTACTCGGTGTCCAACGTCCTGGCCGAGGCCGGAATCGAGAATATCCAGCGCTGGGTGCCCTTTGACCTCGACGAGGCCGATCTGCGCGACCGTATCGGCAACAAAATGATCCGCCCGACCACCGTGCCGCACACCCTCGAAGAACTCAAAATCGAGCAGGCCATCGCGCGCGAGGCCCTGCGGCTGGCCTTCCTTCAGCACAAGCAATTCGCAGTCGAACTGCAGGGCGTGCAAAAAGAACGGACCATCTCCGACGCATTCGACCAGGCTGCGTCGAACACCCTGGTCGACATGATGGCACTCGATCTGCTCGTCGGCTCGGGCGGCGTGCTGTCTCACGCGCCGCGGCGCAGCCAGAGCATGATGATGATGATCGACGCATTCCAAGTCGAGGGCGTGACCGAACTCGCGGTGGACTCGATCTTCATGATGCCGCACCTGGGCGTCCTGTCCACTGTACACCCGGAGGCTGCCACCGAGGTATTCGAAAAGGATTGCCTGATCCGGCTGGGTACCTGCGTGGCCCCGATCGGCCCGGTCCGCAGGGCCAGCAAGCTGGCCTCGTTGCTCGACATCGAGCTGACCCTGCCGAGCGGCAAAAACATCCGCGAAACCCTGGTCCCGGGCGCTCTTTGCCGTATCGATGTCGGCCCGGGCCAAACCGCCAGGGCGCGTCTCACCCCGGCCAGGCGATTCGACGTCGGTGCCGGACCGGGCCTGCCGGTCGAGACCGAATTGCGCGGCGGCGCCTGTGGTCTGGTCTTCGACGGCCGCGGCCGGCCGCTGCCGCTACCCGAGCAGGCCGCCGCCCGAATGACTCTGTCCCGGCAATGGAGCGAGGAGATGGAGCTCTATCCAGCCACTTCATGATCGAGTAACCCGACTCCATACGTCCGGCACCCGGATTCAGCCGACGACCCGATTGCGACCCAACCTCTTGGCCTCGTAGAGGCACTCGTCCGACTTGCCGATGAATGTATCGGCATCTTGCATATCGGGACTAAGCGAGGCCACCCCGACCGAAACCGTGACCGGTATGTCGGTGTCCTCGAAGCGAAACGATGCCCGCTCGACAATGCTGCGCACTTTCTCACCGGTCTGCAGGGCATTGGCGTTGTCGATTTCGGGCAGAATCACCGCAAACTCCTCCCCGCCATACCGAGCCAGGATGTCCTCGCGCCGAATCCGCCCCCGCAAGACCAGGGCCAGATGCTTGAGTACGTAGTCCCCGGCGAGATGCCCGTAGGTGTCGTTGATCTGCTTGAAGTGGTCGATGTCGAACATGATGAGCGATAGGTCGCGGCGATAGCGCAGCGCCCTGCTCATCTCACGCTCGAGCGATTCGAGAAAGTAACGCCTGTTGTAGATCTGGGTGAGACCGTCGATGGTGGTGAGGCGATAGATCTCTTCGTGGTAGGCGCTCTCGATGTTGTTGCCGGTCAAAAATTTGAAGATACAGCGGCCGATTTTTATGAGATCACCATCGCGCAAGATATATTCGTCGACCAATTCGTCGTTCACGTACGTGCCGTTGGTCGAGCCCAGATCGCGCAAAAGTACCGCCGTGCCAGTATTGATGATTTTGCAGTGGCTTCGCGAAACCGATTCCTGGTCGATGTGTATGTCGGACTTCGAAGCCCGACCGACAATGATCGATTGGCCCTGAAGAGTAAACAGGCGGCCAAGATCAAGGCCATAAATGACGACCAAACAGGCCTCCTGCGCCATTGGCCGCTCGGCTATGCGGCTAATGGCCGTGACCACAGTCTTCGTACTCGCGCTATCCGACACAGACATAGAAATATTACCAAGAATTAGGCAATGTTTGTCTCAAATCCACTCCCCAACAGCAACAGTGAGTTGTTGTGAAGGATGTTGTACGAAGTTTGCCTACCTTGTTCCACTATTTTGCTCCACCATCTTGCTCCTGGCACAGAAGTTGGTCATCGCTGGCCTGACGACACAAGAATGCCTCTACTAAACGGTAACCGCCACGACGAAATCGATACTCTTGAAGGAGCACACGACCTCCGCTGGTAAGGCGCCACCAACCGCGCAATCCGTAAAAGCCGTCCTCGCCGCGCGGTCTGATACGCTGTATGCCAACGGCAGACACAGTACCCAGGTAGCGGTGGCAATCGCCCTCTGCACGATACAGGTTCCAGTGGCAATTTCCTTCGGACGTGCAGAGTGTTCGATCGGCCACGACGAGTTCGTCCGCACCATCTCCATCGAGATCGCGATCGGCGCGCCACGGTGATGGGCGATCGCCCATCACCCCCTCCTTGCCCGGATCGGCACAATCACCCGGGTGTACGTTGCCCTGAATCGGTGGTAATGGCCGCGCCGGTGGTGATCCCACGATGCGTTTGCGCCCGCATGACCCCACAACGAGGACAGACAGAACAAGAGCCAGGGCTACGCGGTTACCCTTCATGACAAAACACGTACTGCGGATCGATAAAAATGTCCGGGACAAACGGTCAAAATATCTGGCCCAACGAGCCACATCTCACGGTCGGCCGAGACGCCGGTCGGATGTCCGGCAAAAAAAACCAGGCACAATTCATACCGCGCCGGGCCGCCGGGCGGCCAACTATTCGATCGAGTCGATCGAGGTCGGCTCCGGTAATTCCAGCCGAACCAATTTTCCTACCATGGGCTGGTGAACTCCGGCCGAATCGAGCTGGCCAGCTGCTTCCATACGTTCGATGAATGCGGTGAAATACAGCTCGTCCAGCAATGGCAACGAACTATCCCGCGCTCCAATCGGGCGCTCGCATGGCAAGCATCGAATGCGGACGCAACAGTGCCCGGACAAACCCACCAGAGATCGATGCGGCCATTTTTTTGCGTTTGTCACTTCCATCTACGACAATGTAGTCACAAGGAGTACAAACCAAGCTGACGAGGTGATGCGGAAACGATGAACACGCGCGTCCTGCTTTTGGCACCGGGAACACTCATCGTCGTGGCGATAGCGGCAGTGTTTCATCTCGAGCGACCATCGGCAGCGAGTCCACACCCGATGGGGATTCCTCCTCTCGAGGTTCGGAGTGCAACGCACCCACTCCGCAGAGTCTCGCAGCTTTCCGGCGATGCCGGCCTGCGCGGTGCAATGGACGTCGCCTTGGCCAAGCTCGACGGCGATCGCTATGTCGTGCCCCTGGGCAGAGTTACGTCACTCGCTGTCCCGTCACTGTCCACCGGCGGGGTCGCCACCTTGACGTTGGTTCCCAAACTGCAGCGAGCCGCTGAAGCGGTGCTCGAGCGGGCGAGGGCCCATCGAGGCGCAGTTGTCGTCATGGCGCTCGATGGCAGCATCCTGGCCCTGGCCGGCCGTGACGGCAAAAGGCGCGATCCTGGCCTGGCCACCCGGGTGTGGGCGCCGGCCGCCTCGATCTTTAAACTGGTCACTGCGGCTGCGCTGATCGACGCCGGTGTGCGGCCGGACCAGCCGGTCTGCTATCATGGCGGCCTGCGCTCGATCGAAGCCAGTAATCTGGCTAATGATCCAGTGCGTGACCGTCGCTGTGGCGATCTGGCCCACGCCATTTCGCGGTCGCAGAACGCGATCATCGCCAAGCTGGTCCACCGTCACCTCGACCCCGATCAGCTGCGCAGCGCGGCTCTGGCCTTTGGTTTTGGAAGAGCTGCCGAGTCGGCGCTATCCACCGAGCTGGGCCGGGCCACGATTCCCGACGGCGACCTGGCCCTTGCCCGGGTGTCGGCCGGGTTCTGGCAAACCGAGCTGTCGCCGCTTGGCGGCGCTGTGGTCGCGAGCACAGTTGCGTCGGGTGGTCTGGCTGTGATCCCCCGTATTGTGTCTGCCATCGCCGATGAAACCGCCCGCATACCGGTCCATCCGAGACCCTTTCGCCGGGTGGTGCCCGAGCACGTGGCGCGTGACCTGGCGCATATGATGATCGACACCACCCGGCGGGGCACGGCGCGCAAGGGATTTCGCGATCGCAAGGGCCGTGAGTTTTTGCCCGGAGTGGCGGTTGCCGGCAAAACCGGCTCGCTGGCAGTGCGCTCGCCGCGCTATGTCGATTACTCGTGGTTTGTCGGGTTTGCCCCGGCAGATGACCCGAGAGTTGTCATCTCGGTGCTTCTGGGCAACCCCGCACGCTGGCATCTCAAGGCGCACACGGCTGCGCGCATTGTGCTGCAACAGGCGATGTGATCCGCGCTGCGGTAGTTACTACACACGATCACGTTGGAAACCCTAAAAAGTGATCGTGATCGCCCGACCGCTTGGCGTTCGGGCGATCATGTCTGGGCAAGGCCCCCGGACGGCCGAACTCCCGGCCGGCTCGGCCGTTGGCCTCGCAACAGAAACACCTCGTTTGATCCACAACCAATGTGTTGCTGTTTAGCCTGCAGGTGCAGCTGTGCGAAGTATCGCAGATGCGATGCCGGACCAGCCCGAAGCTCTCGCCACAGCGCTGCTTTTTCGGGTGAAGATGAAGCCTATTGGAGTGGTTTCGTCTATTCTCGGGCAGTGGTCCTGTGCTCTGGTCTCGTTCGCCTGGCTGGAGCCGGATTTCGTTCAAAGATCGATACTCCTCAATACGCCCAGCTTCCGCCCAAAGGACCAACCTCATGTCGAATCGGCTACGCAATGCAGCTCTCGTCTTATTCCTGGCCATACCTGCCCATGCGTTGGCCCAGACAGCGGCAAGTGATCGGGCCGCCGAGCTCAACGACGAGGGCAAGAGGCTCTGGCTCGAAGAGAAGGACCTGGAGACCGCGACAGAAAAGTTTCGCCAGGCAACTGCGCTGAGCCCAAAAGCGCAGTATGTCTTCAATCTGTGCTACGCTCTGCACCAACTCGGCAAGTATCGCGAGGCGCGCACCGAGTGCGAAAAAATCGATAGCGCCCAGGGAAGCGACGATCGGCTGCGCGAAAAGGCCGCACTGGTACTCGAGGATCTGGACCAAAAGCTGGCCAACGCGCCTGCAGTATCAGACCCGTACGGCGATGAATCCAATGCTGGCGGGACCGATACTGGCGGGACCGATACTGGCGGGACCGATACTGGCGGGACCGACACTGGCGGGACCGACACTGGCGGGACCGACACTGGCGGAACCATCGGCACGCGACCTGGCGGAGGCGAGCCTGTATCTACTGGTGAGCCGGGCGGAGGCCCGGGAAGTCAGGGGGGAGCGGGTCCCGGGCCGAAGCCGATTCCGGGCCTGTACCAACCGGCCAAAATTCCAGATGACTACAGCTGGGCCATTGGAATGGATCTGGGATTTCACGGCAGCAATATCGGCGATCCGGACATACACAACGGAGCTGGCGTCGCGGTCACCGGCTACATGAACTTCATGTTGCTGGCCATGCAGCGAATAGGAATCCAGATTTATATCACGTATCGCGACGTGGGTATCGAGGACGAGTTTTCCACCGCCGACGACATCACGATTCTCGACCTGGGCGGGGCCCTGTACAAGCACATCAAACGCAATCGATTCTACATGACCCCTCTGGTCGGTGCTCATGTCGCGGTCATGCAGCGGGAAGACTCGCTCGACGAAGAAGCTGCTGCGTCGCTCGGATTGCGCACGGATCTTTCGTTTTCCTGGCTCTTTGGTCCGGGCCGGCGCCATGTTCTCAGCGTCACGCCCGGCTTCAACTTCTACCTGCCGGCCAATGGCGGCGAAGGCAGATTCGTCGAAGACAACCGCCTGGACGAAACCAGTGTCAGCTTTTCGGTGAGATTGGGGTATACGCTGCGCTTTACCACACCGTTTGGCCACAGCTCACTGCTCACTCTGGAATGATCGCCCGGCCGGACATCCAGCGCAGTATCGCGCTGCGATGCACGGAGCTATTCAATTTGTCCGTATTCCCTGGCGGACGAGTTGAGCGGAGCGGCGGCGTGCGGTCAACGCCCAGGAATGGGTGGGATGGGTGCTGGCAAACTTATCGTACTCGGTCCGGGCGCGTTCAAACTCGCCGAGCTTGTCGAGCGCCGAAGCGAGATAATAGCGAGCGTCCACAACACCTGATTGATCGACTCGGCCTGCGATCGACAGCTCGAGTTGGCGCGCCGCGTTGCCAAAGTCGGCTTTTTTGAAGAAGGCCATACCCAGGTAGTAGCGCATTTGTGCCGCACGGGGCCCTTCGTCTTCGTAGGCCAGTGCAGTGTGCAACTCGGTCGCGGCCCTGTCGTACTCACCAGCTCGATAGGCCGCCACACCGCTCAAATAGCCCGCATCAACGAGCGCAGCGCGAGCTGATTTGACTCCGTTGGCAAAGAGTTCCCGCTCGGTTGGAGTGAGTGGTTGCTGCTCGATTTCGGAATACTGGGCGATGGCCTCGGCGCGGCGATCGTCGCGCAAGAGCTGGTAGTACTCGAGGACTCGCTTCTCCGCTGCAGCACGCCTGGCGATCTGATCCTGCAGGGTGCGGGTCTGTGTCTGGGCGGAATCGCGCTGTTCGGCCACCCGGTCCCGGGCAGCCACCAAATCGCCGACCCGAGCGCTGTACAGCATAAAAAAACCACTGCCGAGCAGTATTGTGAACAGCGTGTAGGCGACGAACGAATTGAGATTGATCCAGCGCTCGCGGCTCTTCTGGCTGGCCAGCACCTTGCCCAGCGACTCGGCCAGACCGGTCACAGCGGTATGGGTCCGCCGGATCAATATTCCTTGCTCGTCCAGGCGTGTGCTGAGCAGCTGGATCTGATCTTTCAGCGTATCGAGTTCATTCTCATCTTGCCGACTCACCAAACGGGGGGATAGCGCGTTTTCCCCCGTCAATCAAGTCGTCTCCGGGTGGGTCTGCGCTCTCTACCAGACACCGTCGACTCTGCGAGCGCGGAACAAAAGCGATCCAAGAAGAACTCCACGATACAGCGCCTCGTCCGGTGCGAGAAGGTGGCACTTGTGGTCCCGATCTATGACTGCTAAAGTGGCGCTGCGGCGTACTATGCCGCTAATCTCAGATGGTTTTCTATTCATGACGCTCCTTTATGACTGGCTGAAAACAGCTGCAAAAGCACAGGGGAACAGCAAAGCCCTGGTCTATCGCGACAACTACCTTTCCTGGAGGGGTCTCCTGCACCGAGTCGATCGTCGGGCGCAGGAGTTCAAGGCCATGGGGATCAAGGAAGGGGCCTGGGTTGGCCTGATGCTCGGCAACGTACCCGACTTCGTGATTCTGGCTCTCGCCCTTTCCAAACTCAATGCCGCCGTGGTGCCGATCGATCCGACCACCGGCAGTCGCGAACTCGAGCTGATCTTGGCGGCGGCCCCCCTGCGGGCGCTGGTCACGCGACCGCGGGGCAGCGAGGGCAGCATCAACGCGGCCGGGCCGACCGGTAATTCTCGCGCTCGGCCCGGCCGGACCACCGGGCAAATGCCTGCGGTAACGGGAGAAGAGGTTCCCGAGATCAGGCGTCGGCTGCAGGGCACTCTGCTCACGTGCAGTGTATTCAAGCGACCCAACCCCGACGTCGGGCTCAATCCCCTTGCTGTGATGTTCACTGCCGACTCGCTCGGCGACCCCAAAGGGGTTCTGCGCGCAGTCGACAAGGTGCAGGCCGCGGTCGAGAACGTTATCGAGGCGCTCGACATTGCCAGTGATACGCGGATTCTCACGGCCGTTCCGTTGTTTCACGCTTATGGCTGGGATCTGGGGCTCTTGCCGACGTTACTCACCGGTGCGACGATGTATCTGGAAGAGGAGATCTCTGCCCGGCGGGTGGCCAAGCTTTTGCGCGAGCATTCGATCGACCTCTTGCCGGGCACACCGACCATGTATGCCGAGTTATCTCGGCTTCCTACGGCCAAACCGCTCAAGATCAAGAAAGCGCGCTACCTATCCAGCGGCTCCAGACTCGAGCTCGAGGTGGCGCAGAGTTTCACAGATCGATTCGCGATCAAGCTGATTTCCTGCTACCACACGACCGAAATCGGCGTGATCGCGCTCGACCGCACAGCCAAGACGCAATCCTCCGTGGGCAAGGCGATCGGCGGGGTCGAGCTGCGCATCACGGACGGTGCTGGCAGCAAGCTGACCTCGAACAAAGAAGGGCTGGTCTGGGTCAAGAGCGCTTCTCTTTCGCCCATGTCGATTGGCCCGTTCAAGGACGAAGCCGTTGCGGCGAGCCGAGACCAGTTGGTACCGATCGGCGAGATCGACGAAGGTGGCTGGTTTCGCACCGGCGATCTCGGCAAGCTCGATCGTACTGGCAAGCTATTCTTGACCGGACGCGAGGACGACGTGGTCAAGGTCGAGGGCAAACGGGTAGCGCTCGGCGAGGTCGAGGGCTGCCTCGAATCATTTCCCAAGGTCAAGGCAGCCCAGGCGCGCGTGGTCACCGATCCGATGTCCGGTGCCATGGTGGTAGCTCGCGTGGTCACGATGGCTACCTGCCAGGCCGAAGAGATCATCGATCATTGCGCGCGCAATCTGGCCCCGTACAAGGTGCCGCGCCGGATCGAATTCTGCGATCAGATCTGACGCCTGCGCAACCGCAGCCACGCCGATATTCACCCTGAGTACAGCTCCTCGCAAGAAAGTGCCCAGTAGGGTCGGTCCAGCGCGTCGAGGACAAGGCGTCGAGGAGTGGTACTGGCTCGATCCTGCCGGCACTTGCGGGTCGCGCTGCTACGCGATGAAAAGCTTAGCCGCGCGGGCCATGTTTTCGGCGATCTTGATGCCGTGGGGGCAGGCAGCTTCGGCGGCGCGGAAATCAACACTCGAGAGGTTTTGCGCCACTTGCGGCAACGAGCGAAACAGTGTCTTGGCCTTGTCGGGCTCGCCGTAGACGTCGTGATACATGAGGTACCGCATGGTGTCGCCGATCTGAACCGGCGCGTCTACTTTGGGATTGCAGATGTGATCGCAGCCGTCACACGCCATGGCCCGTGTGTCCGCGGCATAGCGCTCGAGCGATTGGTATTCGGCAGCCGACAGCTTGCTCTTGTCCACCGCCGCAGCGATGTTTTGACGCAACTTGCCCAGGGTATCCATAGCGGATACTGCAGCGGTAATACGCTTGTCGTCCCACACCGCCTTGAGCACAGCCTGATGCTTGGTCCATTTGCTGTTCTTCTGAAATTTGCGCCAGGCGTCGCGGAACGAATACTCCGACCCCTGGGTCTTCATGGCGATCAGCCCGACGCCCGATTTATGGGCCGCATCCATGGCCTTGTTGAGCTCTTTATCGCCGTACTTGCGAAAATTGTAGCGAAACATCACCGAGTCGATCCAGGGCAGCTCGGACGCTCTCTGGACCAGCTCTGCCACGTTGCCGTGGTGGCAAGAGAAGCCGAAAAACCGAATCTTGCCCTCCTTCTTGAGCTGCGCCACGGTACGCTCCATATCCTTGCTCAGACGATCGGCGTCCTGGAGCGCGTGCAAATAGTACATGTCGATGCGATTGGTGCGCAGCTTGCGAAGACTGGTGGCCAGGGTCCGCTTGAAGCCGCTCGGGTCGTGACGGTCGCTCTTACTGGTGATCCACACGTCGTCGCGCATCTTGGTGCGCTTGAGGAAACTGGCTACTGATGTCTCGCAGGTGCCGCCGCCATAACAATCGGCCGCGTCGATGTAATTGACACCAAAACGCATCGCCTCGGCCAGCTTGGGATCGAAACGAGGATCGAGGCCGACCGCCCCGCCGAAAAGTAGAATGGGAATGGTTTGACCCGTCTTGCCGAGCACCCGGCGCGGAACCTGGGGAAGGGCGGCATCGCCGGCCTTGTTGCCTGGCTTGGCCTCGGCCTTGCCAACCAGAGCAGCGCCAACCAGGGTGGCTGCTCCAGCACTGCTCAAGGAGAGCATCTCTCTACGACTCAGTTTCTTGTCTTTCTCCATGGGCCTTCTCTCTTGTGGAACGTCTGGATGCCTCGGAAAGCGATGTACCCCGTGGCTCCGGCTGTCCAATCGTCTCGATGATACGCGAATCAGGTGTCCTTGTGGCTTTTGAGAAGCAGGGTCCGGTCCTCGGAACGAGTCTCGCCAACAGCCGTGACATATACTGCCGCATCATCTATGACCGGACATTCACGCTCGCATATTCCACACCCGATGCATAATTCGGGGCGCATATAGGGTTTGTTCAGGGTAACCTTGGTACCGTCCCAGCGGATGATGTCCTCGTCATACGTGCCGATCGCCTTGGGACTGACCGGGCAGACTTCTTCGCATACGACACACGGAGTCTCCATGGACCAGGGCAGGCAGCGGCCGCGGTTAAAAAATGCCGTTCCAACCCGGATGGGTCCGTCTTTTTCGTATTCGCCGCGGCCCAGTTTCCTGGCGATCGAGGTCTTTTGAATGGCGCCGGTCGGGCACACTTCAGTGCATAGAGTGCAGTTGAGCTGACAAAAACCGACACTGAAATCCATGACCGGGGTCCACAAGCCCTCCAGGCCGCCTTCGGCCAAGGTGGAGGGCTGGAGCACATTGGTCGGACACACATTGATGCACTGATCGCACTTGATACAGCGCTCGAGGAATTCTTCCTCGGCCACCGATCCGGGTGGCCTGATCGCTTTCTCGTGGAACCCCCGGTTGTTGACCGCCTTGGACAGGCGCAAAAACGGATAGGCCATGACCCCGGCAATGCCGGCAAAAACCCACCGCCGCCTGGCCACATCGGGCCCTTTGATCTCGGTTTCGGCAACCTTGGAGATGACTTTCTTGCCAAAGAGCGTGGCCGTGCCTTTTTTGATCGACCCGACGATTCGGTCCTTGATGGGCAGCGGTGCCAGGCGAAACGACAGGGCATCTTCGGGGCAATCGTCGATGCAGTTGAAACAGACAAAGCACTCGCTCTTGCGCAGGGCAGCCTGGGGATCCGACGCCCCCTCGCAGCGTCTCAAGCACAGGTCGCAGTCCGTGCATTTGGTGACATCGCGGTCGATGCGCCACAGGGCAAAACGCGACAAGAATCCCAAAAACGCGCCCAGTGGGCACAGAAAGCGGCAGAAAAACCGCGGGATGACCAGGTTCATGCCGACCAGACCAATGATCATCAGGCCGACAAACCACGCGCCGCTGAAGATGCGCTGCTCAGGCGCGCCGGGCGCAAACGAAATGGTCGTGAGTCCCCAGTCTTCAGCGACCAGATCCATGGCCGGAGCAACGGTGACGGTCACGGTGCGGACCAAAAGACAGATGGGATCGAGAAGGCCGATCTGCAGCGAGCCAAATGCCGCCATGATCAAGAAGATCGCCAGTATGAAATATTTGAGCTGGTAAACCGAGTGATAGCGATTTTTGTCGATATTGTCCTTGTTGCCGCGAATATTGAACAACCAGCCGACAAACTGATGCAGCGTGCCGTACGGGCACATCCAGTTGCAGAACACCCGGCCAAACAGCAGCGTGACACCCAGGATGATCAGTCCAAACCACAGATGGCGATAGATCGTGTGGGTGGCCAGTGCGGTGGCAAATCCAACCAGGGGATCCAGCTCCAAAAAGAGTGAAGCGGGATAGCCACCCAGGCGACTGAACCAGGTCACCCACAGCAAAAACATGAATAGAGCGAAGAAAAATGCCTGCGAGATCACCCGAATCTTGGTGATGCGCAGCGAGCGCGCATACCAGGGCGTGCCATCGCGATTGGGCTGCAGCACCTTGAGCCGAACGACTTTTTTGTTCTTTTTTTCGCTCATCTTTACTGCTCGTCTTCTACTGCTCGTTTCTACGGTTCGTTACTGTTGCTCTGGTTTCATCCGACCTGGGTTTCCTTGATAGACACCGACCGCCAATCGGTGGTGCCCAGGCCGCGTTTCTCTGCCTTGGCGAAATACGCCGGCAGCTCTTCACCCTTGCGGCCGAGCAGGTCGTCCCAGCCAAATGAATCGACGGCCAGTGTATCGGTCGACGCGACGATGGTTTGTCCCGGCCGAACATCGGCCAGGCTGCCGCCAGTCGGACCGCTGCGAAACAGGACCCGGCTGCCGTCGAGCAGGACAAAAGTGGGCCGAAGCATCAAGGCCAGGTCGGAGATGATGCCGTGGATGTCCTGGTGAAACTGATTGCGCCGGCCGCCGAGCAGTCCATACCAGTTCTTGGTGGTCATCGAGGCCCGGCACAGGTTGTGGTCCTTGACCGGAGCGATGCCGATTACCTTGTTGGCACCGCGGAACGGGCGCCAGAAAAACGGCCAGTTCTCGATCCAGGTCGCGCCCGGCACATGGAGGGTTTCGAAGCTGCCCGAGGTCGGTAAAAAGAGTCTTGCCCCGGCGTCGAGGGCAGCCTTGCGAATGCCGCTGCGAGCAAAACAGGCTTCGGGCGACTCGATCGGATTGTCGGCCACGCGCACTTCGTCGGCACCGGCAGAGAGCACGACCCGGATGAGCGCCTGCAATACCTCAGGATTGCTGGTCGCGCCCAACACGGCCACGCGTTCGAACGCGACGTTGGGCTTGATCACCACCACGTCGCCGCGGCGGATGAACCGACCGATTCCGCCGATATTGTCGATGGCCGCACGGACCATGGCATCGACGTCGTTACCCCGAGCAACGCCGAGCACCGGCGCAGTGGCCGAGGCGTCGACAGCAAAGCCGGTCTCAGGCAGGCGCAAGATGTCTTTTTTGGGCTTGCCGCGCTCGCCGTCTGGATCGCGTATGGACAGCGGCCAGCTCGGCGGCGCCAGCGACGTCCAGGCGGCGCCAGCAGCCAGCCCGGCCGCGACTCCTGCCTGCTTGAGAAATCTGCGCCGATTGGCCAGCGTGTACTGGCGTTCGTCATCGCCGGTGTACTCACTGGCCGACGGCACTGCCTGTACAGACGACGGCGCCTCTACGGGAGAATCCGTTCGGCTTTTTGATCGGCGGTTTTCGCCTGACTGGTTTTTGGGCTGATCGCTCAACGTTCGATCTCCTCTGCACCCGGGGACGGCTCGTCATAGGACGATCCCGCAGCCCCCGATTCTGGTTCGCCGGGCGACCCTGCGCCGCCTGGCTCTTCGTCGTCATAAGAGGGTTCGCCTTCCGCCTCTACTGAACCTTCTTCCCCGGCTTGCCCATCGCTGGCTTTTTCGCCTGAATCGCCGCCGTAGTCATCGGCTTTTTCACCGTCCGATTCGCTCTGTGCGGCCACGGCGCGCTCGATCAATGCCCGGGGCAACCCTACAGCAGTGGTTTTTAACTTGTCGAGCGCTTCGCGGGCAAAGTTCAGATCCGGGGCGCGGTGAATGCCAACAACCACCGGACCGACCGAGGTTGTGCCCGCCACTGTGTCGAGATATCGGTCCTTGACCCAATCAATGCCGCCGTCACTGCCGGCGGCTGTACCCAAGCCGAGAAATCCTTCTGTGGTGAACTGCTCGGCCAGTGCCGCAGCCGACTTCTCGTCGGGTGTGGCCGCGACAAAGTACTCGGTGCCATCCTCGTTGAGCTCGACTGTATAGACGTGGCGGGCAAAGCCAAACGAAAGGGCATTTTCGGGCGCATATCCGATCTTGCCGGGATCGAGACCGAGCTGAGCGACAAACAGGGTATACGCCCAGGGCAGCGATTCGCCGGTCAATCCGTCAGCAAATCGGGTCCGCAGGTGCTCGAGCACAGCCTTGATCGGCTCGGTTTCGTCGGTGCCGATGGCCCGGACGTAATAGCGACCGCGCACGATGAACATGGCATTGCGGGCGAGGTGACTGATGCCCGCGTCACTGATCTCGGGCTTGACATCGGGCGGGCGCTCGCCGGAATAGGCACCGAGTGCATTGGCCACGGTGCCCAGGTCGTACATCTCGATATCGACCGCGGCGGTCTCGTCTTTGTCGTTGCTCAATGAGATGTAGTAGAGCCGCTTGAAGCCAAACGACTTGTAGTAGCCTTCTCGGCCGTTGATCTTTTCGTACAGAGTGTCGGAGTCGAACTGAGCCACCGGGCGTTCGCTCCAGCCCTCGGTAGCCAGTCCGGTCGGCACCGGACCGCGATCCTGCGACCTGGACGATGCAGACCCGGAAGCCCGCGAGCCCGATAGAGACTCCGAGATGGCCTTGCGATCCTCGAGCGGGGTCCACTCGCTGCCCTTGTCGAGCAACACGCTTTCGACCGAAAACAGCTCGGGATCGGGGTTCGCGCCACGCCAGGCCACCCACACCGCGGTGAGCATGAGGACCAGCAGAATGATCAGACCGATGCGTACTTCCGTGAGCGAGTAGCGGCGGCGATAATGACGCCAGCCAGTTTGATTAAAAATGCGATCTTGCTTGCGAGATGCCACGTCTTACTACGACCCGAGTCGGACGAAAAATATGCGCCGTTTATGCGACGAAAAAAATGCGCGGCGACGCGACCCAAATTCTAACAACGAAAGTGTGAACCACCCCGGACAACACAGCCAGGCCAACCTAGAGCATGGTACGCCAAATAGTCCGAATCGACGAGAAGTGTCGCTGACCACAGTTCCCCAAGATGTCGAAAAATTGCCCGTCTAATGACGTAAATTATTAATAATATTAATCATTTATGACCTTATTGGCCTCACTTCACCGGGTCAGGCCAAGATTGCGAGAGGCGTGGCGGACGATTTCTTCGCCGATGCCCCCCGTGGAGCGGCCATTGCCGAACGGAACGCTCGGTCCGGTATGCCTGGCACGAAAGGTCCGGCCATCCCATCAATGCGAAAGAAGACCTGGAATTGGTTCCGGTCTCTCAGTCATGGCCTCGGTTCTCAGCCTCGCCTTGGTCGTCGGCCTCGGTCGTCGGTATCGGTTTCTCAGCCCTCCCGGGCTGCGACGCTAACCAAAATGGACCCACCTCTGCTCGGCAAAACGGAGCCGGTCCGGCGTGCCTGGCACCCAAAATTGGGCCAGGTGACTCGGAAATAGCGCCCCCCGGAATAGGCCCGGCGACTCGGAAATAGCGCCCCGGCGACCCCATGCCCCCCTCGACGGGCAGAATGGGTGATTTTGTCCGTTGTCTATGTCGCCGGTCGCATGCCACGATCAGAGCACTGGGGACCGTTGGTGGGCCGCCACGACGTCGCTTCCATCGACCAACCGCACAACTCGATCGTCGCAAACCAGGGTGAGCGTCTGCCGAGCGTATTGCGGTGGGACCGAATAGTCATTGCTGTCGTATCGGACAAACGCCGTCTTGTCGACACGAGCAGGCTTGATCAGTTCGGTTGCCGGCAATGGGTCGGGCAGAGGCAAGAGGCGGTGTCGCTCTTGCTGCAATACTTCACCGACAGTACGCGTCGGGTCACGCGGGTGCGGTCGTTTATCGGCGATATGGGCCAGGAATTCCTCCAGTTCGCGATTGCCTTGGTCGATACTCTGGATGCTTCGTCCTGCCAGAAACCGATCGCGCATGTAGCGGATCGCTCGCTCGACCCCTCCTTTTTGATTGGGCTTGCCCACCTCGCAAACACGCGGTTGCACACAGAGCTGGCTACAGAGCTCGAGTAAGGTTGGGTTGAATCGCACCAGGTCACCGTATCGGTCCAGGACGATTGTCTTGGGTTGTCAAACAAGAATTGTCGAGGACAACCGCCAAAATACTGCACCGCACGCACCAGGCTACGGCACAGGGAATGGGCGGTCAGGTCGTATACGAACTCCGCCCAAAGGGCACGTGAGTAACTCAACACCATCACAAAGAGCCACAGGACCCTCCCTCCACCCTCCACCGTCACCTTACAAACATGTGCCCAATCAACCTGAGCTTGTTCCCCGGCGAGCGCCTCCCTGCGCAGATATGCCGTGGTTTTGGGCCTGAGACGTACCTGCTTGACGTACTCGCGC
>JAKSDA010000436.1 GCA_022360315.1 Pseudomonadota bacterium
AGATTCCGCGCTGGTATCGAGAGCACCGTTTCCTTCCTCAAACGCGCTCTCGGCTGGATCCGGTGTGCCTGGAGATACCTCTGCTCATTCAAATCCTATGTGTGGAGTTCGGCTGTGTCGGCCAATCTCCTCACCCTCGCCCGCGCCCTCGCAACGTAGAGTCTCGATCTCCACCGCGCTCTCGAGCTGCTCTGGCCCGGCTCCTCGCGGAGTCAATGCACCGGTCTGCCAACCGCCGTTCCGATTTCGGTCTCTGTCCTTCTGGAGTACAAAAATCAGTGCCCTTGTAGTCCCGATGGGCCAAGAACCACGTTGCAGCGCCAAGGGCATCCGTGCGCCAGAATACTGTTTATAGCCGGCTCTCCCACGAACAAGGCATTTCGGGGCAGGCACTAAACTACCCTGATGTTTGGTGTGAACCAAAGTTCAGGATTTATGGCAAAAACTGGCATAAAATGATGGACATATCCAATAAGATCGAGAAATATAGTTATCATCGATTGAGATGAGGGTCACTTATGGGATGAGTTCTGACCTAGAGCCTGTTGGAAAGTCCATGAGTGCGGCAAGTCGAAGCAACCCTTTGCGAGGCTTCTAAGCCCTCTGCAAGGTCCTCAGAGCTGTTCTTCGACCCGAGTATTTGACAACTGAGCGTAAGGATTTACATGCAACAAGGCGCTCGGGCGCCAATCCACCGAGTTGGAGAAGGCCTATTTATCCAGTGATCACGATTCATTTGGCCAGTAAAGCCAAACTTGGCCTCATGACCAGGCTCATATAGCAGCAACGCCGCCATTGACAGAGGACAACATAATGACAAAACCGGTACTGTATGGACCCAGCTATAGCACCTATGTACGCAGCGTCAGACTCGCATGCGAGGAGAAGAACGTTGATTACGATCTAGTCGAAGTCGATATATTCGCAGGCGCACACCAAACCCCAGAGCACTTGGCTCGCCATCCATTTGGCAAAGTGCCTGCCTTTGAGCACGGCGATCTGAAACTGTTCGAGACGAATGCCATTACTCGCTACATAAACGAAAACTTCGAGGGGGTTGATCTAGAGCCAAAAAATGTTCGCGCTCGGGCGATCATGGCGGAGATCATAGGGGTTATCACCGCTTATGCCTATCCATGCATGATCACCCACATCTTTATACAGCGGGTGGTCATGCCCATGATGGGCACCGCCGCTGACGAAGCGGTGATCGAGGCAGCGATACCGCCAGCAAAGACCTGCGCAATGACCCTGGAATCCTTGATAGGCAGCAATACGTATCTCGCTGGTGATGCTCTAACCCGAGCTGATCTAATGTTCATCCCGGTCTATGACTACTTGTCACAGACGCAGGAAGGCAAGAGCATCCTCGCCGATGCGTCCTCACTGCAAGCGTGGTGGGAACGGGTACGCACTCGGCCCAGTGTCGAAAAAACCGTGCCAAAACTGGGTTAGGTCGCGGTTTCCACAAGATTTGATGGAATAGCGGTGCAGGGCCGCAGGCCGGGTGTATCCAGGCCGGGCGCGTGCTGAGGGAGATGCTCAGCTCAGAAGGGCATATCGATATCGTCGTCTTCGTCTGGCGGGCCGTAGGAGAATGGTATGATGTTGGGGCACTCGGCGATGTAGGCTTGGTGGAGCTGGTGGTTCTTTGCCCGATTGTGCGCGGCCCATATGGCTTCGCTGATGCGTTGCAGGAACGATACGACGGTGAGGCGTCGCCGGGGGTCCACTGATCGGAAATGATGATGGCAGGTGCAAAACATCTTGGTTTACTCATGATGTTGTTGTCCTTGGGTTATCGTTTGGTTTTGCCTGTACGGCGTTCTTTGGGCGTTCGAGCCCATGAGGAGCAGGGAATAGCGGTAGATGAGATTGCCGATTTATTCGGGGTCTCATCTACATCGATTCGTCGGTCTTTAACCAAGAGCGCAGAAGGGAGCTCGCTAGCACCAAGGGTGCCACCTGGTGCCAAGCCGAAGCTGAGTGATTCCGAATACGAGTGGCTTCGGGGACAACTCCAAGCCAATCCATACCTGACGAGCTATGAGCTATGTGAGCGGTTCAACAAGAGGTTCGACTCCAATACCGTTCACCGCTCCACCATTCTACGTGCCATGCACAAGCTCGGCTTCACCTATAAAAAAAACACCGTTCGCGCCCCAGCGCGAACGCGAGGATGTCAGGCAAGCTCGTGAGGAGTTTGAGCAGGAGCAAGAATCGCTACCGGCCGAGAAGCTAATTTTTATCGACGAGTCGGGCTGTCATCCGGGAATCGGACCTCGTCGTGGATGGTCACAAAAAGGCCAGCCTCTTTGTGGCCCGGAACAAGCCTACGCTTGCAAGCAACATCTCTCGATCATAGGAGCCATTGGGGTAGATGGGCTTATTGCCCGTGCGACTGTCAAAGGAGGAGTAGGCTCAAGGGAATTTCGCCACTTCATCGAGCAACAGCTGGTTTCGAAATTGCGACCGGGTAATATCGTCTGCATGGACAATCTCAAGGCCCACAAGACCAAGGGGGTGAGCGAACTCATCGAAGCGGCTGGCGCGACCGTTCTATTCCTTCCACCCTACAGTCCGGATTTCAATCCAATCGAAGCTGTGTGGGCGAAAATTAAGCATCTTGTACCAAAGTACTACGCGACCTCGATTTCGCAGTTGAGGCGAGCGATCTATCGTGCCCTCAACAAGCTCACACCATCAGACACGAGGGGATACTACCGATACTGTGGTTACAGTGCCTGACCAACTTCATTGATCCCCGCACTAATTTGAAAAACGCGCTACCAAATCCGATTACCCCACCAGGGGATGGGTTCGTCGGTCGCTGCGAAGTCAGCGGCGAGAAGCAGCGGATTGCGGGCTCGCTTGCCGAAGCGCCCCATAACGGCATCATCGCTACTCGATACGTTGGCGGTGGCGTCAATGAGATCGCGGACGATGTGGCTCGATTTGTCCCTCGTATAGCCGTTGCCGACTTTGGCGCCCAAGAGGCAATAGCGGCTCTTGGCCATAAGGGTGAGCTGGAAGCTGCCATAGGTTTGGCCAAACTTCACAGCGGCTTCTGACGCTTTCAGTCCCTCGACAAAGAACGCCCGTAGCGCCTCGTATTGTCGGTGGGTCGCGTTGCGAGGCTCGAGGAAAACACGGGCATCTTTTGTTAGTTTCACTGGTAAACTCATAAACCTATTTCCACCATGTCAGATTGAATATCCGGGTCCAAGCGATCTGGTCTCACATGCCAGAAAGAATGCTCAAAATGAACCAAAACGGCACTAACTGGCGAAACGGAGCGATGCGCTATCCTGCCCATGATAGAGCCCGCTCCATCTAACAGTGTGAGATTTGGTTAACTGGTTAACCGCGGTGCCTAACTAGGTGAGGCGCGAATCGAGAGCTACAGATTCCGCGGATCCGCATAGCAGTCTCGACGTTAGCCGATTCCGGGCCCGTGGGAATCCAGGCTAGCGATGGACCTCTTCCAGATGGTTCTAATCCAGCGGAAAGTGCCATGCCGGCCCTCGGCGCCACCCAGTACGACCGCGCAGGTCGTACGGCTATTGCCACTGCTCTCGTCGAGGCATTCCAGCCCGTCATGAATATTCGCATCTCCCGCAAAGACCTATACAACAGTGACGCCAATCAGTCGGGCTGGCTGACTAATTATACTGGTTTCTTGGTCAGTCAAGACCTCAGCGTTCCCTATCTATAGGGAACGCTGGAAATGCTCGCCCTATAGGGAACGCTGGCAATTTTCCTCGTGGGGAACGCTGGAAACACCCGGTATGGACAACATCGATCTGGATGACGTCGCCGTATTTGTCCGGGTCGTTGAAGCCAGGGGCTTCAGTGCTGCGGCCCGTGCCCTTCGGGTTCCCAAATCATCGGTAAGCCGACGTGTTGCCCGACTCGAGAGCAAGCTCGGAATCCGGCTGCTGCATCGGACGACGCGGTCGCTGACCCTGACCGAGGCCGGGCGCACGTACCACGACCGAGTTTCGGTGGCCCTCGCCGCGATGGTTGATGCTGCCAGCGCGGCTGTCGAGGCGCGGGAGGTTCCACGCGGTACAGTGCGGATCAGTGCGCCACCCGATGTGGGCGCCGAGGTCTTGCCCGAGATCGTGGCCGATTTTGTGTCCCGTTACCGGGAGGTGCGAGTCGACGTCGAACTCGCTGCGGATTCGCCCAATCTGGTGGAGGGCGGCTACGACCCGGCGCTGCGCGGTGGCCGCAGCCCAATTCTCAGCTGGTCATCCGCAAGCTACAAGATACGGCATTCCGTCTCTACGCGTCGCCGGACTATCTCGCCCGCGCGGGCACGCCGCAGCGACCCGAGGATCTCGCCAACCACGCCTGTGTGCTCTTCCATGCGCGCGATGGCAAGCGTCGTTGGAGGCTGTTTGGCCCCCAGGGCGAGGTCGATGTACAGGTCGGCGGTCCGATCGCGGCCAACGACCTGACATTCACATGGCACGCTGCGATCGCGGGGGTCGGCATTGCTCTTTTGCCCGAGGTGGTGGGTGCAGCAGTAGTGCAAAGCGGCCGGCTCGAGGGGGTGATGCCCGAATACCATGCTGCGGGCAATCCTCTGTACATCGTCTATCCCTCCGCGCAGCACGTTCCGCTCAAGGTTCGAGTGTTCCGCGATTTCCTGCTCGAGCGCTTTCCCAAATAGGGCTTGCCGGCTGCTCTGCTCCGTATAAACTCCGCTTCGCATTCCTGCCGGAACGTTCCGAGCGAGTTTACTGCGCGGTTTTGGCGTACCAGTCGAGCCAGGCTTTCACCGCGGCCTGGCGCGCGGCCGGGTCGTCTTCGAAATCATAGCTGCCGTTTTGCTGAAACGCCTGCCGCGCTGAAGCCTCGCCCTCGCGCGGGATCCACCCGGCGCCGGGTTGGAACCCGAAGTGGCGGTTGACCGCGGCTTCCAGGGCTCGCTGGGCGTGCAGGCGGGTCATCTCGTCAGCGGAGAGCAGCGACTTCTCGAGATAGGGGAGGATCTGGATGCCGAGTTTGCCCAGCTCATGCACTGCCGGGGTCATATCGTTGTGGAGTGGGTCGGGGTCGTCGCTCAGCTTGCCCACGAGGTCGCGAATCTGTTCAGCGCTGGCCTTGGTCATGCCTTTTCTATCCTGGGCGTGGTGATCGGTAGCAGGCTTGGCTACCGGTGTTTGGTTCGGCTCGGAATCGGGCCCGCTCGGCAAAGAACGGCTGCTCGACGAACACGCCGCGAGGGCCAGTGCCGTCGCGGCTACCAGCAAGCCGACACGCGAGGGGAACCCGCGGCTCCCGCGAAGGCGCGCGCTCATGGCGCCGTGCTCGCTCCTGGGTTTTTGTACACCTCGTCGAACTGGTCCACTGCTGCGTCGAAGGTGGCCGACTGACCGTCGTGCGCGGACCACGACTCATTTTTGATCTTGGACCCCGAGATCTCGAATTGCCACTTGACCGTGCCGTAGATGTAACCGTTGTCGGCGCCCTTGGCTGCGGTTTCGAACCGGAATGTGCTGTCCTGCGACCAGCCGGGGAAGTCCCACAGCGACGCCCCCTGGATGTTAGCACCCTTCTTGTGACCGTCCTGGCTACTCGAAGTGTTGGGCCAGTAGTCGCGGTAATACGGCGATACCGCCGCGTCACCCTTCTTGCTGCGCGGGCTGGCGGCGGCCGCCGAGTGGTCCACAAAGAAGCCGCCCTCCACCCCCTTGGATTTGTCCTCGGTAGTCATGGCGTTGTTGCGCCGGGCCTCACCACCGGACCAGTTGTAGTCGCCACCGGTCGAGGCGTCGACCAGCTTGACGATCTGCAAGAGCCGCAGGTTGTTGGTGTCGCGGGCCTTGGCGTTGGGCGTGAACTTGAGGGTGCCGCGCTCGCCGCATTTGCCGCCCGCAGCCTCGACCGCGGCGAGATTCATCTCCCATTCTCCCGCCTTGACCTTTTTCTTGCCCTGGATGCCTGATGCCATGTGAACTCCTCGCAACCGCACGTGTGCGCGATCTGTGTGTCAGTAGCTTACTACGAACCCGGCAAAGTCGCTCACCCGAACTCATGGGCAGCTGGGGGGTCGGGCCGCCATCAGGGCGAGTCCGCGGGCCTGCGGAGAGGAGTCCATATCTGCTTGCCCATATTGCGGTACTCCTCCTCGGCGGCGTCGCGCAGGTCACCGGCCCCAACTCCCCTGCCACAGTCGGCGGCAGCGAACGCAGCGCGCAAGATGGCGTTTTTGATATGGGCGCCGCTCATCTCGTACTGCGCGGCCAGGTCCGCGAAATCGATCGGGCCAGCCAGCTCGCACGTCTCCGGTATCAGGGTTCGCCACAGGCGCTCGCGCAGCGGGCGATCGGGCTGCGGAAACTCGACCTGAAAGCGGACACGCCGGCGAAACGCCTCGTCGATGTCCTCGGCCTTGTTGCTGGTGAGGATCGTGATCCCGGCGAACTCCTCCAGCCGCTGCAGCAGGAAGTTCACCGCGAGATTGGCGTAGCGATCGGTGCTGGACACGACCTGAGTGCGGCGCGCGAACAGGCTATCGGCCTCGTCGAACACGAGAATGGCCTCGTTGGCCGTGGCCTGGTCGAATAGCTCGTCCAGATTCTTCTCGGTCTCGCCCACCCAATGGCTGGTTATCTTGGACAGGTCGACCCGATACAGCTCGCGCTCCAGGGTCTGCGCGATCACCCCAGCAGCCATGGTCTTGCCCGTCCCTGGCGGACCGTGAAACAGCGCCGTGAGCCCGCGCTCGCTCGCCCAGGCGCGGTCGAACCCCCAGGTGTCGAAGACCCGCGCCGCGTGACGCACCCGGCGAAGGATGGCGCGCAGGCTCTCCGCGGCCTCGTCCGGGAGCACCAATTCATCCCAGGTATCGGTCGTCTGTACGCGCACCGACCAGCGCCCCAGTGACCGGGTCTGCCTTCGGCATATCGCACTGGTGAGCATGGCCCGATCCGGGGCCGCGCGGGTGCCCGCGGCGGCGATCCGGTCTGCGCACTCCCGGGCAGCTGCCCGGATGACCTCGTACGGGGTCACGTAGCGCCCAGCGATCGCGTCCAGGACGGCCTCTGCGGGCAGTGCCGGGCAGCCGAAAGAGCGCATAAACTGCCGCCACGACTCGCCGCGCGCCGCGGCGTCCAGGCCGGGTGCGTGGACGCGAATCCCGCGCCCGCCCAGCTCGAGCCAGCCTGGGTCGTCGCCCGCCCAGCCAAGTGCCAGCGGGCCGGGAAACCGATTGATCACAGCGGCCATGTGATGACCGCGGCTGTATGCAACTGCGGGCCCGGTTGCCGAAACGATCCCCGACCCGCGATCGGCCGCCGGAGCCAACTCGCCCACGCCGTGCAGATCGAGATACACCGCGGCCCGGTGGAGCATACCCTCGCGCAGATGCTCGGCCAGCGCCAGCTCGGGCTCGCCCTCGAGGACGAGCAATCGGGCGACGCGAACCGCAAGTACCGCGCGCTCAACCTCGGGCACGAGGGCGCAGAAGAGTGCCTCCTTGGCCCCGGGGTCGGGCCCGGTAATGATCGCACGGCGGCCGGGCGCGCGGCTAGCCTGGCTGGGTACCGGGTCGGTCATCGGCTCTGAGACCCGACACCAGCGCCACGCCTGCGTCAACTCGCCGAGCACGTGGTCGGGGTACGGCAGCGGAACGGTGGCCCCGGTCCCTGTGTACAGATGGGCGGTGATCCGCAACGCCGGATCGAGGCCCTCGCAGCCGGCCAGGACATCGACAGCACGCCTGTGCGCCTCCAGGCTGCGCCCGGCCAGCCCCGGTCCCTGATCCGATTGGCCGATCAAGACCAGGCGGAAGTAGCGCAGCGGGTCATCCTCGTCCAGACGCCGGCCGGCGGCCAGCACATCGGACCACTCCGGCCGGATCAGGCGGGCCAGGTAGCCCACACAGAGCCGGGTGCCATGGGGGGCACGAGCCACTTCTGCATATGCGGCTTGCAAGCTGGGGTCGAGCTCGTACGCGACCAGTGCCAGGACCATTTCCACGGCGATCGGATCGAGCGAGAACGACCGCTGCAGTCGCACAAGCGGGCACTCCCGCCCATTCGCCATCGGCTCGCCGGCTCGCCGCTCGATGTCGGCCCGCAGGCGATCGATGAGCGCAGACAGGTTGCGCTCGACCGGAGCGGCGCCGCCCAGCCGGGTCGCTGCAGCCGAAACCTCGCCGCCATCAGCGGCACCAGCGCGCATGCGCTCGAACAACAAGCGCGTCCAGCGGATGCACGAGGCCAAAAAATCGGCCTCATTGCGAAAGCCCCCGGCAGGTGCGACGGGCATGTCGCCCAAGCGCTCAGCCATCAGAGTCGTCGCGCGGTCCCAGGCTCGAAGTCGAGCTCGGGATCGACGACGCCAGATCGCCGCCCGCGAGCTTGGGCCCGTCGGTGCTGTCGAGGATCTCGGCGATGCCCTCGCGATTGGGCACGTATCCCGCAAAGTCCTTCCAGATGCGGGAATCTTCAGCGCAGCTGTAGCCCCGACAGGTGAGCGGTCTGACGCCGTAGACCGAGCAGGATCGATTGTGCCGGTTCAGGTGGCAGCAATAACTGTCACCCTGACGGAGCAGGTAGTACGGCCGCCCCGCGTCCCAGCGCAGGATGCCCTCCTCGATATCCTGGCGCGACAGCGGCACGTCGAGCGAACAGCATACCGCGCGGCACAGGTGCAGCCGGTTATCGCAGTCGACGGTCGCGGCTTCGCGACCGTCGTACTTGTCGCCCGCCTCGCGCTGCATAGTAAACTGCATGCCGGCACCGAACGGAGACTCGCTGAGGCGCTCCTGGACGGTGCGGACCTGCGCCTCCACTTCCTCCATGGTCAAAAGGCCGCGCGCCACGAGCAGATCGACTATTGCGTACACCGCGCTGGCGACCTGAAACAGATTGGAGTAGTTGGAGCTGAGCCGGGTATGAGTGTGAAGGAATCCGCGCAATAGCTGGCGCTGGAGCTCGTCCTCGTCGTGCTCCGGGGCTTCGGAGGCAGAATCGCTGGATGGGGTCTGGGCCCCGAGATCGCTCTCGCCCGCAATCGAAGACCCGGGGTTGTCCCGACTGGAAGTGGACACGACGGCATGGTAACCTGCTGGTCGCCGTGGCGCCACGTTGCACGCTCCCATGTCCGACGACTGGCAAGAGGCGCTGAACGCGCGTGTGACCCCAGTGCTCGAGCGGGCCCTGTGCCACGCCGCGCTCGTGATTCAGCGGCTGATATTTCTTTCGCGCAGCCTGGGGCTTTTGCCGAAGAGTGCGCCCCGGCGACCCGTGCTCTCGGCGATCGATCCAGACGAGGTCGAGATCATCCTGGCCGGATTTCGCAGGGTCGATGCCACCCCCGAGGAACACCGGGGCAACCTTCTGGACGACCGGAAGCGCGTCGACCAGATCGCGCACTCGCGCGACACTCTCGCCCTCGAACTCGCGCGCTCGCCCGAGTCCGGGCTGGCGCGGATCGCCCGCGCGTTTGCCCTGACCGACCGCGCGGTGGATCTGCTCGTCCTGGTCCTGGCCCCCGACTGGGATCTCCGCCCGGGGCGACTGTTCGCGTTTCTCAACGACGATCCGGGGGCCGACCGGCCGAGGGTGGGCCATCTGGCCATGGCGGCTCACTCGGGATTGCCCCGCCCAGGCGCGCGCACCGGCCATCCGCTCGCCGAACTCGTCGACTCGGGGCTGGTCGTGTGCGGCCCGGCCGAGCGCCCCGAGGCGAGCCAGTTCGCGCGCGCCCACGAATCGCTGGTCGCTCTCAGTCAGGCCCACATCGCCCGTTCGATCGCCACCGGGTCGTGGGATGAGCTCGTGTGGAGCGAGGACGACAAGACCCGTTTGCGCGCCGCCGTGGCGCGTGAGCTGGCCCGCCCGGCCAGTCATCGCGTGGTGGCCATCGAGGGACCGCGGGGATCGGGTCGAGCCGCGCTCGTGCGTGCCGCGGCGGCCGAGGCCGGCCGCGCTGTCGAGTTTGTCGACCTGGCACGCGAACCCGTGGCAGACCCCGCGGCGCTCGGCCGCCGCCTGGCAGATGCGGCCTACCGGGCGCGGATCAGCGACGCCGTGCTGGCGGTACGCGGGGGCGATGACCCCCGGGTAACTGGCGAAGTCCTGGCCGAGCTGGCGGCCTGGGCTGCGCGGTTAAACGTCCCTCTGTTCGCCCTTCTGAGGCCGGGGCGGATCGCCCTTATCAGCGGGGCGATCCGTTTTGTCCGCGTGCAGGTCCCTCAGCTCGACGCCGCCCAGCGCCGCGCTTTGTGGTCGACCGCGCTGGCCTCGCGCGATATTCGCGCAGCCCCGGGCGCGATGGAGGAGATCTCTGGGCGCTACAGCCTCACGCCCGGCCGCATCGACGAGCTTGCTGATGAGCTGTCAGCGGTTGCCTCCCCCGTCGCTGTCGAGACGGTGCATCGTGCCCTGCGCGACACTGCGGCGGAGCGTATCGGCGAACTCGCCACACGCCACGAGGCCCGGCTGACTCTGGACGACCTGGTCTTGTCCGCGCCCGTGCGCACGCGCCTGGACGACCTGGTGGCCCGAGTGCGCCGGGGTCATCGAGAGCTGTCCCAGTGGATCCACGCCGACCGCACCGCGTGGCAGCGCGCAGTCGCGCTCGTGTGCGGACCCGCGGGTACGGGCAAGAGTGCCATTGCCGGGGCCGTCGCGCGCGCTCTGGGCGTCGAGTTGTTCGCGGTCGACGCCGCGGCGATCCTCAGCAAATGGGTTGGCGAGACCGAGCGCAACCTGGCCCGGCTGTTCGACGAGGCCGAGGCGTCATGTGCGGGTCTGCTCTTCGAGGGCATCGACGCGCTCTTTGGCGCCCGCCCCAGCCCCATGTCCGAGAGGCATGCCGACGTAACTGCCAGCTATCTCCTGCAGCGCCTGGAGCGCCACCGGGGCATCGTGTTCTTCACCGCCCGCCAGCTCGCCGGCGTAGACCCCGCGCTCATCCGGCGATGTATCTGCACGGTGATCGTTCCCGCGGCGGATCCCGCTGCGCGCGCCCAGATGTGGAGGCGCCTCCTGCCTGCTGGAGTCCGCTATGCCGACGACGTGAATATCGCGGATCTGAGCAGGATTCCCGGCCTCGAGGGGGCGCATATTCGCGATGCGCTGCTGCGCGCGACCCTGCGCGGCGACGCTGGCAATGACGGCCCTGACGCAGCCAGCGGGCGGGTCCTCACCCACGCTGACCTGATGCGTGCGGTGGCGTCCGGCACCGCCCAGGAAGCACCGACTTCCGCTGCAAGTGGCGGCGCTGAGGGCGGCCCCGAGCACCCGTATCTGCCGTTCTGGGACGAGCTGGGCTGATGCGGCCGGGTCGCCGCGCCGGACGCAACGACTCGATGCGGTGATTGCGCATCTGTCCAAATGACGCACCATGGCCTGATCGCCGCCCAGCAGCATTCGGGAAAAATTGTTCCGCGACGCCGCCAAGCCGACCTGAAAGTCAGGCGGCGCGGCGGCCAATCCACGCCGATGCGACTCGGCCGGCGGCCGGATGCGCGACGGGTTTCGCGGCGACCGGGCGCCTGGGCCCCGGTAGCGCCAGGCGCCCGATGCGTCGGGCCACGCTGCCTAGCTGGCGCCGAAACGATCCCGTGCAGTAGCTCTGCCCGTAGCGAGCACAGATTTCACGCACCCGCGGAGCCATCTCCGGGTATCGCGATGCGGGGACGTCGGGGAACAGGTGATGCTCGATCTGATGACTCAGATGGCCGGTGAGCAGATGCAACCAGCGGCCACCCTCGACGTTGGCCGAGCCGCCCAGCTGACGTGCGTACCACTCCCCGCGACTCTCGTTTTCGGTCTCGGCCTGATCGTAGACCCGCACGCCCTCGGGGAAATGACCGCAGAAGATGACTGCGAACGCCCACAGGTTGCGCGCGCCGTTGGCGAGCAGGTTGCCGAGAGCTACCCGTGGCGCATTGGCCAGGGCTAGAATAGGGAAGAAGCCGTAGTCCTTGAATAGCTGCCATGTGGCCTTGGTCAAGAATGGGCGTGCGCGCCGGGCGAACTGTCGCGAAGTCTGCTTACCCGCGAACAACTCATCGATGCGCAAGTCATGGGCGCCCACCCCCCACTGAAAGAACAGCGCCAGGAGTGCGGCCAAGATCGGCTGGGCCAGATGCACCGGCTTCCACTCCTGCTCTTGCACTACCCGCAACATGACGTAGCCGATGTCGCGGTCCTTGCCGAGGATGTTGGTGAAGGTGTGATGCTCGTAGTTGTGCGAGTGGCGCCAGTCGTCGCCGGTGCACACCAGATCCCACTCGTAGCGTTGCGAGGCGAGATCCGGATCGCCGGTCCAGTCGTACTGGCCGTGCATGACGTTGTGGCCGATCTCCATGTTCTCAAGGATCTTGGACAGAGCCAGGGCGCTGGTGCCGAGCACAAAGCTCACCGGACCGATGCCGACGTGCAGGAGCACGCGGCCGGCCGCTTCGCTGCGACGCGCGGCGCGAATGATCCGGCGGATGTGCTCGACGTCGCGCTCGCCGAGGTCGGCGACGACTTCCTGTCGCAGAGCCAAGAGCTCACGGCCGAAGGCGTCGGCCTGTTCGCGGGTCAAGGTTTTGTTCTGATGAGTCATGGACACTTCTTTCTTACCGTGGGAGTTGCAGGGCGGTGTGCCCGGTCCCGGGCGCATCACAGATCCAGCTCCAGATCCGAACGCGGTACCGAGATGCACAGTTGAATCTCCTGGTCGGGCTCGCTCGAAACCTCACCGGTGACTAGGTTCTCCACCGTGCCGCTGTGCTTGAGGCAGGTACAAGTGCGACAGATGCCCATGCGGCAACCATTGGCCGGGCGCTCGCCGGCGCCTTCGAGCTGCTCGAGCAGTGTTCCCGCGCCGCGGGTCACGACCCGACGCTGCGAGCGCGAGAGACGGACATCGACGCCTTCACCAGAGGCCACCAGCGGCGTAAACAATGGCGCGGCAACGAAGCGCTCGCGCTGCAAGTGGTGTGATGCGCCCACATCGGCCCACAGCTTCTCGACGCGATCCATGAGCGCGCCCGGGCCGCACAAAAAGGTCGATCGTTCGGCGAAATCTGGAACCAACGCAGCCAGATGTGCCTCGTCGAAACCGCGCGGCGCATCGTCGTCATCGTCGACACAGACGATCAGGCGCAGGCCGGCATGACGCGCCGCCAGGTCTTCGAGCTCATCTCCGAAGATGACATCGGCGCGGGTGCGCGCGTAATGCACGAATGCCACATCTTCGATGGCAGATCGGGCAGCGAGATCACGGAGCATCGACATGACCGGCGTGATCCCGGAGCCGCCGCTCAGCAGCAGCAACCTCGCCGATATCGGCGTCGGCAGCACGAAGTCGCCGGACGCCGGGCCGAGGCCCACGACGTGACCCACGCCCACGTGCTGGTGCAGCCATGACGACACCCGTCCACCCGGCACACGCTTGACCGTGATCGAGATCAGCGCCTGGCCCGGGGCCGATGAGATCGAGTAGAAGCGATGCACACGCACGCCGTCGATCTCGACCTCGACCAGGGTGGATTGGCCCGCGCGATGCCCGCGCCACGCAGCGTTCGGCCGCAGCACGAAGGATTTGGTGTCGTCAGTCTCGGCGATCACGTCGACGACCTGCGCGCGGATCCCGGTGAGAGTGTGTACCGGGTCGATCTCACGCACCCAGAACTCTGCCTGGCGATCGAGGAACAGGCGCCGGAACAGGGTGCTCCGGGTACTTCTCCACAGATTGGCGATGTATTCGGCTGACTTCACGGGCGAGCTCCTCATCTGTAACCTACGCATTCGTAACTTACGCCATCGTCAGTTTTCGTCAAGAGGCCAAGAAGAAAACTGTTGAAATAAATTATAAATAGTTAGGTTTATGCCTCACTTGTTGACGATGGCGTAACTTACGATGGCGTACTATTATGGTGATATCATGGTCAAGAAAGGGCGTCTGCCAGCATCGGAGCGTCGCGCGCAGCTCATCGAGGTCGCGCGCGGTGTGTTCGCCAAACACGGCTACGAAGGGACCTCGGTGGAGGAGATCGCCAAGCGCGCCAAGGTGTCCAAGCCCATCATCTACGGGCACTTCGGCGGCAAGGAAGGCCTCTACGCGGTGATCGTCGACCGCGAAATGGACTACGTGGTCCGCCGCATCGTTGAAGCTATTTCCTCGGGCTCACCGCGGGAGCGCGTCGAACACGCCTCACTCGCGTTCCTCAACTATGTGAAGGGCCACCCCGACGGCTTCGCAGTGCTGTCGCAGGATTCGCCGCTCACGTCGTCGCGGGGCACCATGTCGAGCTTGCTCAACGACATGGCCGAGCGAGTCGGCAGTGTATTCGTATCCACCCTTAAGGAAGCCGGCTACGACCCCAAGGCGGCGCCAATCTATGCCCATGCTCTGGTCGGCATGGTGACCTTCGTCGGCAAGTGGTGGACCGAAGCCCGCAAGCCCTCCGTTGAAGAGGTCGCCAAACACATCAGCGCCCTCGCCTGGATGGGTCTCCGCCACTTGCCCAGGCGTCCTGCGCTCAAGATCACCATCTGATCGGTGTCGGCGCGAGGTCCCGGACTGCGTATAAAGGTTCTCCGAGAGACCTACATGGCTGTCAGTAGAGGATCAAGAATCATTGGAACCGGCGCTATTCGGCCGGTGGCAGATCGCACTCGGGAAAGAAAAACGCGATCTCCTGCCGCGCCGTGTCGGGGCCGTCAGAACCGTGCACGGCGTTGCGCTCGATGTTGGTGCCCAGTTCTTTGCGAATGGTGCCATCGGCGGCCTCGGCCGGGTTGGTCGCCCCCATGACCTCGCGATTCCTGGCGATGGCATTTTCGCCCTCGAGAACCTGGACCACGATCGGTCCCTCGGTCATGAACTTGACCAGAGCACCGTAGAACGGCCGGTCCTTATGCACAGCGTAGAAACGCCGGGCCTGATCCCCGGTGAGGTGAACCATGCGCGACGCGATGACGCGAAGGCCACCAGTTTCGAGCTTGCTTATGACTGCGCCTATCTTGGTTGCCGATACTGCATCGGGTTTGATAATCGAGAAAGTTCGTTCGATTGCCATGTCTGCTACCTCATATCATGCGGCGGGCGCCGCTTGGAGGCGGGCCACCGAGGCTCGTTTGTTGTTTCTAATTATCGAATGCGCTCGAGCGGCTACAGAATGCTCTTGAGCGTCGAGCCCATCTCGGCCGGAGAGGCGGCCACAGCGATGCCGGCGGCCTCGAGGGCTTCGATCTTCGCCGCCGCAGTGCCCTTGCCCCCGGAAATGATAGCGCCAGCATGGCCCATGCGTTTGCCCGGAGGTGCGGTCTGTCCGGCGATGAACGCAGCAACCGGCTTCTTGACGTTCGCCTTGATGTACGCGGCAGCCTCTTCTTCGGACGAGCCGCCGATCTCGCCGATCATGAAGATCGCCCGGGTGTTGGCGTCCTCGTTGAACCGTTCGATACACTCGACAAAATCCATGCCCTTGACCGGATCACCGCCGATTCCGATGGCTGTGGATTGCCCCAAACCGTGCGTGGTGAGCTGGTGCACCACCTCGTACGTCAGCGTGCCCGAGCGCGACACCACGCCGACGTCGCCCGGCTCGTGAATATACCCGGGCATGATGCCAATCTTGCACTGGCCCGGGGTAATGATGCCCGGACAGTTTGGACCGATCAGCACTGTGGACGGGTAGTCCATGGCCAAACCGGCCTTGACCTTGATCATGTCGTGGGCCGGGATGCCCTCGGTGATCGCAACGATCACCCCGATTCCCGCTGCCGCAGCTTCCACGATGGCATCGGCGGCAAACGGCGGGGGTACATACACCACGCTGGCATTGGCCCCGGTCTCGCGCACCGCGTCGACACAGGTATCGAACACGGGAATGCGCTCGAGACCCTCGACCTCGGCGCCTTTTTTGCCCGGTGTCACGCCAGCCACGATATCGGTGCCGTACTCGACCATTTGGCGAGCGTGGAACGCCCCGGCCGAGCCGGTCATTCCCTGCACGATCAGCTTGGTGCCTTTTCCTACCAGAACGCTCATTTGACCACCTCCACTGCTTTTTTGGCGCCGTCGGCCATGTCGGCCGCAGTGACGATTTCGAGACCGCTCTGGCCGAGGATGCTTCGGCCCGTCTCGACATTGGTGCCCTCGAGGCGAACCACCAGGGGCACTTCGAGGCCAACTTCTTTGACTGCCGCGACCACGCCGTTGGCAATGGTGTCGCATTTCATGATGCCGCCAAAGATATTGACAAAAATGCTTTTTACATTGGGGTCGCGGGTGATGATCTTGAACGCCTCGGTCACCTTCTCGGTGGTAGCACCGCCGCCTACGTCGAGAAAGTTGGCCGGCTCGCCACCGTAGTGCTTGATGATGTCCATGGTCGCCATGGCCAGGCCGGCGCCATTGACCATGCACCCGATGGTGCCGTCCAGCTTGATGTACGAAAGATCGTACTTCTTGGCCTCGATCTCGGCGGGGTCCTCTTCGCTGAGATCTCGCCACTCCTCGATGTCCTTGTGGCGATAGAGCGCGTTGTCGTCGAAATTGACCTTGGCGTCGAGGGCCAGTACCCGGCCATCAGTGGTGGTGACGAGCGGATTGATCTCGAGCAGCGAACAATCCATCTCCCAGTAGCAAGTGGTCAGAGCATGCAGAAATTTGCCGAGTGCACGGACCTCTTTGCCCTCGAGTCCGAGCGCAAAACCGAGCCGGCGGGCCTGATGATCCTGCCAGCCGACCGCCGGATTGATCGACTCCTTGAGGATCTTTTCAGGGGTTTTTGCCGCGACCTCTTCGATCTCCATACCCCCTTCAGTCGACGCCATGACCGTGACCCGGCCAGTGGCGCGGTCCAGGGTCATGCCCACATAGTACTCGTGCTCGATGTCGAGTCCCTGTTCGATCAGAAGGCGCTGGACTTTTTTGCCCTCGGGCCCGGTCTGATGGGTGACCAGCTGCATTCCGAACACGTCGCCGACTGCTTTTTCGGCGTCTTTGGCCGTCTTGCACACCTTGACGCCGCCACCCTTGCCGCGACCACCGGCGTGGATCTGTGCCTTGACCACGACAGTGTCCACACCGCTTTTTTTCTGAACCTGCGGAATCGCGGCGATCGCCTCATCGGCGCTCTGCGCTGAGATGCCGATCGGTACCGGCACGCCGTAGCGCGCCAACAGTTCTTTTCCCTGATATTCGTGAATCTTCATCGCATTGGCTTTCCGGGCCGCCGGCTACGCGACTACATGCGTGAGCTCTTGATAGTTCGCCATGGTTGTCTTGCCCGATACTCCAGGTTGTGGGGCCAGCCCCGCAGACGCGGTGAACAAGCGAGTAAATCCAGGCGCGCTACATATCGCTAGAACACACCCTTCTGCAAGGGAAATTGCCTGCTGGCCAGAAGTCGGGCCGATTTCCGCGAACTCGCCGTTGTCGCACCCCCTGTCGCACCCGTTTGTATCGAACATTTTAAGCCGACTTCGCCCTTGCTGTCGCACCCCGTGTCGCACCCCGGCCCAGCCTCGAGCCGCGTTTCGGGGCCATGACGCTCTGCGATATACCCAAAAAATTTATTTAATTTCAATTTATTATCGTTCGAAACGACTTCAGATACCATTTTTTTCCGAGACGCCTTATCTGGTAAGGTTTTGTTTGGTCGGTCGATTCCAGGCACTTTCTGGCCGTTTCTAACAGCTGCAAGCGCCAAGAATCATTGCCTCGTGAGGTTCCTCGCTGTGCTGTAGACGCAGTCTCCAGGAACCGCCCGGGAACGGGTAGGGAATGGCCTTGCGCGGGGTGGAGTTCTGCGATACGGCCACCCATCGCGAAACCTGGCGGGTCACTGTGCCCGTCCCCAAGCAGACGAAGGAGATTCGACGGATGATGCGTCAAGCTCGAGGAGTGACGAAGAACATTGGACTGCCAGTAGCGCTGTCCCTGCTCATTGGTTGCGCGGGAAATACCCAGCAAACTCCTGTGCCCAAGCTACCCAGCCAGACATCCAGCCCTGCGCCGGCGGCGCCCCCGGCGCCTGTTGCGGCTCAGCCGCCTGAACAGCCGAAAAAACCGATCTACGACGCGGTTGAGTTGATCCCGCGCGAGATTCTCATCGGCAATCCCACCCGGGCTCAGCCCAAGCTGTCGCCCGACGGCAAGCGTCTGGCCTATATCGCTCCCCACGAGGGAGTGCTCAACGTGTGGGTCAGGACCGTGGGGCAGAGCGACGACAAGGTTGTCACCAGCGACAAAAAGCGCGGCATTCGGGTCTACTTCTGGGCGCTGAGCGGCAAGAGGATCCTCTATCTTCAGGATAAGGGGGGCGATGAGAACTTTCACGTCTATGCTGTGCCGGCCGGTGGCGGCGAGGCTGTGGACCTCACTCCGATCGACGGAATTCGGGCTCAGATCGTCGCGGTCGAGCGCAGTCGGCCCAACGAGATCCTGGTCGGTATCAACGACCGGAATCCGCAGCTGCACGACGTCTATAAGATCAATATCGCAACTGGCCAGCGCCATCTGGTCCAGAAAAACCATATCAATGCAGTTGGCTGGATCGCCGATCACACGATGCGAGTACGCGTGGCGCAGGTGATCACCCCCGACGGAGGCATAAAGCTATTGCACCGGTCGGCCGGCCAGAAAACCTGGCAGGAGATTCTCGTCTGGGAAGCCGAGGACCTGTTCACCTCGGGGGGACTGTCCTTCGCCAGGGACAACCGCACCCTGTACATTATGTCCACTGCGGGCTCGAACGCCACGGAGTTGCGCGCTCTCGACGTGTGGACCAAAAAACAACAGATCATCGCATCGGACCGGACCGCCGATGTGCGTGAGATCGTCATCCATCCGACCAACTACAAGATTCAGGCGGTCGGATTCACCCGGGCGAGGACCGAGTGGAAAGTACTCGACCCGGCGATCAAAGACGACTTTGCCGCACTGGCCAAGTTGCACGCTGGCGACTTCGACGTGGTCAATCGCGACGACGCCGATAAGACCTGGCTTATCGCGTACACCCAGGACAAGGGACCGATCGCGTACTATGCCTACGACCGGGCGAAAAAGGCCGGGACGTTTTTGTTCTCGCATCGGCCCGAACTCGAAAATCTGCCACTGGCCGAGATGAAGCCGGTCAGCTACAAGGCACGCGACGGCCTCACCATTCACGGGTACTTGACCACACCGGTTGGAGTTGACGCCAAAAATCTACCTGCTGTGATATTCCCACACGGTGGCCCGTGGTATCGCGACGAGTGGCGATTCCACCCGCTCGTCCAGATCCTGGCCAATCGCGGCTATGCGGTACTGCAGCCCAATTTTCGCGGGTCGACCGGCTATGGCAAAGAGTTTCTCAACGCGGCCAACCGGGAGTGGGGCGGCAAGATGCAGGACGACATCACCGACGGAACCAAGTGGCTGATCGAGCAAGGGGTCGCCGACGCCAGCCGCATCTGCATCATGGGCGGCTCGTACGGCGGCTACGCCACGCTCATGGGTCTGGCCAAGGAGCCCGATCTCTACGCCTGCGGGGTCGACATTGTCGGCGTGGCCAACTTGATCACGTGGATGAAAACCATTCCGCCCTACTGGATCCCATTCCGCCACGTCCTGTACCAGCGCGTCGGCAACCCCGAGACCGAGGCCGACTTCCTCAAGTCGCGCTCGCCGGTGTTTTTGGCCGACCGTATCAAGGCCCCGCTTCTGATCGCCCAGGGAGCCAACGATCCGCGCGTGCCCAAGGCCGAATCGACGCAGATTCGCGATGCGCTACAAAAAGTGGGCCGAGAAGTCCACTACATGGAGTTCGCCGACGAGGGCCACGGCTTTGCCCGGCCGGAAAATCGGCTCAAGTTTTTGGCTGCAGCCGAGAAATTCCTGGCCGCAAAAATCGGCGGCCGCTACGAAGAGTAGCCTGAAGCGCGACCGGGCCGATCCCCCCAGGGGCACTGATCGGAGCTGATTACAACGTTGGCGCGATGTCAAATGTGATCTGCTCGTCGGCCCGGCGCAGTACCTCTGTCACACCTGCCGAATCGTCACCTCTGGCGAAGACAAAGCCCATATAGGTATGACCCTCGGGCAGTGGCACGACGAGGTCGCCGGGACGTGCGGTGATCGCGATATCGCAGACACCGGGCAGGGATCGGACCGATTCTATTCCCCGGATCTCGCGCAGCACGCCGTGTTTGGGCACCGGCAACATGAGCACGCCGGCGGCTTGGCCAGAGCCCAGGCGACTGCGTACTAGGGCCGCTTTTTGCGCGACATCGTGCCCCACTGCATGGTCCAGAATGAGCTCTTCGAGCGCGATCCCCGTGGCAAAACGAAGAGTCCGGTTACACAGTCCGCCGATCGAGCGCGCGGCCAGCTCGAGCACGACGGGGCCGTTCTCGGCGAGCCGCAACTCGGCGTGTAGGGGACCGTTTTTCAGCCCAATGGCTCGGGCCACCGCGGCCACAGCTGCGGTGATTGCGGGTTTCCCACAGCGCGGCTCGTCACCCCTGGTGACGTGGGGGGCGACATAGATGGTCTCGGCAAAGAACGGCCCATCGAGTGGATCTGGCTTGTCGAAAATGACCAGTTCGTGCAGCTCGCCTGCCTCCAGGATGCCTTCAAACGCCACTTCGCGTCCGGGGATGTATGACTCGACGAGAACCATCCGGGCGGCCTCATCATCGATCGCGGCGACTTCGGGATCGCCGAGCAGTGCGCTGATCCGGATCCACCGGTCGGCCAGGGTGTCCGGATCATCGGCGCGCATGACCCCTCGGCTGGCCGAGAGGTGGAGCGGCTTGACCACTACAGGATAGGCCATGCCCTGTTGGGCCAGTTCTTCGGCGACCCGGGCCGGATGAGTCGTCCGCAAAAGAGCGCAAAACGACGGATGGGGCAGACCGGCCGCGCGTATCTGGTGGCGAAACTGGAGCTTATTTCCGGACCTCACGGCCGCTTCGACCGGACTTCCCGGGAGATCGAGCAGCGTTGCAGCGCGGGCCGCGATCACCGCGGTGATCTCATCGGTCGGCACGATGCCGTGAAGCGGTCGGTGGCGCGCGCTTTCGGCGATCGCGGCCGCGGCTCGATCGGGATCGCGAAAATCGACAGACAGGGCTCCCTGGGGCCAGGTCTCGGCGAGCACGTGACACCGGTCGGTGGCCAGGGCGAGTTCGATACCCAGGCGATGGGCTGCGGCAACAAAATCATCGGTTTGATACGCCCGCGTGGAAGCCAAGAACATGACACGCTTCATCACTCCACGTCCCGTGTAGCCAACATCGGCGGCCATTGTACACCCACACACGATCGCGTTGGAAAACCGGCAATGTGATCGCGTGCGGCCCGACCGCTTCGCACCCGGTTAATGCGTTTCTGTTTAATGCGTTTCCGTCTGGCCCAGATCGGCCGGGATTATTGATCCGGGCCAGGCTGTGCCTCCTTGCAGCGTGCGGGAACTCGCAGTGCAGCCCCGCCTCTGTGCGGTACACTGATGACGCCCATGCTTTCTCTCGACGACGTTGCTCTGTTCCGGCATTTTCCCGGACTGCGCAGCGGCCTGCCGTGGGTTCGCCTCGGCTACTGGCCGACGCCGGTCGAGCCCATTTTTGGGCTTCCCGGCGCCCGTGTTCCGGTCTATGTCAAGCGCGACGACCGGTCGAGCCCACGCTACGGTGGCAACAAGGTGCGCACACTGGAAAGTATCCTGGGCCGGGCCATCGAGTTCGGCGCTGAACGGGTTTGGGCCACGGGAGCCTACGGTTCCAATCACGCCACCGCCACGGTCATGCACGCCGGTGCAGCCGACCTCGACGCCGGGGTCGCTCTGTTTCCGCAGCTGCCCAGCTCCCCGGCGCGGGCCAATCTGTCGGCAATTCTGGCCGCCCGAGTGCCGGTCGAGACCATGCGCAGCGTGGTCGAATTGCCCTGGGTAATGGCGAGATTGCACCGCCAGGAGCCGGGCGATTTTGTCATGCCGCCCGGCGCGGCGTCGCCGCGGGGTGCCCTCGGTGCGGTGTCGGCCGGGTTGGAGTTGGCCGAACAGATCGCCGGCGGCGAGTGCCCGGCGCCAGCTCGGATCGTGCTCGCTGTCGGAAGTACCTGCACGACAGCAGGTCTTCTGGTCGGTCTACACCTCGCCGGCGCGCTGGGTATAGGATTTGGCCGGACAGCACCGGTTCCCCGGGTTACCGCGGTGCGAGTCACCCCCTGGCCAGTGACCAGCCGACTGCGAATCGCCCACCTGGCCCGGCGCACAGCCCAGTACACCGCTCGCTTGACCGGGGTGCAACTGCCTTCGCTGGCCCGTCTTTACGCGACGCTCACGGTCGATCGCCGATATCTCGGCAGTGGCTACGGTCGAACTACTGCCGCGGGGTGGCGTGCGATACATGCGTTCAAACGGTCTCACGGGCCGCCGCTCGATGTGGTTTATTCGGCCAAATCAGGAGCCGCGCTGCTCGACTTCGCTCGCTCGAGTCGGCGTGGACCGCTGCTCTTCTGGGCGACCAAGTCCTCGGCCCCGCTGCCCCAGGCGGGAGATCCAGAACTCGCCGCAGCACCGCAACCGCTTCGCGACTGGCTGCTCGGTCCCGGCTATTTGGACTTCACGTCATCGGCTGCCGGTTCGGCCGCCACGTCGGCCTTTCCCTTGTAGCTTTTTCTGGCTCGTCTGGCGGCGCGCAGGCGCTGCTCTTTGAGCACGTCGGATCGGCAACGGGCGAGGTCTTTGGAGCTTTGCACGTAACGGCGGTAGTAACTGGGATCTCGATCCAGGATATCGTTGGCGATCTGCGCAGCCTCGGTGCATCGTTTTGCCCGAACTGCTCGCGACAGCTTGCGGCTCTGCGCGCGGCCCCAGCGCTCGGCGCGTTGGCTGCGCGACTTGTCGGCCGACTTGCTGACTGACCGCTTGGCCCGGGGGTGGTACACGACGGCGCCATCATGGTCGGGTTGCGCAGTGGTTTCGGCCGGGGCGGGCGCCACGCCCGAGGCCACTTCCCCGGGTGCCAAAGTCCGGTCAGTGCGGCGCTCTTGTGACACTTGCCGGGGCTTGCGTCTGGTCTCGGCTGTCCTTGGCCGGGTTGACTCCGGTCGGGGAGTCAACCCGGGTTTGGACAGTGATTCTGACCATTGCCGTTCGGCCCTGGGCTTTTCCAGCGCCTCGCTGGCCGAACTCGGTGCTTCGGCCTCGGCGCCATACTCTTCTCCGTCGCTATCCTCCTCTGTCTCGACAGGAGCATCCGCTTCCAAAAGGAAGTCATCCGCGGCCGCAGGTGCGTCGCGTCTGTTTTTGGCAGGCGCGGAACGCGGTCGTTTTTTTGCTCCTGCCTTCAGAGATCCAGTGGCAGATCGAGAACGGGATTTCCGTGCCGGCGGCGCGATTTGCGAGTCTGGCCGTGAATTCTGCTCCGGTAGTTGCTTGAGCGACCGCTCGACGGTATCGACAGAAATACCCGGCTCGGAATTGGCTCGCGACTCGTCCAGGATTCGGGCTCTGCGGAAGCCATCACCGGCCGGGGTATCGGACGGTGTAGGAGGACGCCTGTCAACCGCTGCAGGGGCCGATGAAGCGGCTTTTTTTTCGGCGTGAACACGCTCGCCTTGCGCATTGTGGGGCTCCTCGGCTTTATCGACTCCTCGGAAGAATAGAGTTCCAGCAACACCTGCGACAAGGACCAGGGTAGCGATAGCGGTGGCGGCGGGATGGGCCAACATGGGCTGGAACAGGGCGAGCAGCCGAGACCAGGGCCCGGCCTGTCGATCATTGGCATCTGCTCTGGGAGCGTGCCTTGCAGCTTCGTGCAGGAGGATCGCCGACAGTGACGGCGGTGGTTCTTCGTCGGGCAGGGCGCGCAGGGCCGCGCGGGTACTGTTCAGCGCGTCGACCTCGGCGTGACAGTTGGCGCACCCGGTGAGGTGTTGGTCAAACTCCGCTCGTCGGTCTGGCTCCAGCTCGTCGTAGAGCCAGTCCATCATCAGCGCATTGATGTCGTTACAGCTAGACATGGGCGAACCCGTGTTCTCTCGTGGTAATAGTAGCCCTCTTGGACCGCCGCTGCGAATCGTGTCTGCTCGCCAGCTGGCTGCGGTCTCCGTCGACCATCAGTAGCCGTCTCTAAGTTGCCCAAATAAAGCGTGTTCTCGACCCAACAATCGACAACTCTCGGCCGGCTGTACAAAGGCTGGAGCACCGTTTCTCCGTGTTTTTTGTTGCACGCTCCAACCGGGGCAATGGTCTATCGAGCCTGCTGCCGCGGTTCCTGCAAGTATTTGTCCCAGGCGCCCTGGCACGATCGTCCTCACGCCAACGCGTCGCTGCGGAGGCCACCTCCCAGGAGATACAAGACCGCCATGCGGACCGCGACGCCGTAGGTCACCTGGTCGAGGATCACCGAGCGCTCGCCGTCGGCTACCTCGGGCATCATCTCGACGCCGCGATTGATCGGCCCGGGGTGCATGACGATGGCATCGGGCCTGGCCCGGTCGAGGGTGTTGGTAGAGAGACCAAAATATCGCGAATATTCTCGCGTATTGGGAAAACGCGGCAGTTCCCCGGCCATGCGTTCGTTCTGGATGCGCAGCATCATGACCACGTCGGCGCCGTCGAGGGCGTCTTCGAGGCGGCGAAACACAGCCACGTGTTCGCGCGTGAGATCGCCGCCAATGGCCTCGATGCCCCGCGGAATGAGCGTGGCCGGGGCGCACAGCCGGACCTGCGCCCCCAACTTGCTCAGGGCCAGGATGTTGGAGCGCGCTACCCGCGAGTGGTCGATATCACCCACGATGGCCACTTGAAGCCCCTCGATGCGGCCCTTGTGGCGCCGGATGGTGGCACAGTCGAGAAGCGCCTGAGTTGGGTGCTCGTGGGTTCCGTCGCCGGCGTTGATCACCGCCGCATCGACGTAGCGGGCAATCATCGTGGGTCCGCCGGCGGCGCCATGCCGCAAAACAATGACATCGGGGCTCATGGCCATTAGATTGCGAGCCGTATCGAGCATGCTCTCGCCCTTCTTGGTCGACGAGCCCGAACCCGAAATGTTGATGGTGTCAGCACTCATGCGCTTGCCCGCGATCTCGAACGACACGCGGGTGCGGGTGGAGTTCTCCAGAAACACGTTCAGCACAGTGCGCCCGCGCAGCGTGGGAACTTTTTTGATCGCCCGGTCGCCTATCTCCAGAAAGGTGTCGGCCAGATCGAGAATGTGCAGAATGTCGATGGCCTCGAGGTGTGCGATTCCAAGCAGATGGCGGTGTGGGAATGCCCGCTTTGGTGAATCGTTCATGCGTCTCGGCTCCTCAGCACGATTCGATCACTCTCACCGGTCTCGACCAGCAAGACCTTGACTGATTCATCGGGTGTCGTCTCTACGACCAGGCCGACATAATCGGCGCGAACGGGCAACTCGCGCAGTCCGCGGTCGACCAGAACGGCGAGTTGCACAGCCCTGGGGCGGCCATAGTCCATGAGCGCGTCGAGAGCAGCCCGCACTGTACGACCGGTGTACAGGACATCGTCGATCAGCACGATTGGCATACCGGCCACTTCGAACGGAAGCTCGGTGGGACCGATCACCGGCTTGGGCAGGCCTTCGAACACATCGTCGCGGTAGAGACTGATGTCGATGGCCCCCACGGGGGGTAACTCGCCCTCGATCTCGCCGATCAGCCGCTGCAGTCGCTCTGCCAGGTACAGACCGCCAGTGCGAATACCGACCAGGGCGATTGCCGAGGCGCCGCCATTGCGCTCGACGATCTCGTTTGCGATGCGCCGGAGCATGCGGGTCACGGCCGCGCGATCGGCCAGAACACGCCGCTCGACCAGGGCATCTGGCCGGTTGGCCGGCGCGGTGCCCGGCCGCGCGGGAGAATCTGCGGGAGGATGGCGTCGCTTGTCTTGCACGAGTGAGCGTCCTAGCGAATCGGCTCGCTCCGGTCAAGGACGTCCGGCCAAATGCAAAGCGATTCCACGGGAAGTACAGCGCGAGGCTCCGGATGATCACGATCACGGCGCAGATTGCGGTATGGTTAGCTCAGGTACGTGTGTGTGAATGAGTACCCAGTATCGCGTCGGTCAGATCATTAACGGGCAGTATGAGGTGCGCTCCCTGATCGGTCGCGGAGCGATGGCCGATGTGTACCTTGCCTACGATCACCGGCTAGCCAGCGAAGTCGCGGTCAAGGTCCTGCGGCAGTCGGTCGCCCGCAATCCCGAGTTTGTGCAGCGCTTCCGGCGCGAGGCCCGCGTCCAGGAAATGGTCCGGCACCCCAATGTGGCCAAACTCTACAGCGACGGGATCACCAATGCAGCCGAGCCCTATCTGGTATTCGAACTGCTGCGGGGCCAAACCCTGCGCTCTGTGCTGCGCAAAGAACGCCAGGTACCACTGCGCAGGGCGGTGAACTACTGCAACCAGGCTCTGCAGGGTCTGGCTGCAGTCCACACCCTGGGCATCCATCACCGAGACCTCAAACCGGCGAATCTTATGCTCGAACCGGGTTCTGGCCCGGCCGAGCACGGCGCCGGCGATCGCGTCGTACTCATCGATTTTGGATTTGCCTCGCTCGAGGGCAGCCGCAAGCTCACCCGGCAGGGCTACGTGGTTGGGAGCCTCAGCTACATGGCGCCCGAACGGTTGCGCGACGAACCGTGCGAGGCCCCGGCCGAGATCTACTCGATGGGCGTCATCCTCTACGAACTGCTGGTCGGACGGACGCCCTTTGTCGCCCAGAACGACCGCGAACTCATCCATGCCCACCTATCCGAGCTGCCCCCCCTGCCCAGCGAGGTTGCACCAGAGTGCGGTATCCCTGCGGAACTGGAGGATTTACTGCTGAGCTGCCTGGCCAAGGAGCCGGGCGAGCGGCCCCAGTCGGCATTGGAGCTGAGCCAGGCGCTGGACCGAGAGCTCGCATGAGCCCGTGCCGGCAATCCTACCGCCGCCGCACATCGCGTACAATTACACTGCAATGAGCGCCCTTGTCACTGTTGTGGTCATGACTTTGCTGGTGTCTGGGATGTGCTCTCTGTTTGAAGCGACGCTGTACTCGACGCGGGTGGCCGCGCTCGAGGCAGCCAGAGAACACGGGCGGTTTGCGGCGAGTGCGGCGAGGTTTCTCCGCCTCAAGCGCGAGATCGCCGTCCCGACCTCGGCCATTCTCATCCTCAATACGGTCGCCAATACTGCTGGCGCTACCATAGCCGGAATGCTGGCCGCAGAAATGCTCGGACCCGACCTCATCCCCGGGTTTTCGGCATTCTTGACCGTATCGATCCTGTTTCTCTCCGAGATCTTGCCCAAGACCTACGGCGCCACGCATTGGCGCGGGCTGTGGCCTCTCATCGTGTGGCCGCTGCTCGGCATGGCCAAGATCTTGTGGCCTCTCATTCGCATCACACAGTGGTTTTCCGAGCTGTTTACCCGCCGTCATACCTATGATGCGACCACAGAAGACGAGATCGTGGCCATGATCCGGCTGGGCGCAAACGCCGGAGAGCTCAATCGAACCGAGTATCAGCTGCTCACATCGGTATTTCGCTTCGACGAGCTCCAGGTCCGCGAAGTGATGACACCCCGTGTCGACGTGGTGTATCTGGACGTGTCCTGGTCGCTGGAACGATGGATCGACGTGATCCGGACGACCCATCACACGCGATACCCTCTGTGCAAGGGCTCGCTCGACCAGCTGATCGGCTTTGTTCATATCAAAGACCTGGTCGGGCTGAACTCCAACGAGCCATTTGACCACGATGCGGTGACCCGCCCATTGCGCCGAGTGCCCGAGACCATGCGACTGCGCCGCTTGCTGCGCGATATGCAGGGAGCGCAGCCACACCTCGCCGCGGTCCTGGACGAACACGGCACCACAGTCGGCGTGATCACGCTCGAAAACGTGCTCGAACAGATTGTCGGCGAGGTTCAGGATGAGTTCGACCACGAGGAGGCCGAGATCACATCCGAAGGCGACGGGATCTATCTGGTGAGCGGCCATATACCGGTAGTCCGGCTCAACACCGAACTCGACCTGGCCCTGCACGACCCCGATGCCGATACGCTTTCGGGCCTACTGGTCGCCCGGCTCGGCCGTCTGCTCGAGCCCGGGGACGTGGTCGAGGTCGACCGGCTGCGTGCCGAGGTTCTCGAGGTACGCGGTCACCGCGCGTCCCGCGTTCGACTGATCGTGAAGCAGCCATCGCCACCTCGACCCGGCTCGCAGTCCGACCCGGACGAATCCTGACCGATCGAGTGCGCCGGCAGGCCACAGCCGCTCTCCACAGCCCGGTCAGGCAGATGCAGAGGAGTTGTCGTTGACCGCAGCCAGAAGGTGCTCGGCACGTGACGGCATCAGGCTGCCGTCGTCGGTTTTTCGACCCAGATAGTGCGGCAAATGGTTGGGTACGTAGTCGTGGCGCAACCAGGCGCGAAACTCCGCCAGAGCTGCGATAGGATAGATCCACACATCAACCCGATCGGGCCCGGCCACACTGGCCGGAAACCGATGCGGGTGTTTTCGGCGCGCACTGTACGTCGCATCGAGACCATTGTCGGTCCAGTATTTGCCCCACCGCAGACCAACGCTGATATCCGGAGCAGCACTCACTCCAACCGTCATGCCAACCTGAATAGTCGCAACCAAAAGCTGCGTGATCTCGCGGTATACGCTGAAATGGTCCGACGGAATCGGGTTGAGCAACATGCGATCGTGAAGATACTGCCAAGAGTCAGAAAATAAGCTGTAATCATCGCAGCCAACACGAGAATAGATAAAGTGCCGGAGTGATTGCCGGGCCAAAAGCCGAAATGATTGCTGGGCAATGTGGGCAGTCCGACCACCGGCCTCGAACGCAAAATACTCGAGGATTGCCATACATACACCGTCCGGATAGACCCGCGTACGCTCGCCCCGTATGAGCACATCGCGGTACAGGATATCCTCGCGGTGGCCGTACGCCGCCGCGAGAACGGCGATCCGGCGCGACCGCGAATTCTCGCTCCCGCCCGCACTGTCCCCGGTAAGACGGCGGATGGTACGCATGTTCTGGCCGCTCGCACGGGCCAAACCGCGCTCCGTGAGATACGGCATGCCGTCGCCCAATACCCCGATTTCAATGCCGTCTACGTCGGCATGGGCGATCGCCAGGTCAAATTGCAGTGGAGTCAATACGTCTGATTTCATAAACTTCCTGATTTGGCAGTGATATATCGAAATCCCAGCAGCGCACGAATCCGGACGAGAGGCCGGATCGAACGTCAGCTCGATAAAAATGTGCTGATAATGCCCACACCAACGTCTGACTGCCTCGTGCAGTCTGATGAATGATGAAGAACCACGCGAGCGAATCGAAATAAGGCGAGCGAATGAGATGGGACGTAGCCCTCCCATCAGCTGCCTTCGATCAGAACAGAGCTACCCGGGCGCACCGTATGTAGTCCACTCCGCATTTCGGGCCTGGACGTCCGGACGACCTTCCTGATCTGCGTCCTACATTGCGGCCCCCGAGCTTGATATTTATATTATCATACCTGGCTTTTTGTTCAGCTAAAAAAGCCCCTTTGAAGGGTTTTTTTTGCCTCGAGGCGAATATAAAAAACATAATAATTGAAGCATGTTAAAGCAATGAATACCAGCCCCCCAGGAGCCGCCTGGAAGTCCCCGTCAGGGGCCTTCCAGGCTATCGTGGGTCGGCAATCGCGCTCCCTGATGAACGAGTCGTGTCGAGTCGAATGCCGCATCGATCGAGCCATATGGTATGAAGAGTACCGGTGCCGCAATGTCCGTCTATCTTGCTTGCTGATGACGACGAAGTATTCCGCCGTCGGCTGGCCCGTGCATTCGAGGAGCGGGGCTACGACGTGCGCACTGCTGGCAGTTATGATGAAGCTGTCGCCTCGGCGGGTCGAGACTCGCCCGAGTATGCGGTGGTGGATCTGCGAATGCCGGGGCGATCGGGGCTGGAATTGGTCTGCGCACTCAAAGAGATCGACCCGGCGACCAAGACACTCGTACTCACCGGCTATGGCAGTATTGCCAACGCCATCGATGCAATCCGTCTGGGGGCGACGTATTACCTGCCCAAGCCCGCCGATGCCGACGATATTGTCACGGCGTTCGCACGCGGCGAGGCACCGCCGCTCAATCCACCCGACTCCGAGTATCGGGCTCCTTCACTCGCCCGCGCCGAGTGGGAGCACATAAACCGGGTGCTGTCGGACTGCGGTGGCAATATTTCCGAAGCCGCGCGGCGGCTTGGCATCCACCGCCGCTCGCTGCAGCGCAAACTGCAAAAGTATCCACCCAACCGATGATTGTGTGACCCGAACTTTACTGTGCGGGTGTTGGTCGGGTGAGTACGAGTCTGTTCAATGGTCCGATCGCACTTTTTAACTATACAGGATTATTATACAAAGAATTCGCCTTCGGCAATTTTACGCATTGCATCAAAGTATTTCTATCGCATAATGTGTGCGCCTTTGTATGACCCCGAGCAGAACTCGGCAAACAGAATGGGAGCCGCTATGCAGGGTTATCGCTATGACTCCACATACGAAGAGCTGGCAGTGCTCAACGACGGAACCATGGTGCGTCTCCGTCTTGTTCGGCCTTCCGACGCCGATTTACTAGTCGAGGGATTCGAGCACCTTTCGGAAGAATCGCGGCAGCAGCGCTTTCTGTCTGCCAAGTCCCGCCTGACTCCAAAAGAGATTAAATACTTGACTCATGTCGATGGCGAGCATCACCTCGCGATTGCAGCGCTGACGCGCAACGGCGAGCACGGGCTGGGGGTGGCGCGGTTTATCCGGCTGGACGAACCTCCGGACACGGCTGATGTCGCGATCACCGTGATCGACGAGGCCCAGCACAAGGGGCTTGGCTATCTGCTGCTCATGCGGCTCTTCGAGGCCGGACGAGAGCGCAATGTGGCCGCGTTTCATTTCGATGTAATGGCCGACAACCGGCCTATGCTCGCACTGCTCCACAGCCTCGCGCCCGGAGTTACCGAGCACATCACGTCGGGGATCGCGACCATCGAGATTCCTCTGGACCGGGTGGCTCGGCTTGACCGGGTCGCCCAGCATGGAGCTTCCACGGCTGCGTACAATCGTATGGCAAGAGGGAGAATGACCATGCAATCCATGAGAACTAGGCCATTTTTACGTCATGCGTCGCAAAACTGATCCGTCCGAATGTCGGATCGTTCTCACTGCAGGCCCAGGGGGTGGGAAAACCACTGCGGCCGATTTGTTTCGCCGCGAACTCGGTGAGCGTGTCGGCATCGAGATTGAGGGCGGCAATCCCACCCGCATTGAGGGATTGCAGGAGGCGGTCAAGATCGATCGCAAACTGCGAGCGCTGTAGTCGGGAAGATCCGGCCGGGCTGTGGCGTATAATGGAAGCCACTCCACGAAGTGACCAGCCATGGCCGACGAACCGAGAAATCTGCCAGACGATCCAAGCGAAGAAGAGATCCTCGCGGCTCTGGAAGCAGAGGACAGCTCCAGTCTGAGCGAGGATATCGCAAAAAAATGGGATCCCAGGCGCCTCTTGCGCATGGTCGCCAAGCGTGCCGGCAAGGGCGAACGGCTCGACGAGTCGACACGGCGTCGCTACGAGCAAAAGCTGGGTGCCGACCTCAGCGGTGTTCGTCTCTATACTGGTGAGTTTGCTGAAGAAGTCACCAAAGCGCACCGTGCCGAGGCGCTGACGATCGGGTCGACGGGGATGGTTCTCATGGGCGGATTGCCCGAGAGGTCGATGGCCTCGACGTCGGGCCGCGCGCTTCTGGCCCACGAACTCACCCATGTCGCCCAGGCCCAACGCGGTGTACATCGCCGGGCCACCTTTGGCGAGGCCACGCCGTTTGCCGAGGAGCACGAAGCTGAAGCTGAAGCGGCCGAGGCCGATGAGATGGCCGAGGCGTCGGCCGAGGCAGGTGAGAAAGAGAGTCAGGACGACAAGGACAACAAGCTCTTCGAACTGGTCAAACGCCGAGTCCTCGACATGTTTCTGGAAGAAGAACGGCTCTACACCATGCGCAACGGGCCGGATCGCTGGCGACCATGACCGAGTAGCCCGGGCGGCAGCGCGTCCCGACCCGCCGGGCGGCCGGGTATTCGATCGTCCAAAATTGTGATAGACCGACCGGCAGGATGAGTTCTGTTGCCAATTTGGTCGAGTTGGGTAGCCGTTATGCTGCACTGGGTCTTCCCGCGGCAGCGCGCGGCGCGTTTGTCCGCGCGCTGCACGCCTCGGCGGAGCACGATTCGACTGCAGCACGCCACCTGGCCGAGTTGGCCCTGACGGTCGGAGACCATGCGAGTGCGCGCGAATACGCACGCGAAGTCGTCAGGCGTGAGTCCGGTCCAGACGCGCGCGTCTTGCTGGGCCGTACTCAACTTGCGGCCGGCGAACTCGCAGCTGCGCGCATGTCGTTTTCCGCGGCGCTGGCCGCTGCCTCGGCCAGTCCACTCTGTCAGGCCCAGGCCTACCTCGGGGTTGCCACAGCCGCGTTCGCCGATGGCGACCGGGCCGGCGGCGCGGCCAATATCATGGCCGCGATCGACGCGTTTTGCGAGTTTGCCGCTGCTGAAGGCCGGCGTGTAGAACAGATCGACGCCCAGCTAGCTCTGGCCGAAGAACTGTTTGCCCGCGCCGCCGAAGTCGAACGCGTCGGCGACGCACTCGAACGCATCCGCGAACTGGTCGCCCGGCCCACCACGCCGGTATTCTTGCTCAGCGGATTGCTTCTGGCAGCCAAGCAGCGACACAGCGGTGATGTCACCGACGCCGAGATCGAACAGGCGTTTGTCGAGGAATTGAAGCGTCGGCCCGATTCGCGGGCAACCCGGCTGCGAATCATCGAACGACAGCTCAGGCGGCGACATCGCGACGCCAGCGCCCGCCGGGAGGCGATCGAGTCGCTCGAAGACCTGGCCAGGCAGATGTCACGGGCAGCCGAATCGGGTGACGCGGCACCCTCGCTGGCCGAGAACGTCGAACTCGCCGCAGTTTATTTTCTGCTGGCCTCGGCATACGAGGATGATCCGGCAACGGTCGGCAAGGCCGAGGAATGCTATCGCAAAGGGCTTGCCCTGCGGCCCGGCCATGCGGCCGCGGCCAATCGACTGGCCCTGCTCACTCTGGCCCGGGGCGATAACGAGGCCGCTCTGGCCGAGATCGAGCGCGCTCTGCGTATCGACGCGGGATACGGTCTGGCCTGGCGCAACGCAGCTCGCGTTCTGGACGCGTCGAGCCCGGGGCCCGGTTTGCCCGAACTGGTCGAGCGACTGCTCGATGCGGCCAATCCAGGAGCCGGAACAGCTGCCGGCGGAGCTGCGCCAAGACTGGTCACCGCCACCGCCGAGGTCGCCCGTGGCGATGTACTGGCCGGGATGTACACCCGTGGCCATCGGCTCAAAAACGTTCTGGGCATCATTGGATCGCGCACCCGATCGGCGCGCAAGCTGGCCGAAGGGGCCGATAGCCGGCCCGAAGACCTCGCCGAACGGCTGGGCGACCTCGAGCGCGAAGTAACCTCGCTGTACGACGAATGGTCGACATATCTCCGCGTTGTACAGGATTCAGGACAGACATCCAGGCCAGTCGTCGAGGTCGTATCCACCCAGGCACTGGTCAACGAAGTCGTGGAAGCAGCATCGGCAGCTAGTTCCGTGCCGGTACAGCTATCCATCCACGGACCGCTGCCCAACCTGCGCGGCGACCGGATGCTGCTTCGCGAAGCATTGCTCAATATCGTGTCCAATGCGGCCGACGCATGCGCTCAGATCGACGAAGAAACCGGAGCTGCCCGGGGTAGCCGAGTCGAGGTTTCGGTCCGGGCAGTGTCATCAAGCGGTGCGCCAATCATCGAAATCCAGGTCGCCGATGACGGTCCGGGCATCTCGCGGGCTGATCTGGCCCGGGTGTTCGTGCCGGGATTCACCACCAAGGCAACTGGCTCTGGTGTGGGTCTGAGCATTGCCGAGCGCGCGGTAACCGCACACCACGGCCGTATCGTGGTCGACAGCGAAGTGGATAAGGGCACCAGAGTCATCGTGATCCTGCCGACCGATCTGGCCGGCTTTGCCACACTGGCGACCTTTCGAGGACCGGCCGACCCCGAACTGGACTGAACTGGCCTTCGGGCGGCAACGCCGACCCTCGCCCCCTGTGGATAACGCGTCGCGTCATCGGGGTACGGTCGGGGTGTACATGCTGCACGCGATGCTGGCGCAAAATGGGAAACACCATGTTCGTGCCGACGAGCGGGCAAAAAACCGACTCTCTCGTTCGATTGTTCCGAGCGAAACTGTCGAGACTGTGAAGGTGTTGCCGCGAAAGCTCTGTCGCGTGCATCGACGGCCCCATCCTCGCCGTGGTACGGTTTCTTGTTAGAACAACTATCGTCAATGTCTGCTCTACGTGAACATTGATCACGTCAAGAGGTTTTATTCATGTCGCTCGTCGGTCAAATTGCCGAGCTCCAGGACTACGATGAGTATGCGGAGCTCCACTGGGAGGGTTCTTTCGAGGACTATCTGAACCTGGTCAGAAAAAATCCGCGAGTAACGCGCAACGCGTTCCAGCGGGTTTATGACATGGTGCTGTCGCATGGAGCCGAAGAATATATCGACAACAAGAAGAAGTTGATCCGTTACAACTTCTTCAAAGACGAGCTGAATAGCGGGCGAGACGCGATCTACGGCCTGGATATCCCGCTCATGCGGCTGATGAACGTGCTCAAGAGTGCGGCTCAGGGCTACGGCACGGAAAAGCGGGTCATCTTGCTGCACGGGCCGGTCGGCTCGTCGAAATCGACCATCGCCCGCCAGCTCAAGCGCGGTCTCGAGCAATATTCGCGGATGCCAGAAGGTGCTCTCTTCACCTATTACTGGGAACTGCCCAAGGCGATGGCGGATCTTGCCGGCGGCCAGGAGTACTTTCCCTGTCCCATGCACGACGAGCCGCTCAGGCTGATCCCGAGTGCGTGGCGCAGCATGGTTATCGACAAGCTTACCCTTGGCAACGATGAGACCAGGGTGAAGATCGAGGGCGACGTCAATCCGGCCTGTCGCCAGATCTTCAGCGAGCTCATGGAGCACTACAAGGGCAACTTCGAGAAGGTCATGGGCCACGTCCGGGTCAAGCGGCTCATTCTGAGCGAGCAAGACCGGGTCGGCATCGGCACGTTCCAGCCCAAAGACGAAAAGAACCAGGACTCGACCGAGCTCACCGGCGACATCAACTACCGCAAGATCGCCATCTTTGGCTCCGACTCGGATCCCCGCGCTTTTAATTTCGACGGCGAATTCAACATCGCCAACCGCGGCATCATCGAGTTTGTCGAGATTCTCAAACTGGACGTCGCATTCCTCTATGATCTGCTCGGCGCCACCCAGGAACATAAGATCAAGCCCAAAAAGTTCGCCCAGACCGATATCGACGAGGTCATCATCGGCCACACCAATGAGGCCGAATACCGGAAACTGCTCAACAACGAGTTCATGGAGGCGCTGCGCGACCGCACGGTCAAGGTGGACATCCCATACATCACCCGGGTCTCCGAAGAGGTCAAGATCTACGCCAAGGACTACACCTCCAATCGAGTCGGCAAACACGTCGCGCCCCATACCCTGTATTGCGCTGCGCTGTGGGCCACCCTCACCCGTCTCGAGGAGCCGAAAAAGCAGAACTTGAGCCTGATCCAGAAGGCCAAGCTCTACGACGGCAAGACCCTGCCCGGCTTCACCCAGGACAACATCAAAGAGCTGCGCAAAGAGGCCGTGCGCGAGGGCCTCGACGGCATTTCTCCGCGCTATATCCAGGACAAGATCTCCAACGCCCTGGTGTCGGAGAAAAACGAGGGCGCGATCAATCCATTCATGGTGCTCAACGAGCTCGAAGCCGGCCTCAAGCACCACTCGCTCATTTCGAGCGAAGACCAGCGCAAGCGCTATGGCGATCTGCTCAGCGTGGTCAAGCAGGAGTACGAAGACATCGTCAAAAACGAGGTCCAGCGGGCCATATCTGCCGATGAAGAGGCCATCTCCAAGCTGTGCGCCAACTATATCGACAACGTCAAGGCGTACACGCAAAAGGAAAAGGTCAAAAACCCCTACACCGGACAGGACGAGGAACCCGACGAGCGGCTGATGCGGTCGATCGAGAGCAAGATAGACATTCCCGAGAGCCGCAAGGACGACTTCCGCCGCGAGATCATGAACTACATCGGCGCCCTGGCCGTCGAGGGCAAGCAATTCAACTACCAGACCAACGAGCGGCTGCACAAGGCGCTCGAGGCCAAGCTTTTCGAGGATCAGAAAGACTCGATCAAGCTGACCTCGCTGGTCTCCAATGTGGTCGACCGGGCAACCCAGGAGAAGATCGACGTGGTCAAGCAGCGCCTCATCAAGAACTTCGGTTACGACGAGGTATCGGCTACCGATGTCTTGAACTTCGTGGCCTCGATCTTTGCCCGCGGCGACGTCAAGGAGTAACCGCCGTGGATCCCCGAGGTGTCGGTTCTATCTCGGTTGCGCTGAACAATACCGCCGGTCAGCTCCTGGCCAAGCTGTGCGTCGAACTCGACACCGATGACCCTGCCGGCGTGCTATCGCGCGCCCTCGGCCTGCTCGAAATGTCGCTGCGCGCCAGAAAGCGGGGCGAGAGGCTGTGTTTCATCAACCAGCGCGGCGAGATTTCAGACGTGGTGTTCTGATATGAGCCAAAAAATCGACCTCGATCACAGGCGCTTCCGACAGATCATTCGCGGCAAGATCAAAAAAGATCTGCGCAAATACATCAGCCACGGCGAGATGATCGCCCGCAAGGGCAAGGATGTTGTATCCATCCCCCTGCCCCAGGTCGACATTCCGCACTTTCGCCACGGCGACAAGCAGCAGGGGGGAGTCGGCCAGGGTGACGGCGAGCCCGGCGACACCATCGGCCAGGGTGAGCAACGGCCCGGTCAGGGCGAGGCCGGCGATCGGCCCGGCGAGCACATGCTCGAGGTCGAGGTGACTCTCGACGAACTGGCCGAGATTCTCGGCGAAGAACTCGAGCTGCCCCGTATCGAGCCCAAAGGTGCCGAACGCATCATCACCTACAAGGACCGCTACACCGGCATCCGGTCGACCGGCCCCGAGTCGCTGCGCCACTTTCGGCGCACCTTCAAACAGGCGTTGCGCCGCCACATCGCGACCGGGACCTACGACGTAAAGAATCCCATCATCGTCCCTATCCGCGAGGACAAACGCTATCGGTCGTGGAAGACCGAACCGCTGCCGCAGAGCAACGCAGTCATCATATACATGATGGACGTGTCGGGATCGATGGGCGATGAGCAGAAAGAGATCGTGCGCATCGAGTCGTTCTGGCTCGACACCTGGCTGCGCTCGCAGTACGAGGGCATCGAGAGCCGCTACATCATTCACGACGCCATGGCCAAAGAGGTCGATCGCGACACGTTCTTCCGGACCCGAGAATCGGGCGGAACCATGATCTCGTCGGCCTATAAGCTGTGCGCCCGCATCATCGAAGAGGAGTATCCGCCCGACCAGTGGAATATCTATCCCTTCCACTTCTCCGACGGCGATAACTGGTCAGTCGACGACACCGAGACCTGCGTCGACATCTTGCGCAGCCATATGCTGCCAGTGGTCAATATGTTCTGTTACGGCCAGGTCGAGTCGCCGTATGGATCGGGCCAGTTCATCAAGGACCTCACCGAGCACTTCGGCGACCACGAAAAAGTCATTACCTCCGAGATCAAGGGCAAAGAAGCCGTCATGGACTCGATTCGCGATTTTCTGGGAAAGGGCAACTGACCGGTGCTAAAGAGGCTGCCGCCGCATCTCCACGATATGCAGGCTGATATCGAGGGCCACGCCCGCGACTACGGCCTCGATTTTTTTCCCATCATCTACGAGGTACTCGACTACAAAACGATGAACGAAGTCGCCGCCTATGGCGGCTTTCCGACCCGCTATCCGCACTGGCGGTTCGGCATGGACTACGAGCAGCTGGCCAAGGGCTACGAGTTCGGCTTGCAGAAGATCTACGAGATGGTGATCAACACCAATCCATCGTATGCGTATCTGCTCGAGGGCAACTCGCTGGTCGATCAAAAGACCGTCATGGCCCACGTCTGTGCCCACGTAGACTTCTTCAAGAACAACTACTTCTTTTCCAAGACCAACCGCAAAATGATCGACGGCATGGCCAACCACGCCGCGCTGGTGCGGCGTCACATGAGCCGGCACGGCATCGAAGCAGTCGAGGATTTCATCGATGTGTGCCTCTCGCTCGAGAATCTGATCGATCCCATGTCGCCGTTCATCGCCCGCAAGGCCAAACCGAGAGAAGACGAGGACGAAGACGAAGTCGCCGAGATCCCCAAGCTGCGGGCGAAACAGTACATGGAGCGGTATATCAACCCGCCCGAGTTTCTCGAGGCCCAGCGCAAGAAACTCGAAGAAGAGCGCAAACAGCAAAAAAAATTCCCCGAGGAGCCGCAGCGAGACGTCTTGGCCTTCTTGATCCAGCACGCCCCGCTCGATCGATGGCAGCGCGACTGCCTGGAGATTATCAGGAACGAGGCCTATTACTTCGCCCCCCAGGCCATGACCAAGATCATGAACGAGGGCTGGGCAACCTACTGGCACAGCAAGATCATGACTGAAAAGGCGTCGTCGGCGGCCGAGATCATCGACTACGCCGACGCGTGTTCGGGCATCCTGGCCTCGTCGCCGGGTCAGCTAAATCCCTACAAGCTGGGCGTGGAGCTTTTTCGGCATATCGAATCGCGGTGGAACAAGGGCCAATTCGGCAAGGAATGGGAAGAGTGCGATTCAATGAGTGTGAAGCAGAACTGGGACCTTCGGCTCGGCCTGGGTCGTGAGAAAATCTTCGAGGTACGCAAGCTGTACAGCGACATCACGTTCATCGATGAATTCTTCACCCTCGAATTTTGCCTGGATCAAAAGTACTATACATTTGCACACAATGACCGGACCGGTAACTGGGAGATCCTCTCTCGCGAGTTCCAACAGGTGAAGAACCAGATGTTGCGTATGCTGACCAACCGCGGTCAGCCGTTCATTCAGGTCCAGGACGGCAACTTCGACAACCGCGGTGAACTGCTTCTCCAGCACCGTCACGAAGGGCTGGATCTCGATATGGCACAGGCTCAGGATACGCTGCGCAATCTCCACCGGGTGTGGAGACGGCCGGTCAATATACTCACCAAGTTCGACAGTAAGGGCAAAATGCTGCGCTTCGACAAAGACGGATACTCGGAGAAATCGGCCGAGTATCCCAGCCCGTAACACGGGAGCTTGGCCATGAAGCTGATCGGCTGGGGGCAGAGCGATACCGGACGCAAACGCAACCACAACGAAGACAGCCTTCTCGTCGACGAAAAGCTCCGGCTTTTCGCTGTGGCTGACGGTATGGGCGGACATCGGGGCGGAGCCACGGCCAGCAGCATGGCACTCGACGTTCTCAAGCGACATATGGCGGCCGCCATCGATAACCTGGCCGAGGTCGCGGCCAAGATCGAGGCCGACCGGCGTCTCGAATTTGTCAGCTCTCACGGCATGGGCGACGCCAGCGACATGGACACGGTTCCGGCGCTGCGCCTTCGCCTCCAGAACGCCCCGGTGCCGCACTCGAATGGGGATGACGCCGACACCGAAGTCGACCTCAGCTCACCGCCGGCCCTTACCGTGATGCAAGCAGCCGCTCAGGAGGCCGGCTTCGAGATTTTCGACGCAGCTCTGGCCGACTCCAGTCTGCGCGGTATGGGCACCACGCTCACCGCCATGCTCTACGACTCCGGCCGCATGCATGTGGTCCACGCCGGAGACAGCCGCGCCTATTTGTACCGCAACGGCGAGCTCGATCAGCTCACCGAGGATCACACCTGGATTGCCGAACAGATCCGCTCGGGGGCCATGACGGCAGAAGAGGCCAGAGGCTCCAAGTACCGCCACATCATCACCCGGTCGGTCGGCTTCGAGCGCGAGGTCGAGCTCGACACTCTGCGGGTTTCGGTGGAACCAGGAGATTGTTTTCTGCTCTGCTCGGACGGAATGTCCAACTACGTGGGCGACGCGGAGCTCCAGACCGTGATGGCCACATGCTGGTTCCGCCGCATTCCCGAGTATCTGACCGATCTGGCCAACCAGCGAGGTGGCGACGACAACATCACTGTGATCGTCGTGCAAGTGGTCAACCACACCGGCTAAGGCCAGCAGCCATAACAGCAGTGGGACCAACAACCGTGACGCGAGCGATCTGGTGGCTAGTCTGCTTGGCAATCAGCTGCGCTTTCGGCTGTAAAGGAAAGTCGGCGGAAGCGGTCCTCGGGCCCTGCTCCGAGCCGTCCTTCTTGGAGCGCCTGGGCGCGGCCGTTTCGGCACCCGCTTGTAACGCTGTCAAACCGCTCGCCACGCGGTTTCCCGCCGCACATCGAATTGTCGCCATCGGCGACCTACACGGCGATCTGTCGGGTACCCGGGCAGTGCTCCAGCTCGCCGGTGCCATCGACCACAGCGATCAATGGTCGGGTGGCAACCTGGTCGTCATCCAGCTCGGCGACATTCTCGACCGCGGCAACGACGAGCAGGACATTCTGGATTGGCTGGAGACCCTGGCCGAGCAGGCCAACGCCGCTGGTGGGGCTGTCCACGTGTTGAACGGCAACCACGAGTTGATGAACGCGGCCGGCGACTTTCGCTACGTGACCGCGGGTGGCTTTGCCGACTTTCGCGACATCGATCGAAGTCCCAGCCGCCCGGCCGCTCCGCTCGTCGAGAACTCCGCTTCGCATTCCTTGTCGGGACGTCCGGCTAGCTGCTCGCCGTTCGCCGATCTGCCCCCGGGCCAGCGCGCGCGTGCCGCGGCGTTTTTTCCCGGCGGCCGCTATGCGCGGATCCTCGCCCGGCACCAGGTCATCATCATGGTCGGTGACACGGTGTTCGTGCACGGCGGGGTGTTACCCCAGCACGCTGCCCATGGCATCGAGCGCATCAATCGCGAGGTGCAATGCTGGTTGCTCGACGGCGGGCCGATTCCGCAGCACATCGCCAGCCCGGGCAGTCCGGTATGGAGCCGGCACTACTCGATGCCGCCCGAGCACTGCGCCGAACTCGAAAAGACCCTCGCGCTGCTCGGCGCAACCCGCATGGTCGTCGGTCATACCACCCAGCGGAGCGGTATCACTACAGCGTGCAACGGCCGGGTATGGCGTATCGATACCGGAATCTCTGTACATTATGGTGGACGGATCGAAGCGCTCGAAATACGCCAGCTCGAAGTCCCGGCCGAGAAGGCCCGGTCCGGCGGCAAGGCCGGAAAGCTCGACCGCGGCGTCCGCATCCTGGGCCGTTGACCCCTCACATTGCCTGCCGGGACGTCGGGACGGCCCGGCGATCGCTGGATTGTGTTAGTTTCGCCGCCCGTGCTTGCCCAGCTTTCCACCCGTCCCGGCCTGAAATCCCCTCGCAAGAGGTCGGCTGCAGGTCACCGAGCGCTCCGGGCTAAACAGTTGGCAAGGCGCACTGTTGAGGCGATCGGCCGACGAACAGCGGTCGGGAAAACCGGTTTTCCCGACCATGCGCGCGACTCGACCGCGAGCAGCTATTGGCCGATCTCGGTCTCTCGGGGCGCCCCGGCGGGACTCCGCCGGAGGGCTTTGCCCAGCAATGGTCGCAGCGTTCGGGGCTTTTCCCGGACGCTGCGAGGGTTCAGGTGAGTGTTTCGGGACAGCGACGCCTCGGTCTGACAGCGGCCACTGCCATCGTCGTCGCCAATATGATCGGCACCGGTGTCTTCATCTCGGCCGGATACATGGTCCATGCCCTCGACGCCACAGCCAGTTTGATCGCCTGGCTGGTCGGCGGGGTACTGGCCCTGTGCGGAGCTGCGGTGTATGCCGAACTCGGTGCCATGATGCCCCGAGTCGGTGGAGAATACGTTTATTTGAGAGAGGGACTGCATCCGGCCGTGGGGTTCTTGTCGGGCTGGGTCTCGCTGATCGCCGGGTTTTCGGCGCCGATTGCAGTTGCAGCGCTCGCATTTGGCCGATACAGCCACGCGGTCATTCCGGCCTTGCCGGGCGACATCGCTGCACTGGGTCTGATCGCGTTTGTCACCGGTTTACACGCCGTCCACGTCGCATTTGGCAGCTCGGTACAAACCGCTTTCACCGCGGTCAAGGTGGTCTTGATCTCGATCTTTATCGTTGCCGGCCTGGCCGTGGGCAACGGCGACTGGGCCAACCTCGACACGGCCATCCCGGGCGCCACCTCTTCAATTGTCTCGGGCGAGTTTGCCGTGCAACTGTTCTGGGTGTCGTTTGCCTATGCCGGCTGGAACGCTGCCGCCTACGTCGCCGGCGAGATCAAGGATCCGGGCCGCAATCTGCCCCGGGCACTGTTTATCGGCACTGCCATCGTGACCGTGCTCTATCTGCTCCTGAACCTGGTTTTTCTGTACTCGGCACCTGCCGAGAAACTGTCGGCCATCAAAACCGGGCTCGAGATCGGGACCTCGTCGGCCATTGCGCTCTTTGGCGAGAGCGCTGGGGTGTGGCTGTCGACTCTGATCGCACTTGCCCTGGTGTCGACGGTCAGCGCGATGGTCATGGCCGGCCCGCGGGTGTACGCCGCCATGGCCGAAGATGGCCTGTTCTTCCGCTTTTTTGCCGTTCGCCACAACAAGGGCGGACCGCTCTACAGCGTCTTGCTCCAGGGCATCATCGCCGCGGCGCTGGCCTTGTATGGCCACCTCGACGAATTGGTGAGATACATCGGTTTCACTTTGAGCATCTTTGCGGCACTGGCCGTGGTTGCCGCGTTTACCCTGCGCCGCCACAGGCCCGATGCTCTGCGACCCTACCGGGCGACCGGCTGGCCGGTCACGCCCGCCGTCTTTGTCATTCTGTCTATGTGGCTCATCGCGCAAGGCATTCGAATGCACCCGAAAGAATGCCTGCTGTGGGGTGGCCTCACCCTTTCTTCCGGGATTGCAGTTTATTTTCTGTGGAATGTTCTTGCCGGCGTGAAAAAAGACCTGCCGCAATTGTGATCATCAGGTCATCGCCCGTCGAATATACAGTTTCTCAAGATACATTTCAGCGGACCAGGTGAGACCGTATAGGGTCTGTCCCGAAATGTTACACTCCCGGTCAGAACGGCGCAGAGGCGCGTATTATGTGCGAAATTGCTTGAGCGTCCGAGTAGTTCCGCTACGATTATCGCCGTGAAACAAGCCATCGATGAGCTGATCGATTGGCGCGATCGGGTTGCTCTGGTTACTGGTGGTTCCAGCGGCATTGGTCGTGCGGTGGTTTCGACTCTGATCGAGACTGGGATGCGGGTCGCGACCTGTGCGCGGCGGCTCGAACCGCTGCAGTCTCTACAGGCTGATCTCGGCGAGTTGGGAGAGCGAATGCTGCCCGTAGAGGCCGATTTGAGCCGAGAGGAATCCATCTTGGCGATGTTTACTCACATCCGCGAGCATTGGGGGGGTGTCGATGTTCTGGTCAACAATGCCGGTTTGGGACACAAGGCGCCGTTGATATCGGGCAGTACCGAAGAGTGGCGCGAGATGCTCGATGTCAACGTATTGGCCCTGTGTATCTGCACGCGCGAGGCCATTGCCGATATGCGGCGCAGCAACGTGGCGGGTCATGTCGTTCACATATCGTCGATTGCAGGACATCGGGTACCACGGGGCAGTGGCGTGTACTCGGCGACCAAGTATGCAGTGCGCTCATTGACCGAGAGTCTGCGTCAGGAGCTGCGCGAGATCGGCAGTCCCATCCGCATCACGGCGATCAGCCCTGGATTCGTCGAGACGGAGTTTGCCGCTCGCTACCACAAGAGCGAGCAAGCCGCGCGCAAGACCTACGGCCGCTACAAGGTGCTGCAGCCCGGCGACATTGCTGCCGCAGTTCGGTATGTCATCGGCCAACCCGCCCATGTTCAGGTGCACGACATCCTCATGCGCCCCACAGAGCAAACCAGTTGAGCCGGAAATCGATGATAATGGCATCACCGCGAATTCTCATCGTCGACGACGAGATCTTCGTTCGCAAGTCTCTCCGGCGGGCGTTGAACAATTACGAGGTCGTGTTGGCGGCTGACGGCGAAGAGGCGATCGCGCATATCGAGGGCAGCGAGCCGTTCGACGTGATTCTCTGTGACCTGATGATGCCGGTAGTGAGCGGCAAGGATGTCTACGAATACGTGCGGGAGAACTCTCCTGGCCAGGAACGGCGCTTTGTGTTTTTGACCGGGGGAACCGTGGATAGTCAGGCCGACGAATTCCTCTCCAGCCTGACCAATCCAATACTCGAAAAGCCTTTCAATTTCGCTCATCTGCGTTCAGTAGTCGAAGACGCTATCAAACCCGGGCGCAAACGGGCATAACCGTCGTATCGCCTCTCGGCAGGCCTGTCGGGCCGGTTTGCCCCGAGCGAGTAGCCGACCGCCCGGCCGCTCTGCTCGGTCAGAACTCCGCTTCGCATCCCTTGCCGGGACGTCTCGGCGATTGAACGTTCATCTGGAGGGTACAATCGAGGTGGGATTGACCAGTGCGGTCAAGATGTGATCGCACCAGGAGCCGTTGACAAAGAGGAAATCGCGGGCGTAGCCCTCGACCACAAAACCGAGTCGTTTGAGCACAGCGGCGCTGCGTTCGTTGGAGGGCATGTAGTTGGCCATGATTCGCTGCAGTTCGAGGGTGCCAAATGCGAACTCGACGCACGCCTCGAGCGCTTCGGTCATGACGCCCCTGCCCTGCAAGCGCTGGTCGAGCCCATAGCCGAGCAAGCACGATTGGTGCGGGCCGCGAGTGATCGAGGTGAATGTGCAGGTTCCCAGGATCCGGTACGGCTGATCCGGTTGATCGGATAGCCGGCCGCTCTTGGCCCGGTACGAACTCTGCTGCGCATTGCGCGCCGGGGCGTCCGGTTGATAGTTTTTCCTCCACGAGATGGCGAAGTGCGCAGCACGGCCCTCGATGTACTCACGCCAGCTGCGAGCGAGTCGTTTGCGCCAGAACTCCGCGCCGGAAAACTCGTCGAGCGACCGCCGCGTACTGGGAGCCCAGCGTCCCAGATGGTCGCGATTCTCGTCGTAGTAGCGCGCCATTTCGGCAGCGTGTTCCGGACGGGGCATCCACAGGAGCAAGCGTCGGGTGGTCAGCTCGACGGGTTGAATGGCGGACATGGAGACCTGGTTACCACGGGCAGGCAGAAAAATCTCCGCTCCTCGAATTGCAAGGCGACACCGGCGGACTTAAAAAGTTCCCGTGAATTCAGCCAAAAACGACTGCAAATCGCGGTATTGCAGGGTGTCTGACGCTGTGAGACCGTGATTGCCATGATACGAACAAGACCCTGGATCGCCGTTCTACCGAGCTTGCTTGCCGCAGTGCTGCTGACCACGTCGTGCAGTACCAGGGACGAGAAAGCTACCCGCACGACCAGCAGCGAGACCGATACCGAGTCCCACACAAAACCCGGCAGCTCGTCGGACAGGCCGGCGCAACCTGGAGACCAGCCGATTGCCAGTGCCGCGCTGGCCGAGGCGACAGACAAGGGAACGGACAAAACTCCCGGCAAAACGTCCGAAACGCCGGCTACTGCTGTGACTCCATCTGCACGAAGGGTAGAACTTGCCGCCGATCCGGGCGGTAGCGCGGGCAAGGCGCTGTGGCTGCGGCGGATGGGCAGCATGGGCAAAGACAGCGCTCGAGGCGTGGCCGTGGACCACCAGGGCAATGTGGCGCTTACCGGCTACTACTCCGACGGAGCAGATCTGGGCGATGGAAGCTCGGTTGCGGCACAGAACGTCGATGTATTTGTCGCCAAATACGGCCCTGGCGGCGACCAGGTATGGTCTGCCCACGCTGGCGGCAAGGGCGAGGACGTCGGCAATGCTGTGGCCTTTGACCCACAGGGCAACGTCATTATCGTGGGTCTGTTCACCGATCGCGTGGCGATCGGTCAGACGATTCTGGCCGGTGCTGGTTCTGATGACGCGTTCATCGCCAAGTTCGGCCCGGACGGTACTGTGCTGTGGGCCCGCCAGCTCGGCGGTATCGACTCCGACGCGGCCTACCACGTGGCTGCGTCGTCCAGTTCGATTGTGGTGACCGGTTCCTTCAAGGGCAGTATGCGCGCCGCTGACGTCACCCTGACCAGCAAGGGCAACGAGGACATCTTTCTTTTGGCTCTCGACCCCGACGGTGACCTCCGGTGGATCAAGCAATTCGGTTATCGTTATAAAGATTACGGGCAACGGGTCGCCATCGACAGCCGGGGTAACATCGTGTTGCTCACCGAGTTCACCGGCCAGATCGCGTTTGGCGGACCGACCCTGCAAGCCAGGGGCAACCGGGATCTGGCCCTGGTCAAGCTCGACGGCCAGGGTCGGCACATCTGGTCCAGGCGTTATGGCAGCCTGTTTGACGAACTCGGCCTCGGCCTGGCTGTCGATCCAGCGGGAAACATCGCCATTACTGGCTCGTTCGACAACGAGATCGACTTTGGTGGCGACAAGCTGTCCAGCCAGGGAGAATCGGACATTTTTGTGGCCAGATTTGACCCCTCGGGGGCTCATCTGTGGTCCAGGGCATACGGTTCTGCCCGCCAGGACGTCGGTATCGCAATCGCCGCAGATGTGTACGGCAACGTGATCGCGGGCGGCTGGTTCTGGAACAAGGTCGATTTCGGGGGTGGTGCGCTCGAATCCGCCAACCACAACAAGGACGGATTCCTGATCAAACTTTCAGTTAACGGGGAGCATTTGTGGTCTCAGCGCCTAGGCGACCGCGATCACGACCAGGTTCGCGGCCTGGCTGCGGCCAGAGACGGCAGGGTAGCAGCCTGTGGGATCTTCCGTTTCACCCTCAAGATGGGCAATCAGACCGTGCAATCGGCCAGGAAATCCCAGGACAGAGCGCCACCGCCAGACGCGTTCGTGGCTCTTTTTGGCCGCTAACCCGGGTCGAGCTCGACCGAAATCGCTCCCCGGAACCAAAAAAAGCACTTTTTTTGCGTCTGACTCAAAAAAAATGCCGCGAAAACCCGAAAACTCGTCGAAATAGGGCTTTCAATGTCAGCCCCTTACTGTAAAGAGGGATATACGCGTATTGATTCCTCGTTCGAGGAGGGTTGACTCAAATGGCATCGAGAAAGAAAAAAGCAACAAGCCGCAAAAAGAAAACCGCTACCCGCAGGAAGCCTGCTCCGAAACCCAAAGAGGTACTCTTGGTTGGTTCCAAGGTAAGGAACGAGATCAAGGATGCAGGCTGCAACACAGGCGGTGATGCAATCGACGGTCTAAACGACTGGGTACACTGGCTGATCCAGCAAGGAACTGCCCGCGCTCAGGCCAACGGTCGCAAAACTGTCCGGGCTCACGATTTCATCATCATGGGCTAAACACATCTGAGGCAAAGAGCGGCGTCTGACCGACTGCCGGGCCCTGTATCTATTAGATGTGGAGTGCGAAGCGAGTCGGTGAGGCGCCGTAGCCTTTTTTCGGGGCTTCTGCTCTAGCCCTTGTTGGTCCGGCCACAAACAGCGCCCGAGGCGCTGAATCCTTGAGTTTAGCGCTCATCACTAATGCGTTTCTCTTTAATGATCTGAGTCGCCACTCTGTTCGCCCAGCTGGTCGATCAATTCGGCGGGCAGCGGGCCGCGTTCGGCAAAAGCGAGATTTTCACGCAGGTGCTCGGGCCGCTGCATGTCCGCAACGACCACACCCGCGTCGGGATGAGAGAGACAGAACCGCAGGGCCAGTTCTGGCCAGGACCCAACGTGATCTGCGTACAGCTCCAGTAGAGCCTCGACCCGCTCGACCGGCGTGGCCTGGCCAAATGGATTGCTGACCAGTATCCCGACCCCGCTGTCCCGGGCTCTGGCAAATACCGTATCCCCGCGCTGTGGGTCCTGGATATTGTATACCACCTGGGCGATCTCGATGATCGGTTCGCCGAACACAGAGAGGTGCTCGATGGGGGCGATATCCGGCTGATCCGACTCCATCTGGCCCGGCTCCAGCTGGCTCGAAAGAGCGTTGGTTTCGGCTTCCTGGCCGGGGGTCCACAGCAAACTGCCCGGGCGAACGGTCCATCCCACCTGGTCTGCCAGATCGTCCACCGATGGGGACTGGCTATCGGGCGCTGGGTCCCTATCCGATAGCGTACGGGCAATGGACATGGATTCACCAGTCGAATAGCCGGCCGCCCGGCCGCTCGGGTCCGCAAGCGCTTCGCTTTGTATTCCTTGCCAGGACTTCTGGCCGGTCGATCCAGATTCACCGGCCGCTCCGAGCTGTGTGGCCGGTGCAGGCGTGCCGGCTGGAATCGACACTCCCCAGTGCAAAACTTTGCCCTCCTGGATCAGCCGCTGCATGACATGGCGCAATTCGGGCCAGCCCATCGAGGATAACCAGGCATCGGTCCATCCGTGAAGCTGGGCGATGCACAGCGCCTCGGCGCGCAGCGCACGCAGCGATTGCTCGACCGATTCGACTACATAGCCGGGCGGGAATCGCTCGAGAATGTCGGATTCGCTATCATCTGGCCGCCGGCCAGCGAGCGGAGCTAGCTCGGTCGCCACAACTGCCCAGTCGCGGGCGCGGAGATCGCGAATGACCTCGCCGATCAGCTTTTCGCCCGTGCCGTCGCCGTGGGCCATGGCTGTGGCGACAAAATCGATTCCCAAGTCGAGAGCCTGATACAAAGTGCGCTGGGTCTCGCGCGGATCGACGTCGCGCAATGGTTCGCCGTCGCAGCTCCAGGCACCAAAACCGAGTTCCGCGACCCGGTATCCAGTGCGTCCGAGTGATCGTTTGCGCATAGTCGTAGAACCTACCGCACAAAGCCTGATACAAACATGAAATGCTGAGCACGACCGATGGGCAACAGAACAGTCGGCGTGCCCGCAACGAGGGATCCGTGGGCCGCTCGATCCCGCGAGTCGACGGAGTCGCCAAGGTTACGGGCAGGGCGCAGTATGTCGATGATCTGGAATTGCCGGGAATGCTGTACGGCGCCACCGTGCGCAGTCAGATCGCCCGCGGCGTGCTCGAGTCCATCACCCTCGATCCAGATTACGACTGGACCGATATCGTGTTGGCAACCGCAGCAGACATTGCCGGCAACAACGTGATCGCGCTGATCGAAAACGATCAGCCGGCTCTCGTCCCGATCGGCGGCGAGATCCAGCATGTCGACGAGGCCGTGGCTCTTTTGGCAGCGCCCGATCGGCGGCGTGCCAGGGAGGCTGTCCAGCATGTGCGAGTGACCACCACGCCGTTGCCTGCTGTTTTCTCGATGGAGGAGGCGTTATCCGGGCAGATTTTGCTCCACGGTGACGACAATGTGTTCAAGTCATTTTTGATCCGCAAGGGTGGCGATATCGAGGCTGCCATGGCCGGTGCAGATCTGGTCATTGCGGGTACGTACCGCACTCCTGCCCAGGAACAGATGTATATAGAGCCCCAGGGCATGTTGGCTCACTGGGACGAGCGAGGGCGCTGTCATATTATTGGCTCTCTGCAGTGTCCGTACTATGTCCACAAGGCAATGAAAGTCCTTCTGGACCGGGACGACGACGGGGTGGTGATCGAGCAATCAGTGACGGGCGGGGGATTTGGCGGCAAGGAAGAGTATCCATCGATGATCGCCGCTCACGCGGCGATCATCGCCAGGAAGGCCGGCTGTCCGGTCAAGCTGATCTACGACCGAGATGAGGACATCGCAGCCACGACCAAGCGGCATCCGGCAGTGATAGAGCATCGGCTCGGCCTGTACTCCGATGGCACCATTGCGGCGATCGACGTCGATGTGGTCATCGACGGTGGTGCATATGTGACCCTTTCGCCGGTGGTGCTATCGCGGGCGATTCTCCACGCGTCCGGGCCCTATCGGGCGGGCCACGTCCGCGTCCGCGGTCGAGCGGTTGCGACCAACACCCCGCCGCACGGCGCGTTTCGCGGTTTTGGTGCGCCTCAGACCACGTTTGCCTACGAGCGCCAGATGGCCAAGGCAGCTCGTGCACTGGCAATGGATCCTCTTGAGTTTCGGCGCAAGAACATGCTCCGGCTGGGCGACACTACGGCCACGGGGCAGACATTGAGCTACAGTGTTGGCAGTGCCAAAGTGCTCGACGCGGTGGCCCGGGTTGCCGGCGAGCAGACAGTTGGTTCTGGCGTCGATGCTGACCCGGCGGCCGTGCACCGTGGCCGTGGCGTATCATTTTACTATCACGGAGCTGGTTTTACCGGTCGTGGTGAAGTCCACTTATCCGGGCGAGCTGCGGTTGCGCTTTTGCCAGACGGCCGGTTCGAGGTGCGGTCCAGCTCGACAGATATTGGCCAGGGCACGCTCACTATTTTTTCGCAGATAGCGGCCACCGCCCTCGGCGTCCCCCTGGACAGGGTGAGCATTGCAGACCAGAGCACCAGGCACGTACCGGACAGCGGGCCGACAGTGGCTTCGCGTACCTGCATGGTGGTGGGCCGGGTGGTCGATGTGGCTGCGCAAAAGCTCAGGGCTCGCATTGCCGATTGGGCCGAGGGAAACGATCTGGCTGACAAGCCCACGGCCACCCAGGCGGCAATGATGGCCTGTGATATGGCGGGTACTGCGAGTGGCGAAGTCTGTGAGACTGCGCAATACGAACATCCACCCGGTATCGAATGGGACGACGACACTTACAGCGGTGCGGCTTACCCGGTCTATGGCTGGGCTGCGTGTCTGGTTGACGTGGCGGTGGATCCCCATACCTATGAGGTTGCGGTCGAGCGCTGCGTTCATGCTGTGGATGTTGGCAAGGCCATTCACCCCATCATCGTCAAGGGTCAGATCGAGGGCGGTACCCTGCAGGCGCTCGGCTGGGCGTTGCTCGAGAATGTCGTTTATGACGGCGGCCGTGTGGCCAACGCCAGCATGACCAACTGCATCGTGCCCACGTTTGCCGACACTCCTGAACTCGAAACCATCATAGTCGAAGAGCCCTACCCATTTGGCCCGCACGGAGCCAAGGGAGTGGGCGAGATTCCGATGGACGGACCTGCTGCAGCAGTTGCCTCGGCAATCGAAGACGCGCTCGGTGTTCCGTTCGACGAGTTGCCTGTCTTGCCCGAGGTTATTGAGCGCAAACTCGACCCGGAGTCAGCATCGTGAAGATCCAGGCCGAGATCAACGGTGAAATGCGCGAATTCGAGTCATCGCCGTGGCGTCGCCTACTCGATGTATTGCGCACTGATTTGCGTCTGACCGGCACCAAAGAAGGCTGTGGCGAGGGCGAGTGTGGAGCCTGCACGGTGATCGTGGACGGTCGACCGGTGGACTCGTGCCTGGTTGCAGTCGGTCAGATCGACGGCCGTTCGGTGCGCACAGTGGAGGGGCTGGCAGACGGCGAGATACTGCATGACGTACAGGACGCCCTGGTCCGCTTTGGCGGCACCCAGTGTGGTATTTGCACCCCGGGAATCGCCGTATGTGCTGCCCATGTGATCGAGCGCGAGCCCGGGGCGTCGCGCGAGAGGCTGCGCGAGCTTCTTTCGGGCAACATCTGCCGGTGTACTGGCTATCAATTGATCGTCGACGCCGTGGCCGACGCCGCGGCCAGACGACTGGCCAGATCCGACGATTAAAACGCCCGGCCTCGGCTTTCGGCCGTCAACATGCGGGCCACAGTACCGAGCGAGCCGACCATCTCCTCCATGGTCATGCTGCCCTATCAACTCGCTTTTTGCTTCATCAAGACCAGTTCTTCAGCCGTGGTGGGATGGACAGCCACCACGGCATCGAACTGTGCCTTGGTCGCGCCCATGGTCACCGCAATGGCCACACTCTGGATGATCTCGGCCGCATCGATGCCGACAACATGCACTCCCAGGACCCTGTCCGAGCGCGCATCGACAACCAGCTTCATCATGGCGCGCTCCCCGCGACCGGAGATGGTGTGGCGAAGCGGGCGGAAAGTCGATTTGTAGATATCGACTTCGCCAAACTGCTCGCGCGCCTCGGCTTCGGTGAGCCCGACCGTACCGGCTGGAGGCTGAGCAAACACGGCAGTCGCAATACCAGAATGGTCGAATGCAGTCGGCCGGTCGTGAAATACTGTGTCGACAAATGCCTGCCCTTCCCGGATGGCCACCGGGGTCAGATTGACCCGATCGGTACAATCGCCCACAGCGTAAATGTGATCGACACTGGTCCTGGAATAGCGATCGACCACGACGGCACCGCGCCCGCCGAGGGTGACGCCTGCTCCTTCCAGGCCCATCTCCGATGTGTTGGGGACCCGGCCAATCGAAGACATGACCAGGTCGGTAGAAAACTCGGCGCCGCTCTTGAGGGTCACGTCGATGGCGCCGTCGGCCCGCCGGGCAAGAGCGCCAACCTCTTCGTTCATGCGAAGCTCGATACCGTGGTGGTCGAGACCGTCCATGATGGCGATGCGGATGTCCTCGTCAAAACCGCGCAAGACTCTGTCGCGATGGTGAACCAGGGTGACCGAGGCACCCAGTCCGGAAAAGATGTGCGCGAACTCGACGCCGATATAGCCCCCGCCCACCACGGTGATGCGCTCGGGCAACTCGGGCAAATGGAACGCTTCGTTGGACGATATGGCGAGTTCCTGGCCGGGTACACCGAGTTCGAGCGGGCGCGCTCCTGTCGCTATCAAGATGATCCGCGCAGTGACCCGGTTACCGTCGATGTCGAGGGTATGAGGATCGGACAACACCGCCCGGCCGTTCATCACCTCGACGCCAGAACGCTCGAGCAGACCGATGTAGATGCCGTTGAGGCGGTCGATCTCTTTGTCCTTGTTGGCGATGAGCCGCGCCCAATCAAACGATACCGGACCGGTGTTCCAGCCGTAGGCCGCCGCATCGGATAGCTCGTGGCCGTACTCCGATGCGTAGACCAGGATCTTCTTGGGCACGCAGCCGCGGATCACACAGGTGCCGCCATAGCGGTGCTCTTCGGCTATGGCGACGCGCGCGCCCGATTGTCCGGCCGCTCGAGCAGCGCGAACGCCACCGGAGCCGCCGCCAATCACAAACAGATCGTAATCAAATTGGGCCATGGCTGCAATCTACTACGAATCCGCCCGAGAACGGGTTACAGCATTCGGTCCGGGCCAGAGCTTTACATGCCCAGCTGCCACATCAGATACGCGACCAGGTCGGCCGACCGCTCGACCCGCTTTTTTACCAGGTCGGCGCCGCCGTGGCCGGCCTTGCGCTCGACGCGCATGAGCACAGGGCGATCGTGCCTCGCCGACGCCCACTGAATCGCCGCGACGAACTTGCGGGCGTGCATGGGGTCGACGCGGTCGTCGCTGTCGGCTGTGAGCATCAGTAGAGACGGATACTCGGTGTTTTTTGCCACCCGATGGTACGGGCTGTAGGCATGGAGGAATTTGAACTGCTCGGCCTTGTCGGCGGTGCCGTACTCGGGAATCCAGGTCTTGCCGCTGCCGAACTTGTGATAGCGAACCATGTCCAGAAGCGGCACCGAGCAGACCACTGCGCGGAATAGCTCGGGCCTCTGAGTCATCGCCGCGCCGACCAAAAGGCCGCCATTGGAACCGCCGTAGATGGCCAGCTTCTCGGGATTGGTATAACCCTCTCTGATCAGGTATTCGGCCGCAGCAATGTAATCGTCGAAGACATTTTGCTTTTTGTCGAGCATACCCGATTTATGCCATTCTTCGCCGTACTCGCCGCCGCCTCGCAGGTTGGCAATGGCGTACATGCCGCCCTGCTCCAGCCATACCGCGGCGGTGGATGAAAACGATGGGGTGAGGCTTATACTGAAGCCTCCATAGCCGTAGAGCAGGGTCGGGGTCTTGCCATCGCGCCTTGAGTCCGTTCTGTGGATCAAAAACATCGACACCCTGGTGCCGTCCTTGGATCGGTACCAAACTTGCCTGGACGCGATCTGAGAGACATCGACCGGCAACTCGAGCTGGTACCAGAGCTGGGTTTTGCCGCTCTTTATCGACGTCTGATAGATCTGAGTCGGAGTGGTGAACGAAGTGAAGCCAAAATAAGCCGTGTCCTCGTCTGGATTGCCGAGCATGCCCCGCGAGCTGCCGATCTCGGGCAGTTCGACCTTGCGCACCAATTTGCCGTCAAAATCTCGGATCTCGACCTCACTGGCCGCGTTGCGCAGATACGGGAGGACCAGATGCTCGCCGATCACCTGCATGCCGTCGAGCTTGGCCGGACCTTCGGCGACGATTTCTCTCCACCGAGCAATATTGCCGATGGCGTCGGGCGCGACTTTGAAGATCCGGTACCTGGGCGCCTGGTAGTTGGTATAGACGTAAAACCAGCCCTTCCACCAATAGGGCCGGAAAATGGCTTCCTCGCCCACGACAAATGGCACAAAGCCACGCTCGGCCGCGTGGTGGGCGACTCGCTCTTCGGTGGTCATCTGAGCCAGTTCGGTCGCGCTTTTGGCCGCCGGCGCGCGGCGCTTTTGGTCGCGCGAGGACTTGCCGTCGAGTCTCTTGACGTAGAGGTCAGTCCGGTTCCAGCCCCGCTGAATGTAGAGAGTCAACCAGCGGCCGTCGCGCGATACCACCCCACCCAGGAATGTCGACGGATCGCGAGTAGCCGGAAAGATCACCCGGTCCTGTTTGGGATCAGACCCCAGCTTGTGATAGCGGACTTCGGTATAGCCCGGTCGCTCGGCCGCCGAGATCGCGGGATCGCTCGGCAACCATTCGTAGTAAAATCCCCGGTTATCCGGTGTCCACGACGGTGCTCCGTATTTGACGCCCTCGATGACGTCGATCGGAGAGTCCGCGCCGCTATCGATGTCGCGCACATACAGAACGGATTCATCGGCGTTGTTCTGGCTTTTCTTGTAAGCCACAGTCTTGCCGTCCCAGCTCAAAAAGTAGCCGCGCAGCGATACCGAGCCGTCTTTGCTCCAGGTGTTGGGATCGAGTAATACCCGCTCTTTGCCGTTTTCGCCCTGCTTCCAGTAGACAATGCGCTTCTCTTTGTCCTTGTGCCGTTTGGAGTAGAAAAAACGGCCCGAGCGATGGTACGGAGGAGACACGAAATCGAGGTAGAGGAGCTGCTTGAAACGCTCGGCCAGCTTGCCCCGCTGGGCCAGCCGATCGAGCGCGGCACGCGCGTGCCGATTCTGCGCTTCGAGCCAGGAATTTACCCTCGGATCGCTGATGTCTTCGAGCCATCGATACGGGTCGGCGACAGCCACGCCGTGAAGTGTGTCGACAACATCCTCGCGCCTGGTCTCGGGGTATGGTGTTCGGTCTGGCGAGCGGCCCTGTGCTCCCGCCTGTTGCGCATTATCCGGGACTGTTGAATCGGCCGCGCGAGTAGCCCCGGCGGCCCTTGCAGTGGGACCGGCCGGGCTGTCGGCAACCGAGGTTGCACCGCTGCACGCAACGGCAAGACAGAATCCGAAAAGGGCAAAATCGCTGCGCAACCTCATGGCGGCGAACGCTAGCACACCATTGGCCCAGGCTAGTGTACAATATAGATATCATCACCTGTCGAGAACTGGTGCCGCACGCCATGCCGATCGATAGCAACGCTGGCAACCATTGTGACCACCCCTGGCCACTCCCCGGGCAGTGGATCTGCCGCCGCGGAGGTCTGCCCTGAGTGCGAAGGGAATCACGCAGCCCCGGCTGACCTGCCCGACCTGCATGTCGGTGTTTCTCAGCTATTTGCCGAGCTGCCCCAACGACGGAGCTCGGCTCGAGGTGCGCAGGCGGGATCCGCTCGAGGGCATGGCCTTTGCCGATCGCTACGTGATCGAGTCCTGCATCGGAGAAGGCGGGATGGGCCGAGTGTACAGGGCACGCCACCAGCACGTCAGCCGCCGGTTTGCCATCAAGGTCCTGTTCGGTGACTTTGCCACCGACGCCAAGATGCGAATCCGCTTCGAACGCGAGGCAGAAGCGGCCAGTCAGCTCGATCACCCCAATGTGATATCTGTCGTGGACTTCGGCACCACTGATGTCGGCCAGCTCTATCTGGTCATGGACTACGCCGAAGGCGCGACATTGGCCGACATCATCGAGCGTACCGGCCCGCTCGCCACCGAGCGAATCGTGCGCCTGACCCTGCAAATGGCCAGTGGGTTGGCTCACGCACACGAACAAAAACTCGTTCATCGCGATTTCAAAGGCGACAATGTCATCGTGGTGAGCAAGCCCGATGGCGAGGTGGCGCGGATCGTCGATTTTGGCCTGGCCATTCCACAGGAGCCGATCCACGCCTCGCCCCGCCTCACCGCCGATGGGCTGGTAATGGGAACAGCCGAGTATATGTCTCCTGAACAGGCTGTGGGCGAAGCGCTCGATCACCGCACCGATCTGTTCAGCCTGGGCGTGGTGCTCTATGAGATGCTCGCCGGGACTTTGCCCTTTGACGGCTCGCCGTCCGAGATCATTCGAGCCAACCTGTCCGCCGAGCCGCCGCCGATCTACCAGCGCGTCCCCGGACTGCACGTCGATCCATCGCTCGAACAGCTGGCCATCTGGCTCATGCGCAAAAAACCCGCCGAGCGGCCGCAAACCGCCCAAGAGGTCATCCGGATGGTGGAGGCGCGAAATGCCACCAGCGCGGGCGCCTTTGCCGCCGGTCAGGGGGACAGTCGCGGGATTGCCACGCAACAGCTGGCGGGAAACTCGTGGTCCATGGCCGGGCCACCCGCGGCCGGGCCGGCGCAGCCAGCGGGCGCCGCGCCGAATTCCTTGCCCGGACGTCCGGTCAGAACAATCCAAACGCTGGCAATCGAGCCTCCAGGGCGTCCAGATCTGGCCGGGCAGTGGAATGGTGGTGGAGTGGCCGCCGGGGTGCCCCCATTTGCTCGACCGTACATGCAGACAAGCACCGGGCTGCGGCGATGGAGGGGATGGATCGCTGCAGCGGCAATCGTCACTGCGGTGGTGGTGGCAGCGGCTCTTGTCAGCCCCAGCAGCAGCAACAGCGATGCCACCGAAGTGGTCACGACAGCCGATAAAAATACGGCCACAGGATCGGGGCAGAGCGATGCAATCGCCGGCCGCGCAGCCGACCAACCGGCGTCCGCGCCACAGGCGTCCGCGCCAGCGCCGGTGCCGGCACCCGAACAACCGCCGGCAGTTGCGGCCCGGGATGGCGGCGATGGCGATGCGATGGTCGGCCACCCGACCGCTCCGGCTCAGGGTAGGCGCTCGAAGCCGACCAACACCAGGTCGGCCAAGGCCAAAAAAACCGGGACCCAAAAAACCGACCGCAGCACTGGCAGGCGGCGAGACAAGGCCGCAGGCACCGGTGGCGAGGTCGCCCAGGTTTCCGAACAGAAATTAAAGGCTATGTACTCACGCGTCGGCTCGGCGGTGCGCAGCAGTCGGGACGATCTCGACAGAAAAACGCTTGTCGACCTCAACGATCGATACGATGCGATCAACCTCGGCAATGCCATGGAGCAACCGAAACTGCGTTCCAATGCCATGCGAACCCTGCGCGAGATCGAACGCGACCTGGAGGCGGCACTAAAGCAGCAGAAAAGGCAGCGGCGCCAAAAAAGAAAACCACCAGCGCGATCGCGATGATTATTGACATCGCGCCACGATCACAAGGAGACACGTCGATGAGTATCAAAGATGACGTACAGGAACAGCTCAAACGCAACTTCCAGGAGCTAAAGCAACTGGGCGACGACATCCGGGCAAAGTTGCATCAGGCCGGCCAGGAAGCCATGAAAGACGCCATGGATGAGTGGCAAAGACTCGAGCCCAGACTCGAAGAACTGGAAGCCAAGGTCGAACGAGGCGGCAAAGAACTGGCTTCTGTCACCGGCCAGCTATTCGAGGAACTGGGCCGCGCTCTGCGCGACCTGGGCACAAAGATGACCGGAAAGCGGTGAGTCGGTGGCCGAGCCCTTGCCGCAGCGCGATGAATTTCGCCATTTTCTGCCCATTCAAACCCGTTGGTCAGACAACGACCAGTACGGACACGCCAACAATGTCGTGTATTACAGTTATTTCGATACTGCGGTAAATCAGCATTTGATCGACAGAGGCGTGCTCGACCCCGGTCGATCTTCGGTCATCGGGGTGGTGGTGGAGACCGGGTGTCAATTTCGGCGGCCGGTGGGATTTCCCGATCCGCTCGAGGCAGGGCTGCGAGTGGTCGCGCTCGGCACGCGCAGCGTCAGGTATGAAATTGGCATCTTTCGGGCAGGAGAGCGAGAACCGGTGGCATTTGGCCACTTTGTTCATGTCTATGTGGACAGAAAACGCTTCGAGTCTGCACCGATTCCAGGGCCGGTTCGCGCGGTATTGCTGCCGCTTTTTGTTCAGCAGCGCAGTGCCCTGTCATCCGGCGGTCGGACGGCCGACGATTCGATCGGTGGCGCGACGGCGAACGCGGAACAGGGCCAGAAGGAAGAGCGCGGCGAATAGGCCGCTGGCCGTGTCCGAACCAGCGCTGCAGCCACCGGCCAGATGCGCTCCCTGGCCCTGGCTCTGACCGTTGCTACCGTCGGACCCGGCAGAGGGCAGGCCGTCACCACTCGTTCCGGTATCCGGCACGTTCGCCCGGGTCGTCACCACCAGCGTGTCGGTGGTGGTCAGGCCCTGGTCGTCGGTGACTGTGAGCGCAAATTCCATGGCGCCGGGACTGCCGGGGGCCACAAACGAGGCCACGCGACTGGTACTTCCCTGCAGAGTGACCGGCGACCCGCTCACCTGACTCCAACTGTAGCTGGCGATGTCGCCAAAACCGGCGTCGCGGCTAGCCGAGGCGTCGAGCTGCACAGTGGCGCCAAATGCGGCGACGACATCCTGACCGGCCACGGCGATCGGAGCTCCGCCGACATAGCTGTCCAGCCACGAGGTAAAACTGCTGACACGGGCATAGAGCCCCGGGTACTGGGCGCGGGCACAACCGTTGCCCCAGCTGACCACACCGGCGAGCAAGTAGCCGTCGCCAGCTTGATTGGCAACCACGAGTGGTCCACCGCTATCCCCTTGACACGAGTCTTTGCCACCAACACCGCGATATCCGGCCGCCAGCTGATCGGCAGTCAGCGGCACGGGCACACCCGTGCCGGCATAGTCGTTGCTCGCGTCGGTGAGCGAAATGATGGGAACCTGAACCGACTGAAGATTATCGGGCGCAAGGCCGCCCTCTGCCAGGGCCCCCCAGCCCGAAACCGTGGCGACCACATTCGGCGCGGTCAACGCCACATCGGCCGACTTCGCCGGTCGAATCGCGCGGGTATTGACGCCGTCGAGCGTGAGCGGGGTCTGAAGCTCGAGCAAGGCGATGTCCTTGCCTACCACCGGATCGCTGTAACCTGGGTACATCAGCAAGCGCGTCACCAGTCGAGTCTGGCCGGTCACCGCCTGGGACAGCCGACTCACTCCAGCCAAAACCTGTATCTGCGACGGCTGGGCGCCAGCAGTACAGTGTGCAGCAGTCACAATCCAGGTGGACGACAAGATCGAACCGCCGCAGAAATGCCTCCCATTTCTGGTCTGGAGAGATACTTGCCACGGAACACTGGAAATCTGCGTATCCGCTCCCCCGACGATCTCGTGATCCTGCTGATCGTAGTGGTACTCATGATCATATTCGACCACACACCCCGACATGATCAAAAAAGCGCTGAACCAGGCAACTGGGATAATTCGATGGCGACTCATGTTCCCATGCCCACTGCAAAGTGCAGTCCATTGCACTACGATTTATAAATATTTGAAATTAAATCAACTTTCGATCAGCCCACAAGGGCCCGATCGGAGGCACGACACGCATTTTGTAGTGATCACTCCCACCTGTAGGCATTTGTCTCTGTAATTGCTTTCGCTGATCGAGTCGTCGGCCACTGGCAAAGAATCCGGGGCGGCTCGACGCGGTGCCAAGTGAGCTTGTCGTATGGCTTTGTATGAGCTCGAAGTACCGGGCAACCCGGACTTCCGGCCTGCGGTCTCAACGCGTTGACAGTCTTCAAGTGGCCAAGTAAGTTCCGGCACTCTTTCGGAAATTTCGTGACCAGCGCAGCTACCTCAGCCTTTCGCCAGCATTCAGCCAAATCGGTGCGCGGTGCGCGCCTCAAGGTTACCGGCATGTGCAAGGAATACCCACACGGTGGGCGCACCGTGTCGGTGCTGCGCGATGTCAATCTCACCCTAGATGCGGGTGACATGGTCGCGATCGTCGGTGCGTCGGGGGTTGGCAAGTCCACGTTGCTCCACGTGCTAGGCACACTGGATCTACCGACGGCAGGTTCGATTCGCTTCAATGGTGAAGAGCTCACCCTGATGGGGCCGACGCGGCTTGCCGAGTTTCGCAATCGGGAAATCGGCTTTGTATTTCAGTTCCATCACCTGCTCCCGGAATTCACCGCCCTGGAGAATGTGATGATGCCGGTCTTGATTCAACGGGTACCCCGACCGGAGGCTGCCGAGCGGGCCAGGGCCACCCTGGCTCGGGTCGGGCTCGACCACCGTCTGACCCACCGGCCCTCGGAGCTATCAGGTGGCGAGCAGCAGCGGGTAGCTCTGGCCCGGGCCCTGGTTCTCGAGCCGTCACTGCTTCTGGCCGACGAGCCGACCGGCAATCTGGACAAACGCACGGGTGAGGAAATCCACAGATTGTTTTTGGACCTCAATCGCGAGCGAGGCAGCACGCTGCTCGTGGTCACTCACAATCCAGAGCTGGCCGGCATGATGCCGCGGTGCCTCAAAATGCTCGACGGCGGCGGCCTCGAGGACGTGCACGATCGCCGTATTCACGACCAGCAGGCGCTCGATTCAGACTGGGCGCGCCATTCGCCAGACCGGGCCACCGCCCCGGCCGACGATTCACCCGAGACAGGCCCCAACAGGGACGACACGCTTCAAGCCCGATGAAGTCTCCAGCGCGACATATCTTCGCTTCTGTATTTCTGGCCGCTGCTGTGTGGCTGGGTACTGCCGAGAGCATGGCCCAGCCAAACCCGCTCGGCGATTCAAACTCCGACATCTTCGGCAAGAAGATCGAGCGAATTCAGTTTCGCGGCAACCGCAAGGTCGAGGACGACGCCATTCGAGTCAATCTGGCCACCAAGGCCGGTATCGTGCTCGACCGGGCCCGCTTGCGCTCGGATCTGCGGGCCATGTGGCGCATGGGGTTCTTCAAGGATATCGTGGTCGAGGCTGAACTCACTCCGCGCGGCAACGTCATTCTCACCTTTGCGGTCAAGGAGAAGCCGTCGGTCCGCAAGATTCTCATCTCGGGCAACAAGGAGGTCGAACTCGACAAGATCAACGAAGTCCTCGACCTCAAGCGCGACGCCATTCTCGATGTGAGCAAGATCAAACAAAACCGCGACAAGATCCACGATCTATACGTCGAGAAGGGCTATTACCTGGCCGCCGTGAACCACGACGTGCGCTCGATCAACGAGTCCGAGGTCGACGTCTGGTACCTGGTCGACGAAAACTCCAAGGTCGAGATCCGCGACGTTTCGTTCATTGGCAACAAGGACATCTCGGACAGCGAATTGCGGAGCATCATCTCCACTCAAAAGGGTGGAGCGCTGTCGTTCTTGAGCGATTCGGGAACCTACCAGGAGGAGATGTTCGAACGCGATCTCCTCATCATCACGGCCTATTATTACGATCGCGGATTTCTCAACGTGAAGCTGGGCACACCGCAGATTCGCCTGTCGCGCGACAAGCGCTTCATGTACCTGTCGATCCCGATCGACGAGGGCCCGGTCTTCGAAATCGGCAAGATCAAATTCAAGGGCGACCTCCTCGGCAAGAAAGACGATTACCACGAGCTCCTGAGCATCAAGGGCGGGGAGACGTTCAACCGCAGCAAGGTCGGCCGCGATATCAACCGGCTCAACAACTACTACAAAGACCGGGGCTACGCCTATGCCAACGTCACGCCGCTGACCAACGTAGATCTGGACAAGAAGATCGTCGATCTCACCTTCGAGATCGTCCAGGGCAAGAAGGTCTATTTCGAGCGCATCATCGTGCGGGGAAACGCCAAAACCCGCGACAAGGTGATCCGCCGCGAGATGAAGATCTCGGAGGGAGAGCTGTACAGCCAGACCGCGCTGGATGTCTCCCAGCGCCGCGTCACCGCCCTGGGTTTTTTCGAGAAGGTCGATATTTCGACTAAACGGGGCTCGTCTGACGAGTTTATCGAGGTCAATGTCGAGGTCGCCGAGCGGCCGACCGGGACATTTCAGATCGGCGCCGGTTTTTCATCGGTCGAAAACTTCATCGCCCAGGCACAGATCTCGCAAAACAACCTGTTTGGTCGTGGTCAGACCTTGACCTTGCAAGCCCAGGTTTCGGGCCTGCGCCAGCTCTTCCTCCTGCGCTTTGTCGAGCCCTATTTTCTCGACAGCCGGTGGACGTTTGCCTTTGATATCTACAACCAGAGCCGGGCATTCACTGGATTCACCCGCAACGCCAGCGGCGGCAATCTCACCTGGGGCTATCCCATTAAATGGCCCGAGGCGCGGGCGTTTGTGACCTATAAGTTGGAGGATGTGGGGGTTTCGACGGGCAATGCCACCCTCTTTACCAGCCGGGGGGTCGACGAGCGGATCGACACCAGCGTGGCCAACTTGTTTCGCGGCGGTTTGACCTCGTCGGTCCGCGGGTCGATCACCTACGATTCGCGCAACAACCGGCTATTCCCCACCGACGGCTGGCACACCAATGCCTTCCTGGAAGTGGCCGACAAATTCACCGGGTCGCAGAACGTCTTTGTGCGTTACGGTGGCTTTGCCCGCCGTTATCTGCCGCTGTGGGGGCCCTTTGTGCTCAAGCTCAACGGCGAGGTCGGCGTCACAGTGAGTCGTGAGCCGCTGGGTGTCCCCATCACCGAGCGCTACCTCATCGGCGGAATCTTCGACATACGCGGCTTCCGACCGCGTACACTCGGTCCCAGGCTCAAGGTTCCAGCTGACCCGGATCCGGCGGCTCGGTTGGATGAAATTCCGCTCGGCGGCAATCTCCAGATCATCACCAACACCGAGATCGAATTCCCGCTCTTTAAGCGGGTGGGCATTTCGGGGGTACTCTTCCTGGACGCCGGCAATGCCTACAACCTCGAAGACCGCTACTGCGCCGGCTCGACCGGCGACGACATCTCGATCAAGTTCGACCCGTGCTTCAAGCTGCCCGAATCGTTGCTGAGCGGCATACGCAGCTCGGTCGGCTTTGGCTTTCGCTGGTTTTCCCCCATCGGGCCACTCCGGTTTGAATGGGGCATCCCGCTCGACCGTCAGGAAGACGAAGAACCACTCGTCTTCGAGTTCACCATTGGCAACTTCTTCTAGCCGCACCAGTGCCTCGAAACATGAGTTGACGAATGACCCGGCCCGGGGTACGAACCCGGCAGAGGAGTAGTTCATGCATCGCTCGCTTGCCATCGCTTTTCTCGGAATCGCCCTGATTGTCGCGGGCATGGTCACCGCCGACGCAGGGCCGACCTCCGGCGGACCCAACATCGGTTTCATCGATTTCGACCGCATCCTGAACGGGACCCCTGCCGGCAAACGAGCCAGCGCGGAGCTCGAGAAGGAGCTCAAAACCAAACAGCAAGAACTCGACAAGCAGCAAAAGGCGCTCCAGCAAAATTTTGAACAACTCCGCAAGCAACAGTCGATTCTCAAGCCCGACGTGCTCAAGAAAAAACAACGAGAGCTGGAGAAACGCTACGTCGAGCTGCAGCAAACCTATGTCAAGCTCGAGCGCGAATTGGTCGAGAAGCGAACCAAGCTGATCCGCCAGATTCTCAAGCAGGCCGAGCCGGTCATCAAGGAGCTCGCCAAGAAAGAAAATTACCACGTCATCCTCGACCGTTCAGCTGTGGTCTGGTCGACGCCGACGTTCGATCTGACCCCCAAAGTCATGCAGCGCATGAAATAGCGCCGTTTGACCGCCTTTCGACCCTGTTGCGGTTCTCTCGACCCGGCCCACCTGCAGCTGTCTGTTCAGACCCCCTACATTCACTGTCGCCCGGCCTTGTGCAACACCGGCGTGATAGAGCGGCTGTGACGAGTCCCGCCGAGCTCGCACGAGAAGTACGATTGACGATATCGCGCAGCTCGGCGGTATGGTAAAAGCCCGCGTCATGTCCGAGAGCGTGTCACTCTCCGCGCAGGAGATCGCAGAGATCCTTCCCCATCGATTTCCCTTTCTCCTGATCGACCGGGTCAGCGAGCTTTCAGACGAAAAGATCATTGCGCTGAAGAATGTCAGCTGGAACGAGCCTTTTTTCCAGGGCCACTTTCCGGGCATGCCGATCATGCCCGGGGTGCTCATTGTCGAGGCCATGGCCCAGGCCGGAGGCATCCTGGCCGCGCGGGCCATCAACTACGATCCGGTCAATCAAGTCATCTTTTTCATGGCCATCGACAAGGTCAAGTTTCGCAAGCCAGTGACGCCAGGAGACCAATTGAACCTGGAAGTAATACCACTTAGGCGGGGGAAGGTGTGGAAGATGCAAGGAACCGCTACAGTCGACGGCAATGTGGTGTGCACGGCCGAGTTTCTCGCGACCATTATCGATCGGGCGTAACGGCTCCCGGGCGATCGCTCTCATCGCTGGCATCGGCCTGGCGCTTTCGAGCACGTGCGGCAAGGGCCCGGGGAGCGGGGCCAAGAAGATCCCCCGGGACAGAGATGCGCAAGCTGTCGTGGTGGTGGATTCCCCTCTGAACCAGGTGATTTCGTTTTCCCAAGAGGCCGAGCCCAACGACGACATCGCCCGGGCCACGGCCCTGGCCGTGGGCGCCGGAGCGCGGGGAAGTCTCGACGGCGAGACTGACGTGGATGTCTACGCTGTCACTGTGACCAAAGCGGGCTTGCTCGAGGCACGTGTGAGCGGTATCGATGGGGTCGATCTCATCCTCGAGTTGCGCGACGCAAACGATCAGGTCGTGGTCCGGTCGGATCGGGGTCCGGCTCGCATCGTAGAGGGCATGCCCAACATTCCGGTGGGCGAGGGAACCTACTATCTCGCGATTTCCGAGTTTGTGAAAAAGTCACGGCGGACGCAAAAACGGCCCCAGAAAAAGCCTGTGAAGCCGGCCACCCAACCAGTTGGTCGACAAGGACCGTCCCCGATCTACGAGCTCACTGTACAGACAAGTCCGAGCCCTGCCGAACGCCATGAGATCGAGCGCAACGAAACCGCCGACACCGCTGCCGAAGTCCCCATCGGCGAGCCGGTATTCGGGTATATGGGCTGGCATAAAGACGTCGACGTGTGGAAGCTCTCGATCGAGGGATTCGCCGCCGAGTACAGCTTGGATCTCGATGTGGACGCAGTACCCGGTGTAATTCCGACGCTCACTGTGCGCGACAATGCAGGCGTGTTGGTGCTCAGGCGCAGAGGAGAGAAGGACCGCGGTCTGTCGGTTCGCAATCTGGTCGTGGTCCGAGAACAGCCCGACCTGCAAAACGACGCCGGCCCGGCGCACCGCACTGATGGCCCAAATGCGCAACCGGGCCAAGCAGAGCCGGGCCAAGACGAGCCGGGCGACGACCCGTCGGAACGCTATTACTACGCTGCGCTGAGTGCCCGCCGCTCCAACCCCCTCGAGCCCTATCGCCTTACTATGACGACTCGCCTGCTCGACGTCGATGACGAGATCGAGCCCAACGACGATGCGGAAAACGCCATCCCTCTGCGCAACACTGCGCAGGAAAACGCGGGTATGCGACGCGGTCATCTGACCATTGGCGATGCCGATCACTACAGCCTCGCGCCGGGAAGCGAGCCGATACTCCTCCAGATCACGGCCAAGCCGCTGGGCGGCGCCCGTATCGAGATCACAGTGCTCGCAGATGGGCAAACCCTGGCCATGTCGGACGCCAGCGGCGCCGGCAAGACAGAATCCCTGGCCGATGTGCGCATCGAGGCCGGCAAGGCGGCGCTGGTCAAAATCGCCGGGCGCGGCGATGTGGGCACCGACGCCGCGTACGAGCTGCGCTGGGCGATCGATCCAGCAGGCCCCCCGAGGCGCCGTAGCAATGGAGATCCGGCGTCCGATGTGGGTCTGCTCGACGCCTACGAGGAAGAATGACCGCTCTCGGCGCTCCCAACTCCAGCTCGAAAGTGCGCAGTACGACCGCCGCTCTGCGTTCACGACACTATGGCTGGTATGTCCTGGGCGTTCTCACAGCGGCCAATTTTCTGCATTACGGCAATCGCAACGTTCTGTTCACGATGTACGAGGGCTTGCGGGACGAGTTTGACTTCTCCAACTCGGAGCTCGGGCTGCTCGGTACTGCGTTCATGCTGAGTCATGCCGTGGTCACGCCGGTTTTTGGCTGGATCGGGGATCACTACGACCGCCGGCGAATCATCGCCCTCGGCATTGTCGTGTGGAGCGCGGCCGGAGTTGCCAGCGCTGCTGCAGTGGGCTTTACTACCCTGCTGCTCAGTCGAGCTCTGATCGGAGCCGGGACAGCGGCCTGCGTTCCCCTGTGCAACGCGCTTCTATGCGAGGTCTTTCCCCAGGACGAGAAAGCCAGAATCGTGGCTATTTTTAACCTCGGACTCTTTCTCGGCGGCGCCGCTGGCTTCGGTATCGGGTTGCTCGGTTATCCGAGCGGGCTTTTGCTCATGGCTCTACCCGGACTTCTCATAGCGATCCTGGTCTTCAGACTCGATGTCCCTGCCCGCCGCTTGACCGTCGAGACCAGCGCGTCCCTGCGCGATTTTGCCGAGCAGGCCGGTCAGCTTGTGCGCATCCCCACCATGCGGTGGGTTCTTCTCGGGGCCGTGATCATGGCCTTTTCCGCCGGGGGGTATGCGGCGTGGTTCTTCGAGTTTCTCGCCAATGCCAAGGGATTGGGCACGGACACCGCCTTTGTCGTGCTCGGCATCTCGCTGCTCGGCGGCATGATGGGCATCCTGTGCGGTGGCATTGTCGCCGATCAGTTGCATCGGCTGGTGTCCTACGGCCGGCTGGCCGCGATGTCTATCGGGATGGGCTGCACAGTTCCCGTGGCCCTGATGTCTATCTATCTCGAGGTCGGCGTCCTATTCTACCTGGCGAGCTGGCTGACGATGTTCTTCATCACCTGGTATCACGGCCCCATGGCCGCTGTGATCGACGACATGGCTGCCGACGACCGCGCAGCGACGGCGCAGGCTGTGGTCATCTTCACGATGCACCTCTTGGGCACGGCGCCATCATCGTGGATTGTCGGAGAAGTGGCCGACGAGTACGGTCTGCGCCAGGCCATGCTGATACCGACTGGCGGGGTCCTAGTCGCCGCGATCGTGCTGATCGGAGGGTGGCGAACGATGGAAGACGACTGGGCAAGGGCGCATGCCTCTTCTGAAATAGCTCCTGAGCATCATAAAAAGTGAGGATTTTCATGAGACTAGAGGTCTCGATCTGCACCAATCCGGGTTTTTCGGCCGGTTGCGCGCTGCTCATCGCCACCGCGTTGATCCTCCTATCGCCGGCCTGTGCATCTCAAGCCAGAGGGCCCCAGGGCGCCCTCGGTGCCTACGGCCAGGCACTGCGCAGCGGCAACTACGCCGCGGCCTACGAAATGATGTCGTCCGACTTTCGCGACCGATACTCCAAGGAGGACTTCATCCGCATGATGAAGGAAAACCCCCAGGAGGTGAGCGAGACAGCTGCACGCCTGCAAGAGGCCAGCAGAGAAATCGAGGTCACAGCCGAATTGCACTACGGGCGGGGTGATCGCATGCGCCTGGTGCGTGAGGGTAGCAGATGGCGCATCGCGTCTAACCCGATCCAGTTTTACAGCCAAGCCACGCCGCGCGATGCTGTGCGCTCATTTGTCCGGGCCTACCGGCTCAAACGCTGGGACATTTTGCTCCGTTTCGTGCCCAACAAATATCGCGAACGCATGACCGCCGAGAATCTTCGCCAGCAATTCGAGGGCGATAGCCGTGACGAGGTCGATATCATGATGAAGATCCTCGGGGCCAATGTGGACGAGCCGATCGAAGACAAGGGCAATGAAGCCCGCATGCCATACGGAGATCGCTACGAGGTCCAGTTTGTCCGAGAGGACGGCCTGTGGAAGATCCGCGACATCGATTGACGCGGTCTCGCCACACACGATCACGGCGGGAGGCTTCAATATGAACGTACACGCCGCTGGCCTGCCCGGATTATTCACCACGACACCGTCGATCCACGACAAATGCGTTTCTGTTCAGTCCGTGCACCAAAGTGCGATGCTGCAGGGTGCTCACGTACTTCGTGTACGCTCGGCGGACTCTTCACACTCCGTTCTGTATTGGTTGTGTTGCTCGAACCAGGTGAAACGTCGAGTACAACGCATTGACTGACGACGGATTCGCCTCCACAACCACAGCAGGCGGCGTTCTGCGTCTTTTAGGTTGAAGGTGGGTCAACTTGCCACACATTGACGTGGTACGGATGCCTCGCAAAGCGAAGCACCGAAGCACTGCGCTGGCTCGCCGGAGAATCCATCGGCCGGACGTGCCGGCAAGGCCGCACGCTCCCCTTCCAACTCGTAACCCTGGGATGTTACGATCAGTTGATCGTGTAATGGGACAGGTGTCCCCACCGGGTAGCTTGCGTGTTGTAACGGCCAGACTCATATTGCGAATTAACCGGCGTGAGCTCATCCAAAGTGATTGTGTTTTCCACGCGCTACAAGAATGACGGCGACATCTCGAACGAAAGGCCCAATGATTGCATCTGAACAGGATATACACTCCCGTGGCTCAGAAAACTCGATCAAAAGCCGATTGGAACAGTGAGCCCTGTGTTTGCCTGAAGGCCGAGATGTCATACGATAGAAATAAGTAGGGTGAATCGATGTTGGATCCTTGGATCATAGAAGAGATTCTCCGGCGCGAAGAGGAGCGTCAACGCGAACAAGAGCAGGGACGCCTTGAGCTTCCCCTCGAATCGCCACGCTATCGAGAAGGAGAATCCAAACCAATCAGCCATGAAGAGGACAGCGGGCGTGGTGTCGTAGTCATTGATATCTGAGAGGAAGTCATCCTCCCAGATACCCCTGGCAACAACGCATTCAAAACCAGCAGGTCTGTCCTCGGGTGGTTCAACCTGCCATGCAAGCAATCCGCTCCTGGCTGCTTCACTCCCGTTCCTCTCGGTAATTTTCGATACAGCTCGATGCGGCATCGCAGAGCTGATTCAGTTGCCCCTACTCAAAAATCAGAGGAAGATCCTTTATCGTGTAATATCGATAGCTTAAAATGCTCAAGGTTTGGGGTGCCTGGTCCTGTCTGGCGCCATCCGGCGAGAGAGATTCAGGTGTCGCGGACTGGCAGAGCAACGCCGATTCAGGGCCCAAAGCCGCTATGTCGCAGTGTCGAAGAGCTGGTATGAGAGACGTACTTTCGAAGGGCTTATAGCCTACGCTGCCTGCTATCTCGTGCGCCTGGGAGATCCCCCTTGATGCGCCACGTCTTGAGCGAGTTCAAAACCGACCGACTTTTCGCCAACATCCTGGCTGGATGTGTTGTGGGGGCGATAGGCGTCATCGGCTCGATCTCGTTTGCTGCATTCATCTTCACCGGCGAGCTTTCCTCGCATGTATCGACCGGTATTGGCCTCACTCTGTTCAGCGGCACTGTGTTCGGCTTGGTGATTGCGTTTGCCAGTTCTTACCCGGTATCGCCCTGTTTTGCCCAGGACATACCGGCAGCGGCTATGGGGCTCATGGCCTCTGCCATTGCTGCGAGCATGACCGAGGCGCATTCTGCGCAGAGCATCTTCGCCACGATTCTGATCTCGATCGGACTGAGCACTTTGCTCACCGGGCTGGTGTTCTTTGCGCTGGGTTGGTTTCGGCTCGGCAGCTTGATCCGTTTCATTCCTTACCCAGTAATCGGCGGATTTTTGGCTGGTTCGGGCTGGATTCTGTCCCGAGGCTCCTTTGGTGTAATGACCGGTGTATCCCTGACCCTGGACAACCTGGCCACCCTGGTTCAGCCTGAGATCGTCGTCAAGTGGCTGCCCGGATTGGTATTTGCCTGTGCGCTGATGATCATGTTGCGGGTCTTTCAGCGCTTCTGGATTCTGCCGGCATTCCTGGCCGCGGCTATTGCTCTCTTCTATGGCGTGCTATTGCTCAGCGGCTCGTCGATCGCGGCAGCGTTCGACAATGGCTGGTTACTCGGCCCGTTCCCCGGCGGTCTTTTGTGGCGGCCGGAGCATTTCTCTCTGCTCCCAGATGTCAACTGGGCGACCATCGTCAATCAAGTGCCCAAGATGGCGACAATTTTCTTTGTCGCAACCATTGCCCTCCTGCTCAATGTCAACGGTATGGAGGTCACCTTGCGCCAGGACATCGACCTCAACCAGGAGCTCAAGGCCGCGGGTTATGCCAACATCGCCTCAGGCCTGGGGGGTGGCATCATCGGATTCCACACCATGAGCATGTCGGTCCTGGCCACTCGCATGGGCGCAAACAGTCGACTCATCGGTGTGATCTGCGCGGCCTTCTTCGGCAGCTCATTACTCTTTGGTGCCACGTTGTTGTCCTATTTTCCCAAGCCTGTTCTGGGCGGCTTGCTGCTCTTTCTCGGTCTCAGCTTTCTGGTCGAGTGGGTTGCCGACGCCTGGTTCAAGCTATCGGTTTCCGAGTACTTTGTGGTTCTTTTGATCCTCATTGTCATCGGCATTGTCGGTTTTTTCGAGGGCATCATCGTCGGCATCTTGATCGGCGTCATCGTCTTTGTGGTCGAGTACAGCCGCACCGAGGTCGTCAAGTTCACCACCACGGGCGCCGATTTTCACAGTACAGTAGCCAGACCGGAACGTCATACCGAACTCCTCGAAGCCGTGGGTGAACAGATCTGCATCTTGAAACTGCAGGGTTTTCTGTTTTTTGGCACGGCCAACAGATTGCTCGCCACGATTCGCGAGCGCGCCGACAACCTCGAGATCTTGCCGCTCCGCTATCTCCTTCTCGACTTCAAGGAGGTCAAAGGAGTGGATTCGTCGGCGGTTTTGAGCTTTCAGCGCATGAGGATGTTGGCCCAGGAGCGCGATTTCTACATGGTGATAACTGGCCTTTCGCCCCAGCTGCGCAAAACCTTCGAAAAGGGTGAAATGCTCGAAGTAGGGCAGGACTCGAGCGGTGACATGGTTTTCGTGTTTTCCGACCTCGACCGTGGTTTGGAGTGGTGCGAAGAACAGATGCTACTCGACCAGGACGCGACGCAGATCCACAGGATGGAACCATTTCAGGGTTTGCTCTACCAGATCTTTCCCGACATGCAGGACGTCACTCCGCTCATGGCCTACTTTCGCCGCAGGACATTCGAGGCCAATACACCGTTGATGAAGCCTGGCGCCCAATCGGACGACATCTTTATCGTGGAATCGGGGGAGATCGTGGTCCGCATTCCGCTCCAAACCGGCAAATACGTGCGGCTGAGCAAGATGGGCGCCGGCACCATCATCGGTGAGATGGCCATGTACCTCGGCAGCCCGAGGGCCGCCGAGGTAATCGCGACGCAGAAAAGCACTCTTTACAAGATCTCCCGGCGGTCGCTGAAGATGCTCGAAGAGCAAAACCCTTGGGCCGCCGCCGCCTTCCATCAGTACATGGCGACCGTGATAGCCAAAAAACTGGCGCAGAGCCACAAATTCCTGAGCTCGGTACTCGATTGATATGACTGCCCGGCGGCTCTACACACGATCACGTTGGAACTGTGTTTTTGCTGGGGATTCGGCCGTCGGATGGGGATCCAGTTGCACGGCCAGTAAGCCGTAGCGGTTATTCCCGATAGCCGTGCGGGTGGGTGCTGTGCCAGTGCCATGCAGTCTCGATGATATCGCGGAGATCGGCGAATTCGGGCTGCCAGCCCTGCTCGCGGTGGATCTTGTCGCTACTGGCCACCAGAACCGCCGGATCGCCGGCTCGGCGTGGACCGACAATAGCGGGAATGGGATGACCAGTGACCTCGCGTGCGGTCTCGATGACCTCGCGGACGCTAAAACCACGTCCGTTGCCCAGGTTGTAGGTCCGGCTGCCATGGTCCAGTGCGCGCATGGCCGCAATATGAGCCCGAGCCAGGTCGGTGACGTGGATGTAATCACGCACACAGGTGCCGTCGACCGTGGCGTAGTCATCGCCAAATATGGTGATGTGGTCGCGCCGGCCCAACGCGACCTGAAGGACCAATGGAATGAGATGGGTCTCGGGATCGTGGTCCTCACCGCGCTCGGGACTGGCACCCGAAGCGTTAAAATAACGCAAGCAAGCGTAGCGGACGCCAAACATGCGCTCGAGCCACTGCAAACTGCGCTCGAGAGTGTATTTCGACTCACCGTATGGGCTGCCCGGCCGAATGGGTTCGTCTTCGCTGATCGGAATTCGATCGGGCTCGCCAAACAGATTGGCAGTCGACGACAATATGATGCGGTCGACGCCGTGGGCGACCGCGCTTTCAAATAAGTTCGACCCACAATTGACGTTGTCGCGCAGATACAAAAACGGTTTGCTGACCGATTCACCGACCAGCGAACGGGCGGCAAAATGCATGATCACATCCGGCTTGTAATTGGCCACGACGCCATCGATGGCCTGGGCATCGGCGAGCTCGCCGTACACGAACTCGGCCACCGGGTGAACCGCTTCTCGGTGGCCAAAGCTCAAATTGTCGAACACCAGGACTTCTTCGCCCGCCCGGACCAGTTCTTCAACCGCAACACTGCCGACATAGCCCGCGCCACCAGTAACGAGAACACGCATGGTCTGTCACTCCTCGACCACGGCTGCACCGCGCGCGGCCTGACATATATACGAGCGAGCGTCAAGCCCGGTCGCACGGCGATAAGACGCCACCACCTCGTCGGCAGCCGGGCCGGCCGATCGACGTTCGAAGAGGGCCACGGCGCAGCCGCCAAACCCAGCTCCGGTGAGCCGCGCGCCATGACAACGATCGTGCCCGCAGGCGAGTTCGACCATGATGTCTAGCTCGCGACACGAAACTTCGTAGTCGTCGCGCAAGCTGGTGTGGCTCTCGTCCATGAGCCGACCCAGCTCGCGCGCATCGTTGGCGCGCAATGCATCGGCAGCGCGAACCACGCGCTGGTTTTCGGTCACCACATGACGGGCTCGGCGATAGATCTCGGGGTCCAGGTCGGCCGCGTGCGCTTCTACATCGGCCAGATCGACGTCGCGCAGCGTAGCCACGCCCATGGTGCTGGCCGCGCGCTCGCATTGCGCGCGACGTTCGCCAAAGGCCGAGTTGACCAGTTCGCGCCGGCGCGCGGTGTCGAGAACAACAACCGCCAGCTCAGATGGAATGGGCACCGGCTCGGCGGCAAGCGAGCGACAATCGATCAGCAGGGCGCGGTCGCGCTGACCCGCCGCGCAGACCAGCTGGTCCATGATCCCGCAGTTCATGCCCACCCACTCGCGCTCGGCGCGCTGGGCCAGCCTGGCCATGACCGTCGGATCCCACGGGCCATCGACCGCTGCGACCAGGGCTCGCGCCACGGCGAGTTCGATCGCCGCCGATGAGGAAAGACCTGCGCCGATCGGTACGTCACCTCCCACAACGCCGCGAAAACCGCCGATCTCATGCCCGGCCTCGCCCAGCGCCCAGGCCACTCCCCTGGCGTAATCGATCCAGCTGGTCTGGTTTTGCTCGATGCGCTCGAGCCGATCACTTCGATCCATGCGATCGACTGAAAATTCGTCGGTCTCATCGAAGTCGATCGAGTGTAGAGTGACCGTTTTGTCGTCCGGCCGATCGAACGACAACGCGATCCACACCGAGCGGTCGATGGCCATGGGCAAGACAAAGCCGTCGTTGTAGTCGGTGTGCTCCCCGATGAGATTGACTCGACCGGGTGCCCGTATCCACATGGCTGGCCGCTGTCCGGTTATGGTTTCGAAAGCGGCCGAAATGCGCTCTCGAACTGTGCGGCTGCGGGCCTTGTTGCTGCCTTTGTCGCCGCGTTGGGGTTGGTCGTTGGTCGAACGGGTCACGCCGGGCCTCTTCGCGTCAGCGCTGTTTTTTGTAGTGAATATCGGACAGCGAACGCAACCGCTCGGCTGCCTGTTCCGCGGTGAGATCGCGCTGAGGCTCGGCGGTCAATTCGTAACCGACCATAAATTTTCTGACCGTGGCCGAACGCAAGAGCGGTGGATAGAAATGGGCGTGAAGCTGCCAGAAGTCGGCGGCTGCAAGCGCGTCGGCCGCGTTGCCCTCGGATCCATTGCCGGTCTCTGCGGGGTCGAATGGGGCGCCGTGCCAGCCCATCGAATAGGCGAACGAGGTCTCGAAGAGATTGTCGTACTTGACCAGGAGGGTGCGCAGCAACAGGGCCAAGCTGTCGCGTTCCCGGGCGGTCAAATCGGTGATCCGGGTGACGTGGCGGCGCGGCATGAGCAGAGTCTCGAACGGCCAGGTCGCCCAGTAGGGCACGACAGCCAGCCAGTGGTCGTCCTTGCCCACCACACGCTCGCTGAGCTGGCCCTCGATCTCGGCATACTCGAGAAGGAGCGGACGACCGTGCTCGGCGAGGTAGGAGCGCTGGTGTTCGTGCTCGCGAGCCGGCTCGCCGGGCAGGTGGCTGGTCGCCCACAACTGGCCGTGCGGATGCGGACTGGACGCGCCCATCATGGCGCCCTTGTTCTCAAATATCTGCACCCAGCGATAGCTCTGGCCCAGCTCGACCTCCTGCTCGGACCACAGATCGACCACAGTGCGGATCTCATCGGGTCGCATCTCGGCCAGGGTCAGATCGTGGCGGGGCGAAAAACACAAGACCCGGCAGGTGCCGCGCACAGACTGGGTTTTGAGCAGCCTGTGGGTCGATTGCGGCGATGCCGGGGTCTCGGGCAAAAGCGCGGCAAAGTCGTTTTCGAAAACGAAAGTGCGCACGTAGTCCGGGTTGCGCTCGCCACTGGCCCGCTCGTTGCCCGGGCAGAGATAACAGTCCGGATCGTATTGCGGTGGACTGGGCGGTCTGGTCTCAGCCTCGCCGCGCCAGGGCCGCTGGGTGCGGTGAGGTGAAACCAGGATCCACTCGCCGCGCAGCGGGTTGTAGCGACGGTGCGGATGGGAGGTTGGATCGAACATGCGACGAACTGATGGTGATTGGCACTGGATCTTACGCCAAGCCCGATCCCTGACCAAAGGTCTTGCTGGAAAGCACGGGAAAAAGCCTAAATTCAAGCATGGGAAAAGCCTAAATTCAGGGCTTATGGCAGCTCCGGCGGTAAAAGAGGCCACAGGGCGATGTACTCTCGCTTACAGGAGGAGACAGGAAATCGGGCCCAGGACTCACTAATACCTCGCGAGACAGCTAGTCCCAGGTTCGATCGTCGCGCAGTGCCGGGCTGTTGCCGGGTAACTCGGCCTCGGATACTACGTCGACCGCGACACGCAATTTGAGTATATCCCGCGCAGCCGCTTCGATCTGTGTTGTGACGGCTGCCGCGTCGGCGTTGTCGGCCAGCACAACGCGCAGGGTAAACTGGTCGCGATGGTCGGCCCGCGTGATCAGCGACTGATGGCGGCGAATCGCCGTGAACCGGGCCAGGACTCGCGCCACCTGGCCCGGGTGCACGAACATACCGCGGACCTTTACGGCGTCGCCGATCCGACCCTGCCAGCCCATGATGCGATGACCGGTGCGGCCGCACCGACACAGCTCGGTGTTCATCGCCGATAAGTCGCCAGTACCGAATCGGATCAGAGCGTAATCCCGCGACCATACGGTCACCACAACCTCGCCCGATTCGCCGGCTGTTAATGGTTTTCCACTATTGATATCGCAAATATCGATATGCACTCCATCGGGGATATGCCAGCCGTCGAGTTCGTCGCACTCGTATCCCATACTGCCGCACTCGGCGGTGCCGTACCCTTGGCGCACAGTGATTTCCCGGCCATCGAAATAGGCGCGCAACGAGGGCGGCAATGGCTCTGCGCCAACCAGAGCCTTTTCGAGCCGGAGGGTCAGGCCGAGTTCGTCAGCTTTTTCGAGCAGGACGCGCAAATACGAAGGCAGGCCGACATATCCAATCACACCGAGCCGGTGCAGCAGTCCGACCTGTTGTTCCTGATTGCCGACCCCGCCCGGAATGACCACGCATCCGACCGCTCGAAGGCCATCCTCGAACATGGCTCCAGCCGGGGATAGATGGTAGCCGAAAGCGTTGAGTGCGACGTCGCCGGCACGGAAGCCGGCGGCGCGCAGTGGTTCTTGCCACCGCCAGTAATCGGCGACTCGCGATTCGGGCTCGACTATCGGCCCCGGCGATTGAAAGATCCGTTTGAGCTGGCCGGGTTCACAGGATAACAAGCCGCCAAATGGCGGATTCTCGGCCTGCAATTCGATCAGGGCTTCCTTGCGCAATACCGGCAGAGCTTCGAGATCGGCTGGCGAGCGAATGTCGTCCGGGCCAATGCCTGCGGCGCTCATGCGGGCAGCAAAACCCGGCGCGTGAGCGTAATGGTGCGAGACCAGTTCGTGGACGTTCATGGTGCCTTCCTCCTTACTGTTACGATAGCCAGCGCTTGCGCCGCTTGTAGTGCTTGACCTCTCGATACGATTTGCGCTTCCCTACCTCGGTCAGGCCGAGATAAAATTCGCGCACGTCAGGATTCTCGCGTAGCTCGGCCGGGTCACCGTCGAGCACAATGCGGCCGCTCTCCATCACGTAAGCGCGATCGGCCACGCTCAGAGCCAGGTTGGCGTTTTGCTCGACCAGCAGGATGGTGGTTCCCTGTTCTCGGTTGATGCGCTGAATGATCGCAAAAATCTCGCGGACCAGAAGCGGAGCCAGGCCCAAGGATGGCTCGTCGAGCATCATCAGTTTGGGCCGCGCCATGAGCGCGCGGCCAATTGCCAGCATCTGCTGCTCGCCGCCCGATAAATAACCCGCGAGCTGACCGCGGCGCTCGCCGAGACGCGGGAAGTACCGGTAGACCATGTCGATGTCCTGGCGCATCGCGCTGCGCTCACCCAGGGTGCGGCTGTGACGCGTATGAGCACCGGCGATGAGATTCTCCTCGACACTGAGATGCTCGAATACGCGGCGGCCTTCCATGACCTGGAAGATCCCAATACGCACGATGTCCGCCGCGTCCAGGCGGTGAATCTGCCGGCCCTCGAACTCAATGGTTCCATCGGTTACCTCGCCGTCCTCCACGCCGAGCAGACCCGAAATCGCCTTTAACGTGGTCGACTTGCCGGCACCATTGCTGCCGAGCAGACCGACGATTGCCCCCTCGGGCACCTCGAGCGACATGCCTTTGAGAACCAGAATTACATTATTGTAAATGACTTCGATGTTGTTGACACAAAGCATGATGAGCCAATCGACCGCGCAATCACGGCTCAGCCTTGATGTAATCGCTGATTTGCTGCCACTTGCCACCCTTGACCTGAAATAGCCGCATGGAATCGTTGCCCCTGTGGCTGGTCGGTGAAAACGTGATCGGCGTGGTCACCCCCTGGGTGTCGAAGTTGTTCATGGTCTCTAGGGCCTGGCGCACACTCTCGCCCGATAGTGTTTTGCCGCTCTCAACCGCCCGCTCGATGCCCGCGACCATGACCGCCTGGGTCCACCAACCCTGGACGTAATGAACCCCCTTTTCGGTCAGGGTCGAACCCTGTTTCTCGAGCCATTTGGCCAGCTCCTGGTGGCCGGGCACCGGCACCGAGGGAGGTGTGAATGGCATGGCCCCGAACAGTCCCTCGGTGGCGTCTCCAGCTAGCTCGAGCAAAAGCTCGCCGGCACACCAGTTGAGACAGATAAATGTCATAGACTGGTGCAGTCCCTGCCGCCGCGCATCCTTCAGCAATACTGCGACCGGACTGGACACGTTTTGAATGAGGACATAGTTGCCACCGAATTGCTTTACGCGGCCCAGTTCGGCGACTAGCTCGGTGGCTCCACGCGGCATGGGAAGAGAGGTAAAGGCGACACCATTGGCTCCGGCAAAGGCCTTGGCATCGGCGATCGGCGACTGACCAAACGGACTGTCGTGGTGGAGGAGGGCAACCTTGGGGGTGCCCTCCTTGCCGCTCGCCTTCCAGTGGTCGATGGCCCAGCGGATCGCGATAATAGCTTGATCCGAATAGGACGTGCCGACCAGAAAATTGTACGGTGCCTCTTTCATGTCGAGCAGATTGGTCGAATAAGAGGCCGACATGAACGGGATCTTGTCGGCGCGAATCTTGGCGCGGAGAGCCTCAGTATCACCGGTTCCCCAGCCCTGAAACGCGATCACACCCTGTTGTATGTGCTGGGTGTAGAGCTGCTCGGCGCGGTCTACTTTGTAGCCGTAGTCACCCGAGAGCAGGGCGAGCTTGCGGCCATTGATCCCGCCCTTGGCATTGCGCCAGTCAACGAAATCGCGCAACCCCGCGGCATATGGCGCCCCCACATCCGAGGTCGGGCCGGTGAGATCGAAGAGTGCACCGATCTTGATCGCACCGTCAGCGCTGCCGCTGTCTCCCTTCCTGCACCCGCTCATCGCCAAGAGCACGGCCGAGAAAAAAACGAAAATACAGAATGGTGCAGTTACCTTGATTCTGATCGAAATCATGTTTTCTCCGCTTCCATCATCGGGTTACGCTCAATAACTAAATGGCCAGAGTCGAAAATAGTCCTTGATCCTATCCCATATCCGGCGCAGTCCACGCGGCTCGAGTACGAGAAACAAGATAATGACAATGCCAAAAGCCGCCTGCTCGGCAAAGGGCAAAATCGTATCGATATTGGGAATCACCCCGCGCAGTGCCTGGCCTGCGTCGTTGAGGAAGACCGGCAAAAGGGTGATGAATACAGCACCGAAAATGGCTCCGGCTACCGAGCCCAGGCCGCCGATAATGATCATGGCCAGATAGGTCACCGAGACGTCGACGGTGAAGCGCTCCCAGGTGACGATGTTTCGGTAATGCGCGATGAGTGCTCCGGCCAATCCGACGAAGAATGACGATGTGGCAAAGGCGAGCAGCTTGTAGCGAAACAATCCGATACCCATGACCTCCGCGGCAATGTCCTGATCGCGAATGGCGATCCACGCCCGTCCAATATGGGTGCGAAACAGGTTTACAGTGACCAGGATGGTCAAACCGGCCAGCCCCCAGATCACCCAGTAGAACCGAAAATCGGTGTTCATCTGGATGCCGAAAAGCGTTGGATCCGGGACCACGAGGGCATCCACGCCGCCGGTCACCGCATCCCAGTGGGTCACGATCCACAGGATGATCTCCTGCGCGGCCAGGGTGGCGATGACCAGGTAAAGCCCCTTGAGGCGCAGCGACGGAATGCCAAAAAAGCCGCCTACCACGGCGGTCGCGAGGCAAGCCAGCGGAATCGAGCCATACCACGGGACTCCCAGCTGGGCAGTCAGCAGGCCGGCAGTATAGGCGCCCACAGCCATGAAACCGCCCTGACCGAGGCTGATCTGTCCAGTATAACCGACCAGTAGATTGAGCCCGATCGCGCCGATGACCGCGATTCCGATCTGATTGGCCAGGGTGAGATAAAACCGGTCGGCAAAAAATGGAAAGCAAAGGACCAAGAGAACTGCGAGCACGACCCGCACTTTTTCGGCAGGAGTCTGCCGCAGGGCCATGTCGGCTCGATAGGTGGTATGAAAAATGCCTGATTCCATGTGACTCCCTGCCCGATGACTGCCCGCGTTTACACCCGCTCGATCTTTTCCTGCCCAAATAACCCGTAGGGCCGGATCATGAGGATGACGATGAGCACCACGAAGGGCAGCACCTGGTTCAGGCCATGGCCGATATATCCTCCGGTATAGGTCTCGAGCAAACCGATCAGTATACCGCCGACAATGGCCCCGGCGATCGAGTCGAGTCCGCCGAGAATGACCACGGGAAAGACCCGCAGGCCAAAGCCGGCCAGTTCGCCGCTCACCCCGACGATATTGGCGACCAGCGCACCGGCGATCGCCGCACTCACGAACGCGATCGACCAGGCCCAGGCAAATATGCGCTTGACGCTGATGCCCATACTCAGAGCGGCCTGCTGGTCGTCGGCCACCGCGCGCATGGCAATACCCACCTTGGAATGGCGGAAAAATAGAGAAAAACCGGCCAGCATGAGCACTGCAATGACCGTGGCCCACAGTCGATCCGCGGCTACCTCGGCGCCCAGGATGCTCACCTGGCCGCTGGGGATGAACGCCGGAAAGGCCTTCCCGGTGGTTCCCCACACCGAATTGACCAGAGCACGCAGAACACTGCTCAACCCGATGGTCACCATGATCACCGAAATGATAGATTCACCGATCATCTTGCGCAGGACAAAGCGCTCGATGAGGATACCCAACACCACTGCTACGACGAGCGTGGCCAGGACGCCAACCGGCCAGAACAATCCGATGTCGACCACCATCGCGTAGGTCAGGTAGGCGCCGACCAGAAGTAGCTCACCCTGGGCAAAGTTGATCACGTCGCTGGCCTTGTAGATCAACACGAAGCCCATTGCCACTAGGGCGAGAATGGTGCCGTTGGTCAGGCCGGTGAGAGTGAACTGAACGAAGGTATCCATCACGCCTCCTTGGCTAGGTGTTGTCGACCACCGCCATGGTCTCGATTTTGAGCCGGGTTTTCAGTTCGGCAGTACGGCCATCTTGGTAGGTGATCGACGTCTCCACGTCGAGGTGGTCGTCAATGCCGTAAAGGCCTGCCACGATGTCAGCATAGCGCTCGGCAACCAGTTTGCGGCGAACCTTACGGGTACGGGTTAGCTCGGCGTCGTCGGCGTCGAGCTCTTTGTGCAGAAGCAGAAAGCGGCGAATGCGCGCCGCTTCGGGCAGGTCGCGGTTGGCCCGCTCGACTTGCTGGCAAACCAGGGCGTAGACCTCTGGCTTCTGCGCCAGATCGGTATAGGTGGTATAGGCCAGCTTCTGGTTCTCGGCCCATTTGCCCACATTGTCGAAGTCGATATTGATCATCGAGGTCACAAACGGCTGGTCACCGCCAAATACCACCGCTTCTTTGATATAGACGCTGAACTTGAGTTTGTTCTCGATGAACTGGGGGCTGAACGTGGTGCCGTCGCCCAGGATCATCACGTCGGAAACCCGGTCGATGACCACCAAATGGCCGTTGTCGTCGAGATAACCGGCGTCGCCAGTGCGCAGCCAGCCGTCGTCGGTCAGCACACTCTCGGTGGCCTCAGAATTGTGGTAGTAACCCCGCATGATCGCCGGCGAGCGCAAGAGGACCTCACCGTCGTCGGCGATGCGCAGTTCGGTCTGCGGAATGGGCGTGCCCACGGTCTGGAACCTGACGTCGTTGTCGCGATGCGCCACCGCGATCCCGCTGCACTCGGTCTGGCCGTAGATCTGCTTGAGATTGACGCCCAGAACATGAAAAAATTGGAACACGTCGGGCCCGAGCGCCGCTCCACCGGTGTAGGCCCGAGCCAGTCGACTCATGCCCAGGTGATGGCGGATCGGTCGGAAAACCAGCCAATCGGCCAATGCGCGTCGCCAGCGCAGGCCGATCGGTAGTCCCCGGTGTACCGGGTCGCCAGCGGCAAGCGGAACAGCTCGAGCACCCGCGCGGGTCTCGGCAACACGGTGGCCGACGTTCATGGCCCAGCGATAGATCATGCGCTTTGCAAATGTGCTGTCGGCAATCTTGACCTGGATCTGGCTGACCATGTTTTCCCATATGCGCGGCGGGCTAAACATCACGCGGGGAGCGATCTCGCGGATGTCGTTTTGCACCGTCTCCGGCTCCTCGGGAAAGTTGACCACAAAGCCTATCTGCAGATTGCAGGCCATGGTGACCATCTGTTCGCCGATCCAGGCCAGAGGCAAAAACGACACGAATTCGTCGCCGGCCTGCAGCGGATCGACCTCCATCAGATTGCGTCCCATGGTGAGCAGATTGCTGTGACTCAACATGGCCAGCTTGGGGGTTCCGGTGGTCCCGGACGTGGTCGACAGGATGGCGATATCCTCGCCCTTGCCCGCTGCCACACGCTGGTCGAAGAGCTCGGGATGATCGCGCTTGTAGCGGCGACCTTCGGCTTCGAGGTCGGTGAAACTGATCAGATAGTCCAGTTCATAGCTGCGCAGACCCTTGGGGTCGAAATAGATGACTTTGCGCACCCGATCGAGTCGGTCGCCGTATCGGTCCCGCAGTTCCAGGATTTTGTCGACCTGCTCTTGATCTTCGACAACAATAAACGAAACCCGGGCGTGCTCGATGATATGGAATACTTCTTCGGCCGCGGCGTCCTGGTAAATACCGACTGACTTGGCCCCAGCTGCCTGCGCCGCCAGTTCGCTTATCACCCACTCCGGGCGGTTATCCCCAATGATTGCCACAGTCTCGTCGTCGCCCAATCCCAGGCTGAGCAAGCCGAGGCAAGCATCCTGGACCCGCTCGAAATACTGCTTCCAGGTGAAGCTGTGCCAGATGCCGTAGATACGCTCGCGCAACGCAGTGGTATCGGGACTCTGCCGGGCGTGCATGGCGAGATATTGTGGCAGTGTTTCGGGCACTCTGCGGTCCTACTCGTCGCCCAGATAGGCGTGGATTACCGCCTGATCGGCGCGGATCTCATCCGGTGAGCCCTCGGCGATCTTGCTGCCGAAGTTGAGTACTGCGATGCGATCGCTGATATCCATGATCACGCCCATATCGTGTTCGATGAGGACGATGGTGATTCCGTGCTCCTCGTTGACATCGAGGATAAAGCGTGCCATATCCTCTTTTTCTTCGCTGTTCATTCCGGCCATGGGTTCGTCGAGAAGAAGCAGGGCCGGTTTCATGGCCAGCGCCCGGCCCAGTTCGACTCGCTTCTGCAAGCCGTAGGCCAGGGATTCTACGGTCTGTTTGCGGACCGCGGCGATTTCCAGCAGGTCGACGATATCCTCGACAAAGCGGCGGAAGGCGAGTTGCTCGCGTTCCGCCTTGCCCCAGTAGAGCATGCAGGACAGAAGGCCGGCCTTCATGTGTATGCTGCAGCCGGACAGCAGGTTGTCGAGCACGGACATATGCCTGAAGAGCTCGATATTCTGAAACGAGCGGGCAATGCCCAGTCGGGCAATCCGATCGGGCGAGAGTCGGGTGGTATCGTGCTCGCCGCGGTTGGTGAACAGGATGCGGCCTTTTTGCGGCCGATACAGTCCGCTTATGCAGTTGAGCAAGCTGGTCTTGCCGGCGCCGTTGGGCCCGATGATGGCCATGATCTCGCCCTGGCGGATTTCCAGGCTGACGTCGTCGAGGGCTACTAGCTCGCCAAAGTGCAGACCGAGGCCCTCGATGCGGAGCTGTCTCTGGCCCGGGTCGAGTGCGCTGCTATTGAGCTGGTGGGTGAAGCCGCGTCGCATGAGCTCCTTCATTCATACGCAGGATTGGTCAGCTCGTATAGTATAGTGGTGCAGTTTTTTCAGCTCGCGGGTGGATGTCCCGGCGCGGAATGCGAAGCTGCCTTCCGACAGAGCCCGGCCGACTATTCGACCGGTCGCGGCTTGCGAAAACGGTAGATGAAGCGATCGGTCTTGCCGCGGATATCGGGGGCAAAAACATTGCTCGTGCGATCGTCCCCGGGATGACTCAGCAGATCGCTTTCGCTGTCGAGTTCGAATCCGACAGCCAGAAGCTCTTTCTTGACCTGTTCGGCGTCCACTCTGTGCAGGGTCTTGACGTCGCGCGCACCGCTGCCCGATTGAGCGCGATGATCGATGACTCCGAAGATGCCACCTGGTTTCAGGGAATCGAATATGGCCCTGTTCATCGCGACCCGGTCGACGTTCATCCAATAGGTATCGTGATAGAATAAGATCATCAATACAGCGTCGAGCTTGCCGGCCGGCAGGCCCAGGTCTTCGAGTTCGCGGTCAAGGCGGGTCACATTTGCCATATCTGGGTGGGCGAGCCGTGCTGACAGCGGCTTTTCGGCAAACCGCTCGAGGACAAATTTGTTGTTTTGCGTGTAGACGCGACCTTTGTGGCCAACCGCGCGGGAGAGAATTTCGGTGTAGTATCCGCTCCCGGCCATCATGTCAGCCACGGTCATGCCGGGCCGAATGCCGAAGAATTGCAGCACCTCATACGGCTTGCGCACGGCGTCGCGCACCTGGTCCTCGACCGGCCGAAGCTCGCTGGCGACCGCGGCGCGCAGGGCGTCATGAACGGTCGCCTCGGCTGCGGCTCCGGGCCCAGCCACTCCGGATGCCGCTGCCCCGCCGCGGTCGGGACCCGGGGCCAGCCCTTCCGGTCCTGCCGCTCCTTGCCGCCCTTGCTGGCGTGGAGTCGCCGATGTCGTGGCCGGCTCGGGACCGGTTTGGCCAGCAGCCGGGGAATTTGCGGCATTTCCGCCACTGCCGCTACTGCCGCCACAGGCACAGAAGCAAATGGCGAGGGCAGTTGCTCGTATCCGTGAATACCAACTCGACATGGCGAGATAGCATCACTGCAAGCCCTCGCCGTCAACCGGTTTTTCCGGGCCGACCCGACGGAGATGGCGGCCGCGATGAGTTGCGACGCGGTCGGTGGGCAGCGATTTTGCCCACCAGCGGTTCTGCCGCGCACTCGATTGCGATACAGAAGAGTCTTTCAGGCCTTTTTGGGCCGAGGAGACGATCATGAACGGTGGCAGTCGCGTAGCCGAGGTGCTCAAAGCCAACGGAGTTCCGGTCCTGTTCGCCCTGTGTGGTGGGCACATTTCCCCGATCCTGGTCGAATCCAGGCGCCGCGGCATCCGCGTGGTCGACACGCGGAGCGAGGTCAATGCGGTTTTTGCCGCCGATTCGATGGCACGGCTCACCGGCATTCCCGGGGTGGCCGCGGTGACGGCAGGCCCGGGAGTGACCAATTCGATCACGGCGATCAAGAACGCGCAACTGGCCCAGTCGCCGCTTGTTCTTCTCGGCGGGGCGACTGCGACCATGCTGCGCGGGCGCGGATCGCTGCAGGACATCGACCAGATGGCGCTTATCGAGCCACACGTGAAATGGGCCGGTCGGCCCAACAATCTGCGCGACGTGGTTCCGGCCCTGGAAAAAGCGTTTCGCGTGGCCCGGGACGGAGTCCCCGGGCCGGTGTTCGTCGAGATCGCGATCGATCTCCTGTACGAGGAGAGTACAGTGCGCAGCTGGTACAAGGCCAAGACCGACAAGAAGGACAAGAAGCTGATCGAGCACGCGCAGAGCATGTACATCAAGGGCCACCTGACCTATCTCTTCACCGGCACCGACAGCCCGGCGATCTCGCCGCCGCGATATGCCACTCCGCGGGCGCCCCAGGCCGATCAGATACAGACTGCCGCCAAAGCTATCGCGGCCGCGCAAAAGCCGATCATGGTCATCGGCAGCCAGGCCATGCTGCACCCCGAACGGGTCGATGAGCTGGTCGCAGCAGTCGAGCGGATCGGCGTTCCGGTGTATTTGTCGGGTATGGCGCGCGGTCTTCTCGGCACCGGGCATCCGCTCCACATGCGTCACAAACGACGCGACGCCCTGCGCGAATCCGACCTCGCCATCCTGTGCGGCGTGCCGTGCGACTTTCGGCTCGATTATGGCAGTCACGTGTCGAGAAGCCACGTGATTGGCGTCAATTTGAGCCGGGACGACCTGAACAAGAACCGCCGGCCCGATACGGGAGTTCTGGCCGATCCGCATACCTTTCTCACCATGGTATCGCGAGCTCTGAGCGCCGATCCCGCCCAGCGCACGCTCTGGCTCGCCACCCTGGGCGAGCGCGACCGGGCGCGGGAAAACGAAATCGACAGCATGGCCAGCCAGTCGGTTCAGTACATAAATCCTCTATCGCTGTGTCGGGCCATCGACGAGTCGCTGTCCGACAACAGCATTGTCGTCGGTGACGGCGGCGACTTTGTCGCCACGGCGTCGTATATCGTCAAGCCGCGCAAGCCCTATTCCTGGCTCGATCCCGGAGTATTCGGCACGTTGGGCGTGGGTGCAGGCTTTGCCATGGGTGCCAAATTGGTCCGTCCCGACGCCGACGTCTGGCTGTTATACGGCGACGGCGCTGCCGGTTTCAGCATCATGGAGTTCGATACCTTCGCACGCCACGGCATCCCGGTTATCGCGGTCGTGGGCAACGACGCCGGCTGGACCCAGATCGCGCGCGATCAGGTCGAAATCCTCGGCGAGGATACCGGTTGCACGCTCACCCATATGGCGTATCACAAAGTGGCCGAGGGCTGCGGCGGTGTGGGAATCGAGATCAGGGAAAGCGGCGAGATCAAAGACGCGCTGGCTCGCGCGGTCGACCACGCGCGCAAGGGATCACCGGTCTTACTCAATGCGCTGGTCGGAAAGACCGAATTTCGCAAGGGCTCGATCTCGATGTGATGGAATTCCGACGCTCATCGAGATCGACACACGGTCACCTAAGTACCGCGACCCGCAAGTAAGTACCCATTACGGCCGACCAGCCCGCCGATGGCTGTGTTGCTCATCGGTCACGTAGGCCCACTATGCTCCCTCTTCGCGCCTTGCCCTCGACGCGCTGGACCGACCCTACTGGGC
>JAKSDA010000642.1 GCA_022360315.1 Pseudomonadota bacterium
GAGATCGATGGAGCGAGCATGCGTATCAGGAGCGAGGGTACGCCGTGGCAGAAGACCCCGAGACCACCGAGGGAGCCACAGAAGAGCGACCGCTGCGGGGCGGCTCCTGGTTCAATGGCGCGGAGTACCTGCGCTCGGCCTTTCGCTTCAGGAACGACGCTGACGGCAGGCACGACTCCATCGGCTTTCGCGTCGCGGCGTTCCCCCCGAGCCGGGCCGGAGGTCCATAGAAGCACCCAAAGGCCGGCAGGGGGCTTTGCCCCCTGCCGGCCCGAAAAATGACAATACTGACAATATTGTCAGAATGGACTATTGATACTAACAATAATGTCACTATGGCTGAGTCGGAAATGACAAGTTTGTCAGTATAAGCGATTGATAGTGACAATAGTGTCAGAATGGCCGGTCGATAGTGACACCTGATAGATGATTCGATATCGGCGCTGCAAAGGCAGGCATGAGAGACTTGACCTCGACCCGGACAGCTCCGACCATGGGCCTGGTGGAGATCTCCGGATCATACGTTTGCGTGGCCCATGGCTATCGGCCGCTATCGACATCAATGCTCAGCACGAGCCGCTGCGGGGCGGCTCCTGGCACAATCACGCGCAGAACCTGCGCTCGGCCTATCGCAACAGCAACGACGCTGACAACAGGGACGACAACATCGGCTTTCGCGTCGCGGCGCCCCCCCCGAACACGCTGCTCTGCTGTCGCGAGCACCGTGCAGGAGTCTCGTTTGCCGGCACCACACTGCAGGGCTGGCTGGGTTAACGACTCTCGACCGGCCGCGGGGCAGTGTACACTGTGAGAGTGAACGAACAAACCAAGGAGCTATGGCGTTCGGCGGGCCGTTGTTATGCCAGGGCGCGGCGCTACGAAGATGCGGGACGATGCTACCGAGAGGCGGGGGATGCGAGCAAAGCAGCAGAATACTACGAGCGAGCGGGGATGTACGAAGCAGCGGCAGAGCAGTACCAAGAGGCCGGGCAGATCGCCCGAGCAAGCTGGATGTACGGGCATTATCTACGGAGGTACGAAAGCGGGCGAAGAGCACTGGGGCAAGGGCACGAGAGCAGAGGGGTGCTCGAACGGGAGCAATGGCGTCTGGCCAGGGCGCGATGTGAAGCCGGGATGGGACACAAGACCAGAGCAGTGCGAGCAGTGCTGGATGCTTTGCAACGAGCGAAGATGCTGCCGGCATGGGAGCGGTGCAAGCTACGCGAGTGGGCGGTGGGAGTGGCAGAGGGAGTGAAGCGTCCAGACCTGGCGATCCGAGCCCACGTGGAGCTGCGGGGCGAGTACGA
>JAKSDA010000507.1 GCA_022360315.1 Pseudomonadota bacterium
GCAGGAACGCCGGCGTAATCGTGGTAGGCGCCGGAGCACCTCGAGACGCCGCCAAACCCGACCGTGCCGCCGTCTCTCTCTTTTACGGCTGCAGCAGTGGGTGTGCAAAACGGTGATGCAAACGCTACGCAAAAAGTGGTGCGCTCGGTGAGAGCTGAGATTCTGTCCTGTTGGATGGACCCCATCTGGACAATCGGACCGAGCCAGGCAGGGGACACGCCACCTGCCCGAGACGATGGGGAATCTGAGCGCCTTTGGGCGAGGCGACGTGGAGTGGAATCTGGCTGAACGTGCCGTTCTGATGCGAGTAGGGACTGAACAAAGCCATATCGCGACCAAGTGAGCGGTTGATTTTGCTCCAACGTGTCAGACCCGGATGCTCTACTAGGGCATGCGCCGGGCTCTCCAACCACAGCTTTCATTCACCGCACCTCTGACCCACAACGACCGACTCGCGGAGTTGCAACAAATCGACAAAATACTGGACGAGAATCCGCACTTGGTCGAGCTGGTGTATGCGGATCTGGTACGGGATATTGATCCGAAGAAAGGGCGTACAGGGTTGGCGGCCGAGACGGTCCTGCGCATACTTATTCTCAAGCAAACCTACGACTTTACCTACGAAGACCTCGAATTTTATCTCGGTGACTCGCCGACCTTGCGGTGGTTCTGCCGCCTGGATTGCACTGAACTGCCCAAAAAATCGCCCATGCAGCGGGATATCAAGAAACTGCAGCCCGAAACGTTGAAAGCAGCTGCCTGTGCGGTCGTACGCTATGCGATGGAGCAGGGCATCGAGAACGGTCGCAAAGTACGCAGCGATTGTACGGCCGTGGAGACGATGATCCATCAGCCAACGGACTCGTCGCTGCTCGCGGACTGTGTACGAGTACTCACCCGCTTGCTCATCGCAGCCAACAAGTCCACCGCGCAGGTTGCGTTTAGCAATCACACTCGTCGCGCCAACCGCCGCGCCAAGGCCATTGAGTACGCTCGGGGCAGAGGGCGGCGCAAGCGCCTTTATCGCGATTTGCTCAAAATAACCGGAAAGACGGTTGGCTATGCTGAGCGGGCAATACC
>JAKSDA010000352.1 GCA_022360315.1 Pseudomonadota bacterium
ACGACCTCGTCCAGGAGTTCATCGACTCTCTTGGCGTCGACGACCTGCTGCGGCGGGTGACCCCCGAGCAGCGTCTGGCCGGTTTGGACCCCGAGCAGCGTCTGGCCGGTCTGGACCCTGAGCAACTCACACGCGCGCTTCGCTCTCTTCCCCTGGACGTCCAAAAACGCATCCGCAAGAATCTCAAAGACTCGTAGCGACGCCCCACTGCGGCGCATGAACCGCTACCGCCAGTCCACCGAACTGGCTGAGGAAGGGACCGAGGGGGCTTGCTTTCTCCCCTTGAGGTCATAACAGCTCGTCCGCGACTATCGCCTCTTGAACGCACGCCGCCCACTGGGGCGCGCCCCCAGCCCCGTTTTTCTCCACCATTGCGCCAGGCGTCTGCTCGAGCTGAAAGTTGACATAACCTATAGCGGTTTGAAGCCGTTGAGCAGGCGTAGGCCCCCATGTTGCCACGATGTGCGGTGCGAGCATGGCTTCAAACCGAGGTTGGCCAACGAAATCGCTCGAGTCATTCGTCAGGCCGACCCCGATATGGCCAGTACCTTCTAAACTCAAAGCTGATCCGCGCTCGTCGGGCCGCCGCTTAGCGTACATTTTCGCGTGAATGTGGCCGGTACCCTAGGGGGACTGGACTGAAGCTATCGCCGGGTGAGCTTGCCGCCGAGATATTCGAACGCTTCGAGCAGCGCTATTCGCTGAGCGAAATCGTTTCACGAGTTGCGCGTGGAACCGCGCAAGGTTCGGGCGATGTGCCACGAATGGCGAACCAGTCTGGAGCGGGCAGAGCAGCGGCGTCGGCAACATCCTGCCCCTGCCAGCTCGGTTCAAGCCTATTTGGAATCGCGCAAGCGAATCGATCAACTGCTGGCCGAACTACCCGAGGGTCAACCGACTCGGATCGGCGTTGCACTCGGGGGGACCAAACTTTGGTCTAAGGAATTCCAACAAAACGTGGTCATCTACGACGAGCGTGAGTGTTTCGACCGTGCGACGGATGGAGGGCGGTGATCTGCACCCGACAATCGACGACCGAGGGGTAGCCTAGTACCAGTATCCGCGCCGCCGTCAGCATCCAGCTGAGGGGTGATTTATCCAAATCGCTCATGCCACTAGACAATTTCTCTTGTGATATTAGCAAGCTATCTTGTCTCAGCCACCTGTATGATTCGTTTTCGGATTGAGCAGGGCCTCTCTGGTACAGTTCGAGCAGGTGGCAACGAAGGCAGAGAAGGCAAGTATCGAAAATCCCGATATCGGTCCGTCTCTCGGCACGGTGGAGGGAATCGCAGCGGTGTGGAGCGAGGAAGTCCGACAGCCCTACTATCGAGTTGCCCAACACGATGTTAACGAGACGTGTGACGTGAATCGATAACTCTGTTGAAGATGAGATGGGTTGGAGTTAGCGCGCCATGAGCAGATATTACTTCGAGGACGACGAGGACCATTTCTACAATAGCCCGCTGGACGACAACAATATCACCTATCGCCCGGTGGTAGCGCCCGGCAAGGTCACGCTAACCTCACGCCTCCCGAGCCGACGGCGAACCGCCGACGGCGTCCGCAATAAGGGAGCGGGCCCATCCAATGCCCTTGTACAGCACCAGAGCGACCCGGCAGTCGAATCGGCGCGATTGCAGCGCGACGCCGATAACGAGGGCTGGATGTCGGTCGTTATGCGGCCAGATCTCTATCAGACCCCTGTCCAGCGGATAGCGGAGCGCGTGGACACCAGCGTCACCGATTCGCAGCCACTGCCATCCGACGGCGCGAGCACTGCATTACCCGACTACGTGCGGGCCAAAATGGAATCGTCCTTGGGTATGAATTTCTCGGATGTACGCATCCATGAAGGTCAGCGAGCCGAGGCGCTGGGCGCGCGGGCGTATACCCAGGGCACCGATATACACTTCGCACCTGGGCAATACGATCCCACCAGTCGAGCTGGTCAGGAGCTACTGGGCCACGAGCTTACTCACGTGGTGCAGCAGTCTCGCGGTCGAGTGCAGACCATGACCCAGGCTATGAGCCTCCCGGTCAACGACGACGCCGGGCTCGAGAGAGAGGCGGATGAACTGGGCGCTAGGGCAGCGCGGGGCGAGCCTGCAGGCCATGAGAGTGAAGCGCTCGGTTGCACCGGGCAGCTCCATGGCGCACCCGTTCAGGGCAGTGTCCTAGGCTTTTGGCCCATCCAGCGCCAGGAAGATCCCAAAGGCCAGCGGGTCACCATCCATGTGCGTTTCGACAGGGACATCACCGGCGACGAATTCATGCGTATCGCCGACCTGCAGATCTTTGGCAAACACCCCGCGTCGGGCCAATGGAGCGGCGTAAAAGATAGTTACAAGGCCAACGATAGTCCCATTCCTGTGAGGGTGGACGTCTCCCTTTTGAAGAAAGTCCGCGGCCAAAGGCAAGAAGACCTCGGCGTCGAGGTCTCTGACGACGGTTTAGTCAAAGGTACCGATGAGCGTGCAGACGAATTCGACAAGATGCCCGAGGGCAAGGAAAAGGTTGCCCTCAACGCAGAAATCGACAGGCGTTACTGGGAGACCACGGGAATCAAAGAAGGGACTAAGAGCGACAAGGAGCTGGCCAGTGTCTGGCTTCAGATCCGCGACGAATTGCTGGTCGAAAGGCAATTCGTCAAAAACTTGCCCGAGAAAGTACAGCTCATTATCCAGTACGCTCCCAACGGCATCGAGTTACCGCCCAGAGACTACGGCAAGGTCGTGCGCATCGCCCGGAAGATCGCCACCATGGATGCCGCGGACCTGGAGAACTATCTCCGTCAGACCAGCGAAACCGACAGCCTCGACAAACTCGAGGACGGTATTGACAAGTTTCTCGAAAACAAGGTCCAGGGTCAGAAGCAAATCCAGGAGATCATGGAGCTGGAGAAAGACGGTGATTGGGACGTCGATGACGAGACCAGCAAGCTCACCACCTCGCAGATGTTCTACCTGAATCTCGAGCAGCGCAAAAAGCTGATCGATTACATATCCGATGGCCACCGGGTTGATGATGACGACGAGTCGACTCTCATCCGCCTGATTGACTCGGCCCCGTCGGCTCAACAGAAAGGGCTCCTCGACTGGCTGAAGAAAGACAACGCCACAATCCTCCAGCGGCTGGAGAGCGTGATCGACGGTTCGGAAAACAAGGAATACTATGGAGCCCTCCGCAACCTGGTATTCCAGAGCGTGGATCCCGAGTCCACCCGGGAGAAGATCGAGAACGCCAAGTTACTTCCGTGGGCCGACCCCGGGATCATCAAGGCGGCCTATAACCGCCGCTTCTACTACGAAACGGTGGAGTACACCGACGACGGCAAGGTCAAGGTCCAGTACTGGATCAACTTCGCGATCGGCGGCATCCAGACCGAAGAGCAATTTTTCGAACCGGATGAGATCATTGGTTTGTACTTCTATATGGACGAAGACTTCGCCAATGCCACCGAGGGCCAGACCATCTACATGCCGGCGGCCAATCTTATCTCGTTCAAGAACGAACAGTTCAGCCGCGAGCTGAGTCTCGCCATTGATGTAGGCCTCCTCGCAGCCGGTGGCGTCGGATTGCTGGCCAAGGGAAGCCGGCTCGCAAAAGCCGTTGCAGCGCTCGATCTCGCACTCGCGACGGCTGATATCACGATCAACTCCTATCGCGCCGAGATCGCCAAGTCCGAGCGAGGGCGGACATTTCTGCGAGCCTGGGACACGGTCAACACCCTCATTGCCGTGTACGGCCTGGCGCGGATCGCCATCGCAATGCCCGAGGTCTTGAAGAATCTAAGAAAAACCTACCAGAACTTCAAGGGAGCCAAGCCCGACCTCGACCCCGACGATCTGAAAAAGCTCGACAGCGAAACCAATAAGCTCCTCCGCGAGGCCGACGCGGTCACTTTCGAGAAACGGCTGGACGATCTACGCTCCAGGCACACCCCCGAGGCGCTGGAGGCCTTCGAGAAACAGCTTGAGGAGGTCGCGGGTATCAAGGATACCAAAAAGCAAGCCCAAGCCCTGGGCACCATCGAAGACCAGGTGGCCGCGCAGAAGCACAACACGGAGCTGGTCAAGAAGCTCAAGGAGCAGAATCCTGACGCAGACAACAAGACCATCGCCGAGCTTGCCAAGGGAGATCTCAGGGTGCCCAATGTGCCAATGGGTTATACGGCAGAGCAATGGAAAGACGCCCAGGCCTGGATCAAGAGCTATCTCGAGAAGAAGGGCCAAAAGGTAAAGTCTGGATTTGCCACAGGCAGCCGGATTACCGGCGCCATATTCAATCCCAAGAAGGCGAGTTTTGGCGCCCATAAAAGGCGACTTTGCGGGCTTTGACCTGGACATTACGGTGATCACCGATTCCAACATGAGCAAGAGCCAGAAGAAGGCCATGGAGGCCGCTTACAAGAGCGAGTTCAAGCGAAAGCTTGGAGTGCGGCATATTACCGAGTCGCAAATCAAGCAACTGGATCACATTCCAATTTACGGAAAAATCGATATGGACTTCTGAGAGACGGACTCTTAGAAGATATGTAGCATGCGACTCTACACCGAATTCATCGTGCTCTATGAAGACATGCCTATGCCCACCGAAGAGATGTTCTGTCCGTCCTTCTGGAAAGCCGACGATTTCGACGCCGGGGGCGATTACTACGCCGAGGGCATTGATGGACGCTGGACCCACCTGGAACTCACCAGACGTCAGAAGGGTGCTCCCGAGAGCACCCTCGGCGTCTATACACATCGAGAAAAGAACATCATAGAATCCGGGCTCCAGGAGACGGCCGACCTCCAACGCTATATCGACTACAAGACGCAAGGACGCTACCGGTACGAAGAGCCCCTCGCCCAAATCCAGAGCCTCGCCGTCACATCCCTTTGTTTCGACACGCCCAGCGTGGAAGACTACCGAGAATTCCTCACCACAGTCCACAACTTCCTCCTGGCCACAAAAGGCCAAATCATCAACTACTCGGAGATTCTCGATGCAGAATTGTTTGCGGAGAGATTTCTGCAAGAAGACCCTGGCCAATATATACGCCGTAACGGATTGTGATGGGCATCCTCGAAGTCGTCGACGAGACAATACTCACTTCGGACTGGCATGTTTTGCACAGAAACATTTACTGGTTTCTTCCCGAGCAGCGCAGCCGGCTGTCCGGCGCAGAGAACCCCAAGAGTCTCAGCGACGAGCAGTTCGTCGTGGCAGAGCGGGTACTCTACAATCGTATTCTGCACGAAGTAGAGCGCGTTGTGTCAGCTGGCGGGATCACGCGATTCATACTGCTCGGCGATCTCATATTCGGATTGAACAAGCACGGTGGTCTCGGACACAAGATTGACTTTCTTCGGGACGAGCTGCCACAGATTGGCGAGATATTCGCATTCTTGAAGGAGAGCGGCGTTCAGCGAATCTTGCTTCTTGGCAATCACGACGACTTCAAGCTCGGAAACGCCAGGGCTCGAAGTCTGTATGAGGCCCTCTTCGACGAGATCACCTACTACCTTCACGAAGACGAAACCCTGTACACCCACTTTCCCCTTGGCTATAGCATCGCCCGTGACAAAACCCTGGGCACGGAAGACGAGAAATTTTATCGCATGCACAAGACCTTTCAGAAGTTGGACCGAAAACTGTTGGAAGCCATTGGAGAGAAGCCTGTTGTCAACTACCATGGCCACATCCATCAAGGCCCTTTTCCCTTTGCTCTGCCCAACGTGCAATACAAAAACGTCGCGATCGATGCATCGGGTGACGCGTCGAGCAACGCTTCCTCCTTCCTGCAGGAACTAACCCGCGCGACAGATGATCGACTCGACCACATTTGACAGTTGAAACCATCAAATGCTGGAGCGAAAACCCAGCGAATTTTACTCCTCGAATTCAGCGCCAGTTCAGCCGAGCAATGCGGTGAGGGCCGCGGAGCGGAAACAGTTTTTTTGTGTTAAAAAATAAAAGTCGATTTTGCGTCATTGCCGTGGGCGATGGTTGTTTCCAAACGTCCCTCAACTCAAGGAACTATGGCTGCGCCAGTGGAGAGTGAGGAACTGATCGGGTACGATCAAAAACCGGTCGCCAAAAGTCAGCCGTGAGCGGTTCTCTCTCCATTATGACAGAGTTGGGCGCATGAATGCTCTGCTCGGATCTTCGCACTGGTGTATCAAACTCTAGAGATACGATGTGCGATTGGCACCCGTCGCTATGGGGCGAAATGCTATTGGTCTCGGGATCGATCCATATATGCTGAAAGCTCACGTCCCTGAGCGTACCGGCAATTCTTGGCAGGGTCGAGGTGAGTTCTAACGTGCCGCCTGTCGTGAAATAGATACGTCCATGAGTTGGTTGCGGTGGGTCGGCAGCGAAATCGCGGTCAGTCTCAATAAACACGCACAGGGGGCACGATTGAGGGTCAAGAGCCGATCCCTCGATGACGTATGTGCCGGGCGCAATTGGTGCCGACCCGCGATACAATAGAACATTGAGAATATCAGGGAACTCGGCATCCCTCAGTATGGCTGCTACCATAATGACCGCCGGATCATTCACTGTGCCACCGACACTGAGTGCGACTGGACGACCGAAAACGTCGACATGCCCGTAGTCTGATTCGGCCATGCATGGGGGTGGCGCCGCGTCAGGCGGCCTGACAATCCGCGCGTCAGGTCGCTCGGTTGCCACGCCGGAATCGCGTGGCTCAGTTTCCGGTTCCAGCTGGGTACTTTCACAGGCGATACAAAGGACACCGCAAAGTAATGCCATCCAAAATTTCATGATCATTCCCTCGTTCTTAGCTCGATTCACAAAAATCGATGTTGCTACAGACGAAAATGGGGTGGTGCACACACGGTTCCAGCCGAGGCAATTCCAAACGGTATGAGGCATTTGGTATTGTCTTCCAGGCACTCGGCGTCGCTATGACACGGTGCGAAGCACCAGCCGAGGTCGGCGTCGAATAGGTCAACGCACACTTCGTTTCCTGGGCAGCCCTGCCGCTCTACCGAGCAGTTGGTGAAACACCGGCCCGAACCACAAACCTGCGAGAGGCACTCCTCGTTGCGGAGACATGGTGCCCAACTGCCGAGCCCATCCCGCAGCAGATCCTCCGGATAGACGCACAATGTGATGTACGGATCGCACACTCGACCGTCGCTGCATTCCGAGTCGTACTGGCAGAAGTTGAGACAGAATCCGAGCGAGGTACACGAGGCCGTCGCGCGGCTGCAGTCCTCGTTTTTAACGCACCGCTCGTAACACGACGTGATACCGCCGCCAATATGCCTGCAGATATGGTTGTCACCGCACTCTTGGTTGGTTTCACACTGAAGTACTTCGCAGCTGCCGCCCGGCTGCCCCGTCTCTTCCTCCGGGTGACAAAAGCCGCTCACACAGTCGAAACTACAGCTGCACGGTTCGAGGGTCCCCTGCGAGCCATCCCCTTGGAGGCAGCGTGCCGGCGACTCTGTCGGCGCAGAGTCTGCCGACACCGAGGCATCCCGGTTCTGTCCTTCTTTGCCACCATCCGAGCAGCCAGCGCACGCCAATGCGCAAATGACAAGGCTGGGCGCCAACCAGGGCGCATTGGGCACAGTTCGATTAGTCATTGGCTCTCCACTGGAAATAGATTGTGCGAGCCGAGTAAGCGGCCCCGGACTGCGGAGCCACTGGGATCGCCGAAACTTTCGCTTCTGTCTGACCAGACGACTTGTAGGGCTGCGTTCGTGAGGCGAGCAATCGATGGTCGCTGCTGAAACCCCTGATTGACGGTATTAATTTGAAACGATTTGGCGCCACAAACCGGATTGAGGAACGCGGGCGTTCCGTCATTGTCAATGGCCATTCCAGAGATCGACGTGCCTGTGGAATCCTCTTTTTCCAAGGTGATAAAGAAACCTTTTCCGGGCAAGGCGACCGCGCTGGTCGCCACTTCCTCACCGAAATCAAACCCGGTTCGAAAGGGCTCGGCGCCCGGCTTCGGCAAGCCATCGGGTCCGAGCAGGATTCCGTAGCGGCGGCTGATTTCCTGCTCGTCCCGGTCCGGGAAGAGAAGGAGAACGGTCTCGTTCTCGGGTTCGAACGCCAGAGCGGTCTGCCCATATGCTACCAATTCGCGGAGGCCGTCTCGGCGGTATACAGTCTCAATATCGCGCAGTACGCGAAAGGTGTCGTCGAGGAGCGTGGTCTCGACGAGCAATTGCGTACTTCCCCCGTGTTCGGGTGCTATACGGACCCAGGCCAGCAGGATGCCCTGAGACGTGACGGTTGCGCTCAGGCTGTTAAGGAAGTTTGCGTTTCCCGGGACGATCCGGACGGGGCCACCGCCTGCCGCCGGTTGGCCCGTTGCGGGCTCCCATACGCCGAGAAACATCGGCCGCGGAAATATGAGCTCAATGGCGCGGCCGCGGAAGTCGCACGATCCTCCTACGACTCGCCGATTGTCGCACGCGATCCAGAAAAGCGCGACGCGACGCATGCCGCTGAGCGGGGAAAGTCCGAGATCGACTCCAGTGTGGGAAAGCATGAATCGGCCAGGCTCCTCCCCAACAATCGTGGGCTCCATGTCTCCCTCCGGGCACCCGCGTTCGTCGATGGGATGTCCGACCAGCTGCGAGCTGCCCTCCGTGGCGTAGTCGCCTTCGCCGGTCCACCGAACGGCGTACAGGAAGCCGGAGGAATCGCCGAGCGGTGCTACGGCGCCTGGCGCTAGGTAGTGCCTGCCCCGAAATGCCTAATTGCTTGAAAACAATAGACAATCTGGCATTCTGCTGGGGAGGCTGGGACTGGTCATTTCCTGATTAAAGGCCGAATTCGAAGGATTAGGCGGCTTGAGGGGGTAAAAACTGGTATCGGGAGGGGACGTCAGTCGTGGAATGGGGCGGGTTAGCTGGAACTGCGGTCCACTGCCATCGCAGAGCTACCTATCGTGCGAGATACTGACCCAAGATGGAGTCGCG
>JAKSDA010000439.1 GCA_022360315.1 Pseudomonadota bacterium
CTTCGGTAACCCGGTCCAGGTATCGGTCACCAACCCGAATCCGGCCGCCGGCGGCACACCGCGCGAATCGCTCGCATCGGCGAAGGTTCGCGCGCCTGCGTCCCTGCGCACTCTGAACCGCACGGTGAGCCGCGAAGATTACGAGAACAACGCCCGCACCGTGCCCGGCGTGGCCCGGGCGCTCATGCTCACCTCGAACGAGGACCCGACCATCGGCGAAAACAGCGGCATCCTGTTCGTGATTCCCCAGGGCGATGGGGCACCGTCGCAAGCGCTCAAGGACACTGTGCTGAATCAAGTCACGGTCGTCTTTCCCAATACCTTGACCTTTGTCGTATCGGTGCAGGATCCGGTCTTTCGCTCGATCGATGTGCAGGCGCGGGTGTTTTTGCGTCCTGGCGTGCGGGCAGACGCGGTCGCCGCGGCGATCCAATCCGCGCTGGTGGACTTCTTCGCCGTGTCCCTGGCCGACGGAACGCCGAACCCGCAGGTCGATTTCGGCTTCGCGGTCAAAGACGCCCAGGGCAACCCCGCAGGGGAGGTCGCCTGGTCCACGTTGCATGCCCTCATTGCGGGCATCCCCGGGGTGCGCAAGCTCGGTGATCAGGACCCGGACTTTCTCCTCAATGGGCGCTCCGACGACGTCCCGCTGGCCAATCGCGAGTTCCCCAAACTGGGCGCGGTCACACTGATCAACGGCGATACGGGAGGGCTTCTCGCATGATCGAAAATGGCAGCTTTGAGATAGCAGGAACACTGCCCGGCGAGGCCGAGGGTTGGACGGTTGTTGCCACGGCCAGCCGCATCACCATCGCCGAGTTCGATACGGTGATTCCCCAGGCCGTTGAGGACTTTGAGGACGAGTGGTCTGGCAATGAGGCCTATTTGACAGACTTCGACGACACGGTCAGAACCACGGGCCGATTCGACACAAGCGACGAGCTTGTCGAGGACTTCGAAGAGGGATGGAGCTTTAACGAGCAGTTCGTCATCACCATCCAGCCGGGGGTCAACGGCACTGCCGCTCCCTTCGATACAGCAAATGACCCCGTCGAAGACTTCGCCGACGAATGGGACGAAAACGAGAGCTATGCGTTTTTGTTCTCGTCGGTTCCCAGCACATCGGGCGCGTTCGATGCAGCGGACGAGCCCGTTGAGGATTTCAGCGAGGAGTGGCGCAGCAATGAGGCCTATGTGTTCGCGTTCGACGCAGCGTCGGTGCAGACCGCGCTGTTCGATTCCACCAACCAACCCTTTGAGGATTTTTCCGACGAGTGGCCGACGCTCGTTCTGACCACGGTATGAGGTGACCCATGGCAGAAACTGACTGGACCGAACTGCAAGGCGGACTGGATAGCAACGTGGTCGATCGGGGGGTGAGCGCCGGCATTCCCCGGCCGCCGGGCGGTGGCAGCTTCGCCTTCGGCTTCCACTCGCTGACCACCGCAGCGGGCGCGGTGGGGTATTTCTACAACCGGGCCGGCTTTGCGCCCATGCCCAAGGGCATGAGCGTCCGCGCCGCAGTGCAGCGCGGTGTTTCTGGCGGCCCCACGGGGTTTTCCGGCTTTGTCTTCGCCGGCTTGCAGAACCCGTCGGTGACCGATACCGGCTACCTCCTCGGGCTGTCGGACGAGGATCCGCACCGCATCGTGCTCAAAAAGGGCGTTCTGGCCACCGGCATTCCCCCATCGAGTGCCCCGGGCACGGGCATTCTGCGGGTGAGCACGCCGACGTTTGCGCCGGGCACGTACGTCCACCTCCGTCTGGACATGACCGTCAACCTCAACGGCGATGTGTTGCTCGACGCCTGGCAGAACGACCTCGAGGCGCATCCCATCGGTACCCCACCGGACTGGCAGCCTGTGGCCGGCATGGCGACGTTCGTCGATGACGCCCTGGCCATCAACACCGGGTCCCAGCCGTTCACCTCCGGGCGCGCAGGGTTCGGGTTTCAATCCGCCGACGTCACCCGGCGCGTGTTCGTGGACCACATCGAGGTGATCCGGCAGGATTGACATGGCCACCCCGTTTACATTCGCGCTGGGCACCCGACAGGGCCGTATTCAACCGGCGGGATTCGCTCCCGCGGACGGCGATTTTGCGTTCGTGCTGGGCAGCGATCAGCCCAGTGAGATGTTCGAGCTCGATGTCGGCGACTCGGTCGAGGTGCAGCAGATGGTCGATGTGACCGGGGCGAGTTTTGTGCGCGTGGTGCTGCGCATACGCAACGCCGCGCAGATTCCCGCTGGGCGCAACTGGGAGGTCTCCGTTGTGGTCGATGGCACCAAGCAAGCGCGCATGGTCCTTGCGCGCGGGCGGACCCGCACCCGGACGGATCTTGCCGCCAACGTCTCCAAGCTGACCGGTATC
>JAKSDA010000078.1 GCA_022360315.1 Pseudomonadota bacterium
CTGGGTTTGTGAATGCCGGGTGGGTTTGTGAATGCCGGGTGGGTTTGTGAATGCCGGGTGGGTTTGTGAATGCCGGGTGGGTTTGTGAATGCCGGGTGGGTTTGTGAATGCCGGGTGGGTTTGCGAATGCCGGGTGGGTTTGTGAATGCCGGGTGGGTTTGCATTTGCAGAATTCGTCGCTGTATGTCGCAGTTGTGGCCAGGAGGGGAGATGGCATGCCGATGAAGGTTGCAATATGCCGCCTGGGTACTGGCGATTGGCAGATATGTCGAATCCGTTTAATCAGAATCAGAATCAGAATCAGCGTACCCTTCGCATTCGTGATAGACGTCGATATCATTTCCTCGGATGTAGGTTTGACCGCGCAGATCGACGTTGATGACGCGGATATCGTTGCCGTTCACGATGAGGTCGCCGTACAGTATCGCTTCACAGTTGATCGGGCCGACCAGGGTTACGCGATTGCCGTTGATGACGATATCGCCGTCATATAGTCCCGGGTCGAGGTGATATACTACTTCATTGCCGTTGATCTCGATGACGCCCTGCTGGTCCGGAGGCGGCAGATCGGGTTCGGGTTGCAGCCGCCGGACAACGCGAATTTCCAGATAGGAATCCTCGGCATAGACCTCGACGTCGATCAGTTCGCCCAGTTGCACTTGGTGTACCGTGATGGAGCCGGTGAAACTGGCCACGTCGATTTCGAACGTCACATCGCCGGTGGGTAGGCTGGGCACGGCAAAGGTCAAGTCCTCATCGAGGGAGACGCGTTCTGCGTCGCCGTTGATGCGGACATCGAGGTCGGTGTGCAGGTTCACAGCGCGCTTTTCGAGTCCTGGATCGGCAGCCAGAAGCGCCTTGTAAAGAGATGTCGCCTCGACTTTGCCGACGATGACGGGCGACGGTCCACCCCGCCCACAGGCGGTCGAGGCCACGGCCAAGATAAGGGCACTCACCAACAAGGTTGCTGAGTAAATATGCATCTCGTTTGTCATGACCGAGACGTAACGCAACATGCGTGCCCGCGTCGTAAGGGCGGTCGGGTCACCCCAACTAGTTGAATCTCCTTGCGCTGCCGCCCACTGGTCAGCCGCGTGGCCAGATGCGAGGAACCGATGGGTTCCTCGTGGAGCCGATCGGCTCCAGGGAGTTCACCTGCCGGCCACGGTCATGCTGGAGACGCGAAACGTCGGGCATCGCGTGGTCGCGCGAAGATCGAGGTCGTCGGCGACCAGATCGATGTTTTTTAGCAGGGTATCGAAGTTGGCCGACACGGTCACCTCGCTGACTGGATAGGTGATCTCGCCGTCCTGGATCCAGAAGCCAGCGGCGCCGCGAGAGTAGTCACCGGTGACCGCATTGAAGCCAAAACCCATCATGGTGGTCACGTAGAAGCCCTCTTTGGTCCTGGCGATCAGCTCGTCGCGGCTGATGTCACCTGGCTGCATGATCAGATTGGACGTGATCGGCCCCGGGCTGCCACCGACCGAGCGGCCGGCCGACCCGGTCGACTTTCGACCCAGCTTGCGCGCGCTGTAGGTGTCGCAGAGAACGGTCTCGAGAACCCCTGCATTGATAATGACATTTTTGCGCGTGGCTAGACCGTCGCCGTCGAATGGCCGCGACCCCGGTGCTCGAGCGATCAGCGGCTGATCCGAGATGGTGATCAGCCCGGACGCGACCTCGGTACCCTCGCGGCCGAGCAGATATGTCGATTTGCGATACATGGCCGAGCCGTTCGATACCGAGAAGACCGTTCCCACGATCGAGCGGCCGACTTCGGGATCGAATACCACCGGAACCTCACAGGTCTCGATCTTGCGCGCGCCCAATCTGGCCACGGTACGGCGTGCAGCCTCTTTGCCGACCGCCTCGGGCTCGTCGAGCATGTCGAGAAACCGGCCCGCGGTCCACCAGTAACCGTTGCGCTTTTTGTCGTCTTCGTCGTCGCAGATCGGCTCGACGTAGAGCGCGGCATAGGTACCGCTATAGTCGCCGATAAAGCCCGCTGAGTTGGCAAATACCGAGGTCCCGGCAGTACGCGAGAAGGTCGCGCCCTCGGAGTTGGTCACCCGATCGTCGTGGTCCAGCGCGGCTTTTTCGCCCCGTTTGGCCCGAGACAACGCCTCGGCTGCATCGATGGACAGACTCTTGTCGTCGAATAGATCGAGCTCGGGAAACTCGGTGGCCAATTGGTCGGCCTCGGGCAGCCGATTGAGATCGTCGGGCTCGGACAGTTCGGCCAGTCGCACTGTCTCGCGCACAAACGCATCGAGCGCGTCATCTCGCATATCCGAGGTATAGGTTATGGCGGTGCGCCGATCTTTGAACACGCGCAAGCCGAGCGCTCGGCTGCCCGCCTCCTGGACCAGCTCGGGTTGGCCCAGCCGCACTTTGGCAGTGAGCTCGGTGCCGTCGCGGACAGTGACCTCAGCGTCGTCAGCGCCGGATTTTTTGGCTAGCTCGACGGCCCGTTTGGCGACGTCGCGAAGCTCCTTGACCAAGTTTGTCATCTAGTTCTCCCGGTGGTTTCCCGGCGATCATTCGGGTCGATCTCACGTCGACCCGGGTTTCCGGTCTGCGTTCAGGTCGGATTGTCCAGGTCGGATCGTTGTTGTCGGTTCAAGTCTGCGTACCGCCCACGGTGATGTTCGAGATCTTGACGGTGGGAGTACCAACACCGACAGGGACCGACTGGCCGTCTTTGCCGCAGGTCCAGATGCCATCCGAGAGCTGGTAGTCGTTGCCCAGCATGACTACCCGGCGCAGAACGTCGGGGCCGTTGCCGATCAGATTGACCCCCTTGAGCGGCGCGGTCAGCTTGCCGTTCTCGATGAGATAGCTCTCGGTTAGCGAAAACACGAAGTCTCCGTTGGATATGTTGACCTGGCCACCAGAAAAGCGCTTGGCGTAAATGCCGCGATCGACCGACTGAATGATCTCGTCGGAATCGTGGGGACCGGCGAGCAAGCTGGTGTTGGTCATGCGCGGCATGGGCATGCAGCGGAACGACTGCCGCCGGCCGTTGCCCGACGGGGCGACGCCGAAGTGTCTGGCCGACAAACGGTCGTGCATGTAGCCGACCAGCTTGCCGTTTTCGATGAGGACATTGGCCCGGCCGACACTGCCCTCGTCGTCGGCATTGATCGAGCCGCGCGAGTTGGTCACGGTCCCATCGTCGACCACCGTGCACAGTTCCGAGGCCACCATATTGCCCATCTGGCCCGAGTAGTTGGAGGTTTTTTTGCGGTTGAAGTCGGCCTCGAGACCGTGGCCGACCGCTTCGTGAAGGAGGATTCCCGAGTCGCCGGGCGACAGAACGACGGTCAGTTCACCGGCCGGCGCCTCGCGGGCGTCGAGCATGGCGATGGCGATACGGGCCGCCTCGCGGCCGTGCCAGTCGCCGTCGTGACTGTCCTGGCCGCTGCCGGGCACGAAGTAGTCGATGCCGTAGCGGCCACCTCCGCCCGAGCTGCCGGCCTGCCGCTTGTGGTTTTTTTCGGCCACGGCACGCACTCCAAAGCGAATGAGCGGCATGCGGTCGCGGCTCATGCGGCCGTCTGACGTGACCACCAGGATTTCGCGCAGCTGCTCGGTAAACGACGCCTCGACCTTGACGATGCAGGGATCGACATTGCGAGCCGCGTGATCGGCGGTGCGCAATAGAGCCAGTTTTTCGTCTGCGGGCAGATTGATGGAGACCTGGCCAACCGGATAGAAGTCGGGCAACTGGATGGGCTCGATGGCGGCGGGTTCGACGCTGCCGCCGCCCGCGGCGATCTGCCCGGCAGTGCGCGCGGCATGGGCCATCCGCTCGAAGGTCAAGTCCTCGGAGTAGGCATAGCCGGTGGCGTCGCCCTTGGTGACTCTGACCCCGAGCCCCATGGTGACCCCGCGCCCGACCGATTTGATGCGCTCTTCTTCGAGCACGTAGTCGGCGCCGACCCGGTACTCGAAGAACAGATCGGCATAGTCTCCACCGGCGTTGAGCGCGGCGGATAAAAGCCGCTGAGCGATTTGGGCGTCTATTTCGCGCTCGCCGCCCGGCGCAAAGGGAGCGGCTATCTCGGTTTGCTGCATCGTATGTCCTTTGGGAAAGTATAGTGCATACGCCGGGCGGGTAGGTGCACGAGCGGCAGAGATCTCCCTGGCAGCAACCGGCGGGCGATTCTGCCCACCGCCCGACCGGCACAACAAAAACCCTGTATTCTCCGGACATACGTCCATCGCGTCGGCGTGCCATGGGGGTCTCTCGGGAGCGGTCCGGGTCTCGGACGTCGCGATCAGTTCGGCCTTGCCCAATCTTTGGTAGCGGCGTTTCGGGACGCTGCTGCCGACCGGTCCGCGGTTCCAGCGGCCAGACCTGTCACGACTCTGCGACCCATCTCATGTCGGCTGGCAGACTCGTGGACCTGGCGACGCTCGCCCATGTGGACGCAAGGTTCGAGGGTGAGCCGTGCGCGTGTTTTCTGGCCCGGCCCTGTCTCGGTCCCTCGCCTCAGTGGATTTCGTAGCGACCGGGTCAGAATGCAGAGTATTCCATTTTGCTGGGATAGATTTTTGGACAAAAACGCTCCCGGGCCCCTTTTGCTATGCCGCGATTGTCCGAAACAGGGTCAAGGCTATCGGACCTGGCTCATAAAGGAGCGCGAGTGTTCCTTCCAGGCGGTCGATTGTATCGTCGTGTCCGACCTCGGGGATCGATGGGGCATGACTGCAATGCGACTGCATGAGCAGATTCGGGGCCAGTCGAGCTCGAATGCTCGAGTATCGGTCGGCGAGTACAGCAAACAAGAGGAGAGTTCTCATGGCCAACGCGACCTGGAATGACATTGCAGCGTACAAACTCGAGGATCCGGATCCGCAGCAAAATGGCGGATTCGGCCGATGTGTAGCCTCATACGGTGACACCGTCGTGGTCGGTGCACCGTTCAAGAACATCGGACCAGACGACCACGTCGGTGGGGCATACATTTTTCACAGACACGATCGCGAATGGAAGGTGGCGCAGATACTCAGCCCTTCGGTCCCCCGATCGCGGGACCGCTTTGGCCGATCGGTGGCCATTCAAGGCGACACCATCGCGGTTGGAGCGCCGCGTTTCGACCCCTTCAGTCGCGACAATATCGGCGCGGCGTACATTTTTCGCCGCGATCGGGACGGGTGGCGCGAGGAGCAACGCGTCGACGCCTCCACGCCACAGGAACAGGCGTTCTTCGGCACCAAGGTGGCGGTGTGGGGCGATACCGTGCTGGTCGCCGCTGCATTCGAGGACTGTGCCGAGAAAAGACATGCCGGGGCTGTCTATGTGTTCGAGCGGCGGGGCGATACCTGGGTCGAGAGCCAGAAGTTGCAACCTTCCGGGCTGCAGACTCGCTCGATCTTCGGCCTCTCGCTCGCGCTCGATGACGGTGTCGCGATCATCGGCGCGCCCGGCAGCGAGGTCGAAGGGATCCCGGATGCGGGTGTTTCCTACCTGTTCCGGCGCATCGACGGCCGGTGGGTCGAGACGCAAACCCTGGTCGCGTCCGAGCCGCTGATCGGCAGTCGATTTGGCAACTCGGTGGGAATCTCGGGCGATACGGTCATTGTGGCAGCTCATCGAGCGGGCTGGGGCACGGTCCGACGGCCCGGAGGTGCATATCTCTTCACACCAGATGGCGAACGCTGGCGCGAGAAACGGCGACTGCAGGCATCTGATAGTCAGGCCCTGGGAGACTTCGGGTCTTCCATTGCCATTCATGACCAGACCGTGGCCATCGGCGCCCAGTACATGAAAGCCGGGACGGTCCAGGCGGGGAGTGCCTACGTCGGGCGGCTCGACGGCGGATTGTGGAGCGAGGAGCAGAAATTCTGCGATGCGTCGGCGTCCACGCCAGGGCATTTCGGTTCGTCGGTATCGCTGTACAAAAACCGGTTGGTGGTAGGCGCGCCCCGCATGGATTGCAACGGTACGCTGGCCACCGGGGCCTGTTATGTATTCGAGGCCGATGGCCCGATCGGCGGCGCCTCGGCCTGCGATCACGCATTCTGAAGGCCGACCGCAAATGGGGCCGGCCCGGCCGTGTCTGGCGCCGGGCGCAAAGCGCTCGCCCAGCTGTTACACTGGCTGCCCATGCAGCCAATGAGCCAGCCAACTTGTCCCGCAAATGGGCGATCGAATTGCCGACCGCTCGCACTCGTCGCGGCACTGTGGTGCGCTAGCGCGTGTTCCGGTGCCGGCCCGGTTGCGCCGAGCCAGGGCGTGGCGAATCCGGCTTCGGCCTCCACGAGCGCCGCTGCCCCTGGGTACCAGGCAAACTACGCCCTTCTGATCTCGGACCGGCCATCGGGCGAGCTGGTCATCCGCGACCACTCGAGCGGTCAGCACACGGCGACATTTTGGTTTCTCGACCGCGGCCGTGGACCCAGATTGCGCTCCGAGATAACCATCGACGAGCGGGGGGTGATGACCCGGCTGGCAATACGGGGACACGATTACTGGAAAAGCCCGGTCGATGAAAACTTCGCGGCCGAGGGCGGTACGTACCGGTGGCAGAGCAAGTCCGAGAAGGGTGAGTCGCCGGCCGACAGGCCGGCTTTCTACGTGTCACTCAACGGCACCCTGGCCGACCTCGAGCTTTTGGCCCGGGCCCTGCTCACGGCACCGGATCGTTCACTTCGCCTGCTTCCCGCCGGAAACGCGCGCATCGATACGGTCGAGACGATCTCTGTGCAGGCGGATGACAAGCGCCAGAACATCACCCTCTACGCCATCACCGGGCTGTCCTTGACGCCGACGTTTTTGTGGCTGGACGACGACAGGCGGCTATTCGCCGATGCCGGCAGCAGGTTCGCGCTCATCCGCAAGGGCTGGGAGTCGGCCAAAGACACTCTGGAAGAGCGGCAGAAACAGGCCTCATTGCGCCTGCTCACCGACATTGCCCGGCGCATTCCCCGCCGCGCCGAGCACGGGCTGGTATTCCGCAACGTCGCCGTATTCGACGCCACCTCGGCAACCGTCTCGCCCGCCATGACCGTGGTCGTGTCGGGCGATCGCATCACCGGAGTCGGCAAAGAGGGGACCATCTCGATACCTGCCGACGCCCTGTCGATCGACGGCAGCGGCCATACCCTGTTGCCCGGCCTGTGGGATATGCACGTTCACGTCAGCGAAGAGGATGGAATTCTGCACATTGCCAGCGGCGTCACCAGTGCGCGCGACCTGGCCAACGAAACCGAAAGCGTGCTGGACATCAAGCGCCACTACGAGCGTGGCGAGCTCATCGGCCCCCGGTTGATTCTGGCCGGGTTCATGGATGGCACCAGCGATTACACCGGACCGACCAAGGTCGTGGTCGATACCGAAGAGCAGGCCCGCGCGGCCATCGCGCGCTACAAGGAACTCGGCTTCGAGCAGATCAAGATCTACAGCTCGATCAAGCCCGAACTGGTTCCCGCCATCGCCAGGCTGACCCATGGACACGGATTGCGCCTGAGCGGCCATATTCCCGCGTTCATGACCGCCGAACAGGCGGTCGAACAGGGCTTTGACGAGATTCAGCACGCCAACATGCTGATGCTCAACTTCATGTTCGACAAGGTAAAGGACACCCGCACTCCGGCGCGCTTCACCAGCATCGGGGATCACGGGGCTGATCTCGATCTCGAGTCGGGACCGGTTGCGGCATTCATTCGCCTGCTGGTTCGGCGCAACGTCGTCGTCGATCCGACGATCGCCATTTTCGAAAACATGTTCGAGGCCCGTCCCGGTCAAATGTCGCCGACATACGCCGCTATCTCCGAAGCGCTGCCGGTCCTGGCCAGGCGGCAGATGCGCCGGGGCGGCCTGCCGGTCGAAAAGGCCAAAGACGCGCGCTATCGGGCCTCGTTTCGGGTCATGCTCCGGCTCATCGGTTTGCTTCACAAGGCGGGAGTCCATATCGTCGCCGGAACTGACGCCATCGCTGGCTTCACGCTGCACCGCGAACTCGAACTCTACGTGGCGGCCGGGATCGCCGCCCCCGAGGTTCTCAAGCTGGCAACCCTGGGCTCGGCACAGCTGATGAAGCGCGATCGCACACTGGGCTCCATCGAGCCCGGTAAACTCGCCGACCTGGTCCTGGTCAAGGGCAACCCCGCCCAGCGCATCAGCGACATTCGCAATACCACCCTGACCGTCAAGGGCGGTGTCGTGTACCCGGCTGTCGAACTCTATCGCACCGTGGGAGTTCGCCACCAGCTCGGCGGTCATGTGAACGGGCTGCAGTAGTGTTATAACGATGGTAGTGACGACGGTTCAAAGGTCGTTAGGGCACGATGCATACAGCGGCAGTCGCCAGGAGCGCTGTACCCAGGGCATAGAACTGCAATCGGCGGCCGCGACTGCGCATGGCGCCGCGCTCTTCCGGGTCGGCGATCGGCTCTTGTCCTTCGTCGGTTCGGCGCAGGCCCCGCGCCGCACTGCCCAGTCAAGTCCGGAACAGTGCCTGATACAGGTTGGTCGAAGCCAGCGCAAAGGGTACGAACAGAGCTAGCCGATACCAGCTTGAAACATCGACTCGTACCAGGATCACCGAAAGGGCGAGAGACACCGTCATCAGGAAGAGCGCCGCGCGCAGCATGGCAGCCTGGGCACGGACGCACAGGTTGGAGACCTTTTGTTCCACAACAATATAAGCGTATGTCTTGCTAGCGCAGCAGGCAAGTGCCTGGGATCTGGCTGCGGGCTATACTCTCGCCGGTTATGAGCCCGGGCTTACGACGTCTGATGGATCTGCGCGACGGCGAGGTTCGCCAGATCGCGTTGGTTGGCGGGCTCCTCTTCACCATCATCGCTGCCCACATCATGCTCGAAACCGCGCGCGATGCGCTGTTTTTGGGCGCATTGCCGGCCGAGTACTTGACCCTTGTGTACGCCGGGCTGGCCGGGTTGGTGCTGGTCGCTCTGTCGCTCAACCGCCGCCTGGTGCGCAGGGTGGGCCGGCGCAATGCACTGGTGGGCACGCTCATGGCGGCCGGCTACGGCACGGTTTTTTTCTACTTGCTCCCCCGCACACACATGGCCGTCATTGCGCTCTATGTGTGGAGTGGTCTGCTCGGAACCGTCCTGGTCGTGCAGTTCTGGATGCTGGCCGGACAGTACTTCACGGTTGCCCAGGGCAAGCGCCTCTTCGGACTGGTCACGGCCGGGGGCGCTCTGGGCGCGTTTGCCGGCGCGGCCTCTGCTGCGGCAGTGGTCGAGTTCCTGCCGGTGGACGCGCTATTGCCCATTGCGGCCGGACTCTTTCTGGGCGGGGGCTTTTTGCTCACCGGGTCCTATCGCGAAGAAATACTTCTCCCCCCTCCCGAAGAGGACATCGGTCGAGAGAGCGCGCGCACAACCGCGCAGCTGGTGCGCAGAAGCAGCTATCTGCGCCGCATGGTACTGCTCGTCGTCCTGGCCACGGCGGCTGCCCTGGTCACCGACTATCTGTTTAAATCGGTGGCCTCGCGCGAGATCGCCGCCGCCGACCTGGGCGTGTTTTTCGCCCGGTTTTATACCGTTCTCAACGCGGCTGCTCTGCTCATCCAGCTGGTCGGCGCCGCGCGCGTGGTCCGCCGGGTCGGCGTGGTCGCAGCGTTGACAGTCATGCCGCTCCTCTTGTTTGCCGGGGGAGCGGCCACGTTTGTGCTCGGCGGGGCGTTTGCCACGATTCTTTTGACCAAGGGCACCGACGGGGTGCTGCGCCATTCGCTGCACCGGGTCGCGACCGAACTCCTGTGGATGCCGCATCCGCCCGATCAGCGCGAGCGTGCCAAGGGGGCGATCGACGGCGTGCTGGCCCGGGTCGCCCAGGCCCTGACCGCCGGCCTCTTGCTCCTGCTCGCAGCGTTGGGGGTGGACCACGCCGTGCTCCTCTCGGCCATTCTGGCCGGGTTCGCGCTGGCCTGGTTGCTCGTTGCCGCGTCCATGCGCGGGCCCTATTTGAGCTTGTTTCGCAGCGCCTTATCCCGTCCGACCTTCGACCCCGGCGAGGAACTCGACCTGCGCTCGGTCGAGGTATTGGTCGAGGCGCTGTCCAGCACCGACGACCAGCGCGTGATTGCCGCATTGGAGATCCTCGACGCCAAGGATCGCAGCCGTCTCATCCCGGCTCTGATTCTCTATCACGAGTCTGTCGACGTGCTGGTCAAGGCGCTGCGGATCATTGCCAAAAAGGAGCGCCGCGACTGGATCGCACTCACTCGCAGGCTGCTCACTCACGAATCCAATCGGGTCCGCATCGAAGCCCTGCGAGTCATGGCCAAAAATCGCCTTCTGTCCGGTCTGGAGGCGCGTCTGTCGGACATCGATCCGGCCGTGCGGGCGCATGCCGCGTTCTGGCTGGCCGAAGATCAGGACACCGACCACAAGGCCGATGATCCGCGGGTGCGCGCGGTTATCGAGATTCCGCCGCCCAGGGGGCGTGCGGCCCATCTGGCCCTGCTCGAGGCCATTCGCGAGGACGGTGGCAGCGCGTGGGCCTCGGTCATCGAAATACTGGCCAATACCGATGAGCCAGACGTCGGCGAGGCCGCGGCTCTGGCCATGCAGCGGGCGCCGGATCCGCGGTTTCTTCCCGTTCTCATCAAGCGACTGGGCGTGCGCAGCGGCCGCGGAGCGGTCCGCGCGGCCATCGTCGCCATCGGCGAATCGGCTCTCGATGCGGCCGAGGAGGCGTTTCGCTCCAGCGCGACCAGCGAGCGCGTCCGCATGCATTTACCGCGCACCATCTCGCGTTTCGCCTGCCAGCGAGCAGCCGATTTTCTGTTCGAGCAACTCATCGTCGAGCCCTACGGAATGATTCGCTACAAGATCCTGCGCGGCCTGGCGCTGTTGGTAAAAAAGCAGCCAGTGCATGTCAATTACAAGGCGATCTTTGCCTCGCTGGAGCGCAACTTGCGCGAGTATTTTCGCCTCCTGGCCCTCTATGGTCCGCTCGACGCAGCCCGGCCCGGTCCGGGCCGGGACCCCAGCGAGAGCCTCGAGCTCCTGGTCGGCCTGCTCGGCGACAAGCTGCGCCAGGCGCTGGAGCGCACGTTCATGCTGTTGCAGATCGCGCACCGCAACGAGGACCTGCAGCGGGTGTATTTTGCCGTTCGTTCAGCGGATCGCAATTTGCGCGCTCATGCCCACGAGTTTGTCGACGCCCTCACCCGCAATCCCATCTACGCCCGGGCCAATGGGACCAGGGTCGTGGAATGGCTGCGCATCGTGGGCGACGATATGGATTCTGTCGACAAGGTGGCGCGGGCCGGGGGAGCGGTCGCCGAGGTACCGCGCACCGACCGCGAGGCGCTTTCGCTGCTCTTGCGCGATGAGGATCCGATGGTGGCATCGATCGCTGCATTTCACGCCCTCGAGATCGCCGGTGCCGGCGGTTTCCAGGGCAGTGCCGGGGACGATGCCGACAGCCTGCGGGTCGAGGTGTTCACCGTGGCCAGGGAGCGGCCCATTCTCAAGGCAGTGGGCGAGGAAGCCGAGGAGCAGTTCCATGAATGGGAGGCCAAGAGCGGTGTCGCGTGACCAGCTCAGTGTGCGCATCGAGCGCGAGTTGTTCTTGCGCTCGATAAGCGATGTCAGGCCCAATTCGGCCCAGCTGGCGCAAATGCTCAGCATGCTGCGCGACGTCGCATTTGAACCGGGCGAGGAGATATATCGACGGGGCGAGCCGTGCCATCGCATCTATCTCATCACCAACGGCCAGGTCGAGCTGCGCGCCCCCGACAGTGCGCCGTGGCAGTTCAGCGGCAGTGCGACCATCGGCATTCTCGACGCAATGATGGACCAGCCGTATTCGCGAGACGCGGTGGCAGTCACCGATGCGCACGCCCTCGAACTCGAGGTCGGGGAGTACTTTGAGTACCTCGAGGACAACTACGATCTCTGCCAGCGGTCGATTGCCCACAACGCCGCTGACCTGTTCGAGTTATTTTTGTCGCTTCCAGACCCGCGGGGGCTGCTCGAGCAGGTCGGCGACCGCGGCATGCTCGAGCCACCTGACCGGCCGTTCAGCGTGGTCGAGCGACTGCTGGTCTTGCGTCGAGTCCGGCCGCTGGCCCGGGCTTCGATCCAGGCGCTCACCAGCCTGGCCGGACTGGCCAACGAGGTGCGCGTCCGCGCTGGCGATACGCCATTTCGCCAGGGCGATATGTCGCGGAGTTTTTGGATGATCGCGTACGGTCAGGTCCTGTTGCAACGCGATCAGCCGTCCATCTCGGCAATCCGCGGCGCCGGGGAATTTGTCGAGAACTACGCCGCGTTCGGCAGCCAGCAGCGACAGTTCAACGCGACTGCGCAGACCGATGTCACGATCTTGTGCATTCACGAAGAAGACCTGTTCGACCGCATGGAAGAGCATTTTGACCTGACCCGTTCGGTACTGGCGTTTCTGGCCAGCGAGCGGATGAAAGTCAATAACGTGCTTTCTCTGGCCGACAGCTGGAGCAGCGACCCGGACGCGGACAATGACGCAGACCAGGGCGCGGACATTGCCGCGCCGGCGTCCGCTGACGCAGGGTATGGCGAAAAGCCCGCGGCGGTGCAAGAAACCCGGTAGAGACCGGCCGATTTCATGTCGATAGGCGGCGCGTCACCGGCTACTGTGAAAGAGTCCGCGAAAACGCCTTTCTGAGTAGCTCCACAAAATCGCGCGCGATTGCCGGGGCAAAGGCAAATGCCGCCGGCAGGTAGACCAGGGCGCCAGCTGCGATTTCAAGGCAGAGCGAGAGGATCGGGATGTCGATGCCGATGGCGCGCAGGCCATGGCGGCAGCCGAGCACTGCCAGCACCATGGGCCCGCACGCCGCGAGTGGCCGAAAGAAGTTATGCACCAGCGCTTTCGGCGATATCCCGTCCATGATGGCGCAGATCGCCATGCTCGCCGCTGCATTGACCGCAAATGTCAGTCCGACCGCCATACAGACCCACAGCGGGCCAAATCGGGCCGTGGCGACGATGGATATGGCGAGCAATCCGATCTTGGCCAGCTGAATGATCATGAGGAGACGAGTTCTCCCCTGGGCAGTCCAAAATGCCTGTACGGTCCAGCTGATCGGCTGAAATACCGAGATTGCCGCCAGCACCGTGACCAGCGGTGCAGTTCCTTGCCAGGTTTCAGGCAACAGGACAACGACCACAGACTCGGCAACCGCGGCCAGCCCGATGGCCAGTGGAAATACCAGAATGCCCATCAGCCCGATGGTGCGCAATACCGCCTGTTTGCGCGCCTGCGCCGCCTCGATCTTGGCCAGCGAGGGCAGGATCACCACGCCGGCATGCTCGCCGATCTGCTTGCCGGGAATGGCCGCCAGCTGGTATCCCAGGTTGTAAAGGCCCATCTCGTGAGAGCCGAAATACCGCGAGAATAGTAGATTGTCCCAGGTGACCGAAGCGTAGGCGACCGTGCCGGCAAGGCCGATCGGAGCGCCAAAGCGCATCATGTCCGAAATGCGCTGCCAGCGCAGCCGACAAGGCAACATCCACTCGTGCCAGTGCACCCCGGTCATCACGATCAGCGCGGTGACAAAGGCCTGCAATATATTGCCGTAGACCATGGCATGTCCGCCAAAGCCGTGGGCTGCCAGGGCTACCGAACTGGCCACATAACTGACCTCGCCGAGCGCCGTGGCCACGCCCACGCGCCGAAAACGCAGGTCCTTGACCAAAACTTGCTCGGGCAGGGCACCGATGCGCTTCATCACGCCGACCAGCAGCATTCCGGGCACGTACTGGGTCATGGTCGGTACCCGGAACAGATCGCTCAAAAATTCGGCCAGCAGAAACACCGAGGCAAACGCGATCGAGGCAAAAAACAAGCTCAGCGCGGTCATGTGGAAAGCGACTTCGGGGCTTTTTGGGCTCACGATGTAGTACTTGCCGAGGCCAAAACTGGTCGTGAGGCTGGCCGACATGATCAAGATCGACGCCGCTGTCACCTCGGCCATGACGTTCGGGTCGAGAAAGCGGGTGATGACGAGCGTGCCGATCACCCCGATCAGACGGGCTCCAGCATTGGCCCCAACGTTCCACGAGGCAGCGATGAAGGTTTTGCGCGCTAACGACATCGGACGACGTATACAGCCGAAAATCCCGCTACCGGCCCGTTCGCAGGCTGCGGCGTCGAGTGATTTGGCGAGGCTGGCCGGCGAGAACGTCTACGATCGGCCCTGGCTGAACGCGACCTGTCCACCGGCGCAGACGATCTTGCCGGTATAGCGGGTGAAAAGGACGACCTGGCGGATGGCGAAGATGGCGATGGCGCCAGTGGCACCGGACATGGGACGGCCGTGGGTGAGCGCGACATAGACCACCGAGACCGAGGCGAAAAACAGCCCGTAGAGCAAGACATGGACGAGTGGCCGCGGATTGGTCACAACTGTGCGGTAGCCGCGCACCAGGGCACCGATCGCCGAGAGCGGTTTGGCCGATCGAATGGCCGGCCGCTCGGCCGCTGTACTGTCGTCGAACTCCGCTTCGCTGGCTCGGTCGGGACGTCCGGCCGGGCCCGCGCGCCGCGACAGTTCGATGCGTGCATAGTCGATGGCGGTCGCGTTTAACCAGTAAAGCGCGGCCACGGGAATGAGTGGAAAGATCACGGCGCGCACCACGTCGCCGCCCGTGATGGCGTATTTCAGGCTGTCTGCACCCAGGGACAGGCCGACCGAAAGAGCGGCGAAACAGATGCCGTGGGGGATGACAGTCCACAGGGCGAGGCGAAAATAGCTGTAGAACGTCGCCGCGCCGCCCGTGCCAAAGCACTCCACGACCTCACGCCGGGCCTCGGGTCGCTGTATGAGCACGGCATTGGCACCGCCAATCAGGTACCAGGACAGGACGACGTAGCCGCCCAGCGCGCCCATGACGAGGAGCAATACCGCAGCAAACGATGACCGACCCTCGCCAAGTACATTGAGCAGCGCGATCAAATCGCCTTGTACTGCGCGATCGAAGATCGGCAGGGTGCCAAACTGGTCGACCAGAATCCGCGCCACGACCCAGGCTACGATAGCGGCGACGACAAACTCGACCAGGTAGAGCGACAACCACAGGCGGGGGTAGCGGCGCAGCATGGCCACGCCGGTGCCGAGCATGTCGCCAATCGATAGAGATCGACTTGTCTTGATCATAGTCCCACCACCTGCAGGAGTGTTTGAGTCCAAAATTGTGCCCGCGCAGCTGCTCGCCGCGCAGGACCCAAAGCGGGGTCTGTGCGGACATCGCGTCTGTGCAGATGGCTGTCGAGAACGATCGCCTGATCGGGGTCGATGACCACCCGCGCGACGGGCGATTTGCGCTCGACCGAGATGCGGTGCCAGGTCTTGTCGAACGATACGGACAGGTGCTCGCGATGGATGGTGCCGTCGTCGAACTCGATCCGTACATCGACCGGTGCGGGCACGCGGCCGACATTGACGATGAGCACCTGGCAGGTCCAGGTGTCGGTTTCAGGCCCATCCTCGGGAGTCACTATGACCTTGTCGTCGCCCCGGCCAAACACACCGCGCGGTTTTTTGTGTTTGCGCCGGCAGTTGATGTCGCGGACCTCGTAGTGCACTGCACCGATCTGGCGAAATGCCGGCTCGACGAACCAGTCGAGCTGGCGGCCGAGCGCTTGTTCGAGAGAGGAAAAAAAGTCGCGCCCGGTGGGGTGGCGAAAGGCGAAGCGCTGGGCGTAGAAAGCCATGGCACGGCGAAAATCCTCGACCCCGACGATATTCTCGAGAGTCCTGAGCGCCAGTCCGGTCTTGAGATAGGTGGCCATTGCATAGGACGAATAGTCGGGAAATTCGTACGAGATGGTCTCGATCGGGGCCGGGATGAGCTCGAGGAAACCCGACGCAGCTCGGCGCATGAGGTGGCTGCTGGCGCGAAATCCCGCCCAATCGACCATGCCGGAGCCGTCGCCGTAGAGCGCGTCCATGACGATCGAATCGGCGTACTCATTGACCCCTTCGTCGAGCCAGGCCTCGTCCACTTCGTTGGACGCGAGCATGCCCTGAAACCAGTTGTGGCCGACTTCGTGCACGGTGATGTACTCGGGCAGGCGGACCCCTGGCGGGGTGAAGAACGAATCTCCCGCGGTGGTCACGAAGGTGGGGTATTCCATACCGCCGGCGCCCCGGGCTGCCCGCGGCGGCGGATCGATGATGCTGATGAGGGACCAGGGATAGGGCACGTAAAGGGCGCTGAACTGCTCGATGGCGCCGATTCCGGCGTGCAGGTGGCGCTCGGCAAAGTGGCGCTGGGCGGGCCGGTGATAGACCCGCACGCGGACTGTGCCGTATTGGTTTTTGGCCTCGCCCTCGATGACGTCGATATGCGGGTCGGCCATCCACGCAAAGTCGTGCACGTCTTCGGCGTGATAGGTCAATGTGCGGGTGCCATCGCCGTTGTCCACGGCCCCGGTAAGCACGCCGGTGGCGGCGACCGTATGCGTATTTGGCACCTGGATGGCCACGTCGTAGACGCCAAAATCGGCGAAAAACTCGCTGTGGAGGTGAAACGGCTCGCAATGCCAGCGTTCGCTGCCCGGCTCGCCGACCACAACCCCGATCTTGGGAAACCACTGGCCGACCATGTGAAAGGCGTTCTTGTATCCGGTACGCGCGAATACTTCGGGCAGCTGTACCTCGAAGGCCATGAACACTTCGATGGTTTGGCCGGGCTGGACCGGCTGGTCGAGCGGGACTTCGAGCACGGTCTCGTCTGGTCCGGGAAACACCACTCGGTCCAGCAATTCAGCCTTGCTGCCGGGCACGGCTCGCATCGGCCCGGGCTCACCCGGGTCGTTGGGACCAGGTGAGATTGTGACGTCGTCAGGTGAGATTGTGACGTCGTTGTGGTGGACCTGCACAGCGGTCACGTCGATCCAGCCCCAGCCGGTCTCGCTCGCCCGTGCGTCGCGGTGGCGACCCCTGGACTCGCGCATGAACACACTCTCTTCGTTTTTGAATGCGTTCATGTACAGGTGGAAGGGCAGTTTGCTCACCGGCCGTGTGGCCGGATTGGTCCAGCGCAGGGTTTGCTCGGCCACGATGCGGTGGGCCACGGGATCGAAACGAACGCGAATATCGTAGTTTGCGATGCGGGGCGAGAGGGGGCCGCGGGTGATCAGTGCGGGGTAGGGGTCTGGCTCGGGCAGCGGCTTGACCGCAGGTGTACCCGGAGAGCTCGAGCAAGCAGCACCGAGAGCAGTACCTGCGGCAAACACCAAAAAGCAGTCCAGCACGCGTCGCATGCTGCCCACTATAACGCCTCTGTACTGCTCTCTGTAACAATCGTAGTGCGACCCATACATTGCTGGGCCAACGTCGGGCGGCGCCGGGAGCGACCCGTCATGGATCCACCGCAGGGCCTGCCCATCTCGACGATCCAGCTAAATAAGTTAAATAATTCGTTGGGTTGGAGCGCGGTCCAAACAGAAACACAGCGGTTTTGGAGCCGGGCATCGCTGTCGGGACAGTCGTCCCGGTCCGCCGACCGAGTCGCCGAATCCCAGTTCGATCACGTCGAGAACCGGGGTGCCGCGGGAAACCGATCGGCGGAACGGATGATTTGATGGTTGCCGTCGAGGAACCCGTGCACCGCAATGTTGCTGCCCGGGGTGAGCAACCGATAGCGGCCGACGACGGCAAAGAAATCACCATGAGAGTCTTTGATTGCAAACTGTATTTTATGGACAGCTCTGTAGTTGCAGTCATCATCCCTGGCCAGTAACAACGATCAAAATACCATTCATTGGCCGCGCATCGGGCGAGCTCGAAAGAGGCCGGTTCCGTGAAGGGTTTAAAGGAAATTGCCGGTGCACGATAGACGTTGCATCGGTGTGGCCGGAGCGTGACTGCAGCATTTTATGGCTTATCCATGCCGGACCGTCATAGCTTGCAGTTCAGCCCGAAAACGTTGCCACAGCGCTGCCGCGGTGTCGCAAATTTGTTGCATCTCGGTAAAGCGCGAGTCGCGATCTACAGTATTATCTTACTCAGTGCCCTGACGTTTGGATGCGGCAAAACCACCAAGCCTCTCGCTGGCTATGAGTTTGACGAGTTCGGCTGGTCTAGCCAGGTGCCCGATGTGTCGATTGATCGGTTGTGCGCGGAGGCTGCGGATCCAGACGGCGCTGCCGAGAAAGTATTTGTCGACTGCCGGTTGGAAGGTGCGAGCTTTGTGACCACTCCGGCGCCGGTCAAGGATTCGCTGGTGATCATGGCCTACAACATCGAGCGCGGCTTGGCCCTCGATGAACAGATCGCCTGGTTGCTCGGTCCCGATTCGCCGGATCCCGACGTGATTTTGCTCAGCGAGGCCGATCGCGGCTGCAGCCGCACTCAGCGGCGCGATGTCACTCGTGAGCTGGCCCGGGTGCTGGGCATGTACTACATCTTCGGCGTGGAGTTCATCGAGTTGCCGCGCGAATCGGGTGGCGGTGGCCGCATCGAAAACCGTATGCGAGCACGGTAACGCCATTTTGTCGCGCTATCCGCTGGGCAATGCGCGCCTCATCCGCCACGCGGCCAACAAGAGCTGGTACCTGCCGCCCGAGCAGCGTACCGGGCCGGGCGAGCCGCGTTTGGGCGGCCGCGCCGCAGTGGTTGCCGATGCCAGGGTCGGCGATCGCATCGTCCATTTGTACTCCCTGCACTTTGAATCGGGTGTGAACGAGGCCAAATACCGCAACGCTCAGGCCGCTGAACTGGCCGAGCATGGGCTGGGGCGCCCGGGCACGGTGGTGCAGGGGGGCGATGCCAACACGTTACTCTACTTTTTTGATATCGGCGGCGAAAACGACAGCGACACGACCACACAGGAGTACTTTAACCGCGGCTACCGAGACGCCCATCGCGACGTGGGCTTCGATCACAGGCCCACCCACGGGCCGCTCATACTCGACCTGATCTTGACGTTAACAGTACTGTGTCATGGTCCTGACCGCCAAGTGATCGATCTGCTGGATGTTTTCGGTCTCAGCTACAGCCAGGGGGGAGAGCGCGGAAAAGAAGATGTGGTAGGATCGCCCTGCGGCGGCCAATTGGTGCTATGGCAGCATGGGCATCGGGGCA
>JAKSDA010000357.1 GCA_022360315.1 Pseudomonadota bacterium
ACGCGCTCTATCTCTGTGCACGCGCAAGCGCGGCATACGCGCTCCGCCTCAGCGCACGCCAAGCGCGGCGTCAACCTCGTGCCACCACTCCTCCATCAAATTTCTTGCTCAAGCCGCCATCAATCTTCGTGCTCACGCTCACCGGAGCCGAATCAACTACCTCGCCATCGCCATCGTCGAGTGGCTCTTCGTTGAGCAACTGGTCGCGTATCGAGTCGGCGAGGGCGAGTAGAAACGGAGCCGTCGCTCGTCCGCGGAGCTGGTCAAGAACAGCGATCAGCCTGGCGAGGAATGTAATATCCGATGGGTCGCTTCTGGCAGGTTCCCTTGTTGGCGCAGCTGAGCAAGCACATTCACCACCACGGTAAGCACTCTGCGCGTGGGCTTGCCGTCAATTCGCTCGCCATGCCGCTGAAGCAAAAACAGCAGATCAGCAAACAGGGTCTCCTCTGGCGATCTCCGGTCTGTGGGAGGATTCTTTCCAGCAGGCACCAGCGAAACGTGAATCCGCCGGGGGTCCACTTCCAGATGATGCAGCAGCCGATCGATCTCGGCCCGAAGCTCTCCCAGGTCGCCAGGGCAGCTTCAGTGCGTGTGCTTGGAGCATCCGCCGGTAGCGGATCTGGCTCTTGGAGCACTGCGTCTAACTGACCGCTGATGTTGAGGAATTGGGTTGAGGACCTGTTCTGAGAGCTCGCAATTGTACTAGGGTCTTTGGTGGGGTAGGTATGGACCATACTTGCCTCCTTGGCTGAGGATGCTGGCGATAACAGCACTTCGGCCGACTTGTGACTTCAAGATAGACCATACCAACTAAGACATAGGAGTACAACAAATATATGATGTACAGTACATCATAGGCGATGGATTGGTGACCTTAGTAATTACGGGAGTTTATGTGGTACAGTACAATCATCTATGCCTCGCCGCGAGAACAGTAAGCTGCTGAATCTGCAGGTGTCAGCTGAACTCAAGGAACGACTACAGGTCACTTGTAAGAGACTGGACGTGACTGAATCTGCCTTCGTACGAGAGGCTTTACGCAAGGCGATCGAAGAGGCTCAAGAATCGATCGAATGGCTTGCCTATAAATGCCGAAAGGACATTCGAGAACCGAAGGCAATCGTGGAGGGACGTACGTATCAAGAAGCCTACGAGGCAGCGCGGGATCATCTGGGAACACGCGTCCGCATAGAACTTGTCCCCCGTAAGGACGCATACAAACCCGACCTGGCGATGTTAGAGGAAGATCGGGCTTAGCTTGAGGCCCCGGGCCCCAGGTGCGTGGACACACTCGTTTCAAGTTTCAAGAGCCCAGGCACTCAAGCGCTTAAGAGCCTGAGTGCCTGAGCTCTTAAGCGCCTGAGTACTCAGGCGCCTGGGCACTCAGTACTTAAGTACTCAGGCGCCTAAGTGTTCAATCGCTCGGGCTCTTGGGCACCCAAGCGCTCAAGTGACTGAGCGCTTGGTCTTGACTTTCTTTGTCTCACCATCCAACGATATGCGCATGATCATCGCCATGTGTGGCCAGAAGGGTGGAAGCGGCAAAACGACGGCTGCAATCGCCGCTTCCGCCGAACTCGTAGATCGTGGATACCGCGTTCTGCTCGTCGATGCTGATCCCCAGGGCTCGGTCCGCACGTGGGCAGATGTTGCCGCAGAGGCAGGGCATCCCACGCCTACTGTCATTGCGATGGGAGCGCAGATGCATAAATCTGGGCAGCTCGACGAGATCGCTTCTGGTTACGACGTCACAGTTATCGACTGCCCACCACGGCATGGAGAGATTCAACGGTCGGCTTTGATGATTGCTGACTTGGCCGTGCTGCCATGCGGTCCGTCGGCGGTCGATGCCTGGGCTTTGGCGGAATCGGTCGAGCTCGTGAGCGAGGCTCAAGGTCTGCGACCGGAACTACGTGCGACAACACTGATCACTCGTCGCGTTCATGGCACGACAATTGGCACCGAGGCCCGAAAGAGTCTCCGCAACACCGGACTACCGGTGTTGCGCTCTGAGTTCTACGCACGGGTCGCCTATCAGGAAGCACCGGCGGCTGGGCTTGGCGTGGCGCAGTATGCACCAACCGACAAAGCCGCTACCGAGGTCAGAGCATTCGTCACCGAGTTGTTGAAGGAGCTATCACGTGGCAAAACAAAAGCCCAAGATCGTCGCAAGAAAACCGCCTCCGGCCGCAAGCGTCGTCGAGCGTGATCAGTTCGTAGAAGGAGCTCAAGCACCTAGGCGTTCAGGCGCTCAGGCGCCCAGGAGCTCAGGTACTCAGGCGCCCAAGAGCTCGGGCGCTCGAGCATCCAAGCGCTCTGGCTCCTCAGCGCCCAAGGGGTCAAGCGCTCAGGCGCCACAGAGCTCAAGGGCCCGAGTATTTGTGCGAAAGGATGGGCGCGAATTGAAGCGCTTGGGCGTATACGTCCCGGCTCCGCTTGCCAAACAGCTGGCCATCTACTGCGCGACGACCGAACAGGACGCCAGCCACGTCGTGACTGAGGCGCTGGTTCAGTATCTGGGGGATCTCGCCAGCTAGGTCTGTGCCAAAACAGGTCGAGCTCGCGTAAGCGATCGAAATGAAAGCGCTCTCTAGGCGGACGGTTGTGAGTGTCAGAGGTATCGGTTAGCTTCGACCTTGCGCGTGTCACTTGGTTCCTTTCACACACACTTGCCTTGGACACGAGTTTTCGGGGCCTCAAACGAGGCCCCGGTGCTTTTTCGGCTTCGGTGCAGGAGAGAGCGAACAGGGTTGAGTGTCAGAGGGGGCGGGTAGCATCCCGCCCGTGTGTGAAAGAATTTCGAAACCAAGAAGACACGGCAGAACTCGTGTTCGTGGGTGCGGTTGTCTGCGGCGTCATGCGAGTCCCGTGAGAAGGGAGCCGTATGGCTTTGGACAAAGAGTCCGTTCGTGATGCCCTCTCGGTCAGGGAGTACGTCGAGTATCTCGGAATCCAGCTTCGTCGAGTAGGGAACTCGTTGCGCGGGGCATGTCCGCTCTGTGGCGGCTCGAAACGCGCGACGAAATTCTCGATCACCGGCGAGAGATGGCACTGCTACGGTTGTGGTGAGAGCGGGGATGTTTTTGCGCTCGCCCAACTGATGGAGCGATGCGACTTCTCGTCGGCGGTGAAGCAAATCGCCGGGATCGCCGGTGTCGCCCCGACGGTTGAATACGACGAGTCAGAGCGCAAAAGGCGCCAGCAAGTTCGAGCGATGAAGGAACGCGATAAACAGAAACGTCAACTACGCGAGCGCCAGCAAGCTGAAACATCAGCGGGGGCTGTATGGGAGCATCTGGCGCTCGAGAGTGAATCGGGACGCCGGTATCTCGCCAAGCGAGGCATATGGGGACTGCATGGCGAAGTACGTTTCGGGAAAAACAGCGTTTGCCTGCCCCTGCGGCAAACAGATGGGCGTATCACGAACGTGGTCGGCCGTTATATTGACGATCGGTCGCCGAAAATTCGCGGTCTGAAAGGTTGCGGGACACTTGGCATGTTTGGTGATTTCCGGAAGCTCGACGTGACGACCGGTCCGGTGATGCTAACCGAAGGCCTGGCCGATTGGTGCTCGGCGAGGTTGCTGTGGACTGAACGCCTGATCCTCGGCGCTCATGGCGGTCACCGAATGGCCGACATCACGCGGATGATCGCCGCCCAACTGAAAAAACGGGGTCGAGCGCTCATGTTTGTTGCGCATCGCGACAACGCTGGAAAACGAGCTACCAAGGCTGCGCTTGAGGCCGCACGCAGTGAGGGGTTGCTCGATGAAAACCTCTTCGTCTACTGGGTGCAAGGCAATGACCTGAATGATGAATTGAGGGAGCCATGAGCAAGGGTATTGTGATGCCAGCCAGCGAGTGGGAACAGCACCACTTCGACGATTGGCCTGAGCCTGAGCCTCTACAAGGAAAGCTCCGGCCAGTTCCCTCGTTAGATGAGTCTCTGCTGCCCGAGGTATTGCGCGCACGGGTTATGGATATTGCTGAACGCATGTCTTGCCCGCCTGAGATGCCGGCGATTGCGTTTCTGACTGCATTGTCGTCGGCGATCGGGCGCCGATGCCTTGTGCGACCAAAACGTCAGGACGACTGGACCATTACGCCGAATCTTTGGGGAGTAATCGTGGGTCGGCCAGGCTCTCGAAAGTCTCCGGCTGTCAGAGAAGCGTTGCAGCCGCTCTATCAGCTAGAAGATCGGGCCTACAAGGATTTCGAGAGGGAGCAGCGTGCGTATGAGGAGATGGTGTCGGTGCGCGACGAAAGCGGAGTTGAGGACCCACCGAAGCCGACGGCAAAGCGTTACTACGTGAATGAACCCACGGTGCAGAAGCTGCTCGTCATTATGCGCGACAATCCCCAGGGCGTTCTGCTGCTGCGCGATGAATGGGACGGGTTCGCGCGGCAGCTGAGCAAACAAGGGCGAGAGGGTGATCGTGCGTTCTACTTGGAAGCGTGGAACGGGAACTCCCCGTACAGCGCGGATACACTGAGCCGCGGTACGATTCGAGCGAGCATCGTTTGTCTGTCGATCCTGGGCACAGTGCAGCCGGGTCCATTGAGCGACTTCGTTCGTGAAGCCGTGATCGGAGGCAAGGGCGCAGATGGATTGTTGGCGCGGTTCCAGCTCGCTGTGTACCCCGATCCTGTAGACTACAAATTCGTCGCCCGACTGCCCAACAACGCGGCGACCGAGGCGGTTTATCGTCTCTTTGGTCGACTGGATGAGTTGAGACGGTCGGACTTCGACGAGAACATCGAGCAGGTTGCGGATTCTCCCCCCTTCTTGCGGTTCGCGGCGGAGGCGCAGCCCATGGTCAATGACTGGCTGTGTAAAAACGCAGCCATCATAGAGCGCGAAGATGATGCACTGGCCGAGCACTTTTCCAAGTACAACAAGCTGCTGCCCGCACTCGCACTGATCCTCGAACTCGCCGATTGGGCATCGGCCGAGGCGTCAACACCGCTGCGTTCGATCTCGCTTGCATCGGCGAAGCGCGCAGAGGGGTGGTGTGATCTGCTGCGTGAGCATGCTCGACGAATTTATCGACTGGACAGCAACGGTACAGAGTCACCGGCTATCTTGCTGGCCCGGAAGATTCTCGCCGGCAAGCTCGGTGATCGTTTTACCAGACGAGACCTACTCCGACGTTGCTGGCGGGGCCTCGATGACAAGGTTGTCGACGATGCGCTCAAGCAACTCTGCGATGAGTGGTCCTGGTTGCAACAGGTAACGCGGAAGACCAGAGGCCGGCCACGTGTCGAGTTCGTGGTCAATCCCAAGGTGCAGAGACAGGAAGGAACGGAGTTACTGGAGAGCCGAGCTCTGGGGTCGAACGTGTAGGTCCGAGTGGTTCTGGCTTGAGGGAAGAGATCCCCCTGACGAAGTAGTGCGGGTCTGATTGGACGCTCGTGCTGCCAAGAGGAGATCCCCCTGACTGGTTCCCCGCATTTGGTGTTCGAAAACTCCTATTTCCAGAAATCACTGACAAAACAGACGAAAGCGTTTCGATACCCAATTTAATCCTTGATTACGAGAAGATACGCAGATCCTCTTTCGCGGATGCCGGCTGGCAAAACAGACAAAACCGCCTCGAAGAACTATTTTATCCAAAGATAATAAATGGTTATTGAATAATACTGAACTGACAGAAGTTGTGGATAGCGGGTTATGGGGACATCTGTCCCCATCTTTTGTCAGTTTTGGCAGTCTTTGTCAGACGTCCCGTGCGATAAGAACTGCCAAAACATAAACGCTTGAAAATATAGCGATTAATCCACGGATAAAGCCACTTTTGGTGGTTTTGTCAGTTTTGGCAGTGATTTCGGAGAATACCCATCAGATCCTGAGAATATGAGATGCCACATAGGGTCTACTGACCCTATGTGAGATGTTTGCCCGAATTTTTTCAAAGCAAAATTAGCGCCAAAATGAACGTTTGATCCCCAAACGGTTACCTGAACTTAAAGCAAACAAAGTGCCATCTTTGCTATCGTGAGCAACCACCTGGCCCCGTTGATGAGAGGATTCGATGGGATTTGAGGAGTGAACGCCGGGAACGTACGCGAGGAGCTGGATAAGTAGGCGACGATGGTCCAGTCTCGGATCTCCCAAGGTCTGTGTCGCATCCTGGTTTGCCCGCTTGTGTCGCGCGGTAGGCAAAGCACCTCGTCGCTGATCGGCGTGCAAGCGACAGCGACAGCAGCGTATGAGCCCATTCATGAGTCACGCCGAAAGTTGACATAACCGCGCTTATACGACGCAGCGGCGAGAGAATGCCGCCGAATCGCACGAAGCCCTCGCCGGTGACGACACTTATGTCGCCCTGGGGATCTCGCCGAACGGTCAGCTTTATTTTCCCGGATGCTCGGGCTAAATGTAAACCCATCCCATGAATGGCCTCTATGTCCAGCGCTCAGTACATGGGAGCATCCATGTTGTTCAGTATAGTGGACATAAAGGAGCCGTATTGCCGATCGCATGTTCTGCCCCCAGCGGAAACTACGCGCCAGTACGGCAATTTTGCCCGATGGCACGCCCCCTGCATCGTGCCATCGGATTTGCCACCATCATCGACAATCGCATTGCACGACTGTTCTCGCCGAGTTCCTCCCAGCAGCTGGGAGCTAACGATTCAGTCGGTCATGCCTACGAATTGGCCGCTTTTGTGAACAAGAAAGAACCTGGCGCACCGGAACCGAAGCTACTCGCCCATGAAGACGTGGAGCCGGACAAGTTGCGTTTACCCTTTCCGTATGATGACTCGCGGTCGCCCCGCGAATCGGTCGAGACAGCCTTGGTGCGCCTGCTGGCCGACATGTTTGCACCCGATGAGCTCTACCGGTTCGTCCGCCACCAGGTCAGCAGAGAGGTGAGCGACGCCTTGTCACCGCCAGAGCATACATCGCGCATCGAGTACGCCGATCGGGTCGGCACAAAACTCATGGACCGCGGCTTGCTCAACGCCGCGCTGTACGACGCTCTGTCGTCAGTGCGCAAGCAGCGCACTGACGACATTCGTGCGCTGGCCCGACAGGCTAGTGTACCCGACCCATTGCAAAGTCAGACATCTGATACAGTGCTGGGTATAGCGTCATCACTGCGCTCTGGCGAGCTGAGCCGCAAGCTGGGCCAAGCCCAGGCGCGCAAGACCCGACTGCAGCAAGCTGATACCGATACGACCGAAGTGGACCAGGAGATCCTGGCCCTCAAGCGCTCCCTGCGCCACGGCGGCCAGCTGCAGGTGGGTGATCTGCTGGAAAGCGACCGCTACCTGCTTCTGAGCCGACTCGGTCGCGGTGGGTTTGCCACAGTATGGAAAGCGCGAGATCATCAGAACAACACCGACGTGGCTATCAAGGTGTTGCATGGCAACCTGTCTTACGACCCAATCAGCCGGGACCGGTTTTTCCGCGGCGCCCGCATCATGGCTGAATTAAATCACCCCAGCGTGATCCGGGTGCTCCAGCCCCGCGGAAACGACGATCATTATCACTACTTTGTCATGGAACTCGCTACCGGTGGCACCTTGCGTCAGGCCGTGCTCGACGAGCAGCTGACCCCGGACCACGCGATCGGTCTGCTCGTTGGCTTGGGCCGCGTTTTGGCCATCGCCCACGACCGGGGTTACATCCACCGGGACGTCAAGCCTGCCAATGTTCTGCTGACCAGAGCGGGCCAGGTAAAGCTCACCGACTTCGATTTGGTCCACGCGGCCGACACCACCGGCGGTACGCGAACCGGTGCCCTAGGCACATTCGTGTACGCGGCTCCCGAGCAGCTTGACCGGCCGCAGGACATTGATGGACGCGCAGATATTTATGGCCTGGCCATGACCGCGGCCTTTGTCCTGCATGGAAGCGACTTGCCTAGTACAGTGCTGCGCGACGCCGCTAGCTTCATCCGCCGGCAACAGTGCTCGCCGGGCCTTGCTGAAGTGCTTGAGCGTGCCGTGCAATGGGAGCCCGATCTACGTTTTGCCACAATGGATAAGTTCTGCGATGCGCTTGAGCGAGCATTGAGCGGCCATGGCAACAGAATGCACAGACAGATAGCGGATGTGCCGCTCCGAGGTTTTTGCTCTGTAGCTTATCGACCCATTGTTTATGCAGAAACGGGCACCATCTTCGGACAAGAAGCCTATCTTTCGTATTCTGGTGCTATCACGGCCCTCGACGCAGGAACTCTGTCGCAATTGTCCCGAGAATTTCTGGAGCAGGTCGCTGTTTCTGCAGAAACCATGAGTGCGAGCCTAGGTTTGATCTTTGTTAATGTTGGGGCTACCGATTTGTGCGATCGTAGCATTTCCTCTCCATCTTCTCCTTTGCGAAAGGTAGCACACAGGGTAGTACTCGAACTTACCTCGCAGAACGATTATAAAGATGGAGACATTCGGCGTCTCCTTGCAGAGTTGCGGAGCATTGGTTTTCGAATAGCTGTAGACGACATGGGTAAAGGATACGCCAGAATGAACTTATTTGGCCCACTTGATATAGATTTTATAAAACTTGATTCATCCCTAGTAAGGGATGTTGACACACATCCAATGAAGCAACATGTAATGAGCTCGATAGTCAGATTGTCAAGAGAGCAAAACATAATGACTATTGCTCAGGGGGTTACAAGTGCGTCAGAATGCAGGTACCTGACCGAAATAGGCTGTGACTTGATCCAAGGTGCTTTTGCGTCATTTGGGCATGAGATGCAACCGGCGCCGGCTCTATCTGATGTCCGCGATCACAGCAGCGGGTCTATTCGCGACACCATCATGCAAAGGCGAAGGCGGCAACAAGGACAACAATAACCAGCCATCTTTTAGGCCCGCTGGTCTACTTAAAGCTTAACAGTACTGTGTCATGGTCCTGACCGCCAAGTGATCGATCTGCTGGATGTTTTCGGTCTCAGCTACAGCCAGGGGGGGAGAGCGCGGAGAAGAAGATGTGGCAGGATCGCCCTGCGGCGGCCAATTGGTGCTATGGCAGCATGGGCATCGGGGCAGCCACGAGGCGATTGCCCTGCGATGGCGCGGCGAACAGTGATGAAGGAATCACGTAGTTCGAGCGCTCGGTACCCATTTGCGGCCGATCTGAAATGGGCGGTTGACGAACACGAGGCCGACATCGCGGGCCGAGTAGTCGTCGGAGTATCGCTCGTGCATCGCGAGTCGGGCCGTGATTCTTTGCTGCTCAGGCCCCTCGTTGGTGCTGACCGGTCTTGGAGCCCCTATGGGGTGAGAAACGCAACTCTTTGGTTGCATGTCAATCTCGGGTGTGGCAACTAAGGGCAACCAATAGGTTGCGTATGACAGATCGAATCGAGAAAACCATTGAGCTTTCTGCCCCGATCGAGCGTGTATGGCACGCGGTGACCGATCACGAACAGTTCGGGACCTGGTTCCGGGTCGCCCTCGACGGGCCCTTTGCGATGGGGGAGGTCACGACCGGGCGCATTACCTTCGAGGGTTACGAGCACATGAAGTGGCGCTCCACGGTCGAGCGTATGGACGAACCGCACCTGTTCGCGTTCCGCTGGCCGCATCCGAACGACCCAACTGACGATCACGAGCTCGCCACCGCGCCCACCACGCTCGTCGAGTTTCACCTCGAGAAGATCCCCAGCGGCACACGGCTTACTATCATCGAGTCTGGGTTCGATTCCATCCCAGCGGATCGGCGCACCACTGCACTGCGGGAAAACGATGAAGGCTGGAGCTTGCAAGCGAAGCACATTGCCGTCCATGTCCAGGCGTAAAACCACCTTCGATCCCGCTCCCGCATTCGCCGCACTCGGCGATCGGACCCGACTGCGCCTGGTCGCGCGTCTCAGCGACGGCGTGCCGCGGTCCATCGCGACCCTTTGCGACGACACCGACGTCACACGTCAGGCGGTGACCAAGCACCTTCGAGTGCTCGAACGTGCTGGGCTCGTGGACAGCACGCGGGTCGGACGCGAGAGCCGTTTTTCACTCCGACCCGAGCCCGTCGATGCGCTTCGACAGTATCTTGACGAGGTGTCCCGGCAATGGGACCGAGCGCTAACGCGCCTCAAGTCGCTCGTCGAGGAATCGTAAGCGCCGTCGTTCACGGCCGCCGTCGCATCGCTGGCAGAGTTGGGCCTCGTCCGACTGCCGGCGACGCCGAGGACTTCGGCCGTCAAGGTCGGCCGAAGTCGATCATGGCTTTGATCCTCGACGGTTTTCATCGGCGCTTTCGTGCAGAAACTCATATTTTCGCTCCAGGCCCCTCACCACGTCGTTGCGCCGTAGAGAACGCCGAATTCAAGGGAAGAATTTGCAGGGTTTTGGCCCCACGTCCGCGCGGCCAATCGGCGGAATCAGGGCACGTTGACCCGCAGACAGTAGGCGTAGCGTTCCTCGGCGCCTATCGGGCCAAAAGCGCGTACCCCCCCCCATAGTTCGGCGTCGGCTGCTTGCATGCGCAGATCCAC
>JAKSDA010000172.1 GCA_022360315.1 Pseudomonadota bacterium
CGCGATCATGGCCTCGATCCCCGCGCAATTCACCGAGACTTCACTGCGGCGGCAGTTGCAGTCGGCGCGTTCGCTCGAACAACGCCTGCAAGCCGGGCCGCAAACCCTGTATTCGGGAATCGAGGCCCTGGATGCATGCCTGTCCCGGATCAAACCCGGCGATCTGGTCGAGTGGGGCATTCCGCCGGGCCTCAACGGGCGGTTGATTCCGTTGCAATTGCTCAAACATTCATGCCCGCTGAGCGTCTGGATTTACCACCACCACGGCCTCGGCGTGTTCGCATCGAGCTGGATCAGTCACGGCGTCGACATGCAGCGCCTGTTTTTCATCTGTTCGGCGAATCCGGTGCGCGAGTTGCGGCCCCTGTTTCTCGAGGACACCTTCCGCCGTATCATCATCGATGCACCACGGAAATTCAGTTCCGGCGACATGGCCTTCGTCAGCCAGCAGGCGCGCGCGCAGGATCAAATCGTGTTTCTGATCCGGCATTATTTCCTCAGCGAAAAGCAGGGCAACCCCTACGCCAGCCTGCGTATCAATACCTGGCAGAGCGGCAAACGCGCCTTTTCCCTGCAGGTGATCAAGGGCGCCAATCCGGGCAGAATTTATTTGCCATACCGCGAGGTCGCGGAAAGCCGTGTCCGCTACAACTAAAACCGCTACAACCAAAATCATTGAGCTCGGTGAATTGCACCGGGATGAGGATTTCCCCGCTTATGCCGCGGTTTATTCCGCGCACTCGAAACATCCGCAGGTACTGTCACCTCAGGCCATGTCCTGGTCCGCGAAAATTCACCTCAACCGTTTGGCTTACTGCCGTCAGTTCTGGCTGACGCAGAAAAAAAAACTGCGCTGCAAACTGAGTGAATTATTCGACCCGTTACTGCGCCACCACTATGGGGAAAATTATCTCGCGGTTTTTGGTCAACACCCCTGGCCCTGTTTGCTCTACCTGCAATATCAGCGCGAGCACGGCGGCCGCGGCCTGTATTTCCTGCAGAGCCGGCTCGATCGGAACATTTACAGGACCCTGGGCTGGAACGGCTGGTTTGCGCCCCAGGAGCAATTGGCTGAACACTGGTTGGGAGCGCGGGCCAAAGGGGTTTCACTGGATGAGTTTCGCGCCCGGCAGGC
>JAKSDA010000377.1 GCA_022360315.1 Pseudomonadota bacterium
AGACGCTGCCCTCGGGCGCGAACACCCCTGCTTGCTGCCCAATCGGCCCGTCCGAGCCCAGAAACGGCCAGATCACCAGGACATCCGCCCCAGCGGTCACCAGATAGCGGCCGTCTGCGGTGGTCGACGCAGTCTCGGTGGTGCCGCCGACATTGATTGAACCGATCAGCGATCCATTGGTGCGGTCGACAACCGAGACGCGCTCTTGCATTCGGTTGAGCACAAATGCCTGTCCAGGAGCCAGCGGGCTGTAATTGACTCCGTATGACTCGATATCGCCGGCAGTGCTGCGGGCGATCTCGGTGCGGCTGACCCGATCGATGATCGACACCGTGGAATCGCCCCAGTTGGGCATCAAATGAGTATCGAACTCATTGCTCAGAGGATCGACAAACACCGCCCAAGGCTGATTGCCGATGTCGAGATCGCTGAGTCGCTGTTTTGTTCTGGTATCGTAGAGAAGAACGTTGCCCGACTCGATATGAGCGGCGGACAGAATGCCGTTGCCGTCGATCTGAGCGTCGGCAAATCCGCACGGATCGGCGGAACACAGCCCGGCAGCGGTGGCCCCGTCGGCCAACAACACGTCGGAGACCTGGCGGGACGCCAGGTCGATGACTGTGATCTGGTTGCCGCCAATGCTGGGAACATAGGCCGAGCCATTGGCAAATCGGACAAAGTGCGGCACCATCATCGACGGGTGCGCGACGGTGTCGACCACCTGATCGCGTTCCATGTCGATGACCGAAACCGAGCCGCTATCCTCATTGACGACCCACAACTCGTCACGGCTGTTCGGCCCGCAGGCAAAACACGCATTGGCATGGCTGGGATGGGCCCCGATGGGAATGATCTTGGCCACCTCCAACTCGATGGTATCGACCACTGCAATCGCGCTGTGATGGGTGGCGGTGAGGTAGAGCTTGGATCCGTCCTGGGAAAGAACTGCCATGTGATTGCGATTGATGCCAACACCAATATTGGTATCGATCTTGGCCACTTCGGTCATGGTGCGCAAATCGACGATGAACAGATCATCGGAATTCTCCGATATGACGTAGGCTCGATTGGCCAGTGCCTCGGCGGTATCGGTCGATTCGTCATCACTGTTGCAGCCGGCCGCAAGCGCCCACAGCATGCTCAGTGCAAACATCGAAAAAACGGTTGTGGTTGACTTGGTTCCCTGAAATGTGTGGTCCATACCAACGTGCTCCGTGCAAAAATCTGGTTTGTATGTCTGTGTCCACTGTGTACACCGAGCCAGGTTGCGGCCAGGCACGAACAACGCGGCACCTGTGCCGGCATCACTGTGGTGTAGTGCCATCAATGAGCTCAGGTCCATCTGCACCCTCGCCGGCAGTGATACCGCCCGGTAGTAGCCGATCTGTCGTGAGCAGTAACAAAAAATACCCCTGGTTCCGCGGCAGGAAGAAGGGATCGATTCGCTGGCTTGCGGCGGCATCATTCGGCCAGGGGAGCGACCTCTCCGTGCCTCCGCGAAGAACTCGTTCTCTACCTCAGATTCGGTTTCCTGACTCGCAAGTTCAGAGGTTTATTCCTCAATGCAGCACCTCGCCTTCCCCGTCGATACCGACGAGTGGCTATCGAGGCCTACTCCTCACTTACAGTGGCGGGGGACCGTACCGGCACTTCACCGGTTTCCCGATTCCTGAAGTAGCTATGTAGTACAGGTAAGCACGTTACCCAAGTGGCCAGTCGAAGTAAAGGGCCCAGAAAGTCAAAGTAGGACTGGGCCACCTGCGAGCTACCGGCGCAACCAGGCTTCGACCGCAGCGAGTTCTTGCCCGGCAGCGGCGTCTTGAAAAATAGCCCTGGCCGATCGAGCCAGTTGCAGGGCACGCGCGCGCTCTGTGCCGTTTGCCCCCAGGGCCCGGGCGAGGACAAAACGCGCTTCGGCCAGTTCGACGGGCGTCGCCCTGGTGGCTTGTCGCACAGCGAGCGCGCGTTCTGCCACCTGTACCGCATTGCTTGGACGACTGCGGCCGAGTTCGATCTCTGCCAGCGTGATGAGTGGTGGAGTCACGCTGGGATGGTCTGGACCGCCGGTTTTTTCCAGGACGGACAGGGCGCGACGACAGAGCGCGGTTGCCTCGACGTGATGGCCCCGGGCCAACGAGATCGCGCCCAGCATGTGGACCAGGTCGGCCACGCGCGGATGCTCGGGGCCAAACGCCTGCTCGTGAATGGCCAGCGAGCGGCCCAACAACTGGGCTGCCCGATCATGATCACCCTGCATCTGGTAGACAGCGCCGAGACCGCGCAGCGCATCACCCACATAAGGATGGTCGGGCCCGACCGACGCCGTATTGATGATGAGGGCGCGTTGAAAGTGCTTGGCCGCGCTGGGCAGAGCGCCCTGGTTGATGAACAAGAACCCCAGGTTGAGGAGCAACTGGACCGCGTAGGGATGCCCGGTCCCCAGGGCCTGCTGTCGGATGTGGAGAGCGCGACGAAATTGCAGTTCTGCCTCCGGGTATTTTTTCTGTTCGCTGAGTGTATTGCCCAGGTTCTGCGACACCCGGGAGAGCAATATATGGCCGCGATCCAGGCTCCGCTCGGCCACCGCCATGGCGCGGCGGTAGTAGTTCTCCGCCTCTTGGTACCGGTGCTCTTCATAGAAGGTGATACCCAGGTTGACCAGCCATCGAACTCGATGTTCGGGACTGCGCAGTTTATCCAACTCGACCTCTGCATGTCGGCCCCATTCGCGACCCGCCTGGTACCTGGCATGCTGGTAGCCGACCACGTAGATGAGTCGGATAGCTGCGGCCAGCGCCACGGCCGGATGCTCTGCTTTTCGGGCCAGGAAGTACGCATCGCGCAGCGTGCTGTCGGCGCGTTGATAGTCGCCTTTCCGCTCCTGGAGATAGCCCCGGCGCAGTGTGGCTTCGGCCAGGAGCGGCCGGTAATCGAGCTTGGTGGCCGAGCTGACGACCTGGTCGGCCACCGATAGACCCTCCTCGTACATGCCCAGCTTTTCGAGTTCCGCGGCGCGCGCGAGCTGATCGCGCAACTGCTGGACTCGCGCCGCCACATCGGGGTCTTCGGGCGGCTTGATGCGGGCATTTAGATAGTCCTGATCGGCGCAGGAAGAAATCGGCGGCAATTGCCGGACAGCCAGGATCACCTCTGGCACCGCGTGGACTGCAATGTGGCTCAACTCGGCGGTCAGCAGGTGCAGATTGCGGCGACGACCACGCAGGCATTGCAGCCGCTTTTCCAGCACGGCCTGTGGCTGCTCATGGCGCACCAAGGTTGCCTGCGTGGCGTCGACATGGGCAGTGATCCAGGCCTCGGCATAGCGGTCCAGCAAAACCTCAGTTCGTCGCCACGTGTCCTCCGCATACGATACGCCGGTTGCAACGATGGCCCGTTCGACCGCAGCCCGTCGCGCTTCATCCCACACGTTGGCGAGTTGCGCCCGGGCTTGCCGATGCAGATACAATTGCGTTTTCTCGGGGCCAAAGCCGAGCGCAACACAGAGGACGAGGCCCGCGATCGCCGCGCCGATCCCTCCTGCGATCAGCCGACGGCGGCGCCGCTGCCTGGCCACCGTGCTGTCCAATACCGCCACAAGGGCCTCCATCGATGGCCAGCGCCGGTCCGGCTGTGGCCGCAGGCCCCGCACGACCGCTGCGTGTAACCATCTCGGTACATCCCGATCGGGTGGATTTTCGTCGATGGCGCCCGCGCAGGTCGCCTGCACTACTTCGTACCGGGTGGTGCCGGGGAACGGTGATTTTCCGTACAGGGCCTTGTACAAACTGACGCAAAACGAAAACTGATCGCCGGGCGTATCGATGGTACCCTGCAGCAAGCGCTCTGGTGCAATGTAGCCCGGTGTGCCCATGATCAGCCCGGTCTGGGTCAACGAGTCGTTTGCAGACAGTGATGAGTTTGGCGACGAGGATTCCGCGCTATCGGCGACCGGACATGGTTGCCCTGTGAAACGCGCGAGACCAAAGTCCAGGACCAGAACTCGCCCGTCGTCGGCGACAAGGACATTGGATGGTTTAAAATCGCGGTGGACGAGTCCGGCTGCGTGCACGGCCTGTAATCCGGCCCCGGCCTGGCGAAAAATCCCGACGACCTCGCGCCAGTGACGCGGCGCGGCCCGCATCCATTCCTTCAGCGATTGGCCGTGAACGAACTCCATCGCCATGTACACCTGGGCGCCGTGCGTTCCGGCTTCGAATACGGTGACCACATTGCGATGGGACACCCGGGCGAGTGTTTGCGCTTCGCGCAGCAATCGCCGCCGCGCGGCGGAGTCGCGGTCGGTTTCGGACTCGGGTGTGACCAGCTTGACAGCGACTTTGCGATCGAGCTGCTCGTCATACGCCAGGTATGCCACTCCCATACCGCCGCGACCCAGCTCACGGATGATGGTGAATCGGCCGACTTTTTGCGGTCCTATCCCGATCTGAGAACTGTATGCAAGTGGTGTTCCGTGCCCGCGGCCGGCTGTTTGTTTCTCGGAACCCATGTCGGTTAGGACTCCGTCGCCGAGCGACTCGTTACAGGGCGCAGTTTTGGTCGACCGCACAGACGGTGAAGACGACGGAGTTCCTTTTCAGGCTGTTAGTCGCGCGGAAAAACCGGGGGTGGGGTGATGCCTCGCGCTACGGGAGAAATCTGGCCCCAAATCGAGTATACGATCATCCAGGCGGTCGCCGGCAAGATCATATACTCGGGAAATAAGCGGGCAAAGCCGCAGAACACTCCGACGCCGACAAACACGTACAGAATGATCGAGGCTGTGCGCGAGCGGAGCCGGCCCAGATGGGGCATGCGCAGCGACGATACCATCAGGTAGGCGCCGATAAACATGGCGACTGGAATGTAGCGCCACACCCACATGGGGGTCTCGAAGCCACCGATCAGGCGCACGCCGCCAAACGGCTCGGCCAGGGCTGGAAATGCCGAGCCCGCAGGGGAGTACTTGTACAGAGTCAGATACCACAACACCAGAAGACCGCCAGCCAGGGTGGTTGGAACGCCGAAAAAAATCTTGGTCGGCATGGGCGTCTCGACCTCGTCGGTGATGTTGTAGCGGGCCAGGCGAAACGTCGCAGCAATGACCCACGAGGCGCAGGCAGCCATCAAAAGAGTTCGCTCGATGCCATCGGCAAAGGGCAGCTCGGGTGCGCGGACCAGCGATGCGTAGACCAAAAACGCCGGGGCCAGGCCAAAGTTCAGAAAATCGGCAAACGAGTCGAGCTGCACCCCCAGCTCACTGGTTCCCCGGACCAGCCGGGCGACAAAACCATCGAGCCGATCGGTGAGAGTCGCGTACACGATCCACCAGCCGGCGCTGGCGTAATTGCCGTCCATGGTTGCGGCAATGGACAAAAGTCCAAACGTGAGACTGATCGTGGTAACCAGATTCGGCGCCAGATAGCGCAGCGCGTGTTTGCTGATCATCCCTCCGCTCCTCGCTCATTACTGTGCGAAAGGCCGGTCATACGGGCTCCAAACTCTGCCTTGCGACTGCCCAAATCAATCGTCTCGGCGGCGCCGGATGCGGGTTTCATCTCCGGCGCCGGCATCGGTAAGGGTCGAATCAGAAAACGTGTCACCGGCAAACAAACTCGAATATTCCGTGGATTCACTGCGCGAGTGACTGTACGCCATGAGCTTGGAGTAGAGGCGTTGGCCCAGACTATCCACCATGATCGCCTCGACTCGATTCTCGATCGCGGCTCGTTCCTCGCTGTCGTGATACACAAAGCGGATTCCCATGCCCGGCTCACCGTGGCCACGGTCCTGCCCTGCTTCCAGGTCTTCCTGCGTGACCACCCATTGCACCCGGCCGTGAATGCGCAGGGGTTCGTCCAGATTCGGCACGTACAGCTTGAACACAAACTCGGTACCCACATCGAGCGGCTTGCCGGTCCGTATGAAAGTACCGCCCTTGGATATGTTGCGGGTGTAGTCGGAAAAAAAACTGTTCAGGCGTTTGTACTCGACTTTCAACTCAATGGGCTGGCGGGAGTGATCCCGACTGTCTCCTTTAGGCTCGCTTGCCTCATCCATCGGACCACCGATGGTAGCTCGACTCGGCCGAGATGCACAGGTCCACAGCCACGCACCCACAGCTCCATGATCCATAAGCTGGTGCAAAGAACGATCTCTTTTTGGCCGGACCAGACGACCCAATACGGGGTTGGCCGGATCGTGCCTGGCAGCCATGACCTGCCGACGATGCCATGAAGAGCAATCAGGGCCAGCCGAGTGGTCGAGTGGGTCTCTGCACAGGCATCCGGGCATTGCGCCGCTGCGATCGCGGCGGTCGCGGTGAGATCCGGGCTGGGCTGATCTGGCGCGATCGCTTATAGGACAGATTTCTGGTCACTTGAAGGCCACTCGATACGGGTTGGGCGTCTTGGTAAGGACCCCGAGGCATACAGAGCAGAGCGGCCGGCCGACTGGCTCGACGGTGGTGTTGTGTGATGACTTACTCGGGCTACGCGATATAAAGCGGCGTACAAGGCGTTCTATCTATGGCTAGGATGTTTGAACGGTTTGCATTGAGGCGGCGCCGGCGACTGGGACAGTCTGAATCAACGGGACGCTCGCGGTCGACATTGGCGGGGTTCACGGGCGTGAGGACGGTTTGGTCGACCTTGGTAATGCCACCACTGCGTCCAACCGCTGAATGGCAGCGGCGACGGTTCGGCCTACGGCGGTTGTGCCGGGGACTGCACCCGCGAGCCGTACTGCGGCGACGGAGTGCAAGCCAGTCACCAAGGATGATTCCTACCTCACTGTTTCCAACCATAGTGTCCCTGCGCAGCCAGCGTCTCGCACGATATCGATCGCCTCGAGAGCAAAGTTTGCGCCAGCTTTGCTAAAGCAGTTATCTGAGCAAAACGCAGTAGTTTATACGTTTGATCTCGACGGAGATGGCAAGCCTGATTTCGCACTACGCGCAGAGCTTGACGAGAGCACTATCTTTCGTACCTACCAACTACGCACGTTCGATAATCGCACGGTCGAAAAATTCGCTTTCCATTTCATCCAACCCGGTGCATGGAAACACGGCTATCGTGGCAACTACGTCCCACGGACAGAGCAGTGCGCTATGGTGAAGCATGTTTCTGCGCAAATCTGCCGGTCCGAATAAGAGCCGGTCCAAAAACCTCGGACCGAGCCAGAGCGACGAGGCGCGCCGCCAGTGGGTGGGCGAGGAGTGGAGAATACTGGCTGTATTTGACCGACGAGCAAGCCCGCTGGCGGTGATGGATCGCCGCTCTGGCGACGCGG
>JAKSDA010000346.1 GCA_022360315.1 Pseudomonadota bacterium
CCGCGTCGCCAGAGCGGCGATCCATCACCGCCAGCGGGCTTGCTCGTCGGTCAAATACAGCCAGTATTCTCCACTCCTCGCCCACCCACTGGCGGCGCGCCTCGTCGCTCTGGCTCGGTCCGAGGTTTTTGGACCGGCTCTAAATCATTGGCAGCGGATATCGAGAGTACTGAAGACAAGATCGAAGCGCTACGTGAGGATGAGCGCACCGACAACCACTTCACTCGAAAGTCGCGAAACAGAACCTCACATCACCTGAAAGACACCGTACTGCCGGTGCTCGTGGACGAGATATTTGACTGCCAGAAGACACTCGTTGCAGTTTTACAGCAGATTACAATGGGTCGATGTGAAGCTGCTACAAGCAAGAGCTCACCAGTTCGGGAGTCATCGGAGTCCCGGGAGTCCGCGAGGACGATGAGCGCTTCGTATGCCCAAGACTCGGCATATAGCCGGACCATACTTGTCGCCGAGGCAGAGTGCAAACTGTATCAATTCATGCCCGACGGTTACGACCAGAGACCACCATTCATTCGCTGGGCATCGACACCACCGCGGTTAGAACTCGCAGCCAAAGCCGAGAAATCACTTCGCGACAAAGATCTGCCTGCCAAGGGACAACTCGTACTCCTGAGGTATGCTGTATTGTGGTGGGGACTGGAGGCGTTCTCGAGCTGGGCCCGCGATGCGCGACGAAACCAATCGGTCAAGAAGAGAGCCAGGGCGCTTTCCCTCGATGACAACGGGCATATTACTCGCCAGCTATGGCTAGATCACTTCGACGAAGCGCTGCTGGATTGTCTCGCTCACATTGATAAGGCGTGGATGCATCACCGAGAAGTGGTCCCCGGATCGAACGCAACCGCGCTCCCAGCGCCTGAAACACTCAAGGACCTCCATGACAGGGCCCGCGACAAATTTTTCGCTTGGACTGATAAAATAGCCGTCACATACTCGGACAAAAAACGGGCACACAGAAAGGCGTGGAAGAAGATGTTCCTTGCCGAAGATGCTCTTCTCGAGCGGGCCGAGACACGTCTTCGAATCATGCTAAACGATCTGGTCGAGGACATCGGCTCAGTGCTCGAACAAAACGAGGCGCCCAAACTAGTGGCAAAGTCGCTGCTGGTACGTCCTTCCCAGGCCAATCTGACTCCAGCAATCACGCTGTCACTGGCTCGCATGGCGCTGCATCTCGAGGTCTTTTCCCCGGAGAGCCAGAAAGCCCTCGGAAACCGCCTATGGGAGCTCATTCCCAGAGCCATACCCCATCTGGTGATAGACACCCCCGAGGGCAAATCTCAATTTCTCGATCAGGTCACTCCGGATTACCGCACAGAGATGGGAGTTTCCCCGGCGATGGCGCTGAGGAAATCCGTTGCGGATCTTCTGGAAGCTGGACTCAAGAATGTCCGTTCGCGCGCATCACGAGCGGGCATCGATGCCATGTTCTTTTTGCTCGCAGCTACCAGCCTTGGCGAGAAACCCGAGAACTCGCCGATTGCTGTCCTGGGAATTGAAGACCCGGTCGACGCTCTGCGCGACCATGGATTGACTTTCGTGGCGCAGACCAGGAGAGGCTACTACAAGCAGGTCAAGACGATAAAGAAGGCACGGCGTGTGCTCATGAGAGATTCCGGGCTGAAGTCGCGCCATGAGTGCGGAATGAACATGATTGATTTCGGTATCCGGCAATTCATGACGTTTGCTACCCTGCGGGCGGATCTCTATCTGGGGGCATCTCCACCGGACGTCGTGCGAGAAGAAGCGCAAGATCTCAGCGATTCGTACGATTCATGGGTGGCCTCACCGCAGACACCGATGAACCTCCTAATTTGAAAGAGCAAATATATATCACGATGGCTGGAACAGGTGATCACGATGAGTCGGATTCAGAGATCACGATGGTCCGTAACCCGCAATGAATCGGGCTGGAGGAGGCTGATCAGGTAGGACTACACACGATCACGCTGGACAGGCTCCAATGTGATCGGGCGCGGCCCGATCGCTTCGCGCTCGAGCTATCATTGGGCAAAGCCCCCGGCCGGCTGGACTCCCGGCCGGCTCGGCGGTTGGCCTCGCAACAGAAACACCTCGTTTGATCCACAACCAATGTGTTCTGTTTGGTTACTACCTCTGGAAAGAGCGCAGTTGAAAGGCCGTTATGGGATGGGCCTGATATCGATGCCACTGGTTTTGGCGGCAGGAAACTACTGGAAGTGATCGGCCGCAAACGCGATGCCCTGATCATGGTTTCAGTACTGTCTATCGGCAGTCGCCGTGGCGGCAGTGACCACCTTTCTCGCCTGAACTGAACCATTGATTTCAGGTTACAGATCGCTCAGTGCGTAACAGAAATACATTGGTTGTCTATCAAATAAGGTGTTTCGGTTACGAGGACAACCGCCGCGGCCGCAGTCCGACCCTCCGGGAGCTTTGCTCGATGCCCGGGGTCAAACCGCCGCCGCCGACTGCCGTTCATACAGAGATACCATCGGCCGATCACTCTCGGTCGGATCGCACGCGCCTGCTGGTGATGAACCGGTGAGCCTGCCGGTCGCCGGCAACCAGCTTCCCCGAACGCTGCTCGCTGGCAATCCATCCTCGAGCCCGGCCTGGCAGTCCGGGTCCGAGTAGAAGCTCCTCGCATCCAGTCTGACGCGACGCGTAACACAACACGACATCTAGGCACACATGTATCTACATAGAACCACTTGAGTCCTTATAATTTTTAAGAAATATACGCAATTTATACCGAAGTTAATTCTTGTTATTTTATAAGAATAATTACTATTTCTTATTTTGAGATTGTATATATATTGTAATTATTTGCATATAATCGAATTTTTGTTTTCTCGATGTAACTGTTTTTTACGTTACAGAAGTGATTGGAATTACGAATATTACTTATTCCAAAGAAGGGATTTAACGCAGTAAAGACAAAAAACATTGATTCGATAATTACAAGTATTTTCTACGGTTAACGCGTAGTATGGCAAATATATTACATAAAAAACACAGGGCACGTCCGGTACAGTGTACTTTTTTCTATCCAACAGGTGGACATGTGGGTTACTGTAAAGCTGTACTTTTTCAAAAAAGATCTAATTAGACGCAGTAACAATTCAAGAGGAGATGACGATGCTTGACCACATGTCCGACAAAGTAGTCATAAGGTCGAAGGCATTCTGTTTAGCTCTGGCGTTATCCCTCCTACCGATCGCTTCGTGTATGCAAGATGCCCTGCCCAACCAGGGCACCTCTCGTTTGGGCGTGATGACGGCCAACGCCATGACCGCCAATGCCATGACCGCCAACGCCATGACCGCCAACGCCATGACGGCCAATGCCATGACGGCCAATGCCATGACCGCCAATGCCATGACCGCCAATGCCATGACCGCCAACGCCATGACGGCCAATGCCATGACCGCCAATGCCATGACCGCCAACTCGCTTCAATTCCGTGGATTGAGTTTGAGCCCTCACACTCATAACGGCCTCAGCGTGGCGGGTGTGGGAATCAGCGATGTTGCGCTCGATGGACTCGGCATCAACCAGGTCGGCCCCTGGGGTATCCGGCTCGGCGGCGTTGTCTTGAGTCGATCCGATAGCGACTCGATCGGCACCGATGACAGCGACCAATCCAAAACGGGCCTCTATGGCTACAGCATCAATGGTTTGTATATTGATGGCAATGGACCAGGCAGCATCGCGGTCAACGGCGTGGGTCTGCGCGGCGTGGGTCTGAACGGTTTCGACGGCAGCGGCCTGATTGTCGATGGCAACGGCCTGAACGGATTGGGTATCAATCGGTCGGCATTGTCCGGCCTTGCGACCAGCGGAATCGCTCTTCGCGGAGTCGACCCGAGCCTGCTCGGCGACGACGACAGCGCAGCGGCCGGCGTCGGCCTCAGTGGCATAGGCATCAGCGGACTCTTTCTGGATGGAAGCCATTCGAGAAGCCTTCGCGTGGGCGGCTCCAGCCTGCTCGACGTGAGTCTCGACGGATTGGTGATCAACGACGCCGGTCCGCGGGGTGTGGCCATTATCGATAAAGACGGCTCTGCGGTGCCGCTGTCGCCAGAGGAGGAGTTCATCGCCCATGCGGTGATCTTTTATCTGGTGGGCTGTGCACTGCCGGCAGGCAGCTCGGTTTCGATCACGTCGTCGGACGACGTTGTCAGGTCCTTCCCCGGCAAACGCGGATATGCACCCGAGTGGCAGTACGGTGGGGTCAGTCAGCACGGTGCCGAGGCGGTCCGGTCATGCCTGGCTTCATCGCGCGGTGCCCATGAAAGCGCCCCACTCAACGACGGCGAAAGGGAACAACTGCACAACGCGCTGGTCCATCTGGTCGGCTGCGCACTGCCGCCACATCGATCGATCAACGTGGCCCGGGCCGACGGCACTTCGACGACCTATCACGGGTCGCGCGGCTTTGCTCCAGAATGGGAGTTCGGGGCGATCACCCACGAAGGAGAGCAGCGGGTACGCGCCTGTCTGAAATCGTCGCCCGCGGCTACCGAGGGACAGCCTCTCAGCGCCGAGCAAGAGAGCAATTTCGAGGCGCTGCTCCAATATGCAGTCGAATGCGCACTGGCCGACGGCGAATCGGTAACGATCTACGGCAGCGATGGCGCTGGCCGTGAATACCGCGGAATCATCGGCCTGGCGCCGGATTGGGCGCGGGGTGCCATATCACCGACCGAACGGCGCCTGGTCTCTGCCTGCCTGGGTGCGCGGACCAACGCCAATGGACAGTCTGTCCGAATATCGCTGCGCGGCGGTGGCATCGACACAACCGTGGTCGAACGGGCCGTGTACTCGCGCCATGAGGGCGGCTTCTGGGGCGATGCATTTGGTGATCAGCCCTATATCAATGTATGCGAAGCACAAGGCGCCGGAATTTCCGGCCGGGTGTGCACCGACGGATCGTGCGGCTTTCCAGCCCTCGGCAGTTGCGCCGAGGTATGTACTACCCGCTCGAGCGAAGATGGCCATTACGACGATTGTGCCGGTGATGGCCAGGTGCTCAACACATTCTTGAGCCTCACCGACGACGTCGCCTTCGGCAAGGCGCACTACTGCTATCGCGCAGGCAAAGGCACGGTGTGGTGCTGGGGCCAGAACGAGCACGGAGAGCTGGGCGACGGCACCACGCGGAGTCGTCGCAAGGCCAAAAAAGTGACCAGAATCGGCCGCAACGTGGCCGAAGTCGCGGCCGGGGCAGCTCACACCTGTGCCCGCAAAAACAACGGTTCGGTGTGGTGCTGGGGCAACGACGAACATGGCCAGATGGGCAGCGGATCTGCCGGGACACGCGCGCTGTCTCCCCGCAGAGTCGTTGAACTCGGCTACGATGTGGCGTCTCTATCAGTGGGCAAGTACCACGGCTGTGCCCTCAAGGCCGACGGCAGCCTGTGGTGTTGGGGCGGCAACGAGCACGGCCAGGTCGCTGACAGTGGCCTCTCCGTCGAGAGCACGCCGGTCGCGATCGCCGAGCTCGGCTACGATGTCGCCCGGATCTCGCTCGGCGATACGGCAAAGCACTCCTGTGCTGTCACCAATACGGGCGAACTCTGGTGCTGGGGCTCCAATCGCAAGGGACAGATCGGCAACGGCACGGCAGCACATGGCTCCAGTCCGGTCCACGTGAGCCAGGATATCGACGGAAGCCCATTTGATGAGGTGACCGACTCGTGCACCGGCGGAAATCACACCTGCGCCCGCCGGAGCGATGGCTCGGTGTGGTGCTGGGGCAGTAACCACACTGGCCAGGTCGGCGATCCAACTCGTACCGACTACATGGTGAGCCGGCCGGTCCAGACAGCGCTGCCAGGCAAGGCAATTCATGGTGGCCTCTCATGTGCCGAGAATCACACATGTGCCATTGATAGCAGCGGCTCGGTGTGGTGCTGGGGCGACAACAAATACGGTCAGCTCGGCAATGGCACGGCAACGGCCCAATCGGCCCACCCGGTGCAGGTGACCGGCCTGGCCGGCCGGGCGGTCTACGTCAGTGCAGATTCTGATCATACCTGCATCTCACAACGCGGAAAACGTCTGTGGTGTTGGGGATATGACCCGGACCATATGCTCTTTGCGGGCTCGATCCGTTACACACCGGTCGAGGTCAAGGTATCTCGGACCAGGACAGCAAAGCGGCGCCGGGCGAGCGATTCGCGGTGACCCTGAGCCATCCTTGCCGCTCGGTCGCACACTGCGGGTGAAAGAACAGTAGATGAGACCACAGTAGGTGTCGGGCTGAATAATCCGGGCTAG
>JAKSDA010000135.1 GCA_022360315.1 Pseudomonadota bacterium
CATTTGATGTTCCCGCTGTTTTCCGGGCTCGGTGCCATGTACTGGCGCCACAAGCACAACGGGCTCCATCACGGCCACCCTAACGTGCTGGGCCAAGACCCCGACATCGATATCTGGCCCATGGCCTCCTGCCGGGCGGACTATGAGAGCTCCGGTCGGCTGCGCCGATGGTTCCAGCGCAACTTGCAGGGCTACCTCTTTTGGCCGCTCACAACGTTGATGCCGACCGTGATGCGGATTCCGTCGATCAAGTTCGTCATCGCCGACCTGGGCAAGCGCGGGCTCACCAGGGCCAATGCGGCAGACGCACTGTGTTTGACCGCTCACTACACGCTGTGGCTCGTGGTGCCGTCCGTGGTGTGGGGCCCCCTCGAAACAATTGCCCTGTACATGAGCCTGTGGTGTCTCGTCGGTGTCCTGCTCTCGCTGATCTTCGCGCCGGCGCACATTGGCCTGCCAATCACGTCCAATCAATTCCGCGACTGGCTGCACCAACTCGAGACGACCCGCAACCTGCGTGTGCCCGCCTGGCTGCGCTACCTCTTCATCGGTCTCGACTACCAGGTCGAGCATCACTTGTTCCCCACCATCCCTCACCAGAACATGGCCCGAGCGTGTGTCATCGTTCGCGCATGGTGCCTTGAACTCGGGCTAGAGCATCAGGAAGTGGGCTACCGGGATGCGCTGGTGAGCGTTACGTCTTTCATACGGGACGCGTGGGACTACGAAGCAGGGTCGAGGGAAGACCTGCGCCGTCGCACCAACGCCTCGTCGCGCCAGGCTCGCACGCGACACCCTGGACCTGCCGGGCCGGGTTAACCCGGGCTAACCCGGGCTAATCAGTTTCTTTTGATAGGCCCAGATGACCGACGAGCAGCGCGGCGATCGGCGAGCTGCTCGGGCATAATGGGGGCTACCTGCGGGAAACTGTACTCAGTGCCAGCCAAGCCTGGTCGCGGAAGTAGCGGCCGCAGTGGCCGCAGGTCGACGGCCGGACCATGTACCCACGTCTCACCAACACTGAAAACAAGCGTTTGTGGGCCGAGACTGCAAAAACTCGGGAACCGAATCGCGGCCCGGGCACTTGCTCTGGGTCATGCAGACAGATGCACCGATCGCGGCCATGGTGATGCCCACGCCAGTCGTGCGCGACGCGCCCCGATCGGCTGCAATGGCCGCGGTCAAGGCGGGAGATCGCGACGCGTTTCGCGCTGTGGTCGAGCACCACGAGCGCGATCTGCTGTCGTTTTGTCTGCGCTATACCGGCGATCTCAACCTCGCTCGCGATCTCGCGCAGGAGGTCTTCTTGACCCTGTGGAAAGAACGCGAGCACTACGACGAGCGGGGCAAGCTGCGCTTTTATCTGCTGCGCATGGCGCGTCTTCGCTGTCTGGCGGCGCTGAAAAAACGGCGCTCGCAGGCCCGCCTGGCCGTCCGTTATGCCCGTGAACACGCCGGGTCATCGGTCGAATGGCAGCCCGACGAGGTTTCTCTCCACGCCGGCGATGCGGCCAGATTGATCCGCGCGGGCCTGGCCAGGCTCAAGCCCGAGCACGCCGAACTCCTGGTTCTGCGCCATCTCGAGGGTATGGATCTGAACCGGATCGCCGAGCTGACCGGGCTCCGGATCGGAACGATCAAATCGCGGTTGAGCCGCGGCCTGACCGCATTGCGAAAAGAGCTTGCCCATGTCCGGTGAACGCCATCTGTGCCGACGCATCAGCGATCGCGCATTATGGGATACCTGGGCCAGTAGTGGTCTGCCCGTCGAGTTGCAAGCACACGCCGCGCGATGTAACCGATGCCGCCCGCTGGCCGCCGAGATCGCGTTCATGGGCGCGGGCCTGACCGGGCTGGCCAGGGCCACTGCGGCGGACAGCAAGGCAGTGTCAGGCGCGTCGATCGCCGACAATGTCCTGGCCGCGATCACCACAGAGGCGACGGCAAACCCCGGCAAGAACTCCGCTTCACATTCCCGGCAAGCAATGCGGAGCGGCCGGGCGGCCGGCCATTCGATCCGTCGTCGCCGCCTGATCTTCGTGCCGATGGCAGCAGCCGCACTCGTGTTGGTGCTGGCCATCGTCCGACTGGCCCGGCCCCCGGTCGAGCAAATGCGCATCGACGCACCCGACGGCGCCCTGGTCGCGACTCCCGGCGATCGCGGGCGCCTGCGCGGGATCGGCCTGTCCGTGCCCATTCCAGCCCATATCCGGACCCTGTCGGCCCAGCGCGCAGCAGTGCAACTGGGCCAGCTGCAAACTGCGCTGGGGCCGGACAGCGCGCTTTACGTGAGCGATTCTCGCTCACTCCGGCTCGACGCCGGCAGGGTGACCGCACGGGCAGCGCAGCCGTTCGAGCTCACCTCCGGGCCAGTGCGCATCGCCGGGCAGGGCCAAATGGCAGTCGCCCGAATATCACCTGCGGAAAACGGAGTCAAATCGATGAAACTATCGCGCAAACACGGAGTACTGGCCACCATGGCAGTGGCGGTGGCGGTGTACACCGGCTGGGCAACTCTGTCGTCCGGTACCTCGAAGACCCGGATCGAAGCACCGGGCGGTGCTGTGGTGGGCGAGGACGGCAAAGTCCGGCGTTTCGCCCTGACCGGGGCCGGACAGGCAGGCGACGCGCTCGCCCGCATTGGCGCGCAGAGCGCGTCCCTGAGCAGTCCCCCCAACCGCGACCAGGCCGCGACACCAGCCGGGTCGGGCGCGGTGTGGGACGACAATCGCGAGCTGTTCCTGTTTGCAGTTCCCGGCCAGGTATTCGACGCTCATACCGGTCAGCCCATCCCGGACTTTCGCATCACTGCACGGGCGACCGATTCACTCGCCTATGGCCAGGCCAGGCCAAAAAATTGGACTTTTCGCGACCGCCCCGAGGGCGAGTTCCGCATCCCCGGCGTGGGCGTGGGACGGTGGCAGATCACGGTGCGAGCCCCCGAGTACGCGCCTCTGGTCCAGATGCTGGATCTCAGCGACCTGACCGCCGATCCGTATGTCCTGGCTCCGCTCTCGTCCGGCGCGCAACTCAGCGGCCGGGTCATCGACTGGCGCGATCGGCCGGTGGCTGGTGCCGAGGTCGGTCTGGCCGGGTGTCTGGAGCCGGACCAAAAACCCGACGTCACTTCCTGTACTGTCCGCACCAGCAGAAAAGACGGCACTTTCTATCTCGATGGCATCCCCGAGGGTCAGGTCTTCGCCATCCACGCCCGGCATCCTCGCCACGGTCAAGCCACGGTCAAGAATCTGACTCAAACCATCGACCAGAGCAGACACGTGATCATCCGGCTGAGCGGGGTCGTGCGGATCACTGGCGAGGTGACCCGGGGGCACGAGCGCCATCCGGTAGTCGGGGCGACGGTTATGGGGCCGGGCGGAGTCCGCGCCGCTTCCGATCACAACGGGGTCTACGAGATGTTTACCCCGCTCGACCGGCGATTGGCCCTAACCGTGGAAATCGATTCGAGTGGAACGTTTTTTGGCGGCCGAGTGTCGGCCACACAAAGCTCGGATCGCGATCTCGTGTGGGTCGATGCGGCCACTCACGTTGCCGAGGCGCGGGTCGATTTTCGTCTCGCCATGGAGAGCGGCCGCCTTTACGGCCGAGTTGCCGACAGCACCGGCCAACCGCTGGCCAATATCGAGCTCGACCTCGCCTACACTTCTGGCTGGATGCAGGGCAACCGTGTCCACGAGACCTTTCCGGCCCGGACCAGAACCGACGGCGAGGGACGCTACCAGATCGACCACATTCCCATCCGGGCGGGCTACCGGGTTCGCTATCGCCTGTCCGGGGACAGCAAGTTCGAATTGCTCGGGTATGTCAACGTCCGGGACGAAACTCCCGTGCAAGCCAACTTCCAGCTCGGGGCGGGCACCATTCGCGGCCGTTTTGTAAACGCCGACAGCGGACAGCCGTTTTCTCTTTCGTCCATGACCTGCAGTCGAATGGGGGCACGACACCTGGACAGCGGCGGGTATTATTATCTGCCCACCTGCTATGCCGACGGGCGCTTCGAGTTCGAGGGTCTGCCGCCCGGCCAGTATCAACTGCACAATCGCCTATCGTGGATGGACTCGCCGGTTCGCTTTCACCAAAAAACCGTGGTGCTGGCACCCGGTCAGATCGCCGCCGACGTGCGCATCGCCGTTGAGGGCAGCCAGAGCGACCTGTGGCAGTTCCGCATTCTGGATCAGAACAATCGGTTTCTGTCCAGTCCGTTTATCCGCTATCACCAGGGCAGGACCATGTTCACCGAAAATCTCGACATCGGCCCGGACGGAATCGCCAGACACAGCGTCAATCGCCGCTACAAATCCATCTTTATCGAAAATGCTGGCCACGACCCGGCCCCGGTGAATCTCGACGGTCGCGATCCGGGCCGGGTTATCGACGTCCGCCTGAGCAAAACCAGCCAGGACAGCCCGTCTGAATAAGAGCCGGTCCAAAAACCTCGGACCGAGCCAGAGCGGCGAGGCGCGCCGCCAGTGGGTGCGCGAGGAGTGGAGAATACTGGGTGTATTTGACCGACGAGCAAGCCCGCTGGCGGTGATGGATCGCCGCTCTGGCGACGCGGAGAGTTTTTGGACCGGCTCTTAGCGCAGGTCCAGGCAAGCGCCCGGTTTTCGCTCTCGGTTCTCGGTCTCAACGAGTGGGCGCATGCCCGGCCAGCCAGCACGATGCGTCCTTGCGCATGGGCTGATTGCCTATCTGCCGAAAATGCTCGCGCGCCTGTCTGGCCAGCCCGATGGCTCGCGCGCGCTCGCTGCCCGCAGCCCACAGCGCCCGGGCCAGGGCGAGCTGAATTTCCGCACGGTAATTGTGATTGTCCAGGGCCAGGGCGCGCTGTAAGGCCCGTGCGCTCTCGTCTGGCCTGTGGCGAGCGAGAAACAGCTCGCCGAGTGCAAGTAGCGGCCTGGCCAGTTCGGGGTGCTCGGACCCGTGCGTTCTTTTGAATACAGACAGCGCACGCCTGATCAAAGGCTCGGCTGCATCCAGGCGATTCATGCGTATGAGCGTGCGACCCAACCCGGTGAGAAACGTCATCGAGTCGGGATGCTCGGTCCCCTTGGCATTTGTATGAATGGTCAGTGCCCGCTGGTAGGTGGCTCGCGCCTGCTCGTGATTGCCCGTGTTGCCGAGCACGGCGGCCAGGGCGCCGAGAACCATTGCCACCATGGGATGCTCGGGCCCCAGGGCCTTTTCGGCGATCGCCAGAGCTCGCTGCACATGTGCACGCGCACTCTCGTAGTTGCCGGTTCGTTCGAACACAAGGGCCAGAAAGTGGAGCGAAAATGATAGGTGGAGATGGTCGCGACCCAATGCGTTCTCTTTGATCGCCACAGACCGCTGGTGGTTTGCACGGGCCTGCTCGTACCTGCCCAGCTTGTAGCGCATATGGCCCAGCATGCCCAATGCAGTTGCCACATCGGGATGGTCGGGACCCAACGTCTTCTCCTCTATGCTCAAGGCCCGCCGGTATCGCACGCGGGCCTCTTCGTACTTGCCCATCTCGCCCAGCGTGTTGGCCAGGCTGTGGAGCGATTCGGCGACGTGGGGATGTTCGAAGCCCAGTGCTGCTTCGCGGATGGTCAGGGCCCGCTGCTGATTGGTCAAGGCCTGCTCGTAGTGGCCCATCTCGTCGAGGACCCAGGCCAGGCTGTTCAGAGTCATGGCCACCTCGAGATGGTCGGGACCCAGTACCCGTTCACGAATAGCCAGAGACTCCTCGTACTTTGCTCTGGCCTCTCGGTACCTGGTCACCCTCTGGAACAGGCCCGCCACACTGGATAATGACGCGGCTCGCGCCAGCTCGTCATCGGTGCGCTCGGTTGCTGCTGCCAGTGCTTGCAAATAGACCTCGGCCTCGTGCGGACGGCTCTTGCCCGCCACCAGATTGTCGATCAAGTTCGCCCACAACGTTGCGACCAGCGCATCGTCCTTGGCCCTGGCTGCGATCGGGATGGCTTTTCCCAGCATTGCTTCCGCGCCGTTGTAGTCGCCGGCGAACCGCTTGAGAAGTGCGATCGAGTGCATCGTCCGGGCGCGGATCGCCGCATAGTCGAGATCGGCCATGTCGGCCAGCAGTGCTTCTCCGTGCTCGATTCCATCGCGAAATTTGCCGGCCTCCAGAAGCACCTCAAGGCGATCCACCCGCGGCTCCAGCGCCTCGACGCGAGCCCGCACAAGGGGATCTTCGGGTGGCGGTATGGCTGCAGTGAGGGCCTCGATATCGCCGCAGTAATCGATGGGTGGCAGCCCCTGCGCTGCCGACACCGCCTTGTTGACCAGATCTCGGTTGGCCCGGGACGCAAAAAGTTCGGCCAGCGCTCCCAGCTGATTGCGCCGACGCTCCAGGCAGGAAACCCGCCGGAACAACACGTTCTCGGGCTGTCGTTTGTCCACCCGGGTGGCGACACAGACATCTGTACGCATGGACAGCCACGAGCTGGCATAGTCATCCAGGCTGGCCGACACCCGAGCAACCGTATCGGCCGCATAGGGCAATCCGGTGCGTGCGAATGCAGCACTGATCTCGCCCTTGATGTCCTCGTTCCACACTTCGTCGAGCTCTCGCTCCAACCCCTGGCACACCGGGCCGCGCTCGTTGCGAAGCGACGTCCAGCCCAGCGCGGCCAGAGCCATCACTGCGATCAAGCTGACCCCGGCAAACGCGGCCAGCCGCGCCCGGGCTCTTCGCCGCCGGGTCGGATTGTCTTCCAGCGCGGCGATGAGCGCGTTCATGGATGGGTGGCGCAGCTGCGGATCGGACGCCAGACCACGCGCAATGACCGGATACAGCCACCCCGGGACATCGCGGTCCGGCGGTGGCGGCTCGATACCACCGCGCAACTTGCGCTCGACCACGGCGGCGAGTTCGGACGCGGGCTCCGCCACTGCAAAGGGCAGACGCCCGTACAATGCCTGGTAGAGAGATACACAAAAGCTATACTGATCGGCTGCGGGCCCCGGTTCGACTCCGAAGTGCTGCTCGGGCGCCATGAACGTCGGCGTGCCCATGATCGTCCCGGTTGCGGTCAAGTTCTCGCTGAGCCGACGGATGCTGGACTCCGACCAGGACGACAGCACCTCGTCGTCGCTCAGCTCGCGTTCCCAGGTCTCCTCCACGCCTGACCTGTACATCCTCGCCAACCAAAGTCGGCCACGCATACCCCGCCGTTATTGCCGACCAGGATGTTGGAGGGTTTGATATCCCGGTGGACCAGACCCTGCTCATGGGCCGCGGCAATGCCCCGCCCCGCTTGCAGACATACTTCGAGCACCTCGCGCCAACCGGGCCGCGGCTCGCGCTTCACCCATCGGTTCAGCGGCTCGCCATCGATGAGCTCCATGGCGATGAACATCTGGTTTTCATGCGCTCCCACGTCGTAGACGTGCACGATATTGCTGTGCGATAGCCTGGCCAGAGCCAGGGCCTCTCGCTCCAGCCGTCTGCCCTCGCGCCCCGAGGCGCTCGCACTCAAGAGCTTGATGGCCACTCGCCGATCGAGTTTGTCATCATACGCCGCATATACCGTGCCCATCCCGCCGCGGCCCAGCTCTTCGAGGACCGCGTAGCGCCCGATAGTGACCGTTGGACTGACGCCGCGCAGAGTTTCAGCCGATTCTGGCATGCCGCCGTCGCCCGGGCCTATGAGCACCGTGGCAGCGTTCGCATCCGTAGCGTTCGATTCGTCGAAAGTGCCCATGCTGCAGCGTTACAGGGAACTGCTAGTATTCATGCTATCATTGATGCACGTGCACTCGGTGTGGAAAAATTCAGCCCCCAGCGCCACGCCGAACTATAGTGTTACTCGTTGACGTATTGCTGCCGGCCGAACTGCCGATTCACGTATTCCATCGAGATGCCACGCGACCAGAGGATGAGATTTCTGTGACGAATGGGCAATTGACCCTTGTCGGCACTGGCCTGGATATTGAAAAGCACCTGACGCTGGGTGCCAAGCATGCCATCGAGTCCAGCGAAGTTGTGCTCTATGCCATCAATAATGCTCGGGCAGAAGCGTACGTAAAACGCCTCAATTCAGCCGCGCGAATGATCGAATACGACCGCAGCCAGCAGTTTCGACGCAGCGTCTACGAAGCCATGGTCGAGACCATACTCGCCCCTGTGCGCGAGGGCAAGAAGGTGTGTGCCGTCTTTTACGGTCATCCGAACATCTTTGTATACGCGACCAACCAGGCCCAGCGTACGGCGAGAAAAGAAGGCCATGCGGTCGAATCATTGCCGGGAATTTCGGCCCAGGACTGCCTGTTTGCCGACCTGGGGTTTGATCCCGCTACCTTTGGTGTCCGAAGCCATGAATGCACAGATTTTTTGCTCCGGCCGCGCAACTCCGATCCGCATACCGGGCTGATATTGTGGCAAATCGGGGTCATAGGAACGCTTGGATTCCACGCAGCAGAGTCTCGAGCAAGAGGATTATCCATGTTGAAGGATGTCTTGCTCGACCAGTACCCCGAGGATCACAAGGTCTATTTCTATGTCGCGGCAACCCGTCCCGATAACAAGCCCGATATCCAGCGGATCGCTGTGGGCGCACTCGAACGCGCTCGTATCACAGAAGTCACCACACTCTATGTTCCGCCCATCAAGGCGGCACCGATCGACCCGGCAGTCAAGGAAGCACTCGATATCACGTTTCATGGAGAGCAAAAACGTCTCTCCAAGAGCACTAGATGACCAGAGAGAGGAGAATAGACATGAGCTCGAAACAATTTGCGCTGTCGTTCTGCGACCCCGAGGAAGATCCAAATCCGGATGATATGATGGTGTTCGCGCAGTGGTTCACCGACCCCGAGGAAGATCCAACCCCCGATGATACCACGGCGTTTGGGCAGCTGTTCACCGACCCCGAGGAAGATCCGTGCCCCGACGACTCGGCCGTGTTTGGGCAGGTGCTCACCGACCCCGAGGAAGATCCGTGCCCCGACGACTCGGCCGTGTTTGGGCGGCTGTTCACCGACCCCGAGGAAGATCCGTGCCCCGACGACTCGGCTGTGTTTGCGTCGATGAGTAATGATTCGACAGAGTTCGAACACCAGATATAGTGTTCCTCGATGGTGTTCCCCCTGGCCAGCCGGGGGGCCACCGAGGTGCTTCTTCAGGTTTCGATATGATGCAAAAGCAACCCAGGGCATCGCTTGATATGGCAGTGCAAGGGCGCGATCTGTTGCGAAGCGGTGCCTACGCCGAAGCGCTCGAGCGCCTGGCCAGCGCGCTGGCGCTGGACCCGACCAACGCGTGGGCGTTTGCGCGCAGATCGGAAGTATACGAGCGGATCGACGACCTTGTGCGCGCCATGGACGATATCAATCGGGCCATCTCGTTGCGGTCAGATTACGCGTGGGCCTTCATCTGGCGCGCGCGGCTTCATCAAGCCACTCATCAATACGCTGCATCACTCGAAGATTTCGAGCGCGCCATTGCCATGGATGCCGGGGTTTTTCGAGCCGATCACGTGTTGCCCGAACGCGCTCTTCTGCTCGCCCTGGACGGTCGCTACGAGGAAGCCATCTCACTTTACGAGCAGGCTGTTGCAGCCGATCCGTCCAATGCATTTGCCCTCTACGGCCGGGCTGCAGTGCGCTGCTTGATGAGTCGCGACGCCAGGGCAAAAACCGCCATCGATGAGGCCCGAACCGTCATTTCGAGAGAACTCGGCACAGAAACCCATACCAGGGCCTACTACGAACTGGGCGGTCTTCTCGCATTAAAACGCGACTTCGATCGCGCCCTGGCGATTCTCTCTGAAGTGCTATTTCTCGAAAAACACCAGATTCTTCGCACTCCGGCCAAAAAGCGAGCCCGACTCGATTTGGCCTGGTTCGAGGTCCGGGGCACGAGCGACTTCGAACGGCTGATAGGCTGATATGGCCGAGGCACAAAGCGCACAGCAATTCGCGCAGAGCCTGGCTCGCGAAGCGTACTCGGCGAGTCGAGGGGGGTTTTACGAGCGTGCATTGAGCGGGTACGATCGGGCCATTGCAGCGCATCCGGGTTATGCCTGGGCCTATGCGCACCGCGCCGAGACGCGCGTGCTCATGCACGGCGATATCGAGCAGATCATCGCCGATTTCGACAAAGCGATTTCTCTCAAGCCCGACTATGCCTGGGCCCATACGTTTCTCACCCGGTCTCTCGAGATGCGCGCTGACCAGACTCGCGGCGATATGGCTCGCGCCCTGTGGCACCTGGATCGGGCGTTTGAACTCGATCCAGTCTGGCTCCAGCCGCCGCGTTATCACAGCGAACGCGGATTCCTGCATCTACTGGACGCACATCTCGACGACGCGCAGCAAGACTTCGAGCGCGCTCTTGCCAGCGATCCACCCGATCGCTGGCGGCGATTCATCCGATATCACCAGGCCGAGCTGACCTGGCTCCGCCACGGAGCTAGCCGTGCCGCAACGCCCATTGCACAGACTCGCAACCTCATGAAGTCCACCATCGACCGGGCCCCAGATGTCGACGAGGTCGACGAGGTCGACGAGGGCAACAGTATCGAGCGGCCCTGGGACATACTCTACTACGTTGCCGGTCTCACCGCGATGCAGGGCAATGCGGAAGATGCGTTATCGTGGCTGGACAGGGCGATTCGCGTCGAGGAGCGCAGTGATCGGGTCCTTTTCTGCGACTCACGTGCGCGTGCTTCTGTGGGTCTGGCATGGGCGCGGCTGCGCGGGCATGACAGGTTCAAACAGTTGATCGCTCCACATCCCTTGAACCACAGTCGCTGTATGCAACTTATTGAATCAGCGGCGATGGCGCCAGAACTGAAGGCAGGTGAGCGGCCATGACCACGCAACAGCCCGCGCGCTCTGAACCCGAGTATGAGCGCCTAAAAGAGCACGCAGAACGACATCGAAAGAACAAGAACTTCGAAGACGCCTACCGGTTATTTCAGCTCGCTCTCAAGCACAGGGCAGACGATCCCTGGGTGTGGGCGCACCTCGGGGTGACATGTCGAAAGCTGTTCCGCTACGGTGATGCCCTGTGGTGTTATGATCAGGCGATTCGGCTGAAAAGTGACTATGCCTGGGCCTATGCCTGGCGCGGTCAAATACGCATGATCATGGGAGATCATGAGGGTGCAATGGCAGATTTCGATCGCGCCAGCGCAATCGAGCCAGAATTCGCCGAATCGTGGGCCGATTTCATTGGGTATCAGTATCACCTATCCAACGATTATGAGCGTGCCATTGCTGCCTATGAAAAGGGCGAACGCGCTGGCCTTCCCCTGGCCACCTTCCTGAAGGCGGCAGCATTCACCGAGCTCTACGGCTGGACCGAAACCACGGAAGCGGCGTGGAGCGCGGCCCTGAAGGCCGTGGAAGCGGGGATCAAAAGCGAGCAGTATCGCGTCTTTTTGAAGTCGTGTTACCTGGCAATGCGCGGTGATACCGAGCAAGCTATCCACATGGCCCGCGATGCTATTCTGGGCCACGAGCGACCGCTGGAGCTTTTGGAGTATCTGGTCGGCGAGTCGGCGTGGATGATGTGGCTGAACGGCCATGGAGACCCGCGCATTGCAGCATTGATCGACGAGCTCATGGATGCCACCCATCCGGGGCTGATCTACTGGCGCAAGTTTCTAAAAGACGACCTCGGCAAGGCTCGACAGAAGAACCGGTCGGGGCCTGACGGCAGTTGATACCAATGACCCGGACCCGGCCGCGTTGCCGCTCTACAAAGCCGACCCCGTCGAGCTGGCCGCGGCTGCCAGCTTGTTGAGGGCGTTTGCAATTGTCGCGAGGATATCACCGCCATCGGTAATCCCATGGCGCGCGGCAAGATAGTGCGGATCGTTGTGGACGATGAATACGTCGCCCGCACCGTCTTCATAGACCAGAAACTTCTGCGGCAGATCGAGTCCGATCGACTGCTTTTTCTGCATGAGCCGCGTACCCAGGGCCGGATTGCCGAAGACCAGCAGCCTGGTCGGACGCAGGGTAAGCCCCACCGTCTGCGCATTGGCGCGATGGTCGAGACGGGCGAGCACCCGCAGCGGCCCGGCACCCTCGATCGCCGCCTCGAGACGACGATACGTCTCGTCGACGCTGTGGGCACTTTTGGTGACGATCAGGCCTTGCTGCGGAGAAATCCCGCTATCCCCGGGTGCAACCGCGTGCCCACTGCTCTTGTGGGCCAGGCCGCTCATGGCCCGGGTCATGGTAGCGAGCTGGGAAGCGGCCTCATCGAGGCCGTGACGTTGCCTCAAGTATTCGGGGTCATTGTACATGACAACTGTGGTTCCGCGGCTATCGGCAGCGAAGAGCATCTTTTGCGGCAGGTCGATGCCAGTCTTCTGATTCACCTGCATGAGCGGCGTTCCCAGGGCTGGATTGCCGAAAAGAATCACCTCGGTCGGATCGAGTTGCAATCCGACACCGGCGGCATTGCTGGCGTGATCGATCTCGGCGATCGTGGACAGCTTGTCATTGGCCGCGATCGCCTGCTGCAAGCGAGCTTTCGCATCGCCGACAGTGTACTGGCTGGACACCGCGACCAGACCATTTTGACCGCCGAGGCGATGCGGCTCGGTTGCACTCGGCACAGTGCCAGGTGGGTTGCCCTTGCAGCCCATTGACGCAAACGCTGTGGCCATGACGGCAGAGAACGCCACCATCGATGATAGACGAATCCACATTCGGTCAATGAGAATACGAATGGTGCAATCTGAAATGAATTGGCTGGATATCATATTACGTTCCATTAAAAAGACGTCGCTCGAGCAAGATTGTTCGGGTCACTTGTAGAGTCGAGCGTCGGGTCGCGCACAAAGCGCCCGCCTTCATCGTACTCGTCATTGCCGGTGATGCAAGCAAGTCGAGGCCAATTGCGCAAGAGCATCGGCACCGCCATCGGGTTCAGCCTGTGCAGATCACCTCTGCCAGAGCAGACGCGTTCAGTGGGCGGCCTTGGTCGACTTATCGAGGGCCAGCATACCTGGGCCGAATACGCTCAGCACCAGTGTGGCGGTCAAGATGAGTAGGTCTCGCTCCAGCCCGGCGGTAAACCCACCTGGAATCTGCACGGTGACGATAGCTCCAACGATGACGAAGGATAGCGCGATATTCGCCCATAGGTGTTTTACGCCCAGCACGACCAGCACTGCTGCGATCACTTCGATCCAGCCGGTAATCGGTCCCAATAGGCCCGGCAGTCCAAATCCGGCAAATTTGTCCATCGCCATGTCGATGTTGATTGCCTTGGGCAGACCATGCCACAGGAACACAAAGGATATGAGCAGGCGGGTCACCAGTAATACATAAGGACGCAGTAGCAATTGTAGTTTGTTCATTCGAATTCCTCCCGTCGTGATGTGGTTGTAATCCTGATTTGATAGTCAATACGACCGGTCGCATGGACGGTTACGGCAGTACTCGCCCTCGGTTCGCGGCAGTCGTTTGCCGGGGTTGCAGGCGATTTCCTGTAATAGTTTTCGGCGCCGTTCGTCTGGCCGCCGTTCCGCCGGCTGAGTGTCCTCAGGTCGAGCTCGTCGACGCGCCGCCAAGCCCGACCGGTCGGGCGACTGGCTGGCGATTCGATCGATGGCTCAGCGGTGGGCGCAGTTCGGCAAGCGGCTCATCGAACGCGCCTGCGAGCACGTCCACACGGTACCGAGCGATGTACAAAAACTCGGACTCACTCGCGGCGACGATGCGCAGTGGCGAACATCGGGCCCAGCAGGTGGAACCGGTCGCCGTCCCAATAAAGGTAACGCGTCATCGCCCACCCAGGGGTCTGGCCCGGGGCAAAAAGCGTGCCCGGGCGCGGGTTCACAATGAGCAGCGCGCTGTCGGGACGATACGTCATACCGAGTTCTATGGTCGGCAGCACGTGGACGGAGCCATCGCGCAGATCCAGGATCACGCCGGTCGAACAGTGCGTACCGCAGCTCCATGAGACGATTCGATAGCTGCCGGCAAAGTTAGGCGGCTCGCCGGCCTCGGACGCGAATCGCTCGACGATATGCTCGCCGCCGACAAACCCGGTCAGGTCCAAGGGTGCGGGCGCGCGCCGCATCATCTCGACCTCGTACGCCGCGAACGTGGGCGGCTCGCGGACTCGCGCTGACGATGTGGCGGCCGGCGCGCCCTGGTCGGCGGCAGAGGTCGCGGGCGACCGGACCGGCGCGCATCCCTGTAGCGTCAACAAGCCACATGCGATCGCCATCGCGCGCAGCTGCTCTAAAACACTACAGAGCATAGAAGCGAACATACCACTCGCGCGTGCCAGGAACGGCCTTGTAGGTCATCGTCAAGTGCCAACTCGGCGCATAGTGCTCTACCTTGACGCCCGCGTCGTTGGTGACCGTGATCAGCCCGCCGCGGCAATCGTCGTCCTTGTCGCAGCTGTCTCCTTTGGCCGGCATGCTGCGCGGTGAGAACCATTTGATCGCGCCGCTTGTCGTGTCGTCCGCCATCGGCTTCTTGAGGATGGTCTTGGCCGTGGCCTTCGCAGCACCGGTGCCGGCCGTGCCGTGCGCGTCCCTGAAGTGGTCACGCGCCGCGGCCACGCTCGACGTACCCAGCCTGATCATCTGATTGCGCACCGCCCAGGCGATTGCCTGACGCTCGGCGGCGTTGCCGATCGACATCTCGGAGACAATGATCGCCGCCAAGTCGGTCACGTTCTGCGCCGAGTAGTGATGGTGCTCCTTGCCGGTACCCGCGTACGGCCGCGCTGCGATCTTGATCGTCGGAGAGATCAGGTTGGCTCCCGTCACGTACACCTGGTCGGAAACCTTGGTCGTCGGATTGTACTTGTACGCGTAGGTCACATTATCGAGCCGATGGCGATAGTCGCCGTCGTCGACCAAGTATGTGCCGATAGCAGTGTACAGCTTCTTGCCGTCCCAGGTCCGCTTGTACTGGTTCGTAGATTTGGTCAAAAACTTCTTGAGGCCCAGCGATGTACCTTTAGAGGTCTCGATGTGCGATTCGCCGTCACGGATGTCGCAAGCGAAGTCGACTGTGATCGTCACAGTGTCGCCCGGCGCTTGAATCGTCGTGGGTGATACTTGGTGACGGGTGATGATCTTGTTGGCGTCGTCCTTGGAGGTGCATTTCCTTCGCTGCACAATCGGTTGCCCGGACGCCTGGGCGAAACCGCTCGACGCGCTGGTCGCGTTCAGCGCATCGGGCAGAGGCACCGCCTCGCCGCGCGCAGCTCTGGCTCCCAATTCATCTGCCTCTTTCTCCAATGCCGTATCATCGTTGATCGCCACTCCCTTGGCTTGGGTCGTTACTGCAACGCGCCCCTGTCTCTGCTGTACCACATGCGCCAGCTCATGCCCCAGGAGCTCCTGGCCGCTCGGCGAGCCAGGCCGGTACTGTCCCGGCGCAAAATGAACATCCGTACCCTGTGTATAGGCTCGCGCTCCCAGCGTCTCTGAGCGCGGCCCTTCGTAGACACGCACTCCCGAAAAATCCACCCCAAACGACCCCTCCATTTTGGCTTGGACATCCTCGGGCATAGCCTTGCCCCCGCCGTCCGAGGGCAACTCTGCAGACATCCTTTGAATCGCGGGCGAATTCACTGTCGACTGGCGAATGGCACCCGACGCGGTTGCACGCCTCGCAGCGGCTTTTTTCTGTACGTTGTTTGTGGCCTCGCAAGTCGGACATTTGGCCTGCTCACCGAGACCACCGACCGTCAGCGCAATGGTTGCTTCTCCGGCTTCTTCCGCTTCCTCGGCTTCACAAGCCGAGCATTTGGTCTGTACAACGCTCGACTCATCGGCCGCTGGCGCACCGGATTCAGCTCCCTGCCCGGCGCCGGGCCTCTGCGCCAAAGCAATGATGCTATCGTAGGCGCTGGCCGGCCCCGGCCGACCTGGCTCGCAGATTTCGGGCTTGCGCTGCAATGCCAGACGGGTTGCCTCGTACAGGGCAGACGGGGATGGCAGGATGTCTGCGTGCTGAGCGCCTGCGGCGCCGGCCGCTCGTGCCGCCTCTACCACAGCCGCATTGCCGGCTCCTTGCTGGGCCATCCGCACCGCATGATCACCCGATGAGACTGCAGAGACCGGGCCGGGCATCGCCGCAAAGCGGCGAACTACTGGCCGGTCGTGTTTGCGCGCCAGCTGATACGTGCGCCTCATGAGCGCCCCCGCCAACACAAGGCCGAGCTCAGTAGTTCACCAGCGTCCATACACTCTATGAGAACGCAATAGCGTACCCAGCGCAAGCCCAAAGAGACTCCAGGATCCCCAGGATCCCGACCCGAGGTAATGCTGGAAGGGGCCAGAACAGAGCCTAAATTGGGCTGTGGGGCAAGATAGGCAGCGAACGTGCGTATTGACGTTGTATTCTGGCCCAAGAAAGAGGACGAAAATCGGGCTCAGGATGCCCCAATGTCTGGCGAGGCAGTGGGCACGCCAGGCGTCGAGCGAGTGTCGCAAGGTCAGCCAGGCGATGGCTGGTCGACCGACAAGGCGTCAGCAGTGGCGCAATTCGGCCAGGGCCTCATCGAGCGCGGCCACGATCACGTCGACCTCGTCGGCATGATTGGGCCAGTGCGGGGCAAATCGCAGCACGCCATCGGGAATAGCACAGGAAATTTTTCGCCTCGTCAGCGCCCGGTGGATGTCCAGTACATCGAACTCGGGCGGGGGCAGCACACCGAGCTGGGCTGACCGGGCCGCCGGGTCGCTGGCCCGCAGGCTGCGAAAACCGCGCTCGTTCAGTGCAGTCTCGAGTGGATCGAGATACGCGTTGACATGGCGGTAGATGGCTGGCACCCCGATCGATGCGATGAGATCAACCGCGGCGTGCAGAGCCGCAAACCCGGCGCCATTAAACGAACCGATCTCGAAGCGGGTAGAATCTCGCTTGAGCGGCCGGTCGTAGTGCAAGTGGCCGGGCCCTTCGCCGAGAAAGGCCACCGCGTCCTCGTGACTGAGCCATCCTGCCAGATGGGGCGTCAGGGCATTGATACGATGCGGAGCAATGTACAAAAATCCGGTGCCCTCCACACCCATGAGCCATTTGTGGCCACCGCAGGTGAGATAGTCGATGCCTTCAGCGACCACGTCGATCGGCACGGCGCCACAGGCCTGGATGGCGTCGACAAAGAGCTCGGCGCCGTGGCGGTGACACAGCGCGGCCATGTCGGCCAGAGGCATGCGTAGACCGGTCTGAAACTGTACTGCGCTCACCGCGACCAGACGGGCTCCGCGGCCGAGTTCGCCGTCCAGAACCGCCAGTCCCTCGGCGTGCGAACGCATGAACGGGTCGAGCGAAAGCAGCGTCATGTCGAGCTGGTAGAGCTCGGCCGCGCGCTGCCAGGGCGTGACGTTGGCGGGAAATTCCCCGCGAAAACCGATGATCCGGTCGCCTCGCTGCCATGGCAAGCACAGCGCAATATCGATGACCCCGGTGGTCGCACTGGCGATCAAGGCGAGATCACTGGCCTGCGCCCCGATAAGGCCAGCCAGAGTTTGACGCAGGGCCAGGCGTCTGTCGTTCCAGGCCAGAAACGCGTCGACTCCACAGCGACCGTAGTCGTCGAGCCAGCCCCGAACCGCCTCTCTCACCGCCAGCGATGGCGGTGACACTGCGGCATGGTTCAGGTAGGCGCGCGCATCCAGAGCGGGAAACAGAGAGCGGTCACCCAGCCGGGCAATGTGCTCGGTTCTGTTGTCGCCGGTCGTGGTCATGAGGATTCTTACCACGAAACGCCGCCCACCGGCCGACAGGAGGAGCGAGGCGTTTCCGACCCGGTGCCCGATGTGTTAAGGCGACAAGTTGACACGGTCACCCCCTGGCGAGCAATCTTCGCGTAGTATCGGTACCCGCCAAAACGATGACCTTCAAATCCGAGGAGTTAAAAATGAGAGTCTGGTTTTATGCAGTGACCATATCAACCCTGTTTGCCGTATCTGCTTGCGGTGGCGATACATCCCCGGCAGAGGCGTGCAGTGATCTCGATGATGTTGCCTGTGAGAAGATATTGCAGTGTTATACCGCCGAGCAGCTCATGCAACTGGGCGTGAGTAATGCCGACGAGTGCATTGCAGCGCGCGAAGACGACCGAATGAGGAGGACTGGACTGACCTGCAGTCAGTTCACCGAGCAAGAGAATGATTGCGACTCTGGAGAAAAATACAATACAGACAAGGCATCGAGCTGCCGGGATACAATCGAGTCTCTGTCATGTGAAGACTGGCTGGTCACTCCCCGTCCAGGCGACTGTACTCTTATCTGCGAGACCACCCAGTAGTCTTTACCCGGTGACGACAGCTCCGCGGCTCCAACCACCTTCGATGTGACCGTGCATCTGAAGCCATGGAGCTGCGCTCTCGTCGGGATTCACTATTTAAATCTCCTCACAATTTACATTACAGCTGATTGTACCTGGCGGCTCACACTGTTCTCCTGTTCCATTACCGTCGGGATCGAATTGGTCATTGACGTGGCCATCGCCGCACGCAGGCGCCGTGCAATTGCTGTCGCATGCTGCGACGTTGTCGGCAACTCCGTCTCCGTTACTATCCACGTCGCATTCCTCAGACGCTGCTGTATTGACGTGCCCATCACCACACTCGGGCGTGGTGCAATCGCTGTCGCACGCGGCGACGTTGTCGGCAGTTCCGTCGCCGTTGCTATCCACGTCGCATTCCTCGGACGCTGCTGTATTGACGTGCCCATCACCACACTCGGGTGTGGTGCAATCGCTGTCGCACGCGGCGACGTTGTCAGCAGCCCCGTCTCCATTGCTGTCAACGTCGCACTGCTCGAGGGCAGTTCCACCGCTCGCGGTCAAGGCTGCTGGATTGACATGCCCGTCGCCACACGACGGCGTTGTGCAGTCATTGTCGCACGCGGCCACGTTGTCGGCAGCCCCGTCTCCATCAGTGTCCACGTCGCACTGCTCAAGTGCTGTGCCGCCGCTGGCTGTCATGGCTGCCGGATTGACCAGTCCGTCGCCGCACGACGGAATGGTGCAGTCGCTGTCGCACGCGGCAACGTTGTCGGCAACTCCATCCCCATTGGTGTCCACGTCGCACAGCTCTCCTGATGCCGGGCCATCGCCATCCGGGTCGAACGCTGCATTGATGTGGCCGTCGCCGCAGAGAGGTCGCGAGCAGTTGCTATCACACGCTGCCGTGTTGACGCGGCTCGTGTCACACTCTTCGCCCAGTCCCGATTGCACGACTCCATCGCCACAACTTTGAGCAATGCAAGCATTGCTGCATGCATTGTCGTCGATATCGTCTCCGTCGTCGCACTGTTCCCCGTTATTGGCCGGATTGACAAAGCCGTCGGTGCACAGAGGGAAGGTACAGTCGGCGTCACATTGATCGGTATTGCCTCCGCTGTCACATTGCTCGGTGTCGGTAGGACCTGGGCCAATAACGAATAAATCGTTGTGAACGCCATCGCCGCATAGAGCCAGCGTGCAGTCAGCGTCGCATGTATCTGTAGCCTTGGGAGTCGCATTGCCAGGAGTGCCATCACCGCCGTCGCATTGCTCGACGCCTTGATAAACAAATCCGTCACCGCACGTCGCCAGCTTACAACTGAGACAGCCGTCGGTATCGTCATCATCCTCGTCGTCACACTCCTCTTCGGCAGTCGTATTGACGATGCCGTCGCCACATCGACGGGTCGTGCAGTTGGCGTTGCACGAAGTCGACTCGCCGGTGGGGCCCGGTTCACAAGCCTCGTTTGCCGACGCATTCACGTGATCGTCACCACAGCGCGGAACGGTGCAATCCAGGTCGCACGTGGCTGTGTCGACCGCATCGCCGTCGCCATCGACAACCCCGGAATCGCACTCTTCGTTTGCAGCACGGTTGACGATGCCATCACCACACTTCAGTGGTGTGCAATTGGCGTTGCACTCTGGCGACTCACCGTCGATGACCCCGGGATCGCATTGCTCGGTTACCACATTGACGAGGTCGTCACCACAGACCGGGACCGTGCAATCCCTGTCGCACGTCTCTGTGTCAATGGCCAGTCCAGTACCACTATCGACTTGCCCGGAATCGCAATGCTCGCCTGCAGTGCTGTTGACAGTGCCATCACCACACTTATGTGCTTTGCAATTGACGTTGCAACTCGTTGTCTCACCACCAATCGTGCCGGGATCGCATTCCTCGCCCGCTGCCGAATTTACTCGGTTATCACCACAGACCGGGACCGTGCAGTCCCTATCACAGAAGTCGGTATCGGTATCGGGCGTACCCGGGTCACATTCTTCTCCGGCCGACGGATTGACCTTGCCGTCGCCACAACCAATGGGTGTGCAATTGCTGTTGCACGTATCGGTTTCGCCACCCGGAGTGCCTGGATCGCATCCCTCTCCCGCTTTCATGTTGACGTGGTCGTCGCCGCACACCGGAACCGTGCAGTCGTTGTCACAAAACGCTGCGTCGACCGCATTTCCCTCGCTGTCCACTTCGTTGGGGTCGCATTCCTCGCCAGCGGTCCGATTGACAATGCCGTCGCCGCACTCCGACAGGGTACAGTCGGCGTTGCACTCAGCGGTCTCGCCGCCATTGCCGGCGCCGTCACCGTCGCATTCTTCCTCGCCCGATTGCTGATCGTGAATAAAACCGTCGCCACAGCGGGCCAGAAAACAGCGATTGTTGGTGAGATCGTCCGGCAGGCCGCCGTCCGAGACACCGCTGTCGCCTACCGGGATGACCGTGCCCGCATCGGGATCTCCGCCGACGACCTGGATGATGATGCAGTCATTGCGGTTGTTCAGATCGCCGTCATCGCATTCTTCGAGAAAATCCTCGGTGCCGTTGCCACATCCCTCGCCCGACCGACAGTCGCTGCTGCAGCCGTCGCCGTCCACTGTATTGCCGTCGTCGCATAGCTCGCCGGCATCTTTATCCAAGACGCGATTGCCGCACCTTTCGGCCGATAGGCAATCCTTGCTGCAACCGTCACCCCCCACCTGGTTTTTGTCGTCACATACTTCACCGACTTGACTGTCCACGATGCCGTTACCGCATAGCTCGCTCGAGCGGCAGTCCCCGCTGCAGTCATCGCCGCCGTCGGTGTCACCGTCATCGCATACTTCACCGACCACCGTGTCGACGGTCCCATTGCCGCATTGCTCGTTAGATTTGCAGTTGAAGCTACAGCCGTCGCCGTCCCTCACGTTGCCGTCGTCGCACTGCTCGCCGGGATCAACTTTGCCATCGCCGCAGTCGTCCTCGATACATACCAGCTGTCTGGCTGCACATTGGGTGCCCACGGGGCAAATCAGCCCTTCAGGGCAATCGGTGGAACCACTGCCAGCGCACGAGTTGACAACCATGGCCAGCCCGGCCACGAGCACGCCGATCAAGGCAGTTACCAATAAATTCTTGAACCCTCTTGTCTTCATACAACCCCCAGTTGCAAGGCTATCCGGTCAAACGTGAAATTATCCGGTCGAACGTGAAATTGCTGTGCGCTGGACCGGACATCGGGCCGCACACATCGTCGGTTCTTTTTTCGGTCTATTCAAAAACGAAACGCGGCACTGATACCGGCCATATCGCCCCCGATCACCGGCACGACGACCACTCTTCGGTCGCGCTCTTCGACATCGAGGCGGTACGGCTTGAGGCGATTGGCATAAACCAGGACCAGACCGCTCACCAGGGTCGCCCCGCCCACGGCGTAGAGCGCATAGGCGACGCCCTGCTGGACGTCGGCTCGATCGCGAATCGGCAGAATGTCCTCGGTTTCCCGGCAGCCGGGCCGGTTCGGGTCGGTCCGGCAGTCCTCGATGCGCTGGTCGAAGTCGTCGTAGTTGGAAACCGCGGCCCAGTGGAAACCCGCCCCGGTCAGGGCCAGGGCAGTGCCCACACCAAAGACAGTCCACGGCTTCCACCTCGACCAGCGACGGCGATATCCGGTCACGTCCTCAGCGGTGTAGAGCTTGAGCTCGAGACTCAGATTGTCGGTATGCTTGAGTTCATGCACTTCGTTGGCGTTGATATAACCGGTCTTGGTGGCCACGATGTTGTGCTTGCCGACCCGCACCAGGCCTTTCCACTTGCCCGGCGCGACAAACAACAGTTCGCCGTTGAGAGTGACCCTGGCCTCGGGCTCGAGACAGGTTACCTCGAGATTGGCCAGCTGCTTCAAAACCAGCTTTTTGTAGTCGCGAGCGCGAGCAAAACGCTCCTTGCCCAGGGCGGAAGGGCCGTGTTGCATGGCCTTTTCCAGGCTCTCGTGCAGGGCCAGCGGCTGGTCGAGTTCCTGCAAGGCCAGAGCCAGGTTAAAGTGAATACCCGGGTGATCCCAGTGGGTCAAGGCCTCGCGGTATTTGGCCACGGCTTTGACAAACAGCGAATCCTTGAGATGCTTGTTGGCCTGGCGAAACAGGTCCCATGCAGCCTGTCGGTCCTCGGTCGATACGCCTTTTTCCCACGGTCGTTGTTTCTTGCCGTTCGATGCCGAACCGGCTTGTGGCTGAGTCCGCAGTTGCTCGCCGCCAGCCAGTTGGTCTTTTGATCCGGCGCTTCCGGGCGAAGCAGACTGGGCCGGCTCAGCTGGCGAGCCGTCGCCAGCCTCCGGGGTGCCATGTCCGGCCTCGACCTGTACGGCTCCGGTCTGCGCCCGTGCAGCGGCTTGCCCGGCCTCGGCGTTTCGAGCCTGCTCAGCGTTTTTCGCCTCGGCTTTTTTCGCCGCTTCGGCCTCGGCGGCCGCTGCATTGGCCTCTTCGGCCCGAGCGGCTTCGGCCTCGGCTGCAGCTTTTCTCGCCTCTCGCCTTCTCTTGCGCCTGGCCTCCCTGCGTTCGCGCCTCCTTCGCTCGCGCCTGGTCTCCTTGCGCTCGCTCCTCGATGCCTTGCTGCCCGACTGCTCGGACTGGCTGGCCGACTCGGAGCCAGAGCCGGACTGGTTGCTCTGCGCCCCCACTCCACCACTGGCCAGGAAAAACACCAGGGCCAGAGCCCATGTCAAAACACGTCGTGTCTTCATCGCCTCGTTTCTCGCTACATACATGCCGATAACCCGATTAATCCAGAGTCTCGACAATATCGCTGCCCAGCTGCTCTAACAGTTGCTGAACCCGCAGTCGCTCGTTTTCGAGCGCTTCCTGCAGACTTTGGTTGGCCGCCAGGGCGTCGAGCTGAGCGGCGCGAGCAGCATCGGCATTTGTCTCGGCGACCTGCCTGGCCTTCCGGGCCCGCCGCCGGGCTTTTTCGGCAAAGCCGAGCGCATCGAGCAATTCGTCGTTGGCCACAGAAAGGTCCTGATTGGCCTTCTCGACCCTGTCGGCCGCCTCGTTGGCCTTGACCATGGCGGCCTGGGCCTCGGCCACGGCTTTTTGCCGGGCCTTTTCTTTTTTCTGTACCTGGGCCAGCCGCTCGCGCGCCTGCTTCTCGGACGCGGTGGCATTGGCGGCCTGGTGCGTGGCCTCGTCCCGAGCCTCGCGAATGACGACCAGAGCAACCGCTGCTGCTGCGACACACAGAGTCAAAAACGTGATGGTCGCGACCAGAACCGCGCGCCGGATGCGCGTCGACCGCCGGGCCAGGCGGAATACCTCAGACAGAAAGGCTTTCTCCACCCCGGTCAGCTCGCCGCGATACCGTTTGTGCCAGCGCTTGGCCTCCTCCATGGCCTCGCCGCGCCACAAAAGCCCGCTCGCCCGTCCCTTGACCTGCCACTGCTTGGCGGCGTTGCGCAGCTGGTCGAGAAATGCCGCGTCATCCTGGTTTTCGTCCAGCCACAGGCGCAAAAGCGGCCAGCTGTGGATGAGCGACTCGTGCACGATCTCGACCGCGGCCCCCTCGCCGTGGCCGCCGCTCTGGACCACGAGCAGACGGGCGTTGACCAGCAGATCGACCAGTCGCTGGACCTCGCCCGGATACCGGGTCAGATCGTAGAGCTCGTTGACCGGCACGATGGCGCGAGTGCGCTCGGGTGTGATCAGGCGCAGAAAAATCGCCCGGATCAGGCCCTGCGCCGGTACCGATTGCTCGGCCAATACCGCGTCGGCATGGCTGGCCAGTGCTCCGGCCACCCCGCCCATGCTGTCGTAGGCGTGCTTGGTGAGCAGTTTGCGGCCGGAATCGCGCGCCTCCCAGATCTTGCTGGCCGAAAATTGCAGCAGCGGCAGGGCGCCGGGCGTGGTCTCGAGATGATTGAGCATGTCCTCGACCATCTCCGCGGTTTCAAACCGAAAGCCAGCCATATTGGCCGGCTCGACCAGGGCCTCGCGCAGGCCGTCGCGATTGGGCGGCATGAGAAAAAAGAATCCCTGGCTGATGTCGGCCAGAAAATAGGGATCCTCGGCCAGCCGGTCGAGAAAATCCGAGCGAATGGACACGATGACCCGCAGCGGCGAGGTCGCGTCGTCGGCCACCCCGGCCAGACAGGCGGTAAAGGCCAGGCGATCGCGCGGGTTCGGGTTCATGGTGTAGAGCTCTTCGAACTGGTCGATAAAGAGCAAGATATGGCGTTTCTTGCGCCGGGCCTGGCTGCGCAAAACAGCCCCCAGGTAACCGGGCTCGCTGTAGAGCCGCTGTACCGAGGCCTGTTGCTCGCTCACGTCATCGACCATGTTGGTCGTGGCATCGCTGACCATGGGCGCCACGATATTGGCAAGAGCAGCCATGGGCTGGCGGCCGGGACGAACCACCTGGGTGTCCCAGTGCTCGCCCGATTGTTTGAGCGCCGGGACCACACCGGCCCGCACAAATGACGATTTGCCGACACCAGAGGGGCCGACCACGGCGATCAGCGGCCGGTCGCGCAGTCGAGCTGCCATGGACGCGATCTCCTTGGACCGGCCGAAAAACCGGTCGGCGTCGGCCTCTTGAAACGCACTGAGGCCAGCATACGGGCTCACGTCTGTGCTCAACCTGCGGGTATAACGGCCGGGCAAAAGCGACTCGAGAGCGCCGAGCAGGGTCTCGGCGTCGGGCATGCGCTGCTCGACATCCTTGATCAGGCAGCGGTCGACGACCTCGGCCAGCCCGCCGGGAACATCCACCGCCACGTCGCGAATGCTGGGCATGGGCTGGTCGAGAGCCGCAGTGACCATGAGCTGCCAGCCGCGCAGCGGTGCGAGGGGATGGCGGCCGGTGAGCATCCGGTACAGAATGATGCCGGCCGCCCAGATGTCGGTGCGGTGATCGACCTCGCCAGCGCCCCACTGCTCGGGCGACATATAGGACAGCGTGCCCATGAGCGCACCGGCCTTGGTGAGCTCGGTGTTAGAGGTCTCGGTATCTTCGACGATCTTGCCCTTGCCCTCTGCCCTGGCCTTGGTGGCCAGAATCTCTGGGTGGTGCTTCTGGATGATGTCGGCCAGACCGGAGTCGGTTCCCTTGGCCTTGGCGATGCCAAAATCGAGCACCTTGACCGTGCCCGAATCGGTCAAAAAGATGTTGTCGGGCTTGAGGTCGCGGTGCACCACATTGGCCAGGTGGGCGCGGGCCAGCGCGCGCGCCACCGGCGCCATGATCTCCACCGCGCGACTCGGCGACAGCCGATTGCCCTTGCCCATCAGCTTGGTAAGAGGCGACCCCTGCATGTATTCGAGCACCATGAAGAGGTTGCTGCCATACTCGCCGGAGTCGTGGATGGTGACGATGTTCTCGTGGTTGAACTGGGCGGTGAGCCGGGCCTCGAGGGCAAAGCGAACCGCGACTTCGGGATTGGCACTGTGCAGGAATTTGATCGCCACACGGCGGCCCAGCTTGGTGTCACGGGCCAGAAATACCGCTCCCATGCCACCCCGACCGAGTTCGCGGATGAGTTCGTACTGGTTGATGAACGCGCCCGGCTCGGGCAAGTCGACAAAGCCCGCTGTCTTGCCCGACGGCGTGCCCGAGGGGGTGGGACCAGACGAACGGGACACCGGGGCGGACGGCGGGTCGGACACCGGAACCGGCGTGTGAACTGCCGCGGCAGGCGTGCCACCCGCAGGCGTACCGGCCGCGGCAGGCATGCCGCGCACAGGCGTACCGGCCGCGACAGAGGGACCTGGCACGCTGGCCGGGGTGGCCAGAATGGGCGGCCGCGGCACCGGCGGTGGCGGCGGCCCCACTGGATCCGGCTCAATCTCACCCGATACCGCCGGACCCGAATCGCTCGCAATGGTCTTTTCGTCCGGTGCAGCAGCCGGACGCGACAGGTTCTTGGGCAATCCGATGGGGCGACTGTTGGTCGTGCGACTCGGCCGTGCAACCATCCCCTGTTTGGTCGTCCGCTTGCGCGGCTTCTCACTCGCCTGCTCACTGTCCTGGCCCACCGGAGTCGATGCTTTGCCCGGGGCGCTGTCCTCTGCCGGCGCACTGGGCATCGTCGTGTCGCCCGGCACAGCTTGCCGCTGGGAGGAACTCTTCAGACGCTCGGTCAGCAAGGCGTATGGATCGACAACCGTAGGCTCGTCCTCTCCGCCGATAAAGTCAGTCGCCGCGGATTTCTGCTTTTTCATAGCCCAGACTATCCCTCAACCAGAAGTTGTAAGTGTTCGTGTTATTACACGTATTTTGGCGAGAATCATACCACACCGTGTCGACTTCGGCGCGGAAACTTACCCCGACTGGCGAACTACAGTTTACCGGTCGGCCGGGGCAACGTATCGAGGTCGCCCGGCCGGCGTGGGGACTATCCTTTTGCAGGCGGTTTGCCGAGCGCGGCGGCGAGCTGGTCGAGGCTGGCCAGGTTGTGGACCGGGCGGAATTCGTCGACGTGGGGCAGCATGGTGCGGATGCCGCGCGCTGAGGGCTGGAAAGCGTCGTAGCGGAGCAGGGGGTTGAGCCAGATCAGGCGGCGACACGATTTGTGCAGTCGTTCCATGGCCGGGCCGAGTTCGGCGCCACCGGCGCGGTCGAGGCCGTCGCTGATGAGCAGAACGATGGCGCCCTGGCCGAGGACGCGGCGCGACCACTCGCGGTTGAACTGGTCGAGGCACGGCCCGATACGGGTTCCGCCGGACCAGTCGGTGACAGCCCGGCCGACCCGGCGCACGGCGACATCGATGTCGCGCCAGCGCAGATAGCGCGTGATATTGGTCAGGCGGGTGCCGAAGACGAACGAGTGAACGCGCTCCCGGGCGGTGGTCAAGGTGTGAAGAAAGCACAGGAGCATTTGCGAGTAGCGCTCCATGGAGCCGGAGATATCGCACAGGACGACCAGGGGTGGCGGACGTGTTCGCGGCGAGCGCCAGCGCAGTGGGATCGAGCTTTCGCCAGTGCGCAGACCGGCCCGCAGGGTGGCCCGCAGATCGACCCGGCGACCGCGCGAATCGGGGCGAAAGCGCCGGGTTGGCACCTCGGCCACAGTCAGCTTCATGCGGGCGATGACCGCCCGGGCATGGCCAAGTTCGTCGGCCGACATCTGCGCGAAGTCACGGGAGCGCAGCACTTCCTCGGCCGAGTAAGTCATGACCGCGTCAAAGCGGATCTCGTGCTCGGCGCGGTCGGGGCGGGCTCGCCCTCGCTGCTCGGGGGGATGCCCGCGCATGGCATCGGACACGCGGCGGCTTGCCGGCGGCGGGGTTTGGCCGGGCCGGTGCACCTCGGGCAAGAGCGAGGCCAGGATCTCGTCGACGCCGGCGGGGGGTCGAAAGAAGCGGCGAAACGCCTGGTCGAAGGGGATGTGCTGGCGGTGATCGGTGACCAGTACGGCGTGCAGCGCCCAGTAGAACTGGTCGCGCTCGGCCAGATCGATGCGCTCGACGGCGCGCAGGGCGTCGATGATCTGGCCGGTGCCGATGGCCAGTCCAGCGCCGCGCAAGATGCGGGCAAAATGCATGATGTTGGCGACCAGTGCGCCGGGCCGGTCGCCAGCGACGCCCGGACGTCGCGGCCAGGTCATGAAGACGTGCCGCCCATATCGCGGTCGACCTGGGCCAGCATGCTGGCCGCCTCCTCGCCGCGAATTCTGGCAATATCGTCCTGGTACTTGAGCAGCATGCCGAGAGTTCGATCGACGGTGGCCGGGTCGAGAACGCTGTGATGGAGGGCGATGAGCGCTTGCGCCCAGTCCAGTGTTTCGGCGATGCCGGGCAGCTTGAACAGGTCGGCGGAGCGGAGTTTTTGCACAAAACCGACGATTTGCTGGCCCAGGCGGGCAGCGGCACCGGGCACTTTCAGGTTGAGGATGTGAAGCTCGCGCTCGGCGTCGGGATAGTCGATCCAGTGATAAAAGCAGCGCCGCTTGAGCGCGTCGTGGATCTCGCGGGTCCGGTTGGAGGTGATGATGACGATGGGCGGCGTCTCGGCCGCGACAGTGCCGACCTCGGGGATGGAGATCTGAAAATCGGACAGCACTTCGAGCAGATAGGCCTCGAACGGCTCGTCGGTGCGGTCGAGTTCGTCGATGAGCAGCACCGGCGCGCCTCGGGCATCGGGCTCGAGGGCCTGCAAAAGAGGGCGCTTGATCAAGAAGCGCTGGGAAAAAATGTCGCTGCCCAGCTGTTCGGCCGAGACCTGCCCGCGCGCCTCGGCGATGCGGATCTCGATCATCTGGCGCGAGTAATTCCACTCGTACACGGCCGAGGCCAGGTCCAGGCCCTCGTAGCACTGCAGCCGGATGAGCCGGCGGTTCAGCGTAGCGGCCAGAACCTTGGCGATCTCGGTCTTGCCGACCCCGGCCTCGCCTTCGAGCAAGAGCGGCCGGCCCAGGTCAAGAGCCAGAAATACCGCTGTTGCCAGACTGTGATCGGCGATGTACTGGCCGGCCTCGAGAAGGCGCAGCGTGGCTTCCACCGAATCGGGCCGGTCGGACACAAGTGTCGGCAACAGGCCCTACCCGCACGCTGCAACAGCGCGTTTGGCCATCACTGTGACGAGATGGGCGCGGTATTGGGCGCTGGCCTGAAGATCGGTGGTCAATTCGTCGGCCGACACGGCGACGCCGTCGAGTGCCGAGGGGTCGAATGACCCATCGAGGGCTTTTTCCATATCGGTCGCCCGGAACACGTTGGCGCCGGCCCCGACCACAGCCACCCGCGTGCCGCTCTTGTGCTGGGCGACCATGACCCCGACAACCGCAAAACGCGACGCCGGATTGGGGAATTTGGCGTAGGCGGCCCGGTCCGGCACGGCAAAACTCACCGCGACGATGATCTCGTCGTCGTCGAGCGCGGTCTCGAACATACCGGAAAAAAACGCCTCGGCCTTGATCGTGCGGCGATCGGTCGCGATCTCGCCGTCGAGGGCGACCACGGCGGCCGGATAATCGGCTGCCGGGTCGTTGTGGGCGATCGAGCCGCCCAGGGTGCCGCGGTTGCGCACCTGGGGATCGCCGATACCGGCGGCCAGGTCGGCCAGGGCGGGAATCGCTGTTTTGACCTCTGCCGAGGCGTCGACCTCGCCGTGCGTGGTGGCCGCGCCGATGATCAGTCGACCGGCTTCGGTGCGAATACCGCGCAGCTCGTCGAGACTGCTGATACAGACCAGGTCGCTCGGCGCGGCCAGGTTGAGCTTCATGACCGGAATCAGGCTCTGTCCGCCGGACAGAAGCTTGCCCTCGTCGGCCTGTTTCAGGGCCGAGACGGCCTCGCTGAGCGATTTGGGGCGGTGAAAGGCAAAATTCTGCATCTCGTTTGTCTCCCTCGTCGTGCCGACGATGTCAGGCCTTTGCAGCCTGGGCGTCGCGAATCGCCCGCCACACTCTTTCGGGCGTGGCTGGCATATCGATATGCGTGACGCCCAGATGGGCGAGTGCATCGACGATCGCGTTGATCACTGCAGGCGGTACTCCGATCGAGCCGACCTCGCCCACGCCCTTGACGCCGAGCGCGTTGTGCCGGCACAACGTGACGTGGTTGCCGACGTTGTAAAACGGCAGATCGGCAGCTCGAGGCATGGTGTAGTTCATGTACGAACCGGTGAGCAACTGACCGCTCTCGGGGTCGTATTGGCAGTCCTCGAACAGAGCCTGACCGATTCCCTGGGCCAGACCGCCGTGGATCTGGCCATCGACGATCATCGGATTGATCACCCGGCCGACGTCGTCGGACACGGTGACATTGACGACCTCGACTGCGCCAGTATCGGGATCGATCTCCACTTCGACCACGTGGCAGCCGGCTGGAAAGGTGAAATTCTTGGGGTCGTAAAACGCCGTCTCGTCAAGACCGGGTTCCAGCTGGTCGTGGGGAAAGTTGTGCGGCACATAGGCGGCAAAGGCGATGTCGGCAAAGGCCATGGACCGGTCGGTTCCGGTCACGGCAAACGAGTTTTCCGCAAACTCGATATCGGCGTCGCTGGCCTCGAGCATGTGAGCGGCGATTTTCTTGCCCTTGGCGATGACCTTCTGCAGGGCATTGTGCAGCGCGACCCCGCCCACAGCCAGAGAACGAGACCCGTAGGTGCCCATGCCAAAGGCGACCTTGCTGGTATCGCCGTGGACCACCTCGACCTGGTCGACGGGCACGCCGAGTGATTCGTGGACCAGCTGGGCAAAGGTGGTCTCGTGGCCCTGGCCGTGGCTGTGCGAGCCGGTGTACACGGTGACACTGCCGGTCGGGTGCACCCGCACCTGAGCCGATTCGTAGAGGCCTGCGCGGGCGCCCAGGGCACCGGCCACAGACGACGGTGCGATGCCGCACGCCTCGACGTAGGTCGATACACCGATACCGCGCAGCTTGCCGCGCTGTCTGGCCGCGTCTCGCCGGGTCTCGAAGCCGGCGTAGTCGCTCTTTTCGAGCGCCAGATCGAGAGTGGCGTGGTAGTTGCCGCTGTCGTATTCGAGTGCGACCGGAGTCTGATAGGGAAAGGCGTCCTCGGGGATGAAGTTCTTGCGCCGGATCTCGACCGGATCGATGCCCATTTCGCGGGCCGCGACATCGACCACGCGTTCGAGCAAAAAGGCCGCCTCGGGTCGCCCTGCGCCGCGGTAGGCGTCGACCGGTGCAGTGTTGGTGAACACTGCGCGGACCTCGACGTAGACCGCCGGTGTGGTGTAGCAGCCGGCCAGAAGAGTGCCGTAGAGATAGGTCGGGATCGAGCTGCCAAAGGCCGATAAATAGGCGCCCAGATTGGCGATGGTGGCGACCCGCAAGCCGACGAAGGCGCCGTCTTTGGCGAGGGCGAGTTCGACCCGGGTGACGTGGTCGCGGCCGTGGCGATCGGTCATGAACGACTCGGAGCGCTCGGCGGTCCACTTGATGGCCCGACCCAGCTTGCCGGCGGCCCACAGCAACATGGCTTCCTCGGCATAGGGAAAGATCTTGGAGCCAAAGCCGCCCCCGACATCCGGGGCCACGATGCGCAGCTTGTGCTCGGGGATGCCGAGCACAAACGCACTCATGAGCAGCCGGATCACGTGGGGATTCTGCGACGTGAGGTGCAGGGTGTAATCGCCCGTGGCCGGATCGTACTCGGCCAGACAGGCCCGCGGCTCGATCGCGTTGGGCACCAATCGATTTTGCACCACGTCGAGCGTGGTGACGTGGTGGGCACTGGCAAACGCGGCGTCGGTGGCGGCCTTGTCGCCCAGCTCCCAGTCGTAGCAGGTGTTGTTGGCCGCCTCGCTGTGCACCTGGGGCGCGCCGTCGGCCGCAGCCCCGGCGGTCGACACAATGGCGGGCAGCTCGTCGTATTCGATGTTCTCGGCCACAAGCTGGCCGGCCTGAGCGGCTTGCTGCCTGGTCTCGGCGATGACCAGGGCAACGTTGTCGCCGACGTGCTTGGCCCGATCGGCGACCAGAGGCGGATACGGCGGCTCGACCATGGGCGAGCCGTCCTTGCTGTGGATGAGCCAGCCGCACGGCAGACTGCCCACGTTGTCGGCCGCCATGTCGGCTCCGGTAAACACAGCCACCACACCCGGCGCATTTTTGGCCTCACTGGTATCGATGGCAGTGATCGCGGCGTGCGCGTAGGGCGACCTGACCACATGGGCGTGCAACTGGCCGGGCACGCTGATATCGTCGGTGTACCGACCCCGGCCTGTAATGAAGCGGAGATCTTCTTTGCGCTTGACCGAAGCGCCGATTCCCTGGTTGGCCATGGCTTACTCCCTCCCCGCTCGCGCGGCCGCCTGGACCGCCTTGACGATGTTGTGATAGCCGGTACAACGGCACAGATTGCCCTCCAGCCAGTCGCGGATTTCGCGCTCAGACGGATCTGAGGTGCGAGCCAAAAGATCGACCGCGCTCATGATCATACCGGGGGTGCAAAAACCGCACTGCAGGCCGTGATGCTCGCGAAACGCCTCCTGTACCGGGTGTAGCTGGCCATTTTCGGCCAACCCCTCGATGGTCTTTACCTCCGCGCCATCGGCCTCGACGGCGAGCATGGTGCAACTCTTGACCGACTTTCCGCCCACGTGCACGACACAGGCCCCGCACTGGCTGGTATCGCAACCGACGTGTGTGCCAGTCAATCCGAGTTTTTCGCGCAAAAGCTCGGCAAGCAATGTGGCCGGCTCGACGTCCGCCGAGACCGCCTTTCCGTTGACTCTCATGGAAACCGTAGCCATGGCTCCTCCGGCATGGATATTGGACGAGTTCCTGGCTGAGGTAACCAGCCAGGCCCCCCGATGACGATGCCAAGTCTCGGCCTACCGTCCCGATGTGTCAAGCTGAGGAGCTGCCTGTTCGGTCGATGGAGTCGCTTTGTCCTGCTCGACCATTGGACCGAGCGAGATCGAGCATCGAGCGTCGGGCGCGACAGGCCCGGTCTACTGGGTCGGAAGGAAGCGCCGTCTGCTCGGCCCTCGGGTGGCGTGACGTGTTTGGCTCAGCTCCGGCGGCCGAATTTGGTCAGTTTGTCCCAGGTTCGGCTCATGAAGCCGCTGCGGCCGCGTACCAAACTCTGGTGCTCGGTGGCATACGAGATGGCCACCGACGGATCGACGCCAAAACGGACATAGAGCGACAGCAGATCGTGGACGAACTGAGATACGCCGTCGGTCTGCAGATCCCACGCCGTGCAGTAGCTGTCGGGCTTGTTGCGGATCATGGCCTTGGCGATGATGAGCATCACCGCCGGATCGATCAGCTCACCGTTGCCGTCCAAATAGTGCTTGTACGAGAAAAAACGGTTTTCCGGCGCCAGCTGCTGGACGCCATCCTCTTCGGGCTTGGGCGCGCGCAGACTCTGAATGATCCGATACTCGTGCTCGATGTAGGCGTTGACCGTGTTGTTTTCGTCGTCGCGTTCGTACTCGATGAACTTGTGGAACGCATCGTAGAGCGATTTGGGATTGGCATATGCACCGCTCACTAGATAGTAGAGCAGCCCGCCCAGAGAATAGATGTCGGCCGGGCGGCCGACCGCCTTGGTCACCTGGCCCCGCACGTTGCGCTCGCTGCGCTCGCCAAAGGGCCGGGCCAGTACCAGCTTGCGCCGGCTCCGATCACAGCCGATCACCGAGTATTGCTCGGTGCGATTGAATAGCTGAAATGTATCGTTGGCCTGGATATTGGAATAGAAATCCTCGAAAAACTCGACGTCGGGCGAACCCTGGGTCACATTGACCAGAATCTCGAATTGATTGGTCTCCTGCTCGGGACTCTGGAAATAGAGCGTGCCCGGAACATTGTTCTGCAACCGGGTCATCGACAGCTGGACATCCGGATCTTGCGCCTTGCCGACATTAAAATCGGCCAATACGATGCGCATACGCGAGCCGCGCAGCAGTGGATCGGGCAGCTTGAGCAGAACGTTGGCCGGCTTGATATCGCGATGGCAGATGTCGTGAACCAGGTGCGAGTACTCGACCGCCGTGGCGATTGGAATCATGTACTCGAGTATGCGGAAGAGCCGCTCGCGCGGTTGCACAGCGAGCAGATCGTCGCGCCGGCCCCGTCCCCGCGACCCCTTGAGTCGCTCCTCGAGCGACATGTCGAGAAGTTCGAGAACCATAAAATCGTTGTCGACCCGATCGCGCAACTGGGGCGGCACGAACGCCGGGTTGTCCGACTCACCCGAGGCGAGAAGCTCGATGATGTTGGGATGGCCCTGGACCAGCTCGAGAAGCTCCTTTTCCATCTGGAAGCGCATCTGATCCTCGGCAGATACGCCTTTTTGCAGGATCTTGATGGCCACGTTGCGCCGAAACGCGGTCTTGGACTGCACCCACCGCTCCTCGCCGAGATAGGCCTTGGCAAAACGGCCCGAACCGAGCTCGATCGGATTGCCAGTTTTGTCGACGACAAAGGCATAGGTACGAGCCCGGTTAATGTACGGTGAAACCTGCGCGACATCGGCCGAAGGAACCGTCTGTTCGTGCTCGAAATCACCCGGTTGAACCACGGTTGGCGGGGATACATCGCGGGGAGGCATATCGCTCTGACTCATCGTCGGACTCGCTTTATCGGGTAGGCACTCGATCAACTGGCCGCAACTGTGGCCAGATAAACAAAAAGACATTCGCCGCCAGCGCCGAAATCGATCGCCGCGACCTGCTGCCAGTGCTCGGTGGCAATGGCAACCGACTCGGTTGCAATTGTGAAGATGCGGTGGCCTGCCGCCGGGGTTCCCATCGAAACCAGGATGTTGGCAATCGGTCTCAAATCCGGGGTCAAGAGGTCACAACGCCCGTCCTCCTGAAACAGTACGGCACTCGACGGCCGCCCGCCGGCACGCGCCACAAAACAGTCGAGGCCCTTTATATGCAGACAAAAACCGCGCTCTCCCGGGACGAATGACAGACGCAGACGCACCGCGCCATCCCCGCAGCTGACGTCGACCTTGCCGGCCGGGGCAGCGACAAAATCGACCCGGCGATCTGCCACCGATTGGCCCTGATGGGTGGGATGCAACCTGCGCAGCAGCGAGTTGCCAGGACGAAATTCTGTCGTCGGCTGGCCGTCGGAGGCAAGCGCCTGCAGCCGGAGCGAAGACGACCGGACTGGCCGATCACCGAGTGCCTCGACCAGCGCGCTGGTGAATTCCTCGGCGTCGCCCGGTCGCTCCCGGGGATCGAATGCACACGCTCGCTTCAGCTCGGCAATCGCCAATGGCGCGATGTCGTGTCCGGCGCAGGCGGCGTCGATAAGCTCGTCACTGCGCCAACGCTGCTCGCGGGCCTCGCTTTTGACCTGCGCCACGAATACTGTATTGCCGGTGAGCATGTACAACATGGATAGGGCCAGTGAATAGATATCCGACCCAGCGACCACCGGCTGGCCCGACAGCTGCTCGGGTGCCGCCCACCGCAGCGAGTACATGAGCAGGGGGCGTCCGGCCACGATCGCCGTATCCTCGGCCTGGTTTTCCAGCATAGCATCCGCCATGCCCAGCGATTTGGCAATGCCGAAGTCGGCCAGTTTGGCGACCCAGCCCCGCCCCACTTTGCCGAACAAGATGTTTTGCGGCTTGATATCGCGGTGAATGATGCCGCACTGATGAGCCTCGCCGAGGGCACCGCCGATTTCACTGATCACCTTGACCGCGTCGGGGCGCGGCAGCGGGCCACGACGCTTGATCATGGTCGACAGCGTGCCGTGATTCATGAACTCCGAGACCTGATACGGCGGACCCCGCCCCGTACTATCGCCATCGGCGAGGTAACCGAAGTCGTAGATGCGCAGGGTGTTGGGATGGGTGAGCTTGGACAGGGCAAACGCTTCCTGAACAAAATGCTCGTACGCGGTCTGGTAGATCCCGTCGCTGCTGGCATTGAGACGGTGAAAGACCTTCACACAAACAGGTCGCGACAACCGCATGTCTTCGCCGCGGTAGACAACGCTGTGGCCGCCCGACGTGATGCGCTTGACGATGCGATATCGCTCGGCAACCGAATCGCCAATTCGAAGGGGTTCTATGATGGGCTGTGGTTGCAATGTAGGAACGTCTTACCAATCTCGAGTGCCGACCACCTCCTCCTACGTCGACCTGCGAAGCCCCACCGGGTGCCACGGCTCATGTCTGCCAAAAAGCTACCGATAACATCAAGAATACTAGAATGATGTCAATATATTAGCCCGAAGCGCAATATTTGATCCTCGATCGAGAGCACATTCACGCGAAACACAGGTAATACAAATTGCGCCCGGTCTGACCCGAGCTTGCTTTCTGTTATCTAACATACCGGTTTATTTGGATTATTTTTCGCTTTTGGCGAGGCCCTGGCCGGCTCCAGACGGGCCGCCACAAGCTCGATTCGGCCGTGTTATTACTGCGATCCAGTCAAATGCGGGCAGTTCCCCGTGTAATCTGCCGCGCTATTTTTGCAGCCAATTCGCTGTACGCATCGTGACAGTGCGATCTGGCCCCAGCCCCTGGCTGCATGCGCCGACGGTTGCGGCAGCGGCGATTTTCAGCTGCGACGAGCCAGCGAAACCGGCATCGGCATGTGGCCGATGCCCGCGAATCTCGTCCCGACAGATGGTCCGGAAATGAGCACGGGGGCGGGCAAGCACGCCCCCGCCCCATGCCGACCAATCTCGACCACGTCGACACGGCTGGCAATATTACGAGGCATCACACATGTTGCATAGGCAACTCGATCGTATCACCGGCGCGATTTTGGTTGCTCTTGCGTCCACGAGCGAAATATCGCTGTCACGAATTTTTGGTAATCCTCGCGACCTCCCGATCAATCGCAAAAACTGGTTGAAGCCTACAACCCATTTCAACAAATCTTTGATTCGACAGGACTTCAGGAATGAAACGAAATATCCATTCTTTATTCTATATAATTTTTACTCATTCAATGATAAGGATTTATTTATTGATAACTCAATTAACGACAAGGAGTCTTCAATGTCCTCTATTGCTCCGCATCGGGCAGCGCCAAATGGGCACACAACGCCATACCCGCGCGACAAATGCATTCACGAGTTGTTCTCCGAGTGGGTTAAACGGACGCCAGAGCGGATAGCACTGACAGATCTCAACCGGTCCGTCTCATATCGAGAAGTCGACGCCAAAGCGAATCAATTGGCCCATCAACTCCGTCGACTCGGGGTAGACCGCGACGTGCCGGTTGCCGTTTGCGCCGAGCGTTCAGCAAATCTGATCACCTGCTTATTGGCAGTGCTGAAGGCCGGAGGAGCTTATTTACCATTAGATACGATGGCTCCAGTCGAACGGATCGCACTCATGCTGGACGATGCCAGCCCGGCTGTCTTTCTCGGGGAAGAGCAGTTTGCGGAAAAGCTCTCTCACTTTGAGGGAGCTTTCATCCGTATTGATGATGCCCTGGCCAACACAAATCACTGCCCAACGCCACCGGTCGACCATACCCGCGCGACGGATCTGGCATATATCATGTACACGTCCGGCTCGACGGGACGGCCCAAGGCAGTATGCGTGCCGCACCGGGCTGTCGTACGTCTGGTTCGCGAAAATAACTTTGCTCCATTTCGGCAAACAGAGACATGGATGCAATTCACTCCCTTCTGGTTCGATCCTTCGACAATCGAGATCTGGGGGGCGCTGTTGAATGGCGCGCATTTGGTCGTATGTCCGCCCCACGTACAATCGGCGCCCGAGGTGGCCAACTTCATTCGAGATAGCGGTATTACCAGTGCAGTATTGATAACCGCCCTGTTTGAAACCGTGACCCGGACGGCGCTACACGGTCTCGCCGGCCTCGAGCTACTCATCGTGGGTGGCGAGGCCCTGCCGCCAGAGGGCGCGCGGAGATTCCTTGCCGCCTGTCCCGGGGCTCGCCTGGTCAACGGATACGGCCCGACCGAGAATGCCACGGTTACGACCTTCCACACTGTGACCGAAGCAGACCTGGACAGTCCTTCAATACCCATTGGCAAGCCCATCTCCAATACCCGTGTGTACGTGCTGGACGCGCAATTGCAACCGGTTGGCCCCGGTGAATGCGGCGAGTTATGCGCCGCAGGTGATGGCCTGGCCCGCGGCTATCTCAATCGCCCCGAAGAGAATGCCGAGCGATTTGTGGCTGCACCACATCTGTCCGAGCCGGTATTGTATCGGACCGGCGACCTGGTACGAAGGCGTCACGATGGCGTCCTGCAATTTCACGGCCGCCTTGACAGTCAGGTCAAAATCGGCGGATACCGCATTGAGCCGAGTGAAGTGGAGGCGGCACTGGCACGGCACGAAAACGTGCACGAGGCGGCGGTCGCGGTACGGACTGACGCCAACCAACGCAGGCGACTGGTCGCCTACGTTGTGACCGAGCCCAGGCGGGTTGCCAACAGCTCCGAGTTGCGGCGCTTTTTGCAACGCAGCTTGCCCCCCTATATGATTCCCGACTTTTATGTGGCGGTGGATCAACTTCCGCTCACCCGCAACGGCAAACTGGACCGCGACGCATTACCAGAGGTGGGGCGAGTTGCAACAGGGGTGAGTGCGGCATTTCACGATGCGCGCACAGAAGTACAGGAACAGCTGGTCGACCTGTGGACCGAGGCGTTTGACATGGATGAAGTGGGCATTGCCGACGACTTCACCGAGCTCGGTGGGGACTCCCTGCTGGCGGCGGAACTGGTCGGCAAAGTCAATACGCAATTCGATGTATCCATCAACAGCTCGGAGCTTCTCTCGGCCGGGACCATTGCCAATCTGGCCGACGACATAAGCTGCCGGGCAGAACACCCGACCGGCGTGACATTGCGATCGGTGCCGCGCAATGCGCCCATTCCGCTCTCGTCTGCACAACAGCGCATCTATTTTGTCGCGCAACAACTGGACGATATTCCCCTCTACAACCAGTCGGTCACGGTGACCTCATCGGGCCCGATCTCGGCAACTGCGCTGGAACGGGCCCTGCAATATCTGGTCGTGCGACACCAAGTGCTGAGGTCCACGATCCATCTCGATGACAGTGGGCAACCCCATCAGATCATCGGCGAACCGCGTGGTTTGCACCTCCCGGTTGTCGACCTCCGGCTACTGCAATCGGCGCAGGAGCGCGAGGACGAGGCGCGTCGCTGTGCCCGGGAAATGCTGCGAAAGCCGTTCCGAATCGCCGAAGACCTCATGATGAGGGGCTTGCTGGTCCATATCGACGCCGACACGTCGCGACTTTATCTGGCATTTCATCATATCGCGAGTGACGGGCGCTCCATCGCCGGTATCCTGCGTCGAGAGTTACCGGCTGTATACGCTTGTTTTGCATCGGGACGAGAGCCCGACCTCGCCGCGCCATCGATTCAATACGCAGACTACGCGGTCTGGCAGCGTCGGGTCCTGGCACAAACCGATCTATCTGTGCGGCTGATGTACTGGCAGAAAATTCTCGATGGCGCTGAACAATCCCATTTGCCCGGCGATCGGCCACGGCCGCCGCAGCCGCGCTTTCAAGGTCGTTCTCACTACATACAGCTGCCGGCACGGCTATGGCACGCAGTCCAGTCGGTGGCGAGGCAAAACCGCGCGACACCGTTTGTGACCCTGTTGTCGGCGTTTCTGACCCTTGTCCACCGCTATACCGGCAAATCAGACCTGCTGGTCGGCACCATCCACGACGAACGAAACCATCCCGCCCTGGCAGATGTATTCGGCCACTTTGCCAACCCCTTGCCGCTGCGCGCCGAGCTGTCCGGGCATCTCACCTTTACCGAGGTCCTCGATCGGGTCACTCTCATCCTGCACGGCGCACAGCGCAACGAATTGCCGCTGGACGTGCTGGTCCATCAGCTCAACCGGGAACGCAGCCAGCGCACGCCCCTGGTCTCCCTGATGTTCGCGATGATTCCGCCATGCCCCGAGGTCGGCGACGGTTGGCTATTTGACCAATGCGACCTCGACAGCGGCACCTCGAAGTTCGATCTCACGGTCAGCGTCGAGCAATGGCTCGGCAGCGCAAGAGTTCGCTTCGAGTACGATACCGATCTCTTTGATGCCGAAACCATCGAACGACTGGCCGGCCACTATCAAACCCTGATCGAGAATGCGGTGGCCGATCCCCGACGCCCAGTCAAGGCCATCGAGTACATACCGGCCGCGGAGATGGAACAGTTGATGGGCTGGGGGGATATACGGGCCGAATTCCCCGTCGAGGAGACCATTCACCAGCGATTCGCCGCGCAGGCCAGGCGCACCCCCGATGCCATCGCGGTGGTCGACGGCGACGGGAGACGATCGCTGACCTATGGCCAGCTGGACGCGGTATCTTCGCAGCTCGCTCGATACCTTCAGAGCCGGGGAATTGGCCCTGCGACTACGGTCGGGTTGTGCATGGAGCGGGGCGTCGACCTGGTCGCGGCTATTCTCGCCATTCTGAAGGCAGGCGCGATCTATGTGCCGCTGGACACCCACTATCCAGCAGCCAGGCTCTCGTTCATTATCGACGATGCAGCGGTAACGCTCGTGGTCACCCATTCATCCCTTCTATCGCGTCTTGACACCACCGTGACCACTCTGTGTGTCGACCGCGAGTGGGATGCGCTCGGGCCATATCCCCATACCGCTCCCCCGGTCGAAACCGGCCCCGATAGCGCTGCCTATATCATCTATACCTCGGGTTCCACCGGACGCCCCAAAGGTGTTGTGGTGAACCACGCCAACGTCGTACGTCTCCTGGCCGCCACCGATGAGTGCTTTCAGTTCGATGACCGCGACGTCTGGTGTCTCTTCCATTCGATTAACTTCGACTTTTCGGTGTGGGAACTGTTCGGGGCACTGCTTTACGGAGGCCGGTTGGTCGTGGTGCCTCACGCGACCAGCAGAATCCCCGACGCGTTTTACCGATTGTTATGCCAACACGGCGTCACCGTGCTGTGCCAGACTCCATCGGCATTTCACCAGTTGAGTCTGGCCGAGGAGCACGTTGCCGGCGATTGTGGACTTCGCCTGCGCTACGTGATCTTTGGCGGCGAGGCCCTCGAGCCATCGGCCTTGCGGCCATTTTTCGAGCGCCACAGCGATCGAGTTGCCGAGTTCATCAACATGTACGGGATCACCGAGACCACGGTTCACGTCACCTATCGCCCAATACGCCGGGCCGATGTCGAGGTCGCCGGGGTCAGCTCGATCGGTCGTCCCATTGCCGACCTCGAAGTGCGCCTCCTCGATCAATACCAGCAGCCGGTACCGATCGGGATTCCCGGCGAAATTCACGTCGGTGGCGCCGGTCTGGCCACCGGGTACTTGAATTTGCCCGACCTCACGGCGGAGCGCTTTGTACCCCATCCCATGGCGCCAGACAGTGGGCGTCGTCTCTATCGCTCGGGCGATCTGGCTCGCTATTTGGCAAACGGCGATATGCAATACCTCGGCCGCCTCGACCATCAAGTCAAAATTCGCGGTTTCCGTATCGAGCTGGGCGAAATCGAGCGGGCGCTCGTCGCCCATCCAGCGATAAGCGAAGCAGTGGTTGTCTGTGTGGCCGACAGCGAGACCGACAAACGTCTGTGGGCCTACGTGGTTGCTCGCGAGCAAAACATCGCGCATGGCGACCTGCGAGCGTTTTTGGCGTCGCGCCTGCCCGATTACATGCTGCCGGCGGGATTCGTCGCCATGGCGGCCTTGCCATTGACCGCACATGGCAAGGTCGATCGCGGGGCATTGCCGCCACCGGCAGCCGAAACGCGCCTCTCTGCAACCGGCAACGAGCAGCCAGAGACGGAATACGAGCGGCGTTTGTGCGAACTATGGGCCGGTCATTTGCGCGTCGACGGGATCGGCGTGAGCGACGATTTTTTCTCCCTGGGCGGGCATTCAATGCTGGGAGTTTCGCTGTGTTTCGATATCCAGCAGCGCTTCGATTTGCCGCTCGACACCGCCGGGTACCTTCTGCGCGGGCTCTTGCAGCACTCCAATATCAGGCGGTATGCAGCCTGGTTGACCGAGTTCGTCCGCCACCACAAAGAACTGCCCGACCGCGAGCAGGTCGATTTCTTTGCCGAGGCGCAGCTCGACCCCTCGATCGAGATCGCATCCGCCACAGCGCACGAGGCAGGGCAGTTTTCCGATGTCCTGCTCACCGGCGCGACCGGGTTTTTGGGGGCAGGGCTATTGCAGACTCTGTTGCGCCGCACCGCGGCGCGAATTCACTGTCTGGTCCGGGCACGTGATCTCGCCCGGGCGTGGGCTCGCCTCGACAAGGCGATGGACGAGTTTCCCCTGTCCACACCGGATCCGAGCTGGAAAGACCGGATCATCCCGATCCCGGGCGATCTCTCGCAACCGCTATTGGGACTGTCCCGGCCCGAGTTCGACGCCGTGGCCGGGTCTGTCGATTTGATCCTGCACAACGGTGCCCGGGTCAATTTCGTCTATCCCTACTCTGCCCTGCGGGATGTAAACGTCGGCGGGACCGAGGAGATCATCCGTCTGGCCAGCCTCGGTCGCGCCACACCCGTGCACTACATATCAACGCTGTCCGTCCCGGCTTCACTGCAATTCCAGGGGGTCACACAAGTGGGCGAAGATGACCCGGTCACCGATCCGACCGACATGTACAACGGTTACCTGGAGAGCAAATGGGTGTCCGAACAGATGCTCCTCGCAGCGCATCGACAGGGCCTCCCGGTCAGTATTTATCGCCCGAAAGATGTCTCTGGACACAGCGCTACCGGCCGGTGGCGGGTCCGTGGTGGGTTCTTGCCGAGTATTCTTCACGCCATGGCTGATCTCGGGGCCGCTCCGGTGAATTTTCTCTGCATCGATATGCAGCCGGTCGACCACGTGAGCGAGGCGATCGTGCATATGGTGTCGACCCAGGAGGCCACGGGCACGATCTATCATCTGACCAATTCATGGGCTGACGGTCTGGAGCGGGTCATCCAGCGAATGGGTGCTGCGGGCTATCCGATCGAGCGCTGCGCGTATGACGATTGGTGCGAAAGGCTCAAACGTTACGTCATCGAGCGTCCCGATGCGCCGATCAGCCCGTTCGCGCCGCTATACCTCGAACAGATCGACCGCGGCATCGCGGTGATCGAGACACATTTCGCGGGCCGTCTGCCGCAATTCGATAACCGGAATACTCGACAGGCCATGGCCGGCGCCGGCCTTCCGCATGCACCGATGGACGACGCACTCATCGACCTCTATATCGCTCATTTTGTCGACTCCGGTTTCTTCCCATCTCCGCACAACACCTATGCAAAGATGATAGTGCAAGCGCATGAACGAGCACTCAGTGCTTGACCGGCGTCGCTGCGGTACGCAGAGACTCACTTCTGCACATCCCATTCGACGGGCAGATGGGTGAGTTTACCGATTTGCATTGTCATTTCATACGTGGGTTTGAATCCGGCTTGCATGCGCAGATTGGGCAGGCGCTCGAGCAAGACTTCCAGCGTGAGCCGGGCTTGCATGCGGGCCAGCGGCGCGCCAACACAGTAGTGGATTCCGTGGCCGAAGCCCAGATGGCTCTTGGGCTCGGGCCGGTCGAGATCGAGTTCCAGCGGCCTGGGATATTTCGCTTCGTCCCAATTACCAGACCGGTAGGCCAAAAAGACCCAGGAATCTTTTGGAATCGTCACGCCTGCGATATCGACGTCGGTGGTGGTTTTTCGCGGTACCACATTCATGATGCCCAACCTGATCGACTCTTCGATCACGTGACCGGCGAGCTCTGGCTCGTCGCGCAGCCTCTGCACCAGCCCGGGCGTGGTCAAGACGTGTAGCATCATCTGCGAAACGCCGTAACACGTCGGCTCATGACCTGCGAGCGCAGCTGCAATGAGTTCACCGACGATCTGTTCGTGGCTGAGCGCGTTTTCTCCATCCACACGAGCCTGTATGAGATCGGTTGTATAGTCGTCTCTGGGGTTGCGCCGGCGATCTTCGATCATACCCTCACAATAGGTCTGCAGCGATGCAAACGCACGCGCCCGCACGATCTGCTCTTCGACCGGAATCCCCGGTGTAACCAGCATGAAATAATTCGCCGCAGCGCCATCGAATCGATCGATCTCTTCGCGGGGAACCCCGACCAGATCGCAAATGGTGAGCAGTGCCAGTGGGTAGGTAAAATCATTGATCAGGTCGGTCTGCCCCTTATCCGCGAATGCATCGACGAATTCATGGGCACTGTCCCTGATGATGGGCTCCAGTGTGGCGATGCGTTTGGGAGAAAAGGCCTGGTTGACCAGTGCACGAGTTCTGGTATGGACCGGGGGGTCTGATGCAAACAAAGTTCTCATGCCCGGACACCCTTGCTCCAGTTCGTATTGAACTTCGGGTGCCAGATCGGCCAGGTTCACATGGACGTTGGAGGCCGAGGAAAATTTATCTGGGGACTTGGTGGCTTGAATCAGGGCTTCGTAACTACAGATAACCCAGCCATCGTATTTGGGGCTATAAAAGACAGGTTCATCCCGTCGTGCTCGGGCAAAAAAATCGCAGGAGTCTGCGTCGAGCATGTCGTATTCGTCGCCAATCCCTTTGGCCATGGCGGTTCTCCTTATGCAGTGGGCAATGGAAACAATGTGCGATACCGATGTTGCTGCGCGGCTTCGAACAATCTACCACGAACTCTCCAGTCGTAGAGTGAGAGCAGGCGGATGCGAGAGACCTGCGCGGTATGCCTGCGGCGTGCGGCTCCGGTCGTTTGCCACATCGTCCTGGCCAGCTACGGCCTCGCCACGATGCCGTGATGAATGATGCGGGCTAGCTGGTGCCTGCCCCGAAATGCCTTGTTCGTGTGAGAGCCGGCTAAAAACAGTATTCTGGCGCACGGATGCCCTTGGCGCTGCGACGTGGTTCTTGGCGCATCGGGATTACAAGGGCACTGATTTTTGTAATCCAGAAGGACAGAGACCGAAATCGGAACGGCGGTTGGCAGA
>JAKSDA010000459.1 GCA_022360315.1 Pseudomonadota bacterium
AGAGCCGGTCCAAAAACTCTCCGCGTCGCCAGAGCGCCGATCCATCACCGCCAGCGGGCTTGCTCGTCGGTCAAATACAGCCAGTATTCTCCACTCCTCGCCCACCCACTGGCGGCGCGCCTCGTCGCTCTGGCTCGGTCCGAGGTTTTTGGACCGGCTCTTAGTCGCGGCTGGTCGACTCGGCGGCGATCTTTATCGTGACCTGGTCGATCAGTGCCGTTGCGAGATGGACAATATCGCGCTTGGCAAATCCCTGTGCCATGAGATCGCGATAGATGGATTTGGCGAGAATCTCAACGCCACGAGCACGGTCGTGCATGCTGGACTCCGGGGCTGGTGTTGGAGGTGAGTCATCGGGGACATTGTCAGCCGATGAGTGAGTGGCGCTCCTATTGTTCGCTGGCTGAGACATCGATTGTATTTGAAAACGAGTGAGGCTAATTGGTTAATGCAGCTGGCGTGCCGCTGAATGCAGCTACCGCACCACTGAGACTTCATATGTAACTCATCGAAACCTGGATGTACACACACAATGGCATGAGTAGCGAAGCACGCACCTCGTGCGTAGGCCATGTATCGGTGCGTAGTTGGCTGCGCACCCGGTTTCTATCCAACAATCTCATCATCTTCTCGGTTTGGTTGTCGGACCATGAGTACGTATTTCTGGCTCGACCGACCAGGTCTCGTATTATTGTCCAGCCCTATCCAGGCCAGTCTGGCACCGTTCGGCGGCGATCGTTTGTTCACTGGATTATTCATCGCTGTCCTTTTCTCCGAAATAGTGCAAGTACACGGGAGATAGCACTGCTGATCCACATTGATATTCATGAAGGCGGCTCCACGTTGGAATTTGTCGCCAATCGGTGTACACCAAACAATGCGGGCAGGTAGGAGCTGCGGCTCGGAACGGCTGCTTCCGGCGAAAACCAGCGACATACGTACAGTTCCGGCGAGGCCCGGAGGCAATGGCTGTTCGACATCCACGGCCAGACCCAGGCGGTTGACGACCCGAGTTCGTCCCGGATCATTCCAGTCGAGCTGGCAAATTCGGTCCAGGCATCGATTGCATATGGCGGGTTTTGCCGCTCGAGTTCAATTCGTCCGCGCTCCGGAAAAACCATGGAGTCTCACCTGGACTGATATGCACGGCGCAATACTGCGGTGTCTGCTCGCGCACTCGGTGTACGCTGCGCAGGACTGCTCGCATCCGCCCTGTCTTGCTTGTCTCTCGCACTCCGTGGGCCTGTACGAGTTGGTATTGTGCCGGCGCGTCAAACCATGTGCAATAGGCCGATCCGGGACGGCACGGAGGTTCGGAAATGAAACCGCAGTTGTGCGCGAAGGGTAGTTTACGGGGCCGGCATGCTGGATCAGCGGTCGATGGGCCGCTTTCTCCACATCACTTTGGTGCGTTGTTTTCGGCCAGCGCTTTTGCAAAATAGCCCCCGGTCAGCGCGTTGAGCTGGGCGGTGAGCTCATGGATGGCCAGTTTCTGTAACGCAGCCCTGGCGGGGTCGCCCGGTGGCGACCACAGTGCGGTGATCTGCAGTTTGCGGCGTTGAAAATAAAGACTGGTGACCCGGGCCAATAGCTGTATACGCTCTTCATACTGCTGCTGGGCGGCTTTGACCGCGCGCAGCTCGGCATCGCTGAAGAGCAGGCGATCGAGGTTCCATACTGCCTTGGCCGCAACGCTGATGTCCCGGTCACTGCCCACATCGAGCCGCTCGGTGCCGCTCGAGCTTCGCGATAGATCGCGGTCGTATCCGCTGCCGCGGTTGATCTGTACCGTCAAGACTGGCAATAGAGCCGATAATCTGGCCCGGCCAGTCCATGACAACTCGGGGCGATCAGCCAGGCCGGCATGATGAAGGGCTGCGCGCCTGACCTCGGCCAGGCCGGGCTCGCCACGCTCGAGTCGGTCCAGGTCGGCCTTGCGCTCTGCCCGCGCAGCACCGGCCGAGACCAGCAGCACGGCCACGGCGATCATCGGTTTTGTCATCAGTATTTCTCCTCTGGAAAACTCCATGTGATCCACAGCCAGATTTCGACGTCGTGTTGTCGAGTTGATGCCAGTCCGTGGCCGTTTACCCGGTGAACCGAGATGCCTGCGCCGAGCCGAGGCATCCAGCGGGCCCACCGCGTACGGCGCCTGACCTGGAACCAGTCGATCCGTGGTCGGCCCTGCGCCAGCAATGCACTCCACTCGAACTCGGCAGCCGTCCCGGGACGTGTGGCCGCGGTTGGTTCAGGAGCAGACACCGGGAGGATCGCGATCTGCCCACTGTGAGCGACAACGATCTGCTCGCCGACAATGGCCACCCCGGTCGTCGGTACGATCAGCCGGGCCTCCATAAACCCACCGCCCAGTTCCAGTAAACCGTGTGGGCTGGCGATCCACAGCCGCTTCGCTCGGTGTGGTGTGTTCATCGTGGCCAGACCACAGCCCCTGACCCGGGCGAGTGGCTGCCATGTACCGGCCAGCCGCCATATCACGCTGCCCCGCGCTATCACCACAGAGCCATCGAATTCGGCGATGGCGGCGATTGCAGGGTCGGACCGATCGAATGGTCGGCCGCCCGGCCGATCACCCGAAGCGCGCGGCACTTGGGCCAGATATTCAAAGCCGTTATCGCGGTCATACGCCCACACCCGGTGGTGTGCATCGGCGATCAATAGACCGGCAACGGCTCCGCCGCGACTGCCCAGGGCAACCACGCGGACTGCCGGAGCAACCGGCACTGGCTCGACGCGGCCACGGCCCGGCTGCCAGGCCATGAGGCGACTGCCGGCGCAGGCAAAAAACAGCCTGTCCCCGTGCCATGCCAGACTGGCCGGAAGTACATGCTCGCCGCAGCGAGGACTGCCTTGTTCGCGATCGACTCCGGTGACCTGGTGACCATCGGCAAGACAGCGATGGATCGGTGACCACGACTCACCGAGATCGTCGCTGACCACGACGGTACCACTGGTGGTCACTGCAGCCAGTCGCGCTTTGGCAATAGACCCCGAGTCATCGCTGCCCGGCTGTGCAGCAAGCGATAGAGCAGTGACCATTGCCAGACTCAATGAAGTCATCGACTGTTCGGACAGCAAATTCCGTGCCTGCACAGAATCAATAGCTTGGCGGCGCCGTGGCCGGGTATCCGGACAGTTGTCCGAATATCGGACACCGCCATGTCCGGCAGGCCGGACATACGGACAATCGATGCGAAGCCGCGTTTGTACCGATTCGGAGCGACCGGCAACCCGATCGCCTGCTGTCCGGGAGAGAAATGCGAAGCGGACTGCATAGGAACCGCAGCAGCCAGGCCAATGGTCTCAGCACGCGCCGGGAGTCCGCCGATGGTGGCTATAACCTGTTGTGATCAGATACGTCTGGCCGTGTTCAGAGCGAGCGCGTAATGGTGGCGCCCTGCCGTATCGAGACAATGCTGGGCTGGGAAGTATTCTTATAAGTTTTTTTCTTAAAGTAACGAAGAAATATGCCGGTAAACGAATAAGAAATTGCGTCGTGCTGAAACAAACGCAAGGAACGTCCCCAATGAAGAAGCCCAGACCATCCTCGAAGCGGCTGACACTATCTCGGGATACTGTACGCCAGTTGTCCTGTCGCGATCTCCAGGTGGTGGTGGGCGGCGAGAACGTTGCCAGGGGTAATGGTGCGAAGATCGCGGCGGCTCCCAGGCCGACGGCCGACGATTGCTACTGAGAGTGAAAACGACGTTTGCGCCAACCAGATCATGCGGATGATCCGATCGGGACGCGAGTGGCCGGCGCTTCGGTCGCGGGCGTCCACCTCACAGATGACATGGCCGTGGTGGTCGTCCAGGTGCGCCACTCGGTTTGTAGAATTGCCGACGGGGATCGAGCCGTTCTCGCGCACAGAGAACGCATCTTCTCCCCCCGAAATGAGATGCGTGCTGCGCGCGAACGAGCCATACAGGCTCGATCGGCTCAACCCCGTCGGCGTCAGCGGATCCCATTCGACGCAGCCATACGTGCTCAGTGTTCGAGACCGGGGCGACGCGGGTTCGTCGACATCCTTATGGATATCGGAAAAGTAAAATAATTAAAGGAAGATAGCCTATATTCTACACACTCCGGCGAGCCGGGTTCCGGGCCATTGGACAACATCATGCGTTCCCCCCACATATGCGATGCTTGGTCCCTTAAGGTGGTATGCAACGTACCCGGTTATGCACGGGTTGGCAATTGCTTTGTTCAACGATTCGACCATTGAAGAGTCGGCTTCTCGAAAACCGTTCCGGCGTGAGAACACTGGCTGGATGAGCGTGCAGCCGGGTGAGCCGTCGAGCGCTGCACAGTCGCTGCCGGTTGGACAACTGGTTCAACAGAGAGAGAGCTCCCATTGTGCTCGGTCGAGGGGTCTATTGGCGGGTTCCGGCCAGCTCGGCTCACACCACTGCATGCGGGTACGGCGAGCCCCGTGTCTGGTCTACTTCCATGCCCGCGGCAGGTTTGACTTGAAGCCAGTCTACAGGCGAGCCGTCGGGCCTTGTGAATCAGATGATGGGATGTAGAACGTCGGTGTCCATGGCGCGCCAGCTTTTCAGCCGGACCAGATAGCTGCGAAAATCCTTGTCTGGGTTGTCCACGCCGGGCAGGTAGACGTCGGTGATGCGGGTGACGATGAACCGCATGGCCGCTGCCCTGACCTCGACTGGCAGGGCGGCGAGATCGTGGCGCGGCATTGCCCTGACTTCTTGATAGCCGGACAACGTGGCGGTGATCAGAGCCGGATCGAACTCGTCGTCGTAGCACCACGAATTGAGGCAGACCGCCACATCGTAGGCCAGCGAGCCGGCCGACGCCTGCTCGAAGTCGATGAGAGCGGTTAATTCGGGGCCTGCAAACATCACGTTGTCGGGAAATAGATCGCCGTGAATGATGCCCCGGGTCGCCGACTGGCGGGTGTGGTCGCGCGCGCGCAACCAGGCGATTTCGTCCTTCACGACGGCCAGGGCCGGAGCCAGAACCGGATCGCTCGTCGCATCGGTCAATGTGCATATGTGTTCGAAGCGCCCGACGATCTGTTCGAACGTGTACCGACCGGCGCGCTGGAACTTCTCGGCGATGTCCAGGCCGGCCCGGTGAAGCCGGGCCAGGGCCCGGCCGAGCGCTGCGGCATCGCTCGCCGTGACCTGGCCAGCGCTGCGATGGCTGCCCTCGACCCAGGGAAACAAGCTGACATAGCGGCCGTCGTGGACCACGAATGGATCGCCGCTCGGCGCGCGATGGGGTAGGGGAGCCGGTACGCCGCGACCGACCAGCTCGGTGACCAGTTCGGCCTCGTAGCGGACCTCGTCCTCGCTTTTGCCCTCGTTGATACGCAGGACAAAACGGCCGTCTGTGGTCTCGAGCGAAAAGTTACTGTTGATCGTACCGGCTGGGATCTCGGTCCAGGTGACGACCTCGCCGAGGCCAAAATCACCGGCGATGGCCACGATGTCTCGCTCCGAGAGCTGGGTAAACATGACCATGATCGGCGCTCCCCTTCACGCGTTCTTGTCGACGCGGCGGATCTGACCGCGCAGGCTTCCCCGTTCCTGGTACTGGCCGAAAAGTTGGCCCCAGACGGTCTCTGAGCGCCACGCTTCGAAGACCCGGCGATCGCGCAGCGGCCAGCGATAATAGTCGTGATACAGCTCGGAACCGAGGACAAAGAGGTGGACCAGCGGAGTGTGGAAAAACAGTTTTTGAAACCGTTTGAGCGGGCCGAACCACAACAGATCTCCGACCCGCGAGGCGCCGTTATCGCCCACGGTGAACCCCCAGTGCTGGTCGGCCAGCTCGGTATCGCCGACGATCTCGATGTCCTCGCGGCGCGCCTTGCCCAGCCCCTGCTGGTCGGCCAGACCGATGTATTCGATCGACAGGGGATCAAAGCCCATCATGCTGGCCGCAACCGCATCGATGGCGACTTGATCGGCCGATGCCAGCATGACGTTTTTGATCGCTGGGCGCATGGTGCGCGGGCCCGGTCCATCGCCTGCTGTGGTCCCGTCCATGACCGCAAAAAGCCCCCGGTGAATCTCTTTTTGAATCGCCAGGAGATCGACCAGAGTGGCGTGAATCCAGCTGTGGGTATAGTGACGCCTGGTGTTTAGCAGCCCGCCAAAGGCGTTTTTCATCGCTCCGGTCGTGGTGGTGTAGATGTGGCATTTGACCGTGGGCAGATGCACCACATTGGTGCTGTGAAAGTCGTCTGGAATGCGGATGCCGTCGGGAAAGATGCGGTCGAGCACGTTCATCCTGGCCCGCGGCCGGTAGACCGACCAGGACATGTCTTCGGGCTTAAAATTGTAGCGGACTGGAACCTCGTGGGCGCTGAAGATGGGCACGTAGCCGTTGAGATCCTCGCCCTTGAACGCGTCGGTCACCACGGTCTTATTCTGCACACAGACCAGGTCCGAGAAACCGCGCTTTTGCAGCGCGAGCACTGTGCCTTCCAGCTGCCACGGTGTGGTATTGGCGCCGGGGAACGGAAAGTGCCACGAGATATTGTCTTTGAGGATGGTCGGGGCCGCTCGGTCGAGAGCAGTATCGACCCCGGCCAGTTCGTGCAAGCGGTCGATGTCTTCGAGAATCGTGTCGGCAGAAACGCGGAGCAGTGCAACCCTGGCTCGGCTCATCATTCGAGGCTACTTTGCAGCCTGGCCCCGCGCAAGGACACACCGTCGAGCAGATGAGCCCGAACCCGGTGAACCGAACCGCGATGCCGATCATTCAGACGTTGCGGCGATGCGACCCTTTGCCCATGATGGGCACCTGTACCTGTACTCAGTACCGCGACCCGTAAGTAAGTGCCCAGTAGGGTTGGCCCAGCGCGTCGAGGGCAAGGCGCGAAGAGGGAGCATAGTGGGCCTACGTGACCGATGAGCAACACAGCCATCGGCGGGCTGGTCGGCCATAATGGGTACTTACT
>JAKSDA010000267.1 GCA_022360315.1 Pseudomonadota bacterium
CCGCGTCGCCAGAGCGCCGATCCATCACCGCCAGCGGGCTTGCTCGTCGGTCAAATACACCCAGTATTCTCCACTCCTCGCCCACCCACTGGCGGCGCGCCTCGTCGCTCTGGCTCGGTCCGAGGTTTTTGGACCGGCTCTTATTTGGTGTCTGAGCAGAAAAGCGGCGCGGGTTTGCCCATCACCCGGAGCCGATGGCCCGCGCTGCCTGCACTGCCCAATCCCACAAAAGATTTGGATAAAAACCGCACAGGGCGACCATGGCGATGGCGAGAAAGCCGGCGACCTTGTAGGCCGGCGACAGGTGAATCGCCGAGTAGTCTTTGCACTGCTCATCGGACGGCTTGCTGCCGTCCCCGCCGCCTGGCCCGTGATCTTCGCTCTTCGCCGGGGCGGGTGAAAGATAGACCGCCTTGACTACTTTGAGATAATAATACAGCGAAATCGTCGCATTGATGGCCGCGATCAGGACCAGCCAGAACATGAACCCGCTGCGTTCCAGCACGGCTGCGAACAAGAACCATTTTCCGGCAAATCCAGGGGTGGGCGGAATCCCGGCCAGACCAAACATGCCGATCAGAATCAGTGCGGCACAGAGCGGTGAACGGCGGTGAAGACCGGCCATGCTGGAAAGGGTTGGGTTGCTGCCATCTCGACCCAACACGCACACGACCAGAAATGGACACAGCACCATGGGTAGATAAACCAGCGCGTAAAACACTGCCGCAGCCATCCCCAGTTCGGAAAACGCCAACAGACCGATCAACATATAGCCGGCGTGAGCCACGGTAGAATAGCCCAGCAGACGCTTGAGATCGCTCTGCGCGATGGCGGCCAGATTGCCCACGGTCATAGACAGAATGCACAACCCGATGAGAATCCCGGTAAGGTGATTGTTGTTGGCATCGGGATCGAAAAGAGACAGAATCCGGACCAGGATACCGACTGCGGCGATTTTGGATACCGTGCCGATAAACGTGGCAGCCTGGTGGGGCGAGCCCTGATAGGTATCGGGTGCCCAAGCGTGAAACGGAAATACGCCCAGTTTGAAGAATAAATTGGCCAGAAAAAGCAGCGCTCCCACGGCCAGAAGCGGAGTATCTGCCGGCGACATCTGTGCCGCCAGGTGCGCTATGTCGGCCATGTATGTGGTCCGCGTGACGCCAAAGATGAGGCTTATCCCATAGAGCGAGACCGCCGACGAGGCGGCGCCAAAAAGCACGTACTTGGCTGCTGTCTCGCTGCCCTCACGCCCGGCCCGGTTGAGCGCAGCCAGGATATACAGACCGTAGGCCGATAGCTCGAGCGCGACAAAAAAGGTGAGCAGCTCGGTGGCACTCACCAACATCATCATACCGGCACACGAAACAAATAGAAAAAACGGCAGTTCAAGGCGAGTACGCGGCCGCACGCTGCCCACGTCGGCGCTGACCAGAAGACTCGCCAGCAGGCCGGCCGCAATGCCCAGTTTGAGCAGTTGAGAAAACCGATCGACTCGATAGATGCCGGGGAAAAACGGCTCCCCATCACCACCCATGCTCGCCGCTGTCACAACCAGAACCGCGGCGGACAGTGCGATTGAGACCGACCACAGCATGCGGTAGGACACCTCGGTGGTGGCCATTAGCAAGGTGATGAGAGCGGCCACGAGGACCGTCACCTCGGGCCCAAAGAGCAGAAAATCGTCCATCGGCTACATGCCCCCCGAGTGAGAAACAACACCGGCTGAGCGGATGACGTCGACAATTACGCTGGGTAAAAAACCAAAGAGCACGAGCACCCCGACCAGTACAACTCGGGGCAGCGCAGACCAGGGGCCGACATCGTCGAGGCCGTCCCATTGGGGATTTTTCGGCCCAAACATGGCCTTACCAAATACCCGCATCATGTACGCCGCAGTGAATACCAGCCCGGCAATGGCGATCACTCCGAGCGGGGTAAACACCTTGACCGCGCCGACAAAGACCAACAACTCAGCCCAAAAACTGGCGAATCCCGGCACCCCCATGCCGCATAGACCGGCGACCAGAAAAAAGCTCGCAGCTACCGGAACCTGGCCGATGAGGCCGCCAAAGTGGCGGATGTCGCGGTCGTGGGTCTGATCGTAGATGAAGCCGACCGAGCTGAAGAAAAGCGCGGTCATGATACCGTGAGCAAACATCTGAAATACCGCGCCGTTTAACCCGTCGCTGCCACCGTCCCCGGCTCCGACCGCGGCAAATACGTTGAGCCCCAAAAGCACGATCCCCATGTGCGACACGCTGGAAAATCCGATAACATACTTAAAATCGGTCTGCCGCATGGCCACAAACGCACCGTAGACGATGCCGATGGTGGCCAGAATGGCGAAGGTCTCGGCCCAGTACGCGGCGCCGCTGGGCAGGAGATCGATCGCGATGCGCAGGATGCCAAATGCACCCAGCTTCATCAGCACCCCGGCGTGCAACATGGACACAGCCGTGGGCGCGGCCACATGTCCGGTCGGCGACCAGCCGTGAAAGGGAAACATGCCGGCCAGAACACCAAACCCGAGGTACAGAAACGGATAGACAAACACCTGAAACTTCGGGGTGAACGTGCCCTCCTGGGCCAGAATCAGCATGTTCCAGGTCTGCCCGCCCGACTCGAAATAGAGCGAGATCAAACCGGGAAACAAGAGCGCACTGCCGGCCAGGAGAAAGAGGGTCAGCTTCATGGCCGAATATTCTTTACGAGTCGAGCCCCACACCGCGATCAGCGGATACATGGGCAGAACCGCGACCTCGTAAAAGAAGAAAAACATGAAGATATCGAGCGATAAAAAGACCCCGAATACGCCAAACACCAGCGCGGCCATGAACAGAAAATACTCCTTGACCCGCAGTGTGAGCGTCCACATGGACAGCACGCCGGTGAGAAATACAATGGCGTTGAGCAGGGTGAGAACGACCGAAATGCCGTCCACGGCCAGAATGTAGTGAATGCCCAGGTCGGGCACCCAGGGCACATCCTCCATCATCTGGAAGCGGTCGACGTCGCCATTTTCACGCCATCCAGTGTCGTAGCGCGCCCATACCACCATGCTCAAGACCACGCTGAGCAGGGCAAAGATGCCGTGTACGCCCTTGATCAGCCCGCTCTGCCGGCCCGGTATGACCAGGGTGACGACAAATGCAGCGACCGGACAGAGAAGGATTGCGCTGAGAATGGGAAACTCGTCCATCGCGTTTATCCTCGAAATCCCAGGAACACCACCGCCAGGGCAAACAAGATCGCCGCTCCGCCAATGTAGAGCTGAAGCCGGCCGGAGTGTCTGCGCGCCACCTGCCGGCCGCTGGCCACGGTGGCATCGGCGACCTTGTCGGCGCCGCCGTCAAAGCCGCGGGTCTCGACGCCGTGGGACACGCGCGCGATGCCCGTGGCCAGGGCGACCAGGGTGTGGCGGTAGATCGCATCGATGTACCAGCGATTGGCCAGCAAGCGCTCGAGGCCCGGCATGCGGGCAACAATACCGGTCTGTGCCGCACCTTTTTTGCCAAACTCAAAAAAGGCCAGAACAGCCCCCAATATCGCAATGGCGATCGCCGGAGCCATCTCGGCAATGCTGGCGTGGTGACTGGCCTGGCCCAGTATCGAGGCGATCGGATCCTCGGACATGGCGCCGACCAGAGCACCCGCGCTGAGTGCGCTGATCAAAAGGGTGATCAGACTGAGCAGCAAGATCGGCCCGTTCATGGCCCAGGTCGGCTCGCCGTGGGCGTGGTCGGGATCGGCTGGCCCGGCGGGCTGGGCCGCGGATTCCGGGTCGGGCCGGGTAACCAGGAAGATCATCCGAAACGTGTAATAGGCAGTCAAAAATGCCGCGGCATAAGCGCCGGCCACGATGATCGGGCTGGCCTGGCCCAGGCTGGCGATGATCTGCTCTTTGGAGAAGAAACCCGATAGAGGCGGAATTCCGGCCAGCGCGACACCACCCACGATCAGGCCAAAGGTCGTTACCTTCATGGTCCGGGCCGCGCCTTGCCGGCCGATGGCCACGATGTCGTTGCTGCCACAACGGTGGATAAACGCGCCGGCAACCAGGAACAGAAGGGCCTTAAAGAAAGCGTGCGTGGTCAGGTGAAAATAGCCGGCAAACAAGCTGCCCGCGGCCAATCCCATGAGCATGAACCCGAGCTGAGAGATCGACGAAAAAGCCAGGATGCGCTTCATGTCCCTGGCCACCACCGCCATGGTCGAGGCCAGAATGGCCGTGAACGTGGCAATGGCCAGAGCCGCCATGCGGGTGGTTTCGGCAGCCATGAAGAGCTCGTGAAAGCGGGCGAACAAGAACACCCCGGCCGCCACCATGGTGGCCGAGTGAAGCAATGCCGAAACCGGTGTGGGACCCTCCATGGCGTCGGGCAGCCAGGTGTGCAGGGGAAACTGGGCGCTCTTGCCGACAATGCCCATGAATAAAAGCGCGGCGATGATCTCGGTGGGGGCCCCGCCGGCACTGCTGCCGGCATACAGGGTCAAGATGGATTCGATATCGAGAGTATCGGTGGCGCGAAATAGCAAGATCAGCCCCACGAAGAGCCCGATATCACCGATCCGGGTCATGATGAAGGCTTTTTTGGCCGCGGCCACAGCTGACGGTTTCTGGTACCAAAAACCGATGAGCAAAAATGACGCCAAGCCGACCAGCTCCCAAAAAATGAATGTCTGGAGCAGATTGGGCGCATAGACAAACGACAGCATGGCCCACTCGAACAGAGCCAAAAAGCCAAAGAACCGCCCCTTGCCGGGATCGTGCGCCATATAACCCAGCGAGTAAATCTGGATACACAGCGTGATCACCCCGACCACCGCGCCCATGAGCAGGGTACGGCTGTCCAGAAGCACGCCAAACGCGATGGTGATATCGCCGATGTGGAACCAGCGCGCAGACACCGTTGGTTGCGGCCCGCCGACGCAAAGCAGGATAGACGCAGCAGCCGAGACCGAGCCGGCCGCGATCACGATGGCAGCCGCCACGTTGTGGCGGTCGCGAAACACCACCAGGGCGAGAAAAAACCCCAGCAGCGGAGCGAATAGAAGCGCCAGTGCCCAGGTCTCGTACGACATGCTAGCCCTTGACCTCGGTGAGCTGCTCGATGTCGATGGCCCGACGCTGCCGGTACACCGCCAGGATGATCGACAGGGCAATCGCCACTTCGGCCGCTGCCAGTCCGATGATGAACAGCACGATGATCTGGCCGACGGCCGGATCCGGGGCGACGAAATAGTTAAACGCCATGAAATTGACTGATGCAGCGTTGAGCATGAGCTCGATGCCGATGAGAATGGCAATCAAGTTGCGCCGGGCCAGCACTGCATAAAGGCCCATGCAAAACAGAAGCAATGCAAACATCGTGAATGCCGGCAGAGTCATGCGTCCTGTCCTCGCTGTTCCGATTCCACGTCGCTCTTGCCTGTGCCATCCGGGTCGATCGCACCCGGCTCGAGCCGGGCCGATCCCGACGCCGCGGCTTCGCGGCGCGAAATGGCCACCGCACCGACAATGGCAATGAGGAGAACCAGCGACAGAGCCTCGAATACGACATTGTAGTGGGTCAAAAGATCACCGCCGATCTCCGCGACTGCCCAGGCCTGTTCGGACGGATCCGAATCAGGACCAAAATCGGCCCTGGTGATGACGAGAGCCATGGCGGCAAAAAACCCCAGCGCCGCCAGTCCAGCCCACACACGCCGGCGCCCGCCCTCGTCCTGGCGCGCCACAACGGTCGATAACATGACCGCAAAGACCATGGCCACCGAGATGCCACCAACATAGACCAGCACCTCCATGGCAGCCACAAATGGGCTGCCCAGGGTGATGAATATCCCGGCGATGCCCAAAAGCGCCACCGCCAGGCCAAAAATGGCGTGAAGTACGTTGCGCAGGGTTACTGCCAGTAGCGCTGCAGCAAACGTGACGGCCATGAGCAATCCCGCCGTGATCATGCCTCGCCCTCCTCGGCCTGTCCGCCTACCTTGTCGGCCTTCTCGTTCTTGCCCGCCTTCTCGTTCTTGCCCGCCTTCTCGTTCTTGCCCGCCTTCTCGTTCTTGCCCGCCTTGGCCTTGGCCGCCGCAGCCTTGGCTTTTTTCTCGGCCGCGGCTTTTTCTTCGCGTTCTCTCTGCTCGGTGATGAACTGCTCCTCGTAGTCGGTAAACTCTTCGAGCAGATCCATGTTCCAATCGCGATTGTACCCCGCCTCGTCGTAGAGTTTTGAGTACTCGAGAGTGACGGTCGGACACACGTCGATGCACAGGCCACACAAGCTGCACAGAGCAAAGTCCATGGTGAACTTGGTCGCGCGCTTTTTCTTGATGCCCTCGACCTTGCCACCTTCGATGTCGATGCAGAACGACGGACAGATCTTCTGGCAGGCCAGGCAGGCCACACAGTCGTGGCTATTGGTTTCGTCGAAGCGAATGAGCTTGATCGCGCTGCGATAGGCCGGCGACAGAGACGGTTTCTCGTGGGGATACTGCAGGGTCACCGGCTTTTTGAACAGCTCTCGCAGGGTGATCGACAGCCCGACAAACAGCGATATCAGGCCCCCTAGGACGCGGCGAACGTATCTCATAGAACCTCGTGACACGGCACGGCAGACCGCACGAACATGCTCATAAGAGCTCCAGGACCAGGGCTGTGACCAGCAGATTGACGATCGACAGCGGAATCAGCACGGTCCAGCAAAAACTCATCAGCTGGTCGAAACGCAGCCGCGGGAAGGTCCAGCGAAACCACATCATGCCGCCGATGAGCAAATAGGTTTTGCCAAAAAACCACACCGGACCGGGCAAGAGCGGGCCACTCCAGCCGCCAAAAAACAACACCGTCGCCACCATGCTGACAATGATCATGTTGGTGTACTCGGCAAAAAAGAACATCGCAAAGCGCATGCCCGAATACTCGGTGTGAAAGCCGGCAACCAGCTCGGACTCGGCCTCGGGAATGTCGAACGGCGCCCGATTGGTCTCGGCCACTGCGGCGATAAAATAAATGAGCGCAGCAACTGGTTGGACCAATACAAACCACCAGCCCTTGGCATCTTGAACAATGGCGATATCGATCAGGCTGATACCGCTGGCCGGCCGGAGCTGGTCGTTGTCGTTGATGATCACTGGCTCCAGACCGCTGACCAGAAGTACCACCGACAGAGCTGATAAGATCAGCGGAATCTCATAGGAGATGTTTTGCGCCACCGAACGCATGGCGCCGAGCAGGGCGTATTTGTTGTTGGAACCCCATCCGGCCATGAAGATGCCGATGATGCCGATGCCGCCAAACACAAAGACGTAGGCCAGACTGAGTTCGATGTCGAGAATGACCAGATCCTCGGCAAAAGGAAACATGGCCACCGAGGCGATTACCGGTGCAAACACCACCACCGGAGCCAGATGATAGAGCGGCTTGTCGATCGCCCGCGGGGTGACGAGCTGCTTGGAAAGCAGCTTGAGCATGTCGGCCACGGTCTGCAGCACGCCGTGCCAGCCGACCTCCATGGGCCCGAGTCGGCGCTGTATGTGGGCAGAGATCTTGCGCTCCAGCCAGATCAGAAACAGCGCATTGAGGGTCAAGTACCCCATGATCGCAGCCGTGGCAATGGCAAAAAACAGCCACAGGTTGCCGGATACGTAATCGGCCAGGGTCTCGGGTGCGGTGGGCAAATTGGACATCGTCAAGTCTTCGCCGCGCGTCGGCCTCGTCAAGAATTCACTTTCGGCAGATTGGCAAGAGTCAATATGGCGACGGCCGTTCACTGTCGAACGGAACGCTCCATCAGTTTCGGCCGATCATCATCGATCTGTAGCGAATCGACCGTTATCGGTTTATCAGTTATCAGTTATCGGTCTATCTCGGGCATGACTACATCAATACTGCCGACGATTGCAATGGTATCGGCGACCATGGTGTTGCGCAAAACGTCGGGCATGGACGACAGGTTGGAAAACGACGGGGTCCGGAGCTTGAGCTTGACCGGTACATCGGTGCCGTCACTGATGATATACGTGCCAAAATGGCCTCGCGCTGACTCGACCGCGAAGTAGTACTCGCCGGCGGGCGGGCGGTAGCGCTTCTTGGGTTTGGCCGGCATGATCGGCCCCTCGGGCAGGCCGTCGACAGCCTGCTCGACGATCTTGCAGCTCTCTTCCATCTCCTCGATGCGCAGATCGAAGCGAGCCATGGTGTCGCCCTCCACGCGGGTGGGAATTTTGAACTCGAAGCGGTCATAGATGCTGTACGGCTCGGCCCGACGCACATCGTAGGCCACTCCGGTGGACCGCAAACACGGGCCGGTCACACCGTAGCGAAAAGCGACATCGCGGGTGATCACTCCGACCCCCTCGCAGCGCTCGCGAAAGATCACGTTGTCGCCGACCAGGCGGCGATATTTGGGCAGGCGCTCGTCGCGCATGCGGGCCAAAAACGCCCTCGTACGGGCGACAAACGCGCTGTCCACATCCATGGTCACGCCGCCGAAACGACCGTACGAGTAGGTCAGCCGCGAACCCGTGACGCTGTCGAGTATATCCAGGATCTCCTCGCGATCATCAAAACAGTACAGAAATGGCGTGATGCCGCCCAGATCGAGTAAAAATGTCCCAAACCACAGCAAATGACTCGAGATGCGATTGAGCTCGCAGGCGATGATCCGGATGTACTCGGCCCGCTCGGGCACCTCGATGTCCATGATCTTTTCGATCGCCTGGCAATAGGCGATGTTGTAGATCATACCGGACAGGTAATCGACCCGGGACGTATTGGGCAAGAACATGAGATAATTGCGGTTCTCGGCCATTTTCTCGTGGGCCCGATGGGCGTAGCCGATGACCGGTTCGGCCTCGAGGATCTCCTCGCCTCGCATCTTGAGAACCAGGCGGAGCACACCGTGCATGCTGGGGTGCTGCGGACCCATATTGAGGTAATAGACCTCGGGATCGCCGTCTGGCGCCATCGCGGGATTCGGCTCGGGATTCGGCTCGGTGCTCATGTGGGTAGTCCCCCTCGGTCATCGGCCTGGGCCGAGTTCATGATTCTTGTGGAGCGTCTTCGATGCGACCAAAATCCTTGCGCAATGCGTAGAAATCGGCGTCCTCGGGCAAAAGGATCCGCTTCAGGTTGGGATGGCCGGAAAATCGGACTCCGTACATATCGTAGACTTCGCGCTCGAACCAATCAGCTGCCTGGTATAACGACGTGATGCTGGGCGCTTCGGCGTCAGCGGCGACGTCGGCGTGGACCAGATGCCGATCGAGATGGGCGAGGTGATTAAACGTATAGACCAGGCGCATCGTGCCCGCGTCGTCGCGGCGATCTTGACAGGTGACCATCTCGAGAAGGTAGCCGGCGTCGAAAAAGTGTCGAGTGATCTCGGGTATGCTCTCGATGTTGGCCAAATAGACGTGGTGATAGCCGTATTTGGCGTAGTCGGCGTGTTCGCTCGACTCGGCGAGCTCGGCGACAGACGACCCCAGTATCCGAGACATTTTTTCAGTCTCGTGTTCGTCGCTGTCGTGTTCGGCCTCGGCACGGGGTTTGCTCATCCCTTGAACCTGCGTCCGGCTTTGATCTTGTCTTTGAGCTTGAGAATACCGGCGATCAGCGCCTCGGGCCGCGGCGGGCAGCCGGGAATGTATACATCGACCGGAACGATGTGATCGGCGCCTTCCACGATTGCGTATTGGTTGGGATATTTGAACGGACCGCCGTCGATGGTGCAGCCGCCCATGGCAATGGCCCATTTTGGCGACGGCATCTGGTCCCACAGCTGCTTGATCACCGGCGCCATTTTTCGCGAGATGGTCCCGGCAAAGATCATGACGTCGGCCTGGCGGGCGCTGGGTCGAAACACCCCGGCACCGAAGCGATCGAGGTCGTATTTGGCCGCCCCTGCGGCCATCATTTCGATCGCACAGCAAGCCAGGCCAAAGGTGAGCGGCCACAGCGAATTGGCCCGGGCAGCGTTGAGCAGATCCTCGAGCACACCGAATGTCACATACGGCCTGGCTTCGATCGGTATTCCATCGGGCGAGGTGCCATCGTGCCCGGAACCGGCCTTGACCAGCGAAGGCTGCACGCTCGCAGTGGTCAGCTGGGGCAGGTGTACTTTGTCGCCTGTGCGGTTCTTTTTGCTGTCGGAAGCCATAGCTCGTATCCTCAGGCGCGTATCCTCATGGTCGGTACCAGTCGGCGCGGCGCGCCGTGTCGTCGCATAGCGGTCAGGCAGTCCGGTTTACACGGACCACTTGAATACTCCTTTGCGCCAGGCGTACACGATGGCAAGCGACAAAATGGCCAAAAAGAGCGCGATCTCGATAAGGCCTCGCCAGGGAAACTCCTGAAAGACCAGGGCGACCGGAAACAAGTACAGAACATCGACCTCAAAGGCGACAAAAATCAATGCAAAGACGTAGTACGCGATATTGAACCGCATCCACGATGTGCCAAACGTATCGACGCCACACTCGTAGGTCTGCCGGGTCTCCTCGCCCTCATAGCGCGGACTGATAAACAGCGGCACGATCAGCGGAATGGCCCCGAGAACCAGGCCCAAAGCGAGGAATCCACAAAGCTGCGCGTATTGTTCCATGACCAGCGGGTTCTCTCGGTTGCAGTGCCCGCATAGTACCTCGCTTGCCGCACCTTGCAAGGGTGCACATCCTATTAATTTTATTAGATTTTATGATTTTTCCCGAGCAGTCGCGATCTGCTCAATGATCTGGCCGGTGTGGCGGATTGTCAGGGTCCTTCACAGCCGCCTGGCGCAGATGTTCTGCGCGTTCGCGCAAGCTCTCGGCCAGGCGAGCGGCGATTTCGGTGACCGCTTCGGCGGCGCGCTCCATGCGTTCGGCGCTGGCACGCATTTCTTGACCTGTAGGTCCCGAGCCAACCATCGCCTGCAGTCGTTCGGCAACCCCGTCCAGATCGATCGAGCCGGTATAACCGAACTGGCGCAGGCGCTCGCCCAGTCCGCGCAGTCGCTGCTTGGCCCGGGCAAGGCCGAGGTCGCCGGCCTCGGTCACGTCGCGGACCAGCTGGATGAACTCGCCGGCAATGGTTTGCGCGCCTCGCTTGATCGATTCGGGATCGCTGGCGATCTCCTGTGCATTCTGACCGGTCAATGCGGCCCACAGGGCCGTGGCCCGGGAACTCGCCCCGGCCTGGCCAGAACTCGACCGCCGCGATGACCGGCCGGGCCGATCCGGCTGCCCCGAGGTCCGGGCCGATGCGGCCGAGGCCGAACTCGACTCGGCATCGCTGGCGACCTCGCGCTCGCCCTCGAATCGACCCGGATCGGCCGAATCATCGATTTCGGCATCGGGCGCGATCTGGTCCGACGCCTGGGCCCAGGCCTGGCTGAGGCCGGACAGGACACCGCTCACCGTGTCCTTGATGGCGGCCAGGCGTTTTTCGGCGGCGTGCTTGATGTGTTCGGCGATCTCCTCCTCGGCGGCGCGAAACTCCTGCACCGCGTTGGCATCGACCGCTCGCTCGCGGCCCAGCACAGTGCGCAGAGCGAGCGGGCCATCGGGCAACTCGGCATCATCGGGAATCAGGTAATAGCCCTGGCCATCAAACGCGAACCAGAGGGTTTTCTCGCTACCGGACCTGTTTGGCACTATTCTATTTTGTGTGTTTTTTTGGCTAAATTCTATATTATTCAAAGCACATATTTTGAAAACTGCCGCGAGTACAGCGAGCTGGGCTGGATCACGCTGCGAGGCTGTCGCGGATGGCGGCGAGGGCCGCGCGGGTCGGGCTCGACTGCGATGCCGACTGGCGGTACAGCAGGTACATGGGGACCGGCGGACAAACCTCGAAAGGCAGCCGACGGAGCGACCCAAAGCTGCGCGGCACACGCGCTATCATGTCCGGCAGCACGGCCAAAAAATCGCCGCTGCCACACAGCTCGACTCCGATGCTCAACAGCGTGCTCTGCACGGCGACCGTGCGGTCCAGATGAACCGGCCAGTGATCCACCATGCCGGGCGGAGCGGTGAATTCGTACCGCTGGATCTCGGACAGGTCGATCTCGCTGTCGTCGCGGTCGTAGAGCGGATGACCGGCACCGCAATACACACCGTAGGACGCTCGAAACAGCAGCTCGGCGGCCAATTCGTCGCCCAGTCGGATTTCCTGATCGGTCAGGGCGAGATCGAGGGTACCGTGGATCAGCTGCTCGGCGAGCTGGCTCGGACTGACCGAGGCCAGAATCGGACGCAGATCGGGGTGCCGCTGCTTGAGTAAACGAAGCGCCGGCAGAATGACAATCGGCATGAACGACCCCGGCGCAGCAAGCCGTACCGGGCCTTTCATCAAGGCCGAGTTGACCTCGTCAATGGCGTCGCAAATGATGCGCATCGCGTCTCGCAATCCGGCCAGAAGTGCACCGCCCTTGTCGTTCAGGACCAGCCGGCGTCCGACCCGATCAAATAAATCGTGACCGAGGTCCTCTTCCAGAAGTCGAACCGTGCGGGACAGGGCCGATGCGCTGATGTTTAACGCCTTCGAAGCAGCCGGCAGGTTCTCCACCTCGGCAACCGCACGAAAAACAGGCAACCAGTTCCAGAGACTCGACAATCGCTGCACGCGGTCCATGGTGCTCGCATACCACAGAGGCCGGGCGCGAGATCGGGCTTTTCACTCCGTGGCATAGATCTTCTCGAGAGCCGCCCGGGCTCGCTGGAATTCGGCCTCGGCCTGCTCGATGAGCAGTGCCGCATCGTCGAGGGAATGGTCACTTGCCAGGGTTTCGAGCTGGCGGGCAATCTGGCTGAGCGGCACCGCACCAAACGTGGCAGCGTTGGATTTGAGACTGTGCGCGGCGAGTTGAAGCTCGGCCGGGGCCGCCGCCGCCACAGCCTGGCGCGCGTCGTCGAGCAGCCTGGTCACGCTCGGATAAAACCGGCTCAAGAGCACCAAGATCTTGCTCTCGGCATTGTTCCCCAGCATGGCTTCAAGACTGGCCAGAGCACGCGGGTCAATGGCGGCATCGGCGGCCCCGGCCGCGGGGTCGCGATGCTCGCCCTCGCCCTCGCCCCGACCCTCACCATCACCCTCACCCCCCCTGGCGCTGCCCGCGCCGATGGCAGGCGATTGGGCGTGTGAACGCGGCATCGTCCCGGCCTGTCGGCCCAGCTTCTTGAGCGCGCCAACAATCTCGCGGGCACGGATCGGCTTGCTGATGTAGTCATCCATCCCGGCCTCCAGCACCCGCTCGCGGGTCTCGCTCAGCGCATTGGCTGTCATGGCGATGATGTGGGGCCGGCCGACCAGGGCGTCGTTCTCGCGGATGTGCTGGGTCGCCTTCAGGCCGTCCATCTCCGGCATCTGGAGGTCCATGAGAATCACATCGTAGGGCTGCCGCTCCAGGGCTTGCAACGCCTCCACGCCGTTGCCAGCGAGGTCGGCGCGATAACCGAGGCGCTCCAACATGAGCAGCGCCACGCGCTGGTTGACGTCGTTGTCCTCAGCGACGAGAATCCGCAGCGGTATCCGCTCGGCCAGATCCGATTCGTACTCGCTGGCCGCCGCGTCGCTGGCCGGTACCGGCGGCGCGGCCGGGGTCAGCTCGGCTTCGGCCTGGGCCTGGCGGAGCGCGCCGACCAGCGCATCGTAGAGCGCGGCCGACTTGACCGGCTTGGTCAGATACTTGGCGAAGAGAGCAGACCGCTCGCCCTGGTCGGGTGCCCCCATGGAGCTGAGCGCAATCAGCGGCAGATCTCTCGTCGCCGGCCGTGTCCGCAGCTTCTCGGCCAGGATGATTGGGCCCATGTCCGGAAGCTCGGCGTCGATGATGGCAAAGTCGAACCACACCCCGCTGTCCAGATAGTCGAGCGCCCGGTTGCCCGACGAGCATCGCTCGACTTGAATACCCCACTTTTCGGCCTGGGTTTGCAGGATATCGCGGTTGGTCGCGTGATTGCCCACCAGCAGCAGCGTGCGGCCAGCGAGCAAGGGCTGCTCGTCGCGCAAAAACTTGGGGGCGACATAATCGGTGAGCCGAGCCGGCACCGCGAAGTGAAATGACGAGCCCTTGCCCTCCTGGCTGGTCACCCAGATGCGGCCGCCCATGAGCTCGACCAGGCGTTTGCTGATGGCAAGCCCCAGCCCGGTGCCGCCGAATCGGCGCGTGGTCGACGAATCGACCTGACTAAAGGGCACGAATAGATGCTCGAGCCGGTCGCGCGGAATCCCGATACCGGTGTCCCTGACCTCGATCTCGATTTCCACCCACTGGCCGCTTTTGCTGCCACCGCTGTCGCTCTTGTCGTCGTCCCTGCCGTTCGGGGCGCGAATCGGCTGGGCCCGCATCGACGCGATGACCTCTCCGCGCGCGGTGAACTTGACCGCGTTGGACAACAAGTTGACCAGGACCTGACGCAGTCGAGTGAGGTCGCCAATGATGGCAAACGGCACCGAATCCTCGGCCAAACAGGCCAGATCGAGGTGCTTTTCAGCGGCCTGCCGACTGACCAGATCGAGCGATGACTCGATGAAACGGCGGAGATCGACCGGAGCCGATTCGAGTTCGAGCTGCCCGGCCTCGATCTTGGAGAAATCGAGGATGTCGTTGATGATGCTGAGCAGGCTGTCGCCGCTGTCGCGGATGGTCTGGGCAAAACCGCACTGCTGGGAGTCGAGCCTGGTATCCAGAAGCACGCTCGACATGCCGATAATGGCGTTGAGCGGGGTCCGGATCTCGTGGCTCATGGTGGCCAGGAACATGCTCTTGGCCCGACTGGCCGCCTCGGCGGCCTCCTTGGATTCGCGCAACTCGAGGGTGCGGGCTTGCACGACTCGCTCCAGGGTGTCGCGACTGCTCTGCAGTTGGCGATTGCTCTGCGACAGGGCGACCTTCTGTTGCCTGGCCACATCCAAAGACTGGTAGATGTCGCGACCGGCCAGGTACAGGGCAACAAAAATCCAGGCATAGACAAACCCCTGAGCGATCCACAGCTCCATCTTGCTGGGCCGCCACACCGGCTCGGGCATGCCGCCCACGATGTCGAGCGTTGCGACCAGCGAGGCAAAGGCCAGGGTGGCCACGCCGTACCCACCGGCCACGGGAACGCCGAGCAAGAGCCCGGCAATCACCACTGCACACAGTTGCCCGCTGAGAAAGGGACTGAACGCCGCGCTTCCGCACAGAAGGGCCAGGCCGGCAAAAAGAACCCACAAAGAGCTCGCCACACACCAGCTGACCAGCCGCACGTGGCCGCGACGCAAGACCACAAGAAAGCCCGAGTACAACGCGATCAAGGGCACGACCATCGCCAGCACGACGACCGGTCGGATCGATAAGACAGCTCCTGTGACCAGGCCGAGAAGCAAGAGCACAATGCCGGCAGCGAGAAAGATGCGGAGCTCGCCATAAGCTCGTGCCATGTCGCTGTCGGCGAGTTCTGGCGGGCTGAAGAGCTCGCGCACCACGTGATACCAGGACATCAGTTGTTCTTCCAGCCGCGCTCCCCAACGCACACTCCCCACAGCGATTCTGCCCCAATCAGCGCCGGTTGAGAATGCCCGAATTGGCCGAACGACTCCACAACCTCCCTACGACGGCGTCGCGAGGCCACTCAAACCAGCAAATGCCCGGGCCGACCGCTCAGAACAGAGCGCGAAGGCTCTCTGAATCGGAGATGATCACCTTGCGGCCCTCGGTACAGATGAGGTTCTTCTTTTTGAATTGAGACAGCGTCAGCGAAACCGTCTCACGGGTCGATCCGATGAGATTGGCCAGCTCTTGATGCGTGATCTTGAGCGCCACCAGCGTGCCGCGAGAATCGTCGACCCCGTATTCCTCGGCCAGCTTGAGCAAAAGCTCGGCCAGCTTGGAGGTGACGTCGCGGAATACCAGAGTCTCGAGCTTGTTTTCGAGATCACAACGCCGCTTGGCCAATAAACGGGTCATCTGATAACCGAGCCCGGCGTGCTGCTGAAGCAGCTTCTCAAAATCAGAGCGCTCGATTTCGGTAATCATCGAATTCTCCATCGCCTCGGCCATTTCTTCTCGCGGACCGCCCTCGACAAGACAACCCTCGCCAAATAACTCCGACGGCCCGCAATAGTTCAATGTCAACGCTTTACCATCCCGTGTAACTTTTGAGATCTTGACCCGACCACCGTTAACAAAGAACAGCGCACCGCCGGGATCGCCGGGCAGATAGATTACTTCTCTGCGGCGAATCTCACGTTGTTCCACCTTTTCGGCAATCCTCGCCAGAGCCTCGGGCCCGAGCTCAGCCAACAAGGGGATCTTTTTCAGATACCAGAGTGTCCGCTTCGTATCCTGCACTGCCCCCAAATGTACCAAGCATCGCAACAATGAACAAGAATGTTAGATTTCTTACCAAGACATCTAGTTCTCTCCCTGCCTATGGGGTTGGGAATGCAACAAAGTCAGGCCGGTGAGACAAATCAATGCGGCGGGTGGACCAACCCACCCTGGATGGTCGGAAAGCAACTCGTTGAGCGTGTCGAGTCGGCTGGTTGACAGAAGCAGGGCCGCCGTATTGTTAATCAAGTGCATGAGCATACTTACAACTACATTACCCTGCACTGACGCATAGCCGAGCAAGAGCCCAAACGCGAATGTTGGCACGAGTTGGATGCGAGAAAAGTGAAAAAAAGAGAACAGAGCCGCGCTGACCAGGACGGCCAGGGCCGTGCCGATCCCGGGTCTGAGCGCGGGCAAGAGCAGGCCTCGGAAGAGGATTTCCTCGGCGGCGGCGGGGATGACTGCGAGGGTGACCAGGACCCAGACGAGCGGTGCGGTGGAAACCATGGCCTCGAGTTCTTCGAGGGCTTCGCTGCCGCCGACCAATTCCTCGCCGATGGGGACAAAAAACAGGCCATTGAGATACCAGAAGCTGGCGCCGCACAAAACGGCGCCGAGCAGGCGACGGCGTTTTGGCCGGCCCAGGCCGAGGGCAGCTGCCCAGCCGCGACCGTAGCGCAATGCGGCAAAGGACAGCGGTATTCCGCCGATCAACAGGAGTTGACCCGCGGCGATGGCGCTGAGGGCAGAAAACTGGTCGCGCAACCAGGCAAGCGGTAGGCTGGCAGCGGCCAGGAGCAGCACCACGACGGCGAACACGGCGAGGGCTTGTAGTGGGGAGAAATGGCTGGTCGCCGGGGTAGCGGCTCTATCCGGCATGATTCACCACACCATCTGCTGCGCTTCATCGCCAGCGCGCGGCCAGCGGCATGCGCCGACCCGGGCCAAAGGTCTTGTGCCGGATCTTGATGCCCGGCGCGGCCTGACTCCGTTTGTATTCGCTCTGGCGCACCAGGGCCAGCACCCGATCGACCACCTGGGCATCGAAACCGCGCGCCGCGATCTCGGCCGGCGAGAGATGTGATTCGATATATGACTCCAAAATAGCATCCAGGATGTCGTACGGCGGCAAGCTGTCCTGGTCGAGTTGATCGGGACGCAACTCGGCACTGGGCGGCTTGTCGAGCGTCGACGACGGAATGAGTTCGCGCCCGGCCTGGCGGTTGATCTCGCGGGCCAGCTGGTAGATCTCGGTCTTGGGCACATCGCTGATCACGGCCAGGCCGCCCGACATGTCGCCATAGAGGGTGCAATAACCGACTGCGACTTCACTCTTGTTTCCGGTCGTGAGCACGATGTGGCCGAATTTGTTGGACAGTGCCATGAGAATGACACCGCGGCACCGAGCCTGAATGTTTTCTTCCGCGACATCGGGCGCACAACCCCGAAAGGCCGGCTCCAGGGCGTCGAGCAGGGCCTGAAATGGGCCCTCGATGGCAATGGTCTGATAGTGAATGGCCAGGTTCTCGGCCAGCGTTTGCGCGTCGGTCGTGGAATGCTCGGACGAATAACGCGACGGCATGGACACACCGTACACGTTGTCCGGGCCGAGCGCGCGCGCGGCAATGGCCGCAGTGAGCGCCGAATCGATCCCGCCCGACAGACCGATCAACGCGCTTTTGAAACCGCACTTTTTGACATAATCTCGGGTACCGAGAACCAGTGCATCGAGGGTGGCAGCGGCGTCGTCCGGCGCGGTGTCGCGGATCGGGCCGCGGCCGTGTCCACTATCGATGTCGATATCGGCGATGATCATATCTTCGGCGAATTCACGGGCCCGGGCAGCCACCGTACCGTCGGCGGAAAACACCGCCGACCCGCCGTCGAAGACCAGATCGTCGTTGCCGCCGACCTGATTGACCATGACCAGCGGCCTGTGGTGTTTACCGGCCTGAGCGGCGAGCATGCGGGGGCGCAGGGTGCGCTTGTGGACGGCAAACGGCGACGCCGCAATGTTGATCAAAAGCCGGGCACCAAGGGCGATCTGTTGGGCAATCGGATCGCTGCGGTAGCGGCGCTCGGGCCAAAAATCCGCGTCGTTCCAGATGTCTTCGCAGATCGAAATACCCATTTTGACGCCGCTGACCTCGGCCAGCTCGATGCTGTCTGCCGGCTCGAAATAACGCCATTCGTCGAACACGTCATATGTGGGCAACAGTGATTTGTAGTGGACCGAACGGACCTGGCCATCGCCGATGACAGCCGCGCCATTGCGCAGCCGCTCGCCGTTCGAACTCGCCCCGCCGCGATCGACAAACCCAACCACAGCGGGAATCGCGGCCCGCGCGACGATCTCGTCAAGGGCACGCCGATTGGCGTCGACAAAGGCCGGTCGCTCGAGCAGGTCGCGCGGTGGATAACCGCACACAGCGAGTTCGGCGCATACGGCGAGTTCGGCGCCGGCCCGGGCGGCCTGGTCGATGCCGGCGAGCAATCCGGCTACATTGCGCGCGAAGTCGGCCACAGTGGGATTCTTCTGGATCAGCGCGATTTTCATCGTATACAGCTCCTTGTGGCGAACGTTCAGACAACAAACGTGCAGCCGGACAGCGCCGGCCCGCAGAATTTGCAGTGGCGTCGAGGGCAGTTTTCGCGCACATTCTGCCGCATCTACGCAGGTTCACGTTGGAAAGGATGAGCGCGATCGGACGCGGCTCGGCTCCGGTTCGCCAATTGCATCGGTCATCGGGTATGCGCAGCTCATTCACTTCGCATGCGCAGAATCACTTTTCCGTAACTCGCCCGCTTCTCGATCGCCGCGAGCGCCTCGGGCAACTGGTTGCGCTGGTATTCCCGATAGATGATCGGTTCGATCTCACCGTTGCAGTACATCTCGCACAGCCGGTCGTGGGTGGCGTGAATGCGGGCCGGCTCGTGAAACTGATGGTTGCCCCAGTTGAGGCCGATAACCGATATATTCTTGAGCAAGATGCGGTTGGTCCGGACCTCGGGAATGCGGCCGCTGGCAAACCCGATGACCAGAACCCGGCCGCCAAACGCAATACACTTGAGGCTGCTGTCAAATACATCGCCGCCAATGGGATCGAAGATGACGTCCGCCCCCCGCCCCGATGTCAGCTTTTTGACCTCTCTCACAAAATCGTCGTCGCGGTAGTTGATCAGGTGATCGGCACCGCAGCGGCGGCAGATGTCGAGTTTTTCGTCGTTGCCCGCTGTGGCGATCACCGTGGCGCCCAGCGCCTTGCCGATCTGGATGGCCGCGGTGCCCACTCCGCCAGACCCGCCGTGGACCAGCAAAACCTCGCCTTTTTGCAGCCGGGCGCGGTAGTCCAGTGCAAAATAGCCGGTCTGATAGACGATGGTCAGAGCTGCGGCGTGAACGCCAGTCATCTGGTCGGGCATGCGAAAGCAGGTTTGATCGGGCAGGGCCATGCGCTCGCCGAACGCGCCCCACAGGTTGGTGGCAATGACGCGATCGCCGGCGCCAAATCGACTCTTTTTGCCGGCTGCGATCACCCTGCCGCTGGCCTCCATACCGGGCACAAACGGCAGCGGAGCCTTGACCTGATACTTGCCGGCGATAAACAGGAGGTCGGGAAAATTGAGCCCGGCGGCCTCTACTTCAACGACCACTCCGGCTTCGGGTGGGCTCGGTTCGTCGCACTCCTCCCAGGTCAGCAATTCGCGATAGTTGCCGTATTCGTGGACTCTCCAGGCATGCATAGGTTCCTTTCGCGCTCGTCATGCGCTGTGTCATCGATCGGAATCGAGTCGGGATCGGGTCGTAATCGTGCAATGAGTTTGTCGGTGCTATGGGGGCAGCACCGGGCGGATGGTAGAACGCCTGCAATGTGGCGCAAAGGGTTTGTGGTCACGATCGCTGTGCGCGCATGGCGTTCCAGTCGCGCACTGCTGGCCGGTGATGGTTGTCGGCCGGGCGAGCACGCCTGCGAGCGAGCCTCTATCGTTTCGGCGCTGGGCGAGTTGAACCGGGATCCGCCAGCCGGTTCGGGATCCATCGGAGCGCGCTGGTGAAGCGTGCTGTGCCCCGGAAGCGGGCCCTGGGCCGGGGGCTTTGGCGCATTGTGGCAACCCTTGCGGTCACCCTCCTGGCTCCGGTCAACATACTGTGGGCCCAGCCCGAGGCGACCCGGCCCCTAGCGGTGCCGGATCGGTCGGCCGCAGTGCCCGGCCGTGTCGGAGCCCCGGAGGCGTTGTGCTACCAGCTCATGCTGGAGCCGGCCGACATACCGCTGCGCGACAGCGGGGTCGATCAGGTGCACAGTGCGTGCGGACAGCGGACAGTGCGGGTCCAGTCGCGGGGGTCGCTGGGCCACGACGAGGCGGATGTGCACCGCACTGCGACCGGCAGCGTGTTTGTCGCTCTGCGCGTCCAGGAGAGCCCTGGTTATGAATGGGAGCTCAGCGTGCGACTCGCTGACTATCACCACGTTCGCAACGACCCGAAGGCCCGGGATAAAGTCGCGTTTGGCCCGGTGTTTTTGGGTACAGCCAGGTTGTTCTCGGGCCGTCTTCTCGGCATGCGCGCGGTGTATTCGCCCAGCGTGCGCCTATCGGTCCCGATGACCAACACCGGCCACGACGTGGCCACCGCAAGTGCGTCTCCGGCCTTTGCCGCCACCGTCGAGGTCGCCGACAAGTTGCTGGTACACGGTCGGGTGGCGGTGTTGTTGTGGGGAGCCCTGGCGACTGATGATCCCGATGGCCGGGTTGCGTTCGCAGTCGCCACCGACGCGGCTTACCTCTTGACCGGCTCCTTTGCAGTTACCGCGGGTAGCCAGGTGCAGACCGGCTGGTACGGTGTCGGCCTCGATCACCTGGTCGTGCGCAGCGCCATACGCGTTCGTCTGGCCCGAGGCTATCGGATTGATCTCGCCGCCTCGGTGCCGCTGGCCGGCGCCGAGCGCACCGACTGGCAGGCCCAGCTCAGCTTGGTGCGCGACCTCTGAGTCAAAAGCCCATTCGCACAACGACCCCGGCCGACCCCTGGCCAGCATGGGGAATGACCGCCAGCGAGGCGGGGGTGGGCGGTTTCGACCGCCAGCCGACCAGGGAGAGGACCGTGCCGGCGACGGTGCCGACCCCGCCCGCGATCAACAGGATCGTCGCCCGTTTTTCGGCCCGCTGGCCGCGTTCGTAGGTCGCCTGCAACTGATCTGTCCACTCCACCCCCGGCGCGAGATCGCCGAGTTCGCGCGAGGCATCGTTGGCCCGCCAGGCCTCGTAGCCGGCCCTGCTCAGGCCCGCAGTGCCGAGCGCAAAGAGGCCCACGCCGAGGCCCTGTACCAGTCGGTTGGGCGAACGTCGCGCGCGCTGTGGCGGTCCCGTTCAGTGCGCGGCTGCTCACCCGCCAGCGGCGAGGGCAAATCCACCAGCGTCCAGGCTCGCCGGTATAGCAGCGCGCCGGTTGCTTGCTTCTGCAGAAGCTCGCTGAGCGGCATGCGCTGTCCGCCTCGGGGGCTCACGTCTCGAGCCAGGGCCTAGTAATAGGGCTCGGGGTCGGGTTCTGCGCTCATCGTGAGCGGATCGGTGGCCAACCCAACCTCATTCGTTACGACGTTCGATAGGGGTATGAGAAACCGAATCACCGCTGGCGTTTTTGCGCCGCTTCCGCTCCTGCTGCTTTAGCGCGACCTGGAAGTCGCGCTTGATCTCGCGCAGGCTTCGCATGGCACTGGCCCGCAGCTCAGGTTGCTCCATGGCATCGCCGAAGTTGATCGCGTCGTACCTTTTCTTCAGGTCGGCAGATGCCTTGGTGTCGAGATCGTCCCGATGGCTGCGCACTGCCGAGCCGACATTTGAGTACAGAATTTTGAATTCCCGCGGGGAGGCCTCGGCGCCTTCTTCTTCATGCGGAACTGTGGTGCTAGGCTCCAGGCGAATGCGCACTATGTCATCGCTGGCGATTTTTATGGTATAGGCTTTGTTGAAGAAGCCCCGGAAACTCACTCTTATTTTGACTATTTTGGTCCCACCTTCCAGCTCGTAGCTGGTGCCGTGGACTGGCTGGCCATCGATCGTGGTCGAAGCATACTCGGGCTGCACGTCAAGCGTGATCCTCGCGCTGCGCTGGTTCATGGGGGCGGGGGACACCCAGCAGAAGAGAGCGAACCCAGCAGCAACCCATAACCCGCTGGTCGCAGCAATAAGCGCTCTTGCAGTCATGCTCCGGTAGACTACGAAAGCCGCGCCTATCCCCATAGGGATTCCGGTCCACGTAGCAAGCTCTGCGAGTTCGATGACGGCTAGCACGGATATGAGAAAGAGAAGAGCCACCAGGAGCCGCATTAGCTCACGGCGATTGTCTGGATTGTTGCCGCTCACTCTTTCCCCTTGGAACGCAGCACGTTTGCGAGGGTTCTCATTATTCCGCCTGCCGGAAGTGGGCCCACCAGTGCCAGCACATAAGAAAACACAATGACCGTACCAGCAAACGTACTAGCGGTGTCGCGCTCCCGACCCTTCACCATCGGATAGATTAGGAGAAACAACCCTCCTACTAAAATCAGTATGAAGAGAATATGATGTAGCCAGAGGGGGAGAACATGGCGATTGGTCGCCGGTTGGGGCTTGACGGGGGGAGGTGCGAGCGCCTGCTCCTGTTCGGAAAGAGTTCCCATGGCCACAGGCGAAGGACCGAGCACCGGGATTTCCCCTACTGGCAACAGCATGTAGCATTGTGCCACGATTTCAATCTCTTCGGCACACTCCGGTCGCTGCATCGCCAATGCATCGAAGAACGCCCTCGTCACTTGGCCGCGGCTCAGCAGCTTCTCCGCCGCCAGTGACGCGTACTGGTTCTTAGGAGCGTGTACTACCAGCGGCAGATCGTCAGAGAGTTCGCGGCTCACCTTGTGTCGCAGGAACCGATACAGCTCATCGGGCGCAAACATCTCGGCCAAGAGCTGGGCCAGCTGACCCTCGAACTGGTCGCCTGGGGGTCGTTGCACAAGTCTGCCTCCTCGTTCTGCACTGTGACTGGCGATGGTAGCAGCACTGGCTCCTGCTCTTCAAAAGTGTCCTCGATTGAGGACACTGGGAGGCGGTGGGGTGACCAGCAGTGTCGGGGTCATGGCTGGCGAGGCAGGGACCGAGCGGCCCGGAAGCCCCAGTCCCGGTCCCGGTCACCGGGCTCGGACCTGAATCGGAGCCCGCAGCGAAGGTACTTGGACCAGTCGCCTACAGATCCGCCGCGCAGCGCTCGAGACTTGCTTTTCGCCGCGCCGAGGGGATCAGTCTCTGCTTGGCCTGATGGTCGCACTGCGTAAGGTCCATACCAGTCCCACACCCATTCCCAAACATTGCCGTGCATATCATACAGTCCCCAGTCATTCGGTTCCTTGCCGCCTACTGGATGTGCCGTGCTCCCAGCTTCCTTGTACCAGGCATACGAACCCAGTATTGAGTCGTCATCCCCAAATATTGAGTCGTCATCCCCAAAGCTGTACGCCGTCTGGCTGCCTGCACGACATGCGTGCTCCCACTCCGCCTCGGTCGGTAGACGGTAACCATTGCACCCCTGAATCCACTCGATATCGTCGCCCTCTCCGCTGTAGCAGGGTGCCAGACTGTCCCGCATTGACAGCCTGTTCAAAAACTCGATGGCATTCCACCAGCTCACATTCTGGACCGGCCGGTGGGGACTACATCCGCCATCTTTGCAATCGCTTGGACTCTCTCCCATGACCAGCTTCCACTGCTTTTGCGTTACCTCTGTCTCCGCAATGGCAAATGGTGAGACCTGTACTTTGTTCCTCGCCAATCTCGTCGAGCGCGCGGTCGAGTGCAGCGAGCGCGTGGCGCCGTAGTTCTCGCTCGTGTCGAGCCTGTGCGCGCTGCTCGCCTTGGTCGATGGCGTCGGCCTCGGTCGGCTCAACGCCTGGCAGCGAGTACGAGCCATCCTGCTCGAGCGCCGGGAACACCTCGCGTCGCAGCCACTTGCGGAGGGCTATGCCTTTGGGTTTGGTGGTCCGGAGCAGAGCGCCAGTGATCCCCTCTTTATACAGAAAGACGACTGAGGCGGCCTTGGCACTGACCCCCTGCAGCGTTGTCACTGACCCCCTCAACGGGATCAGTGTCTTAGCTGCGGCCCGGCCGGGTGTCCAGACGGACTGACCTGCGGCGAGGACGAGTTTTGTTACGCAGTCCTGCCCGGAGTAACCCGGATGCGGGAACCGCGCCAGTCAGTGCACTTCCCATCGAGGATTCGTTTGCCGATACCACTCGATTCACCGACCTGTCGGCCCTGGTCTCGTGGGGACGGCTCGCTCCTGGCACCACGGCATTTCAACTCGGCCCGCACAATGGCCAACAGTCGATCTCACTGATTCGCGAAGGGCCGAGCAGTACCTTGCCGCACGCCGGCCTGGCCAAATCGACCGACCTGCGCGGCTTTTCGAGCATTGACTACGACTTCGGCAAACCGGTCGATCACCGGGTGGCCACTCTGTCGATCGAGTTCGACGTCGCCTGGGACGAATTCGACAGCGCGGGTGAGCGCGGCAAACTGCACGTCATTGTCTTGCACGACTATCCCGGCAACGGCGTGGTAGCCAATCAGGACCAGAATCTCGCCGAGACTCCATTCGGACGGCCGGCCTACACCCTGGTCTTGCGCAACGGCGACAATGGCGCTGGCGGGGGTCAGCCCTTTCTCTTCTACGGGGGCGGCAGCGACCTCGATGGCTCGTTGGCCATTTTTCAAACTATGTGGTGGCTGCCCGGATTTGTATCGCCCCCCGGAGGAGGCACAGTTGGAGTCGACGAGCCCTATCCACAGCATTCGTGGATACGTTCGCCCACGGCAGTTGCCACCACCGAGTGGCAGCGTTTTCGCTTTGTCATCGCGCCAGACCGCATGCAGTTTTTCCAGGAAAACAACCTGCTCATCGATTTTCCCCTGCCCCGGCAATCGGCCGCGCCGCTATATCGCTACTTTGAGCAGTTCGAGGCGCTCCACATCTACTGGCGGGGCGTGCACCAAGTATATCTGAGCAATCTACGCATTGCGGCTCAATAGCTGCAGCTCATCCAGCTTGTTTATCCGGCTCGATAGCCGCAGGGATCAGCGCTTGCTGGCCGGCAAGGTCGCTGCAGGCAACCAGCTTCCCCACAACGTGCCGACCAGGATCGGAACAATGATCGCATTGTTGAAGGGATCGCTGCCGAGGCCATTGAGCAACACAGTGTGAGCGGCTGCGTGCCAGATTGCGCCGTAGAGTGCGGCTCGTGGCCGGCTGGACAGCACTGCTTTCAGCGGCGCGTACATATAGTACGAGGCCAAAAACGGCCAGAACCAGAACACCACGCCGAAGGTGGCAAAGATCGCCCACCCGACCGTCAAGGTAAAATCTGCTGTCCACAGATTGCCACTGATGAGGAGAAGATACAGGCCGAGAGTAAAACCCGCGGCAAGAGCTCCGGTCAAAGACCAGTAGCTGGCAGCGCTAAACCCGCTGCTGGTGCGCAAGGTGCGGGGTGGGGACAGGCGCAGCTCGACCCAGCGGACAAACCGCCGAGCAGCAGAAGGATGAGCGATTTCAGCGCGTGGAAAAGGCACCTGTCTAATACTAGCAGGTTCGAGCCGAGATGGGCGATGGCATTTTTCGCCCCTGCCCACCGCGGCTGCGGGCCGGTGATCGCACGCAGCGGTTCTGTACTCGAGCGGTTCCGGGCTCGCTGGCAAGGTCGAAGGTCAGTAGCGGGGAATGCTGCTATCGACCTCGGCGGACCAGGCGTCGATGCCCCCGATCAAGTTGTACACGTTGCGGAAACCGCGATCGCGGAAGTGCTCGGCTGCGGCTTGACTGCGCGAGCCGTGATGGCAGTAAAAGGCGATCGGCGTCTTGACGTCGATCTGAGACAAGTACTGCATGATCTCGTCATCGAGCAACTTGGAGCCATCGATCTGCGCCGTGGAACGCTCTTCGGGTGTGCGCACATCGATGAGCTCCTGGATCTCTCCGGCGTCGAGTTTGGCCTTGAGCTCCTTGGCGCCGATCTGCTGAACATCGGGCGGTCGATTGGGGTTGTCGATCTTGAACCCGGTCATCTGCGGGGTGTCCACGTAGTCGATCGTCGTTCCGTCGAGTTTGCGAGCCGACATGGGCTCGACCGCAATGGTCAATCCGTTGGACTCCACGGTGATCGATCGGTCGGTCTTCGGCCCAATATCGAGGCCATGCTGAAAGCTCGGGTCGACCGAGAGGTGGATGCAATCGCCTTCATCGGCTTCGTCGAGGGCTTGCCGCAACGCCGTGGCCGCAGCATCAGTGATGGTGATATCGACAGTGGTCGGTGCGTCCTGACCGGTACCGAGCCGTTTTTGCAGCTCTCCGGCCTCGAACATCTCACGCACGATATCGCATCCACCGACAAACTCCCCCCGGACATAGAGTTGCGGAATCGTGGGCCAGTCCGAGTAATCCTTGATACCCTGACGGATGGCCGGGTCGGTCAGAACATTGACCGTCGTGTATTCCGAGACCAGGGTATTGAGAATTTGCACGACTGTTGCCGAGAATCCGCACTGCGGAAATGTGCGGTTGCCTTTCATGAACAAGACAACGTCGTCAGACGTGATAATAGAGTCGATCTTGTTGCGCAGATCCTCAGTGAGACTCATAGAAACTCCTTGGCATGGGCGAAACCATAGCTAGCTCTGAAAATGTCTCGAACCGACCCGCCCTACAGGTTCGGTGCGTGACGTCGATCGACCAGGTAGACCAGGCAGCGTGGGATGCACTCGACCATGGGCCGTCACCATTTTTGCGCCATGGTTTTTTGCGCGCGCTTGAAATCACTGGTTCGATAGGTTCGGAGTCGGGTTGGAACCCCGCGTATATCTTGGCCGAGACAGCGCCGGGCAAGAAGTTATCGCAATCGAGCAGCGGGGACAAAGACAGTCCAAGTCTCGTAGGTGCAATCGCGGCATTCGTCAAGACCCATAGCTACGGTGAATACATTTTCGACTGGAGCTGGGCCAACGCCTCGCAACGTGCTGGAATCTCGTACTATCCCAAGCTGGTCATCGCGGCTCCAATGACCCCGGCCACCGGCCGCCGAATCCTTCTGGCCGATCGGACAACGCTCGCATCAATGGCCCCGACGATCGATCCCGAGCACGTCACCATCGCTCTGGTCGCCGGAATTACCGACGTTGCAGATCAGTCCGATTGTTCCTCGATCCACTGGCTCTTCTGCATGGAGGACGAGGCCGAAACACTCGCCGCAATGGGCTTTAGCCGCCGGTTAACCCATCAATATCACTGGTACAACCAGGGCTACCGCGACTATGGCGAGTTCCTTGACCGGCTCACCTCGCGCAAGCGCAAGCAGATGCGCAAAGAGCGTCGCCGGGCCGTCGAGCAGCTGGACGGTCCCATCGAGTTCGTGCCCGGCCCCGAACTCACCGACGAGCAACTGAGCTGCATGGACCGCTACTACCGCAGCACGGTCTTTGCGCACGGAGGCATGGACTACCTGCGCCGCAGATTCTTTCACACCCTGGCCGAAACCTGTCCCGAACCCATGCTCTTTGCCCAGGCCAGGCGTTCGGGTCGGATCGTTGCGGGGGCTTTTTTCATGGAAAGCGATCGCGGACTGTACGGCCGCTATTGGGGCTGTGATCGGGACATCGAGTTTCTCCACTTCGAGACCGCCTACTACGCCGCGATCGAGCGCTGTATCGAGCGAGGCATTGCCCGCTTTGAAGCCGGTGCTCAGGGCGAGCACAAGTTGCTGCGGGGGTTCGCACCGGCCCATACCCACAGTTGCCACTGGCTTCGCCACCCGGGTCTGCGCGCTGCGATCGGCCAGTACCTCGACGACGAGCGCCGCGAGGTGGCCCGGCGGATAGAACGACTGTCGACCTATGGTCCGTACAAGCGCCCGCCTGGCTGCAATTCGGCCATCTAGCAGCATTCGGGAAAATCGTTTTTTCCGAATCTACACCCGGTCCCTTTGCACTGCATGCAATCCGGCCTGAACCAGATCGTCGAGATAGGCCCGGGCAGTGGCCAGAGTGCGCTCCGGCTCGCCCGGGCGGTCGCTGGTCAGCGGTGGCGCAACCTCGACCAGATCGCCTCCGATCATTGGAAATGCCCCGGTCACCATACGGGTCAAGGCACGCACCAGATCGGGCTGCAACCCGTCGGGCTCGGGAGTCCCCGTGGCCGCAGCATACTCGATATCGGTGCCATCGATATCGTTGCTCACATAGACCGCAGTGACCCCGAGGTCTCGAAAATGCGCCACGATCTCGTCGCCGATGGCCTCGGCGTCGCGTTGTTCGATCTCCGCCGGCCAGTACTGGCGAACGCCCAGGGTCGATTCCCAGTGGCGGCGATCGTGCGCCGTGGACCGGATCCCGACCTGGACCAGACGACCATCCCGACCGAGCAGCTCGTTGGCGTGATACGCCCAGGTGCCAAAGCAGTAGCGCACACCCAGTCGCTCGGACAAAAGATCGGTGTGAGCGTCGAAATGGAGCAGTCCAACCCGCTGCTGGCAGATTGTTTCGGCATGGACAAGGGCGCGTGAAAACGCCGGCCAGCCCACGCTGTGATCGCCGCCGACCACGACCGGAACGATGTCCGGATTGATCGCGTACATGTGGTCGAGCGCGCGGGCACAGATATCGAGCGGACTCACAGGTAAAGCGCGAGCCCGATCGCCGTACAGAGCGGCTCGAGTGGCCGCGATCTGATCGGCCGACAGCATGTCGTCGGACAATAGATGGGGCACCACGCGGACGTCGCCAATATCGACCACTCCGTCGGCAAATATGCCGTGCTCCGGCTCGGACAGCAGCGTCTCGCGGATCACTGCCGGAGCCCGATTGGCACCGCGAGTAAATCCCGCACCGCAGTCCGAGGGCACTCCCAGGACCGCCACACGAGCCTCGGGAATGCGATGCAGAACAGCACGCCAGCGCGGCCCCACCTGGTCGTCGGAATCGGCCAGATAGATTGCTCGCTGTAGCGCCCGGGTCTCGTACAGGCCTGCGCTGATCACGTGCACCCCCCCGGCCGCAGGAGCGAGAAGCTCTTCCAGCTCAGCGTATCGCGATTCTACATCCATGAGGTATATCGTAGTCTCGATCGCACGAAAACCGAGGGTACAATCCAGCCAATTCACCACATCGGCCGCCGTTATCGTCTCACAATGTTACGGCAACCATCCCCAGCCGGCCCCCTGCGTACACACCCGCTCCACCAGGGAGATGATCGGTGTACAGACGACCGCCCTGCCTCTACAGACGACCGCCCTGCCTCTACAGACGACCGCCCTGCCTCTACATCGCGCCCACCGACATCATGCCGGCATGATGCAAAATGCCGGTCGGCCGGATCAAAAAACCACTCAAGACGGGGTTTGCCGCGGCGATGAGGTCGCTTTCATCAGGTCGAGAAGGCGGTAGATCGATTGCGTTTGCAGCTTGTTGACGTAATCCGCGTCCCTGGCCTTGCCCTGAGCCTCACTCAGCGCTCGAACCAGTTCTTCTTTGCTGCCGTACTTGTCTTTGATCTCGACCAACGAATCGTGCAGGCGCAAAAGCTTTTTGTTGGACACCGCCATGAGGCGCACTTTGAGCTCACCAGGACTCTCATCGCTGCTCTCTTTGGCGAGCAGATCGACAACAGCATCGACCAGCTTCTCTTTGCTGCCGTGTAAGCGCTTTACCCTGGCAAGCGGGGTCTCTTTGACTGACATCTCTATTCCTCGGGTTGCGGCGGATCCTGCGCAGATCCTCCAGTCGTGTCAATCCGCGAGAGGACCTCTTTGAGCTCTTCCTCCGTCAGGGACAAGCGCAGATACACTGTTTTGTCCTCCAAGTAAACCCTGAGTTTCTTGGCCAGGGCCCCAAGACCCCGACCCTGAAGTGCCCACGCGCCTACACTCATCTGATTTTTAATCAGTAATTCCAAACCATTAGCATCTTTTTTGCTATTCATCTCGGCGCCCAGAGAAACCTGTAACCCCGCTTTGGGATGGATCTCCACGAACACGGAGCCAGGTGGGCTGGTCACCTGGCCAGCGGTCAGCTCGACCAGGCCTGCGCCTATGCGCTCATCGATGGAGCCGACCGCCCACAGGCCAGCACGCTGGTCTACCCGTTCGAGCAGAGCGGACATCTCGTTTGACGAGGTGATTTTTTCTCCGTCGCCGACCGCCCTGGCCAGCCACTCGGGCGACGTGGCCAGGACCACGGTCTGCGGACCGGGTACGGTAAACCAGATGTGTTGGCGGCCACTGGCGTGGTAGAACGTGCGGCCGTCGACTCGATCGTAGGTAAAGGCGCCGCCTGCTGCTGCCATGGCCTGGCTCATACAGCTTGCCAGCTCGGCTTCGGAGAACTGGCCGGTGACCACCATGATCGTCTCATCGGTGCCGGAGCTGCGGCTCAGAGCAACAATGACGCGGTCGACATCCACTGCTGGATCGATCTGGCAGGTGTCGATCAGCTGACGGAACCTCACCTCGAGTTCCGGATCGCGTCGAAACATCTGCTCCACGGCTCGTCTGACCAGCCACGACTCGCGCAGGTCATCGAGGTTGGCGCACAGGACCACCTGGACGTCGCGCGGCACTGCGTCGAGGCCGGCCACTGTATCAGGCGCAGGTGGTGGCTCGCTGCTCGTCTGTTCGCCACGACAGCTCTGACAGCCAGCCAGCGCAATGACCGCGACGAGCAGCAGTCCGGCGCACGACACCCCGAGGGCGAGCCGAAAGGCCATCATCAGATTACATTCCGCCGAACCGCTGCGCCATCTTGATGATATCGGGGTTAGTCATGATGAGCCCAATGAGCTCTGTGACCTCGGCATCGCTGAGCGAGAGCTGAAAGATCACATCCTGGTTGTTGGTCTTGAACTGCGCCTTTTTGGCGAACTTTTCCATCGGGCTTCCGGCAAAGAAGGCAGTGTATTGCGACATCTTCTCGGCCGTGGCCTTGGCTTCGTCGGCGCTTCCCTGGCGAATCCCGGCGTCGATCTTCAATCCACCGTCGAGGCTCACCGACGAGTACAACGCCTTGCCGCTGATCGGCCCGGCCTGGTTGCCGGTTGTATTGCGGCCGACTCCCCACACGGCCGATCCGGTGTCGACATTGCCGAGCAGGTCCATCATCTCGGCGTTCTGGTCGAGGCCGCTCTGCCCGGCCAGCACCGTTTCAACCGCGGCCTTGTCCTTGCCCTCCCCCACCACGACCATCGTTTTGTCGTCGAGCCAGCCGATGTGCATGGCTGTATCGGTGGCATCGACCGCCTTGGTGATCTTGCCTTCCTCGGTGATGGTCAACTGTTTATTCTCGGCCTCTGCCATCTTCTTGGCGCATGGAATCGCATCGCTGCGGGACAGCCCCTTGACCACGATCACCGGCTTGTTCTCTTCGGCATTCGCCGCAACGATCACCGACTCGATCGCCGTGAATGGATCCATGTTGCAGTTGTTCTTAAACTTCTGCAGCTCGTTGGCAAACCTGATCTGGGCCATGGTGCCGTATTGCTTCCACAGATTGCTCGACACGATCTTTGCTACATTGATCCCGCCCACTGCGTTCGAATCTTTGGGCATGATCGCAAAGCCGCTCTTGCTGCCGGAAGAGCTTCTGGCCGCTTCGGCCTTGTCTCCTGACGCCTTGTCCTCTTTTTTGTCTTTGCTGCATCCTGCGGTGGCAAATGACAGGGCGGCCAACACGGCGACAGCATGGGTGAGCTTGCGGATCGACTTCATTACATTGTCTCCTCGTGAGTCTCCAAGCGGATGAAGCTGCGTTGTATCACGAGGAATTACCGCTGCAAGAGCGGCGGCCGCAACCGACTGGCCAAAATCCCTTCAGACCGGACAGAAATAGCTCATGGACAGCGAATTGTAAGCAAACGCGGACATTTTTTGCCTCCGCCGACACCGCAATCACTCTACAGTGGACAGGGACAGAGCTTTGGTACAAGCTGCCTGCCCACGGTTCTGGCCGGGTTTGTCCGGCACTGCCTCAATATGAGCTCATGCCCTGGATCCGACGCAAGCTACGCGAAAACATCGTTTATGTTCGGGTAAACTCGGACGGCGCCCCATTGGCCGCATCTGACGGCCGTGTCGAGATCAAGTACAATCCCACTGCGGCAGCCAAGACGTATCGGGCATCATTGCGCAATCTGCACAAGACAGGCGATCCCGATCACGACCGTCCCGTCGAGCTGTCTGCGAGCGAGCACGAGGCGGCGACCGATACGGGCAAGGCCACTGCGACCCGCTGGCGGGGGCGAGGCGGGGCGGGCAAAAAGTCCAGTCGTCGGGCGGCCAGCAATTCGGATGACGGCAAGGCGGCCGGCGCTGATCGCGGTCGGCCTTCGGGCACGGCCATCGTCGTCTACACCGACGGCGCATGTACGGGCAACCCGGGCCCGGCCGGGATCGGAGCGGTCATTCTCGACGGCGACGAGCGGCGTGAGATCAGCGAGTATCTCGGATTTGGCACCAACAACATTGCCGAGCTCACCGCCATTGAGCGAGCCCTCGAGACCCTGGTCGAACACCGTGATCGGCCGGTATTGGTGCATTCGGATTCATCGTATTCGATCGGCCTGTTGACCAAGAACTGGAAGGCCAAGGCCAACGCCGACCTGGTCGAGCGTCTGCGCGATCTGGCCGACAGGTTTCCGCATCTCGAGTTCATCAAGGTAAAGGGCCATGCCGGCATCCCGGACAACGAGCGAGCAGATGAACTTGCCCGGGTGGCCATCACCCGGCGCGGATAGCCGGGACCGGGGCAGCCCGACCGGCGCAAGCGGCCGGGAAGGTCGATTCAGTGGTATTCTGCGCCCAGGTGGCTACGACTCGCGCACTCGCTCACGCTCCCTGGTCCGCGTCCAAAGTGCAGATGGCACTGCAGTGTCCGCGGCTCTTTCACTATCGCTATGTCGAGCGGGTCAAAGAACCCGAGACCATGCCCGAATTGCGGGTCGGCAAGGCCATCCACAGCGCGCTCGAGCAGATTTTGCTGGGCACACCCCTATTCGACGCGGTCGCCGAGGCCCGGCAGCAACTCGAGAGCGAGCGGGAGGTGGCCCGTTTCGACGCCATTGGCGTCGGCATACGCCCATTTGTCGAGCGCATCGACGAATTTCGCCGCCGCCGGCGCGTGCGTCGGCAGCTCATCGAGTTTCCTCTGGCCATGCGCGAGGACCTCACCACGACGACGTTTTACAACAGCGACGCGTTCTATCGCGGCATCCTGGACGTCGCCTACGTGTTTGACAGCGACAACCTGGCCCTGGTCGATCACAAATCGGGTGTGCGCACCGGCCAGCGCACGATCGTCGAACAGCTCGAGGGCTATGCGGTCTTGGCAGCGGCGTATTTTCGCAATATTGGCCGCATCTGGCTGGGTATTCACTGGGTTGCTTCGGGTGTGCTCGAATGGGCCCGGCCGGTCAAGACCAGCGACGTCAACCAGCATTTTTTGCCCAGAGTGCTCGACAACATCGAGGCGGCGGCGCTGGCCATCGACGACGGGCCGCGCTCTCACCCGGGTTCGTGGTGCGAGCGATGCGCCTACCGCTCGATCTGTCCGACCGGTCGAGAGCTCAGATTCGAGCCCGTCGACGACGACGAGCCCGAGCCGTGGATGTAGAGGGGATGGGGCCGTTGCACGGCGCCGCAACGAGAGATCTCGCATTGCCGTTGCTCGGCATCCTGGCGGCATGGTGTGGTTGTCATTGTTGCGGCATGATGCGAGCGGCTCATCGACGAGATAACAGTAACGATGATCCCGATGATCCTCGGCTCGGGCATTCCCCTCTTCGCCGGGGTAAGGCAGCGGCGCCCCCTTGAACTCACCGGTGAGCGGCAGCTCGGCGGTGGTCTGGTGCAGCTCGATTACCGGCCCCGCGGGTGAGGAGTGAGAACGAGGCCCAACGACCGGCAGATGCTATACAGTCTCACCTAAACGACCATGTTCCTCGACGTCTGGATACCTACTACTCATCTAATGAGATGCAATCCAATGCACGCCGAGCAGAAAGTCGCCTAGCAGATGCTATACACTCTCACCTAGCAGCGTTCGGGAAAAATCCCGAACGCCGCTACCATTATTGGGCAAAGCCCTCCGGCGGACTCCCGCCGGGCGCCCCATGTGCCCGAAATCGGCTAATCGCCACTCTCGGCCGGGACGCACGCAGATTCGGGAAAACGATTTTTCCCGAATGCTGCTAGTCCGAGATCCACGGAGCGACGCTGCAGTGCCTGCTCACGTACTACGTGCACGCTCGCATCCGCCCTGTCTCGCCTGTGTCTCTCGGACTAGGTGAGTCTGTATATTCTACGTAGGTAAATAAGAGCCGGTCCAAAAACCTCGGACCGAGCCAGAGCGACGAGGCGCGCCGCCAGTGGGTGCGCGAGGAGTGGAG
>JAKSDA010000171.1 GCA_022360315.1 Pseudomonadota bacterium
CGCGACTACGACGCGTTTGAGGCGGTCGCCGGCAAAGCGGCGACTCGGCTGGCAGAAAACAGTGCTGTTCGAGGATGTAACTTGCTGAAATTAGGTGCTCATTGCGGATCGAGTTGCCGCTTTTCGGGAAACTCGGCGACTCAAGATCCGACGTGGTCCGGCAGCCAGACGGTTAGAGCAAGTTGTATGAGTGAGAGTTGACAACGTTTTTCGAACGGACAAAGGCAATGATACAAAGAAAAATCACAGGCAAAGCGCTCCCGGCCCTTGTGGTCGGAACCTTCTTCTTTCTCGGTTGCCAGATGCAGCCCAGCACAGTGTCGGTCACCGGTGGCTGGCGAACGTGATTTTGGAGTAGCTTAGAGACAGGTGTTCGCTCACGGCGGAATCGCCGGGGCTGTCGTTAATCGAGTAGCTGGAGATCAACGCGTCCTCCATAATGTAGCGGCCAAATTCCTCCAGCGAGTTAGAATCGGTGCGCACCACCGCAATCTCCACTTTTGCGGCTTTCGAGCCCGTCACAGCGGCTTTCAGCAGCAGCCGACTCGCGGAGTCGAGTCCTTTCACCACGGTCAACTCGCTGGGGCCGAACTGCATGTTGTGCAGATTGATCCAACCATCGTAACCTTTTGCTGTTACGTCGCCTTTGATTTCTCCGCCGTTGTATCGCATATACAAACCCGCGAATTCGCGAGAAGCCGCGAGAGTGATGTGAACCTTGTCCGAGAAGAACTCCGGCCCATTGACCTCGTTCACCTGGTAGACCCTGCCATCTTCGACATCCTCCGAGGGCTGCATCTGGCAACCGAGAAAGAAGAAGGTTCCGACCACAAGGGCCGGGAGCGCTTTGCCTGTGATTTTTCTTTGTATCATTGCCTTTGTCCGTTCGAAAAACGTTGTCAACTCTCACTCATACAACTTACTCTAACCGTCTGGCTGCCAATAGTCATCAGTTGACAGTCACCAACTGAGAAAAATAAAAAAAACCTGAGTGCCAATGGAGAAGGTGCCATCGCCATTGTCGTAGATGTCCCACCGAAACGCTGGGTAAGTGGGGCCGTAGACATTGAAGTACTCGGTCTTTGGGTTAGCAGGGGCAAAGAGGCCCACGAGCAAACCGTCGTTACAATTAGTCATGCTCACCTGGCGAAACGCAATGGTCGTCGTAGCAGACGCCTCAGAGGCGATGAGCTGGTCGTTCTAGTATATTAACAATTCTCAAATGAGCTGATGGAACCGATGACAACCACTAACATATCGAGAACTGCGCTTGCAGAATCGCCATCGCTCCTGGCATCACCTGAGAAGTTGGATCTCCTCTCGTTCAAAGCGTAGGCTACGTTCACTGCGTGGGCTGAACCCGCTGCTTGCCCCCAGCCTTCCCACTGAAATCCCCTTTGGTCGTGATATTCACCTTCTTGCCATGAAATCTCACCGCACCTTTTGGAGCCTTGATGTCGATGTCCCCATCGGCCGTCTCGATCGTGACCGAGCGATAATCAACGAGCCCCTCTGGACTGTTTGCCAACGAATCCGATTGCATTTTCCTTGACGCTCTCTGAAAGCAGCCCCTACCCTCGGATGGGAAGTTGTTCGTAAGGTCTCCCGCGGAAACGGAGTCAACATGCCGGGTAAGCTCAAGAAAAGCCTCGCGCTTTTTGCTCTTTTGCTGTTCTTTATCGTCGGTGTATTTGCTCTGGTGGTTCCAACTGAAATGGCGAATGCGCAGCCATGCTTCGCACGCGAGGCGTGCTACACAGATTGTCGAAACGACTACACGGCATGTGTGTCGCAATGCCCTTTGCCGGGGTTAACGGTTCCCGAGTGTAGGTCTTTGTGCGCAGAACATCACGGTCGTTGCCTTGATTGGTGCGATCGCACAATTCCTTGCGATTAACCAACCACCGGCTCGTCTCAGTCGCCGAGTTTCCCGAAAAGCGGCAACTCGATCCGCAATGAGCACCTAATTTCAGCAAGTTACATCCTCGAACAGCACTGTTTTCTGCCAGCCGAGTCGCCGCTTTGCCGGCGACCGCCTCAAACGCGTCGTAGTCGCG
>JAKSDA010000167.1 GCA_022360315.1 Pseudomonadota bacterium
CCGCGTCGCCAGAGCGCCGATCCATCACCGCCAGCGGGCTTGCTCGTCGGTCAAATACACCCAGTATTCTCCACTCCTCGCCCACCCACTGGCGGCGCGCCTCGTCGCTCTGGCTCGGTCCGAGGTTTTTGGACCGGCTCTAAGAGCCGGTCCGAGGTTTTTGGACCGGCTCTAAAAACGGAGCGCAAAAGCCATCCCGGCTGCTGCGCCGATTCCGATGGTGTTTGCCACCATATCGCTGCTCTCGCCCGGTTCGTCGCTGGCCAGTTCTTTGAGCCCACCCATCAAAAGCACGGCAAGAGCGGAGATGAGGACCGCCTTTGTGCGGCTCATTCCGGCTTTTTTCTGGCAAATGAGGGTTGCGGTCAGGGTGAGGCTGTAGCTCACTGCGATATGCGCCTGATGATCGAGTCTTGAAAATCGAAAATCGCCGGCCCCGGCTCGACTTGTTGCAGGCATGGTGATAAGGAGAGAAAAGGCCAGAAATACGGTGATAAGCGACTTCATGGTGTAGTCTTCACTGTGCTCGTTCAACCGGCGCACACCGGGGGGTTGCGGTGGGCCCATGGCCGGGCGGTCTCGAGCTGGGCGGCCAGGCGAAACAGGGTGGCCTCGTCAGTGTAACGAGCGACAAAGTGCATGCCGATGGGCAAGCCGCTCGAGTTCCAGTGCAGCGGTACTGACATGGCGGGTTGGCCGGTCACATTAAACAGCGGGGTAAAGGCCAAAAACTCGAATGTGCGCGCAGCGACCGTGTCGATGACGCCGATGAGTTGCATGATGCCGAACGCCCGCAATTTGCTCAGGCCACCGATCACGGCAGCCTCCACCCTGGTCGGCCGCGCCGAGCCAGTGAGTGGTGGCGGTTCGGCCAGGGTTGGGGTCAGAAGCACGTCGTGGTCGGAGAAAAAAGCCTGGACGCGCCGACTGACCCGGTGGAGATAACGAGTCGCGCAATTGAGCTGACTTGCGGTGGTTTTTTGGCCCAGCAAACGAAGCGCGCGGGTGGCCAATTCGAGCTCGTGGGAGCCGACTGCGCGGCCGCGCAAATCGCCGATCTCGCTGATGTCAGCCGCAATATCGCTGGCGATCATGGTCAAGTAGGCTCGGTTGAACCGCTCGCGATCGACCGATGGGCTGGCTTCGACCACGTCGTGGCCGAGCTCTGCGAGCAGTTCGACCGTGACGTTCACACCCTTGATGCAGTCGGGATGGACCCGTTTGCCGAGCAGACTGCGCGTGGTGTAGGCAATGCGCAACCTACCGGGGTCGGCGCCGACTTCGTCGCTGAACGGTCGCAGTGGAGCTGGCGCGAAATACTGCGCCCCGGTGTCGGGACCACAGGTTGCATCGAGCATGGCCGCGCTGTCGCGGACCGAACGGGTGAGTACGTGTTCTGCCACTGCTCCGTGCCAGTACTCGGCCATATTCGGGCCGGATGGATTTCGACCGCGGCTCGGCTTGAGGCCGAACAAGCCGCATGCCGAGGCCGGAGCGCGAATCGAGCCGCCTCCGTCGCCGCCGCTGGCCATGGGGACGATACGCGCTGCCACCGCCGCTGCCGAGCCGCCGCTCGAGCCGCTCGGCGAATGCGCCGGGTTCCACGGATTGTGGGTCGGTCCGAACAGCTCGGGTTCGGTATATGGAACCAGACCGAACTCGGGGGTATTGGTCTTGCCGACAGCGATGACACCGGACGCCTTGAACCTGCGGACCAGCTCGCTGTCGTGGTCGGGAACAAAATCGCGCAGAGCCCGACTGCCGCCCCGCAGGGGATGGTCCTGGTACAAGGCCAGAAGGTCCTTGTACAAAAACGGCACCCCGGCAAATGCTCCTGCGGCCGGCCGACCTGCGGCCAGCGAGCGAGCGTGCTCGTACATGGTGTGAATCACCGCATTGAGTTGCGGGTTGACCGCTTCGATTCGCATGATGGCTTCGTCGACCAGTTCATTCGCCGTGACCTCGCCCCGTCGAACCAGCTCGGCCAGGCCGAGTGCGTCGTATTGGCCGTATTCTGCAAACCCACTCACAGTTAGCTCCTCTCGGGCGCAATGCCCGAATGGCCAACGTGCCCGTCACTGCCGCGTATGTCCAGCCATCTCGCCCCATATCGTCCCGCCGCGCGCAAACCTCCACGCCCTGACCTCGCTCGATAGGTTGGGTCTGCGCCAGAGTCCGGGCACTCGGGCATTCCGGACAGAGAATTGTCCACTCCGCGAACCCAGCGAGCAGCGCACTCATTGAGTAAACTACCGATCGATGGTGCAAACGCAGCGGCTTGCATGGGCTTGTGTGGTCTCGATCGGGATTGCAATGTTGGCGGCAGGACCGGCTCGCGCGCAAAGTCTGCAAGTCGAGCAGCTCTATGCCGAGCCCGATCTGCGCATCGAGGCAACGGCTGTCACGCTGCTTGTCCGCGCCCGGCTGTCTCATGTCGAGGCAAAAGGGCGGGTATCGGGATGGCTGCGCAGAGTCGGTGTCGAGCTCGTCGGGTCTGTGCAGATTCGCGACGGCAACGACCAGCTGCAGGGCCACGACACGGCACGTGCACCAGAATCTCAGCTCGATTCACTCGCGGCTCAGCTCGCCGGTGCGATCGCTGCGCGAATTCAGGAGTCTGCTACTCGGTCGGAGTCCGCGTAATAACAACAAACCCAAAGCGCACAACGGCGCCGGCTGGTGGTTCGCTGCCGAGCAACTCTACTGCAGCGGGGTCACGCATACGGCCGCAACAGTGGCCGTGACGTCGAGGTTGGTCGGGTTGTTCCAGGCACAACGCCATGTATTGGACGTTGCGCGATCATCAGGGCTGCTGCCGGAGAATCCGTGATAGTACATGGTGATCCGATGACTCAGCGGATCGTTGCTATCGATCATGCAGCTTCCAGCAATGAGTTCTTCCTCGGGGTCACAGGATGCGGTGAATTGGCCAGAGTGCCGGCCCGACAACAACTTGCTCTCAGTGACATGGCGAATGCGGCCTGCAGCCGGGTCCGAGCCGTAGTCGGGAGGCTGTAGGCAAATGGCCGTGGCTATCATCAGCTCTTCGGTATCAGTTGGATTGTGCCACCCGCAATTCCACAGGGTGGGATTGCCCGATGCAAAGCCGCTGCGCGACATGGTCTTGTGATTAGTACTCAGTTTGTTGGGATACGAAAACGCACATCCACCACTGATGAGAAAGCCATCATCGCCGCAACTTGCCGAGAGCTCATCGCTGGCATGAACAGGCAGGATCCGATAGTGTGGCGTCCAAACAACACGCTCTCCGAGTGGCTGGCTCTTCGAACATTCACACTCCTCAGTACCGGGCGGTTCTGCTGTTATCAGCTGATTCTCCAGGCATATAGCTCGTGTGGTAATCGTATTTCTCCGACCGCTGCGGTCCCACCAGCGACACCACCAGGTCTTTTCACTCCCTGGCGTATCCTTGAGGCCAGAGCCGAACATCGTGATGTCGTCGTGCAGAAGCATTTCGCTCTCACAACTGGCACCTAGTAGACTGAGATCGCCATCGCAACCATTACCCAATGAACGATCACCAACATAAAATGGCCCCCAAGGAGTGCCGTCTCGAGAAATCTGCCTGCTGGCAAGTGGATCGTCAGCGGGACAAGGGCACATATCACCAGTGTTCGATGCGCCACAGGAAACAAGAAGCAAGGCCACTGGTACCATCATGTGCAACTGCTCCACGGCAATGTCTCGGTTTATGGATACAAGGGAGGTAAGATCGCGTCTTCTTGAACGGCCCAGCTGAATTGCGATAGTCCCACCGGATCGCGAAATGTCCCCGGATTCTGAAGGTCCTGTGGGGCTAGAAGCGGGGCCGCGGCCACACGGCCAGTAACCTGGATAGATGCAGCGTCGATACGAGCAGACAGCAGGGCACGAAAATGGCGATACAGCTTCGTTTCTGCACACTTACTGGGATCATCCTGGCGGAAATCACTGCACTGCAACCATGTCCCATAGCGATTCCCGGTCAGAATCAGGTCTCGAAAATAATCCCAGTCGAGCGGTAAATCCAGATAATAGGTACGCTCGCCCGGCCGAGGCGGAGGCGCGGGAGCCAGAAAGGCCATATCGCGAAGAATCAGTACAACTCGAAGTTGGCGTGGCCGGATCGGGCTGTATCGCGCCCTGAAATGGTATTCGTTGCCCTCACAGCGATTATTTCGGACACGACACGGGTCCAGCTCGATTCCGCCCTGGCTGAATGTCACGTCCCAAACACGAATGCCCCACACTGCGGCCGGTACCGGTTGATCGGTCACAGTATCGCCGGTGGTTTCGCTTCCCTCGGGTACTTCATCCAGACACGGATACAGCGGAGCCGTGGCACAGTCGGGATTGGGTTGGATGTTAGTCTCGAGCTCGGCGTTGGTTTTGATCCACTGCTTGGAGTAGGTGGCATTGTCCAGTAATTGGTCCAGCGTGACATAGGCGGCCTGGGTTGTGCCGTTTCGAACCTCGAATTCCATGACTTCTACCTCCGTGCTGCCGTTGAGCGGCAGGGCCAGACTATTTGTTTCACCCAGGGTGGCAGCATCCAGATTGTTCTCTCCATCGGGCCGGCCGGCCAGACCGACCTGCAATGGCGGTGGCAGTGGCGTGTGGTTCCAGCATCGAGATACTGTAGGGGTGCGGTTTTGCAGCTGATCGGTGGCCCGAATGCTCAATTCGAACTCTCCTTGCTCGGTGAGCAACTCGCCGACCCGATCCCCGAGCAATACAATCTCGTACTCTGCTCTTTCTGTATTACCGCCGAGCATACGGGCAGGTGACCAGTCGACGACAAGCTGATTCCGGGTCCGGTTCCACACCTGGTACTCGACTGCATCGGTTTGAAATCCGATGCCCGGGTCATGTACCGAGAACTGCCAGCGCAATGGATTGTCGTCTGGACTCTCAAGGCGATGTATATATTTGGCCACGGCATGACACCTACCCGGGTCACTCAGATCGATCGGCGGCCCGTTAGACGTATGAATTGGCACAGCGTGGGCGTCAAATACGACGGTGTCATTGTTCTCGTCGCGTATCAGCGACGGTGAGAACTCAATGCCCGGGGGGTCGAGGTCGAACAGCTCGCCCCCCACCTGGCCAAATAGCTCGGGATCGTCATTCTTGGCAATATCCACTGCCATGTCGAGAACATCGCTGATATCCAGAGCGGTCTTGTTGCGATCGGACCGGATGAATGCCACCAGAGCCCTGGCCAGATGGACGCGCAAGGTTTGGGGGCCGAGATCGCATAAATGGTCGCAGGTCTCCCCCGGGCACATGCCGGGTGGAGGACAGGTGCCGATTGCGAGCTCGCTCCGGTCTGGACCCAATCCGTCGAAAATGGCTCCGTTACCGGACGCATCCTCTGCCAGGGCGTGGGTGAGACGCATGGTATTGACCACCTGGACGCTCTCGGACGAGCGCTCGGCGATTTGCCTGGCCAGGGTGGAAAAGGCGGCCAGCGACAGGCTGTACCGCACGGCTGGACTCAGCGATTCGGTGTGCTCGTCCAGAAGCACCGGCTCGAGCTCGATCAGATCACGCAAGCCAAAATGCTTGCTCAGCCGTGCCAGAGCCGCTTCGGTCGTCGACCCGTAGCTGGTTTGCGGGTCGCTGGAAAGAAACCCGACAAACCGGGCTCGCGCCCACTCTTCCGCCAGGGTCGTCCACGGAGTGACGGCCACTGTGTAGCCTGTGGGGCGGTGGTGCACTCGATAGAACAGACCGGATAGTAGTGGCCGATCCACTCCCCGCGACGGCCATTTCTGCGAGCTGTCGTCGAACCGGAGACTCTCCGATGACCAGTACTCGCGACTTTGGCCGCCGTATACCTCGAACCGCAGGGCACCGTAGGCCCCGCTCCCCACATCGATCTCGAACTGGCCCAGGTCGTCGGTCTGCACTTCGAGAACCGGATCGGGTTCAAGTCGCTCGCCGTCGGTGCCCAGCTGCCAAACCCGCAAATCAGCCCCGGCCAATGGTGACGTCGCCAGGATGACGCTTCCACGGATGTGGCTCGGAGAGGGCAACTCCAGTGGGCTACAAGACGCAACCATGATCCCGACCCATACGGGCACAGGGAGCGACCAACCCGCTAACTTCAAATTGCCAGTGCGTGTACGCGTTGTACCATCACGAACATCTCGGGAATTGATCGAAGCGGCGTGGAATAGGGCCATTTTGCGTGATTTCCGCCCTGCTTGGAGACCGCCGGCCAAATTCATCTATTGAATGGTCAGCTGCGTACCCCTTACAAGATATTAACTGTGCGGAGACAATAACTCTGTTGAGCACCTGGCGCAATGGAGCTATGCAGTCATTAAGATAATTCAAGGTTGTGCAGTCAACTATATGTATATGAATATGATTGTCGTCAAATATCATAAATCACGATTTGGACCGATATATCGGGACCGACTGCCCAAATCGAGGCCGACCGTCCAGGGCGACGACCGAGGCCAAGGCCGACTGTCCGGGGCGACGACCGAGGCCAAGGCCGACCGACCGAGACCGATAATCGAAACCGAGGCCGCTCACAGAGGCCGGCTGGGCGCCCCGATTTCGGCTACTTTATCGACTTTTGGGAGAGCAACAAGTCTCCCGGGCCGGACTACCGAGGACGCGAGCCCGAAGGCAGAGCGCTCAGAATTTTGGGAGAGCAACGAGTCTCCCGGGCCGGACTACCTATTTGCCGCTCGCCGCGCGCTGCTTTTGTTCCGAGTGGATGCGCAGCCGGAGCGCAGTGGTCCGGATGAAACCGCCCGCATCAGCGTGGTTGTACGGAGTTTCATCGTCAAATGTGGCCAGATCGGCGCGATAGAGCGATTGGTCGGATTTGCGCCCGACCGTGATCGCGCTGCCCTTGTACAGCTTGACCCGCGCTGTCCCGTTGACTTGCCGGGCCATCTCGTCGACCAGCGATTGCAGGGCCTCGCGCTCGGGCGAAAACCACAGGCCATTGTAAACCAAACTCGCGTAGCGCGACGAGAGGTCGTCGCGCAGGTGCATCGCTTCTCGGTCGAGAGTGATCGACTCGACTGCGCGGCGCGCAACGTGCAAAACAGTACCGCCAGGAGTTTCGTAAACACCGCGCGATTTCAGACCCACCATTCGGTTCTCGACAATGTCGACCCGACCCACGCCGTGCTCACCGGCGATCTGGTTGAGCCGGGCGAGTAGCTCATCGGGTTGCAGGGTCTCGCCGTCGAGCGCGACCGGATTGCCGGCGGCAAACTCGATCTCGACATAGCGCGGGGTGTCCGGGGCTTGTTCCGGTGCCCGGGTCAGCTCGAATACGTCATCACTGGGCTCGTTCCACGGGTCTTCGAGCAATCCGCCCTCGATCGAGTTGTGCAGCAAATTGCGATCGATCGAGTACGGCTTCTCGGGGGTGGCGTCGATGGGAATCTTGTGTTCTTGACTGTAGGCAATGAGCTGGGTGCGACCGGTGAATTCCCACTCTCGCCACGGCGCAATCACGCGCACCCCGGGCATGAAATAATGAGCCGTGAGCTCGAATCGCACCTGGTCGTTGCCCTTGCCAGTGGCACCGTGAGCAATGGTATCGGTACCCTCGGCACGAGCTACTTCGACCAGGGCTGCGGCAATACACGGCCGCGCCAGCGCGGTTCCCATGAGATATCCGTCCTCGTATATGGCCCCGGCGCGCAGGGCTGGAAAGACGTAATCGCGGACAAACTCGCGCCGGAGATCGCGCACCACCGCCTTTTTGGCTCCAACGGCCAGCGCTTTTTGCCGCGCTGCCTCGAGATCTTCATCCTGACCAACATCGGCGCAAAACGTGACGATCTCGCACTGGTAACGTTCTGCTATCCAGCGAACTGCGACCGATGTGTCGAGACCGCCGGAATAGGCGAGTACTACTTTTGCGATGCGTGACATCTATCCTCTACATGATTGCTGGCTGGTTCGGACGGGCTGACGCCCGAAGAGTAATGGACCGCGTACTCTACTGAGACAGCAGCAGAAGATCAATTGGCTCGCGCTACCGCAGGTCTTGGCTTGCTGGCGCTACTGTGGCAAAGAGCGGCCCAGCAGCGCCAGCCGCCTCATCCTGTCAGAGTTTCGGCCCGGTCGGACATCCGGTGCCGGATCCGTTCATTGCCAGTGTCCGGATCGACATCCAATGGCTGGCGGCGCTCACGATTGGCGCGACGCAATGCCATGTCCTGAGACAAAATAGGCTCGAGCAAATCCCACCGCCCATTCCTGTCGCCGGGGGCCGCCACAATGTAATGCGACAAGATCAAAGCCACTGTCTCGGCCAATAGCTCCTGGCCTTCCTGCTTGGCAACCAACAGCTCCTCAGAGCCTCTAGGGTTGGCAAGAAATTCCTCGTCGCCCTCCAATGCCAAGATCTGACGCCCCTGCGCAGCACCGAGCGCAGCTTGCTGAGCCACGACATCCAATCCCCGCGTTTGCGCGCGCCGCTCTACCTCAGTCAGAGCGTACACCCGGCGGCCGGTCGGAAATACATTCAGATTGATCCAGTCAGATGTTGTACCTACCAAAACTCATCTCCTCTCCCGATAATGGGTTCGCGTAATGAGAGGCCATGCTGCAAAGTCAGTACCAATATGAATTGTCTGTAATTTAAAATACTACTTAGACAGAATTCGTTAAATTAATTAACTCTACCCTGTATGAGGAACAACTAGTCCTCTCACCTTGACCGTTTGGAGACACCCGGTGCATCGTCCGTAACCTGGGGCAAGACAATTGATCGGTGATTGACTGGTAGTTGATTGATAGTTGTTCGACAGTTGTTTGACAGTTGAACGCAGATTCCTTTTTTATTTATAAATAGTTAGACTGTGACACAGCGTCACATTGGTATGCCGATTGGGCATGCCAAGCGATTGGTCCGGCACAGGACAAAGGAAGACGAGTTATGAACTTCGAGCGTATGTTGGAGAAGTGTCGCCGCGGGCAGTGGTCCATTGATCAGATCGATTGGACCCGACCTGCTCGGCCGATGGGGCGGACCGAGGAGTTGGCGGTGGTTCAGTATTTTGTCAACATGGCCGGCATCGAGAGGTTGGCCAAGGCACTTTTCGAGGAGCAGCGGCGCCGCACCCGCGATCCTGTGCTCGCCGACATTTTCACCACGTTTATTGCGGACGAGGAGCGACATGCGGTAGCTGCCGGGCGTCTGGCTGAGTACTACGACGTACATCGCTACAAGACCTATCGGCTCGACCCGGCGCTGGTGCGATTTCGTCCGGCATTTATCGAGGCGATCCGGGCTGTATCGGCGGAGTTCGCCAATATGTACATCACGACTGGAGAACTTCTCCTGGACACCGCCCTGTTGCGGGCGCTGAGCGACTATGTGGACGATTCGGTGTGCAGTGAGGTCATGCGGCTCATCAACCGGGACGAGTCGCGGCATATCGCAATTGACTACCACATGGTCGGGTACTACGCGTCTGCCGGGTATCAGGCGTGGTTGCGCACGCAACCGCGCAAAGCGCTGAGCCAGCATATCGTGGCGTTGTGGACATTTGCCAGGGTTCTCTACCATGCCAGCCCGTTTGTCCGCCGCATCTTTGTCGAGCCGATCACCCACCTCGATCCGTCGCGTTCGCGCATGCGCGAGGCGTTCAAGCGAATTCAGATACTCGGCCGCAAACCAGAAGTGGCAAGTCGGCCATTCACGCGTTTTCTACGCGTACTGCAACTAGCATATGACAGTCCGGTCATCGGCTCGATCTTTGGCCGTTTGCTCACTCGCACGGCCGGCGTTCCGGGCCATGTCCTCACCCAGCTGTACAGCGAGTCCGAGGTCGAGCGAGCTTGTGGCATGACCTATGATGAGCTCGCTCGCGAGGCAGTGGCTTCATACCCGTGAGCCCGGGTCGGGTTGATCGGCCGGTCCATTGCTGCAGAGTGCGTCGCTGTGCCGGTGATTCTGTCAGTGAGGCCACATGTTGTTGATTCTCTGCGTGGCTACCATGGTCGCATGAACAAGGTCAGCATACTTATCATTGCCCTGTGCGCGTGCCAGGGAGATCCGCTGGAAGATGCGGGCGACATCGCCGGCTGGGCAAACAGCGCCAGTTCCCTCGCGGTCTACACCCACGGATACGAACCCATTGCCATTGCCGATGGTGAGATCACGCTGGCTGATCCGAGCTGTCCGGTCGTTGTCGACCACAGCACAAAAGTGACAATTACTGGCGACGGTTGCATCGACAGCAAGGGCGACGAGTTTTTTGGCACGGCAACGGTTGTGCGCACTGCCACTGGCCTCGAACTTACCCTGGACGGCTATGGCCACGGCCGAGACGGTGGTGCGGTGAGTCTGGTCACGGGCACCTTTGCTGTGACCTCGTCGGGCCAAAATGTCCACACATTCAACGTAGACCTCATTTCCCGTGGCGGCATCGACACGGATATCGTTTACACGGGTCGAGTGGAGGGAACCTATGATGAACCTACGTTGTGGAACGGCAGCGGCACCATCCGTCGCAACGACATGACGATCAACTCGGGACGAGTCGAGGCGACCACGGTTGACCAGTTGCGCGACAACGACATATGTCCGGGCCAGAACGTCTCTGGCGTGACCACCCTGGCCAGCGAAGAGCATACAGTGGAGATCACCTACGACGGTGCCAGCGACTGCGACGACGACTACAGTGCCCGATGGAGTCGCAATGGGCAAGACCAGGGTGTCGTCACTGGCGTCACCTGCTCCACGAGCGGCCGCGGTGGCTCCTGGCTGGGGCTCGCCTTGGTTGTTGGGCTTGCCTTTGTGCTCAGGCGAAAACCGAGAGCAAAATAGCCACATAGCAGAGTTCGGGAAAAATCCCGAACTCTGCTACCATTGTTGGGCAAAGCCCTCCGGCGGACTCCCGCCGGGCGCCCCAGGTGGCCGAAATCGGCCGATCGCCGCTCTCGGCCGGGGCGCGCGCAGATTCGGGAAAACGTTTTTTCCCGAATGCTGCTAGAAGGCCAAGTCAGGCTACCGCATAGCTGATGCCAAGCGCTAGAACCCGGGCAATACATCCGTCGCATCGCCCACCTTGCCAGTGCGCTGATGTGCGCGCAGCGGCCCCTGCTTGTACGCGGGCTGTACCAGGCCTGCACACTTCGGCCTGTCCGTGGTTTGCACAATGTGTAGCGCAATCAATGCAATAACAGCCAGTTAGCCGTGGCACGCAGGGTGCATACTGGGTCTTTTATCAACCTTTTTAGGAGAACCTGCCTATGCTCCAACCCAAGTGGTTACTGTTCGCGCTTGGTATTGCGCTGTTTGCTGTAGCGTGTTTTACCGACTCCAACTCTTCCGATCGGAGTGAACTGATCCAGAGCTGCTACGACACCGGCAGCGGGATCAAATGCGTGGACACCCCTGGTGGTGTCCACACAAACGGACTGGACGTCGATGGAGATGGGCAGCTCGACCAATTTGTGTGTGGAGACGGAGTATCCGACTCCGACGAAGACGACGAAGGGGTCGACGACGATGAAGGGTCTCAGGCCTTTAAGACTGGAAGTGACGAAGACTCCGACTCCGACTCCGACTCCGACTGCAGCGACTCCGAGTCGGGTGAAGGGGATAGCGACAGCGACAGCGAAAGCGACGCTGAGGGCGATGGCGACGCCGACGGTGTCGACGACGAGCAAGACTGCGACTGCATGCCTGTCGATGACCTGCCTCCAGGTGACGGGGAACCGCCTCCAGGTGACGGGGAACCGCCTCCGGGCGATGGACCAATCGTTCGCTGACCGATCGGTCACCGAGTGCTCGTTGTCCGACAAATCGCGACGCCGCCAGCTCGCACAATGGGTATGATTGCGTTGCGTTGGACGAGCCGGAACAGTCGGTGACACAGGCCCCACTCGAGGGGGGGCTGCGATGCGTTGCCACGTTGGTGACCTGATAGCGTCATTCTTCCAGGTTTTGTCGCCAACGTGGCAATGCCCTACTGCCTTTAGCGCGGACGCCGGCTCCTTGCCTTCATTTGTTATGATCGGGCGGTTCTCTCTGAGCAACTCGCCGGATCGACATGGCCTGCGCGCCCTCCATATCACAACCTAGCCGACCCAATTGCCCCCTGGTCACGTCTCTTCTGCTCGCCGTGTTGGTGATTTTTTCCGGGCCGGGATGCCACTGCACGAGAGCGGCTACACAGGGGGAAACAGGCCAACTACCGGACGATTTTGATCCGTTTTACGCCCTCGACCTACTGCCCGAGCTCCATATCTCGCTCGACCGTTCAGCCCGCGACAAGCTGGCCAAGAAACCGAGAAAATACGTTCGCGGCGAGCTCACGTACAACGGCGTGATCTTTGCCGAGGTCGCGGTGCGCCTCAAGGGGCATCGAAGCATGCGCAAGCTCGACGACAAGCCGGCCTTCAAGTTGCGTTTCGACAAGTACGACCCGGACGGCCGTTTTTTGGGGCAAAAGAAGCTAACTCTCAACAACATGGTCGAGGACCCGACGATGTTGCGCGAGATCCTGGGCTATCGCGTGTACCGCGAGGCCGGTGTACCTGCGCCCAGGGTCGGCTACGCCACCGTCACGCTCAACGGCGAGCGCAAAGGCCTTTATGCCATTGTCGAGAATATCGATGATCTCTTCCTCGCCAGCACGTTTGCCGATCCCTCGGGCAACCTGTACGAAGGTGAATACGGGTGCGATCTGTATCCCGACGATGTGCCCGGTTTCGAGCACGACGAAGGTTCGGACAAGAGCCGGGCCGACCTGGCCGCGTTTGCCGATGTTGCCAGCGGTCCGGCCGAGTCTTTATTCGGCTCCGAATCGCCACTCGAGATGACCAGTTTTGTCGGCTATCTCGCGGTCAGCGCGTTCATCGGCGACTTCGACGGCTACCGTCATTCGCACAATTACCGCATTTACCACGAGCCGACGCTGGCCAAGTGGTACTTCGTCCCGTGGGGGATCGACCGGGTATTCAAAAAAAACCTTCAAATCTACGACAGCGCGGGCCTTCTGGCCAAGCGCTGTTTTGCCCATCCCCCGTGTCGGCTGGCCTATGTGCGCACCATGCGCCAGGTGGTGGAGCAGTTCGAGCGACTTCAGCTCGAACAGGGCGTTACAGTGGTCTCTGCCTTCATCGATGACGCAGCCAGGAGCGATCCGCACAAGCCGTACAGCGACGACAAGACAATTCGCTATCGCGGCAGGATGCTCGACTTCTTGCGCGAGCGACCAAGCCGGGTCGACCAGCAGCTCGCCTGCCTCGATGCTCGAGGACAGGAGGTCGACAATGACGGCGACGGATACGGGTGCATGGACTGCAACGACAAGAACCCGGCAATCCACCCCGGAGCTGCCGAGGTCTGCGACCGAATCGACAACGACTGCTCGGGATTAAAAGACGACGCTGCTCAGTGTCCGTGCCCAACGCACGAGATTTCTGGCCAGACCTTTCATTTCTGCAATCTCCGCATGACCTGGGCTGACGCGAACCAGTTTTGCAAATCGCAAGGCGTCGAGCTCGCCCGTATCGACAGTGTCGAGATGTCCCGGGCTCTTTACCGCCGGGCGCGCAAGTACAACAAAGAGCGCTGGTGGATCGGCCTAAATGATCGCGATCGAGAGGACGCTTTTGTGTGGAGCAGCGGAGCACCGGTCGAGTTCACCTACTGGGCCAGAGGAGAACCCGACAACGACGCGTGCAATCAGGATTGCGCCGCCTTAAAAGAAAAGGGTCGCGGCCGCTGGCACGATACCCACTGCGCGCAAAGGCGGCCATTTCTGTGCCGCTGACCGGCGGCGGGCAGGAGTGGTGCCAACAGCGCCGCCGGCCTGTTTTTTCACGACCCAATTGCTCCCGTACCGGTACGATTGCCGGGTTTTTTTGCACAGGAGCGCGGCCAGACCGCTTGCAGGCAGCTCGTGGGAAGCAGAGATGGTTTCCGGCTGGGTCGCCGGGTCTTTCCTGGCGATCATGCTCGGTAATGACAATCGCTTGGGATTTCGGCGAAGAGGGCTGCAACTGTGTACTGATACCCTCGGCTGCGATGCGGATAGACATCAACCGCTCAGGGCTGCTACGGTCTGCCCCCTTCCAGGTTCTCAGGACCGGCGCACGCCGTGACTCATTGCCTCGTAGAAAACCCAGCCGTTGTACTCGATGAGCTCCGAGAACGGTACGCGAACGAAGCCAGCCCGATCCCGGTCGACTTCCGACAGATCGTCCCGCATTTGCGCGATGACGCTGGACTGAACAACCTCCACACTTATCCCGCCAAGCTCCTGCGACACATCCCCCAGTTCTTCCTTGCAATTCCAGAGTTGGCCAGGCCTGGACAGCTCGTTCTGGATCCGTTCTGCGGTTCTGGCACAGTGCTGCTCGAAGCGCGCCTGGCGAAGCTGCAAGCATGTGGTGCAGACTCAAATCCGCTCGCGCGCCTGATCGCAGAGGTGAAAACCACCCCCATTGAACGCGGCCGCATGAATCGTGGCATCCGCCGTCTTCTTGCCCGCATCCCTGCGAAGTCACAGATCGATCCACCAGAAGTTGTGAACGTCGACTATTGGTTCTATCCGCACGTAAAGAGAGACCTACTCCGCATCCTTGAAGCCGTTCGCGCCACTCGAAGCGACGACCTTCGGCGCTTTTTCTCGGTTGTCTTTTCCCGTTGCGTCCGGCGGGTCAGCCTTGCAGATCCGCGTGTACCGGTGCCAGTCAGGCTCAGACCATCTCGATACCCCAGCACTCACCCATTGCGCTCGAAGCTCGAAGCTCGACTCCGTCGCCTTCGCGTCATCAGTGTCGAGCGAGTGTTTCGCGAGGCGCTGGCCGATTCTGCTGAGCGCCTCACCAAGCTCTCCGGGCTGTTGAGTGACCCACCCGGGATCGTGCATATATCTGAGGACGCGCGCAATCTGAGGCTCGACAATGGATCGCACCGTCCCGCCGCCTCCGTCGACTTCGTCATCACCTCGCCGCCGTACGTCGGGGCTCAGAAGTACATCAGATCCTGCAGTCTCAGTCTCAACTGGCTCGGGCTCTGTACGCCGGGCGAGTTTCGCCAACTCGAAGATCTCAACATCGGCCGCGAGCACTACCCACAAGCATCGTACCAGAATTCCCTGCATACGAGGATCGACGGGGTCGATATCCTGCTCGACCGTGTTCGCCAAGACAATCCTCTCCGGGCTCACATCGCCGCTACATACCTGATCGAACTGCAGGACGCATTCCGCGAGATCGCTCGCGTCATGAAACCCGGTGCATACATGGTCCTCGTTGTGGGAAACAACCTGGTCGGCAGTAGACAGTTCGAGACAACGCGATACGCGAGGGAAATCCTCGAAAAGCTCGGGCTACAATCCATCCTGGTCCTCGCTGACGAAATCCGTTCGCGGGGGCTTCTCACCAAACGCCACCATACGGCCGGGATGATTCACCGAGAACACGTGTCCATCTATCAAAAGGGAGTGCCGTGAACCCCAGCGAGAAGTTACTCGGCCAGATCAAGACGCTGAACGAGACGTTATGGGATCACCAGGCCAACGAACCGCGCGTGAAGCAATGGCTGGGGCATTTCGACGATCCGAAAGACTCGGTTTCCGATCGCCTGCACGCGCTGTACCTGCTCAGCAGCTTCAGCTATTTCAACCAGCGACTCCTGCGCGAACTGCTGCACGCGATGTTTCGAGATCGAATCCGCTATCCCGTGATCTCCGACATACGACGGCGTCACGATGACACTACCGACGTAGAGTTGATTCGCAGCGAGTTCAAGAAAGTACTGGGCAGAACACGCTTTCTCGGCATTGGCAACCCGTCCGAGAGCGGTACACATCTGCTCTACTTGTTTCGTCAGGCGAATCGCCTCGACAAGGAACTCTTTATCCATACTCACGAAGTGTTCGACTGGACTCAGAGCCGGCCAACCGTCCTGGATGAGATCGATCGTCTCGTATTCATCGACGATCTGGCCGGTTCTGGTACCCAGGCGATCCGCTACTCCCGCGGCTTTGTGAAACAGGTCAAGGCGCAAAAACCGAATCTTCACATCGCCTATCACATGCTCTTTGCCACGACCAAAGCGCTTGCGCAAATCAGAAGGACAACTCAGTTCGATCAGGTCGACGCTGTTTGCGAACTCGACGATTCATTTCGCTGCGTGGCCGACGAATCGCGATATTTTCCTGCCAACGTCGAGGGCGTCACACTTGAAGCCGCGCGCGAAATGGCCAGGCGATATGGCCAGCAGCTGGCTGGAAAGGCGACAGCGCTCGGGTTCAAGAACGGACAGCTGCTGCTCGGCTTCGCGCACAACATTCCGAACAACACGTTGCCCATATTGTGGCATCGAGGTCACTCAAACCGTCGTTGGTCGCCTCTTTTCGAGCGCCACGACAAGATTCTGAACACCTGAGGTCCGGGGATGAACGCCACGCCGACCAGCCCGTTCGAGGTCGTGAAAGCCACCGATCTCACCGACCAGCAGATTGCAGACTACTGGGTCGATCTCTCTGAAGGTGGCAGCCTGCTCGAATTGATCAAACCGACTTCACCCGTTCCCATGTTTATTCTGGGGGGAAAGGGCAGTGGCAAGACGCATCTCATGCGGTACATTTCATCCGATCTGCAACGCCGACGAGCACACGGAAAGAGCTTTCTCGATCAAATCGCGGCAGATGGCTATCTCGGTCTGTACCTGCGATGCGGCGGCCTCAATGCACGACGCTTTGCCAATAAGGGCCAGCCTCCCGAAGCATGGTCCCAGGTCTTTTCGTACTACGTCGAGCTATGGCTGAGCCAGATCCTTCTCACAACCGTGCAGCCACTACTTGCCGAATTTGGCGGCGAGGGCAGCCGCGAATTCGAACTGGTCGGCAATATTCGCGAGCTATGCGACACCGACCGTATGGATAACGCAACAACCATAGATGAACTCATCTCGTTGCTACGGGAACTGCAGCGCGAGTCCGATCATGCCATCAACAACTGCGCTGTTACCCGCACCCTTTCGGTCGAGATCCATATCACTCCAACTCGTCTACTATTCGGAATTCCGCAATTGCTTGCCCGGTCGTTTCAGCCATTCTCCGACGTCAGGTTTGTTTACCTTTTCGATGAGCTCGAAACGCTGAGCGTCGATCAACAGCGCTACGTCAACACACTGATACGCGATCAGACAGTGCCTTGCACCTTCAAGGTAGGCGCGCGCCTCTACGGCATCCACACCTACCAGATTCTCGGCAGCGACGAGGCGAACCGAGAGGGATCCGAGTTCGAGGTACTCCGGCTCGACGACATGTTTCGCAAGGATAAGCGGGCATATACGCGCTTTGCCCGCAATCTCGTTGTCCGACGCCTGGATCAGGCAGGCTATACTCCCACACCGAAAGCAGCCGATCTAAAGGGGTACTTTGAGACGTTCGGCACGGATCGCTTGCTCGAAGTGGATACCCGCAACATCGTCGAGAAGTACAGGGACTCCGAGAGACCCTACCTGGCTCGACTTCGCAGCCGACTCCTGGATGGCTATCAACAGGGCTTCGCGTCGGGCATAACCTCGCCGGCCCACGTCGACGAGCTGGTCGACGTCCTGCGCTTCGATGATTTTCCGTTCCTCGAGCGCACCGCGGTATTCCTATTCTATCGCCACTGGGCGCAGGGAGACGACCTTGCCACAGCCGCGGCAGCGATACGATCCGCCTGCGAGGGCTACCGCAACGGGCAGGGGAGCAAGACGAATGAAGTGCACAAGATAATGAAACACTTTCGTGCCGACATCATCGCGCAGTTGCTCCGCGATACTCAGCAACGACAGATTTATCTCGGCATCGACAACTTCATTGCCATGTCCTCGGGACTTCCTCGAAATCTCCTCACGACGCTGAAGCATATCTACAAATGGGCCGTGTTTCGCGGCGAGGAGCCGTTCAGGGATACTCCGATCAGTCGCGATGCGCAACAGCGTGGAGTCCTCGAAGCGTCCGATTGGTTCTTTGATGATGCGCGCGCCCCGGGCCGGCAAGGCCATGCAATTCGCAATGGCATGGAGCGGCTCTGCCGACTGTTTCAGGCTCTCCGATACTCGGACAAGCCATCCGAGTGCTCTTTATCGACCTTTAGCGTCCAGCTTTCTGATGTGAGCGAAGAAGCCCGTCAAGTCATTCAGGGAGCTGTGGACTGGTCGATGTTGATCCAGGTCCCTCGTGGCCACAGCGATCGAAACACAGGCCGGACGAAAGAGAAGTACCAGATTGCGCCCATGCTGGCACCGCGGTGGGACCTACCGATAGCGAGTCGCGGAACCTACGAACTCAAGCCAGCCGAGGTCGACGCGATTTTCGCGCCGCAAGATCCCGACATGTTTAATACGGTGCTGCGGACACACGAGGCGGGAAAGAAAGCGCCGAGGTTTGACCGCAAGCGGGCCGAACGTCAGACCAGCCTTCCGGGAATCAGCGGTGATTGACTTCACGATCTTCTACAAGGAGCGCAAGACGCCATCCGAGATCGGGTCGCTGGGACACTGGGATCTATTCCTTTCGGCTTATCGAACCTCCGAGCGAGTGCGCGAGGTTTTTGCCGCGGTGAGCGCCACACGCAAGGTCTGGCTTCTCCTGCCAGAGTACGGATACGGCGATACCGAGCATCCCGAGGGCGAGCTGTTCGAGCACTCTCCGACAGACGAGGCGTCGTATTATCACGCGCTCTTACAAAAACTCGACATTCAGGCGCCAGCAAGCATCAGGCTGTGCGTGGACATAACCGGCTTCATCGGCCACTATGTTGTCTTCCTCGTCCGCTGGCTTCAGTACCTGGGAGTTCGGCATTTCGACGCTCTTTATGCCGAACCGACCAGGTATCGCGACCGTGAAAACACCCGCTTTTCCGATGAGGCGGTCATCGACGTCCGACAGATCCTCGGCTTCGAGGGAAGCCATAGAACTGATACGAGTCACGATCTGCTGGTGATCGGCTCCGGATATGACCATCGACTCATTTCTGAAGTCGCCAACAGCAAGGACTACGCGCAAAAGGTACAGCTCTTCGGTCTACCTTCACTGCATCCAGACATGTTTCAGGAAAGTATATTGCGCGTCCGCAAAGCAGGCGCTGCGCTCGGTCCGGCGGACGATCCTACGACCTATCGATACGCCCCGGCAAACGATCCATTTGCCACAGCGCAGGTCGTAAAAGACATTGTCGACGCCCACCGCCGCAACTATCCAGAAAGCAATATTTATCTGAGTCCGCTCGCAACCAAGCCGCAAGCGCTGGGCTTCGCCCTGTACTACTTATTCGAGGGGGACGGCAGACCTACCAGCATCTTCTACCCGTTTTGCGAACGCTACGAGAGAGAAACCACCCACGGCACATCGCATGTGTGGCGATACCAGATTGAAGTTCCCGCAAGGCCCGACCCTACGAATCCCAGGGGACAGTAAAGCCGAGCGAGCGCAGCTTGGACTCGATTTCGGCGCGCTCTCGGTTGCGTTTGACGGGCTGGCCGGCCGGTGGCAAAAGTCCGGCTTCGCGGGCAATGGTTCGGGCCGCCTCGGCCTTGTCCTGCGCCAGTGCGCGCACGATAGAGGTTTCCACAGCAGATAAGTAGAAACCGCCCATCCGGTACTCGAGAAACGCCTCCCACGCGATCGGGCACCACTTGCTGACGATCTCTTCACCGATCGCGGTGGCGTATTGCCGAATTTCGGCCTGCGCGTGCAGATCCATGCGAAGCGATAGAAAGTGGAAGAGGTTGTGTAAATCGATCTTCCAGTAGGCCTCGGTGTAGGTGGACAGCGGCAGGTCCTTGCGAGCCTGTTCCCGCGCGATTCCCCGGTCCAGGCGTTCAGCATAAACCTCTCTGGCGAGCTCCTGCAGTTCGGACTCGCGCGCGCTGTGCTGGTCCCCCTCGTCGACACCGAGAAAGCCCTCGCTACCCTGTCGGTTGGCGCTGGCCTGTAACCGCCATTCGGTCGACAGCGTGCGCTGCGCAGCGTCAATGGCGACCGAATATCGCGTCGAATACTCGTTTACGTTCGCCGTTCGATGGCGTATCCACTGCCGCCAGCAGTCCATCGGTACCCGGACGTGCAGCTTCAGTTCGCACATCTCGAAGGGCGTGGTATGGCGATGCCGCATCAGGTATCTGATCAGTCCCCGATCTTCGCGTACGCGTTTGGTCCCGCTGCCATACGAAACTCTCGCTGCCTGCACGATCGATTCATCGCTGCCCATATAATCGACGGCCCGCACAAAGCCATCGTCGAGCACCTTAAAAGGAACGCCGAGGATATCATCTACAGCGGGCACGACAACTCGCGCCAGCTTCTGAGGCTTCAAGTCCGACACTGCGAGTGCATCATACGGTCCGGGCGTTCCAGGTGCCCGCCGAACCCACACGAAAGTGAAACGATGCTGATTATCCGCATGATTACAAGCGGTTTGAAAAGCAGAGCCCAGCTCGAAATCGGCCGCGAAAACGCGACCGGGCCATCGCGCATACGCGACCCTCCCGCTCACCGGGCGGTCGCGGGCTCGATACGCAGGGTGTACGCCGAGTTTTGCCCGGGCAGCGGCTGGCCGCCGGGCAGATCGCGATCGCCGCGCCGGAGATGCAAAAGGTCTCCTGTGGCGAGGTCGATGGCAGCGCGGCGCTTGCGCGAGGGCTTCTGGCCGGCCACGTTCCATCTGACCGGAATATCCTTTGCGCCGTCGATGATCACTTCATAACCGCCAGCCGGGCCGTCGAAGCGGTAGGTATCGACGTCGCTTCGACGTTCGAGATAACCGGTAATCGGTTGGTTGGGCGCAATAGACACGGCATCGCTGGAATTCTCATTGGGCTCGATCTCGAGACCCGGGGCAACCCTGTCAGACGTCACACGCAGACTATAAATATCGCTCACATTCTCGGTCGGCAGAATCGCCCCGATCGGCATGGCCTCGGTGACCAGAAGGTGGAACGGCCCCACGATGCGCAACTGGCGTATCCATTCTTCATGGCCAACGCCGCCTTCGGAGACCCGCCAAAGCAGCGTGCCCGTGGCATCGAAGACCGACAGCTCGACGTCGATGTTGGGCGGCGAGGTCAGGTGCGCCGTGATCACCCTGATCACCTGGCCAGTTTGAGCACCGCTGGCATCGGGGCCAGTTTGACGCTGAACACTCGATTCGACCGGATCGGGTTCATTCACTCGGTAGTAGTCGCGGTCCGGGTTGGACTTGCTGATCCGTTTCCCCAAATACCCGGTCACTGCCGTATCGACTGCAATCAGAGTCGCATCCTCGAGCTGATTGTTCGGCTCCCTCTCAGTACGACGCGGTGTTTCGGCGCGCACGACTGCGTAGTAGATCACCGCTGCACACATGGTGGCAAAAAGCAGCGGTATCAGGGCGACGCGGACGAGCCAGCGCCGCTTGCGCGAGCTCTCATAGGCGTCCACGTCGGACCGGCGCAGACGTACCGAGGTGTCGATACCGTAGTCGATTTGATCCGACTCCTCGAGCGGCAGGCGGGTCGCCTGGCGCCGCACCGCTGGCGACAGCGACGATATCTCCGGCAAGGCCCGTGACGCCGACGGCTCGCATACATCGATGAATGCCTGCTCGAGATCATCCTGTAGTGCGTCGATCGCCTGATACCGCTCGTCGCGCTTTTTTTTCATCGCACGGGCAATGACGCGATCGACCTGATAGGCGATATCGAGCTCTGGAACCCGTTCGGAAGGAAGGATCAACGGGGCGGTCAGATGTTGCGTCAATACGCCAACCGGCGTCTTGGCATTAAAAGCGTGTTCGCCAGTGATCACCCGGTACATCAGCGCACCGAGGGCATAAATATCGGTGCGATGGTCGATCTCGTCGCCGCGGATTTGCTCCGGAGACATGTAGTACGGCGTGCCGACCACAGAACCGCGATCAGTGACCTCGGCCTGCTCTTCCCGTTCACTGAGCTTGGCCAGACCGAAGTCCAGTACCTTGACAAAATCGCGACCGCGCACAGTGCGAGTAACCAAGATGTTTTCGGGCTTGAGATCGCGATGGACCACGCCGAGCGAATGAGCCTCGGCCAGAGCGCCACAGATCTGCACAAAGAGCGGCGCTGCCCGGGCAAATGGTATGGGGCCGTCGCGTTTGACCAACGTGCCCATGTCTTGCCCCCGCACGTACTCCATGATCAGATAGAGCGCTCCTCGTCGCGACTCACCGCGGTCGAAAACCTGCACGGTGTTGGGGTGAGTCAGTCGCGAAACTGCCTCAGCCTCGCGGAGAAACCGGCTTTTCACCTCTTGGTCTTCGGCATACTCGTTGTGCAAGACCTTCATCGCTGCGATCTTGCCCATTCGCTGGTGCTCGACCTTGTACACCACGCCCATGCCACCTCGGCCGATCACCTCCAGGACGTGGTAGCGATTGTCGATGATCTTGCCGAGCCAGGGGTCATGCCGATCCGACGCGCGCCTCGCCGGTGTGCCGGCCAGTAAGTTGCTATCGCCGGCGCCGCGCCCGTCACCACCCCGGTGCGAACCAGTCATACGCGCACCACAGCGGCCGCAAAAACTGCTCGGCACATCGTACGAAGCCTGGCAAACAGAGCAGATGTATTGCCGTGACGCCATACTCATCGAATCGTTCGGTTGCCAGCCCCTCGGCGGCCCTTCATAGCGGCTATTATCTACCTCACTCGACGAGCAATGCGCCAATGGGCCCGCGGTTTCTGCCCAAGCTGTCGAAATCTGGTCGTACATCCGGGGGCATTTGGCCCCAACAGGAATACCCAGCACCAAAAACCAGCGCTGTGTTGAACGGTGCAGCGGTAGAGATTTTCAGATCAGCTGGTCACGATGACCGCTTTGTGGCGCCGGCGGCGGGCACCGGGCTGATTGACCAGGATGCGCGCCCGCGGCAACATCGGCGCGCGGCGGCCGATGTTGAGCAGCAGACCGGCAAAAAGCATGGCCATGATGAGCGACGAGCCGCCATAGCTGACAAATGGTAAGGTCAGACCTTTGGCCGGCAGGGCACCTAACACGACACCGGTGTTGATGAGTGCCTGCAGCGCAAACGTGGTGGTGAGGCCAAACGCCAGATAGCTGCCAAATACTTCGCGCGCCCCCAGCGCTGCGCGTATACCCCGCCATACGATCAAGGCGAATAGAAACAAGACCAGGGCAAAACCGACAAAGCCGAGCTCTTCGCCCACACTGGCCATGATGAAATCGTTGTGGCCCTCGAGCATGTAGCCGAGCTGTTGGCGACCCTCGCCCAGGCCAAGGCCGCCGATCCCGCCCGAGCCGATGGCAATACGGGCCTGCACGCTCTGATAGGCCACGCCCAGGCTGTAGGCGTCCGGGTTAAAAAAAGCCAAAAATCGCCGCATACGCCACGGTGTGCCCACGATCAGAAGATATGCGATCGGCGCCGAGGCCAGTACGGCCAGGACGATGTAGGAGATTTTGGCCCCGGCAACGAACAATAAAGCCAGAGTGCTGGCTCCCAATATGATCGAGGAGCCGAGGTCCGGCTGCATAAGCAAAAGCCCCATCATCAGGGTGCAGACCACCAAATGCGGGACAAAACCGACCGTGAAGGTTTTTACTTTGTCGGACTTCTTGCCCAAACTGTAGGCGAGATAGGTCACCAGTGATAATTTGGCCAGCTCGACTGGCTGAAATGACAGCGGTCCAAAATGAAACCAGCGCCGCGCGCCGTTGATCGGCGGCATGAAAAGGACCGCGACCAGCAACAACAGGGTGATGGCTAGTAGCGAGTAGGTCCACCGTTCGAGCCAACGATAGTTGACATGAGCACCAAACCACAGCGCACCACCACCAATGACCAGCCAGACCAGCTGGCGCTTGAGAAAGAACATGGAATCGTCGTGTTTTTTGAGGCAGAGAACCGCGCTGGCACTGAATACTTCGACCGTGCCGATGACGAGAAGGATCAACACGGCAGCCAGGAGGACGAGGTCGTAGCTGCGCTCGTACATCTCGATGATCGGAGCCTCCAGTGCCCGGCCGTCCTTGGCCTGTCCCTCGCGGCGGCCCACAATGCGCGGTGAGACCATCTACGCGGGTCCTCCGCGCGGTTTTTCTCCGGCGCTGGCCCGATCGAGTCGGCGTCCACCGATCGCGGTCACAGCAGCGCGGAACGCCATGCCGCGTTCACCAAAATTGGTGAACATGTCGTAGCTGGAACAGGCCGGCGACAACACCACCGCATCACCGCGCCGGGCCAGACCAGTGGCCTTCTGCACCGCCGCTTCCATCGTGCCAGCGTCGAGCACGGGATAGGTCACCCGGGCCTGATTGGCTGCAGCTCGAATCAGCGGCCGGGCCTGGCCGATCAGCACCATGGCGCGCGCGACTCCGGCCAGGGCGTCAAACATGGGCTGATACGAACCACCCTTGTCCACGCCGCCCGCTATGAGCACACATGGACGGGGAAAACCACGCATCGACGCGGCAACTGCAGCGACGTTGGTACCCTTGGAATCGTCGTAATAACGAATGCCATCTTTTTCGCCAATGAGCTCCATGCGGTGCTTTTGCGGCACGAAGGCACGAGCTCCAGCGCGAATGTCCTCGGCCTCAACGCCGACCAGTCGCGCGGCCAGATAGGCAGCCATGGCATTCTCGAGGTTGTGAACGCCGATGAGGTCGAGATCCGAGGCCGGGTAGGTCTCGCGGATCTGACCACCAGCACTGTCCTGGCCCAGGAAAAGGACGATCTCGCTGTGGTCCCGGGATATATGGGCGCCCACACGGCCTGCCGGCCAGCGGTCACGACTGGCATCCCACCCCGAATCAAAGGTGACCAGTCGACTGCGGGCAGAACCAGCCCCGGCCATGGTCAACGAGCAGTTGGCATTGGCAATGGCGTAATCGGACTCGGTCTGCCATTGGTAAACCCGGGTCTTCATCGAGGCGTACACGTCCATGGTTCCGTAGCGGTCGAGGTGATCCTCGGTGATATTGAGGCACACGGCCACTTTTGGGCGAAAACCGGTGCAGGTTTCGAGCATGAAGCCTGCTACCTCGGCCACAATAAAGCCACCCGGGCAGTTGGCCGGATGATCGACAGCTTCGATGAGCGGATGGTTGCCCAGATTGCCTCCGCAAAAGGTCGGCGCTGCACCGGCCGGGCGACCGGGCGACTGGCTATTCGATCGATCCGATGCAGCTTGGCACAGGGCTCCGCACAGGGCTGTCGTGGTCGATTTACCGTTGGTGCCCGTGATCGCGATCAAGTTGACCTCGGGGTGCAAAAAGCGATAGGCGAGTTCGATCTCGGCGATGACCTCGACTCCTGCTGCCCGCGCCGCCCGGGTCTCGGCGATTTCGGGTACGCCGGGCGACATGACTACCAGGTCGGCGCCAGTGAATGTTTCGATGCGATGGCCGCCCAGCTCGAGCTCGGCGCATCCGCCCAGCGCGGCAATGCGCCGGGCCAATTTCTCGGGACTGGCCGCATCGGTGACCACGACGCGTGCGCCCCGCCCGGCGCAAAACCTGGCCACGGCCACACCGGTCTGAGCCAGCCCGACCACGATGACTCGTTTGCCTTGTAGATTCATGCTTTTCTGTGCGCGTACATCAACGCAGTTTGAGAGTGCCCAGGGCCAATAAGGCCAAAAGAACGCTGATCAGCCAGAACCGGACGATGATCTTGGGCTCTTCCCAACCCTTGAGCTCGTAGTGATGGTGAATCGGCGCCATCAAAAACACCCGCTTGCGACGCATCTTGTACGAGCCCACCTGAATGATGACGCTGAGCGCCTCGACCACGAAGATCCCGCCCACCAAAAGAAGCGTCAGCTCGTTTTTGGTGAGCACCGCCAACATGCCGATCGCCGCGCCCAACGACAAGGCCCCGACGTCCCCCATGAACACCGTCGCTGGATAGGTATTGTACCAGAGGAATCCAATTCCGGCACCGAGCATGCCAGCACAGAAAATGGCCAGCTCGACCGAGCCCCGAATGTGGGCAATATGAAGGTACTCAGCCAGGTTTTGCGAACGAACCTCGCCGGCTACGTGGACCAGAAGCGTGGTCTCCACACCCGATAGATAGGCAAATACCAAAAAAGTTCCCGCATTGATTATGGTCGGGCCAATGGCCAATCCATCGAGACCATCGGTCAGGTTGACCGCATTGGCAGTGCCCACGACCACCACCGAGGCAAATGCGACGTACCCCCACAGGGGAAGGTGAAGGCTGCTGCCGTAGAAGTTGGTGAACGGCAGCTGAAGCTGCAGTCTGAGAGTGGGATCGAGCATGCCGGACAGAAACAGATACGACATGGCCGCGCCGGCGATCATGAACTCGATGCCCAGGCGGAATTTGCCCGGCAAGCCTCTGGTGTTCTTGTGCGCGATCTTCATGTAGTCGTCCATGAAGCCGACAACGCCGAACCCCACGGTAACGGCGAGGGTGAGCCAGACGAAGTGATTGCGCAGGTCGCACCACAGCAGTGTGGCCATGACAAATGCAAATAGAATGAGTGAGCCGCCCATAGTCGGGGTGCCGGCTTTTTTGTGATGGCTCTCAGGACCGTCGTCGCGGATCTGCTGGCCGATCTGACGCCGCTTGAGCCGATCGATGAACCACGGGCCGAGCACGAAGGAAATCACCAGAGCGGTGATGGCTGCGGCCAGAATGCGCGTAGAAATGTAGCGGAATACGCGCAGAAAACCCAATCCCTCGAGCTTGGCCAGGACGTCGTAAAGGAGGTGAAAGAGCATGTCACGACTCCGGTTTGGTAGCGGTTGCCGCTGCTTGTGACATTTGGTCGACCACGCGCTCGAGGCGCATGCCACGCGACGCCTTGATGAGAATCCAATCTCCGGGTCGGCTGCGAGCCAGGGCCAGGGCGGCCGCTTCGCCGGGATCGCTGGCTTCGACGCCGCAGCCGTCGGCTCCGGCGAGAATCTGTGCGCGGTGCTCGCCCACAGCAACGAGGTCGATGTCGAGCTGTCGTGCGAGTCGTCCGATCTCGCGATGCGCAGCCGGGGCGATGTCGCCCAGTTCGAGCATATCGCCGAGCACGGCCAGAGCGCGGGCATTGCGGCGCAGTTCGGCCACAGTGTGCAGGGCTGCTCGGGCCGAGGTGGGATTGGCGTTGTAGCAATCGACCAGCAGGTTGCGGCCAGCCACCCGGGTGATCTGGCTGCGCATGGACGGGGCCCGGGCCCTGTGCAATCCGGCGATGGCCGCGTCGAGTGGACTTCCACACGCCACGGCAACGGCCAGGGCACAGGCGCCATTTATGGCGTTGTGCTCGCCGACCAGAGGCAGGCCGAGCTGGTAGTCGCGGCCGTCCACTCGATAGACGATATCGGCGCCCTGTCCGGCCGGGCGATAGGAGACCAGTCTGACATCGGCCTCGGGTTCGCGGCCAAACGTGACCCGACGGGGGGCGCTGCGGGCGTACTCGGCCAGGCGAGGATCGTCTGCGGGAAAAACCGCTGCGCCGTGACCCGGTAAATGGCCGAAGATCTCGGCCTTGCCGCGGGCGATTTGCTCGCGGCTGCCGACCACGCCGATATGGGCGATCCCGGCGTTGACGACCACGCCGATATCGGGCTCGGCCAGACCGACCAGATAGTCGATCTCGCCCACTCCGCGCATACCCATCTCGATCACTGCGAAGTCGTGATACGGCCGCAGGCCGAGAAGGGAAAGCGGAACCCCGGTCTCGTTGTTCATCGAGCCCGGGGTGGCGTGGACCCGGCCGGTGGTGGCCAGGGCGGCCCGGATGAGTTCTTTGGTGGTGGTTTTGCCGGTGGAACCGGTAACCGCGATAAGCGGCCGTGCACCCCAACCGCGCCGGTGCCAGCGCGCGATGGCACCGAGCGCCTGGCGACTGTCGCCCACCTCTATGACCACGGAATCGCCGGGCGGCGAGACCTGTGGCGCCGAATCGCCGGCGAGCCGACGTTCTACGATCAGACCGGTGGCCCCTGCGGACACGGCCTGAGAGCAAAAGTTATGACCATCGTGGCGCTCGCCCCGGATCGCGACATACAGGTCGCCGGGCCCGGCGATGCGGCCGTCGATGACCACGCGCGAGAATGCCGTGTCGCGGTCCGGTTGGTTTTCGGTTTGCAGCGAGGTCGAGACGATCTGCCCGGCGCACGCCGTGAGCACCTCGGACAGGGGATATTCCCGGCGCAGGGCCGTGGCCCGGGCGGCTTCTTCGCGGTCGTCGAAGTGTATTTTCTCGGTACCCAGGATCTGATAGTCCTCGTGGCCCTTGCCGGCAATGAGGACTATGTCGCCCGGGGTGGCCTCGGCGATGGCAGCCTGGATGGCAATTCTCCGATCCGCGTCCACAAAGAAGGGATGGGGCAGAGCGGGAAGGATCATATCGATGATCGAAGCGGGCTCCTCGGTGCGCGGATTGTCCGAGGTGACCACGGCAAGATCGGCCATCTCCGCAACAGCCGCGCCCATCTTGACCCGCTTTCCGGGATCGCGGTCGCCACCACAGCCAAATACGCAGATGAGGCGGCGCCGGGTGAGCGGTTTGAGAGCTGCGAGCACGTTGGTCAGGGCATCGGGGGTATGGGCGTAATCGACCAGAATGTCGAGACCGCGGTCGTTGGACACTCGTTCGACCCGACCCGGCACTCCGGGCATGGCCTCGATACCGCGGGCCAAAGACGCCGGATCGAGGCCGAGCACCTCTCCGATCGCCACCGCCATGGCCAGATTGGCCACGTTGTAGGCGCCCAGTAACTGGCTTGATTGCACGGCGAGGGTACCGCGCGGAGTTGCGATTTTGGCTCGGATGCCCGCGATACTGGACCGAGCGGCGATAACACGCACGTCGGCGTCGGCGTCCGGTCGGGCGGATACGCGGATGACCGGGCGATCACCCGCTGCCGCGATCATATGAGGGGCCGCGACATCGTCGACATTGATCACCGCAGTCCCGTCCGGCTTGAGGTGACGGGCAAAGAGCTGGGCCTTGGCCGCCCGATAGGCCTCCATACTGTGGTGCACATCGAGATGGTCCTGCGACAGATTGGTGAAGGCAGCGACGTCGAAGTCGACCGCGGCCAGCCGATTCATGTCCAGCGCAGCTGACGACACCTCGAGCACCGCGTGAGTGCAGCTCGCCGCGACCATATCGGCAAGCACGCGGTGCAGAACCAGCGGGGTGGGCGTGGTGTAGGGCGCCGGATGAGTACCGCCGCCGTACCGATAGCTAACCGTTCCGATCACGCCCGGACGAGCATCCGAAGAACTCAGGATGGCCTCGATCAGAAATGTGGTGGTCGTCTTGCCATTGGTTCCGGTAACCCCGACGAGGGTCATGCGATCACCGGGCTGTCCGGCCAGGCGAGCCGCCAGTGCGCCCATGGCCTGGGTCGTGTCGGGAACGACGATCTGCGTGCTGGTAGCCGGTAGTTCCATGGCGCGCTCGACCACGACCGCCGATGCTCCCCGCGCCAGAGCCCTGTCGACATAGTCGTGGCCATCGACACTGAGGCCGCGCACAGCGACGAAGAGATCGCCTGGCTGTACCAGCCGCGAGTCGTCCTGCACCCGCGTAATGTCGATTTCGGCGTCGCCGATGACCCGGGCGCCCGAAAGATCACGGGCCAGCACCGAGAGCTTGGTGGAGAGCTTCATGCTGCCGGTTGCTCCATATCGCAAGTGCTCCATATCGCTTGACCCGGTTCGCGACCTCGCCGGGCTCTGTGAGAAAGTACGCGTGGGCAGGCCATTTTCATGCACCGGGACAAAAAAGAACTCGCTGCGGCAATTTGGTCGTCCCGGCGTGCAATGCGAAGCGGAGCTCATCCGGAGCCGAGCGGCCGAGCGACCGATTATTCAATCAGGCCCGGTCATCATACCCTCCCACTCTGTCAATCCAGCTGTCGGCCGCGCGGCGGAGGCATGCAGGAATGAAAAACCAACCATTTGCGAGAGGTTTTCACGTCAATCACTCGAGTCGGTTTGGGAGAACACAACCAGGCACGGAGTGTCCCGGACTTCGCTGCCAGGTGGCGGGTATTGCTCGACTGCGCGCCCCGAGCCCTCGGTGTCCACGGCAATGCCGGCACGCCGGGCAACGTCGAGAGCCCGGGTCATGCCCAGGCCGATAAAATCAGGGACAATCGCGGGGGCGACGGAATGGCCGGCCGGGCCATGGGGCGCGCGTTCCTCCGGGCCGGTTTCCACAATGGCTGAGGGCGGAGTTCGGGGCTCGGCCGGGCCGGCTGAACGTTCCGGTAAGGAATGCGAAGCGGCCGGGCGGCCGGCTATTCGACCGCTTGGGGGAGTGCTGCCGGCTGGTTGCACTGCTTCGGCTTTGGGCGGCACGCCCAGGTAGCGCAGAGTCTCGTCCACTACCCGGACAAACGCCGGTCCAGCGACCTTGCCGCCGTAGTAGTGCTCTCCGCGGGGTTCGTCGATGACCACGACCACGGCGATGCGTGGCGCGTCGATCGGCGCCAGACCGGCAAATGACGATACGTAGAGTTCCTGGCTGTACTGCCGGGTTTCGGGATCGACTTTGCGTGCCGTTCCGGTCTTGCCGCCGACGTCGAAAGCGGGCGAGTCGAGAGAGCGCGCGGTTCCGCCGTCGCGGCCTTTCTCGAACACCGAGGCCAGCATGGGCAACAGCTTGGCCGCGGTTGCCGATTTCATGATGCGTCGCTCGGCCGGAACGTGGGCATAGATTACCGCATCCGAAGCATCGCGGACCTCGCCGATCAACCGCGGCTCGAGATACACCCCGCGGTTGCCAATCGCGGCAAATCCCGCGGCGATCTGCACCGCCGTGGCGGTCATGCCGTAGCCATAGGAGATCGAGGCCAGCTCGATATCGCCCCAGTGTTTGTACAGGCGGATTCTGCCACGGCGCTCTCCGGGCAACTCGATACCGGTCGGGCTGCCAAAACCGTAGCGCACGAGCGCCTGATACAGCGGTTTCTTGCCCAACCGGCGGGCCACTTTGACCGCACCCACGTTGGACGAACGTCTGATGATCCCCCCGACCGTCAAGGCCTTATCGCGGTAGGTATCGCGGATCAGTTTACGGCCAACCCGCAACTGGCCCCCTTCGACGTCGATGAACTCGTCGGTGTCGACCGCACCGGCGTCGAGAGCAGCGGCAATGGTGAACACTTTGGTGACCGAGCCGATCTCGAATGCGTCGGTGACTGCCCGGTTGCGCGCTCGCGCCCGCCCTGGCAGGTTGGGGTTGTGGGTCGGCCAATTGGCCATGGCCAGGACCTCGCCGGTGGCCACATCGAGAATGACCAGGGTCCCGGCCCTGGCCTGGTTGTCTTTGACTGCAGCTTCGAGGGCGCGCTCAGCGATGAACTGGATCGCCCGGTCGATGGTCAGAGTGATAGTTGCTCCGGGCTCGGGCTTGACCAGACCGTCCGCGATCATGACCCGCCCCGAAGCGTCGCGCAGCGCGGCAAAACGAGCCTGCTGGCCGGACAGAAGGGCATCCATTTTGAGCTCGATCCCGTCGAGGCCATTGCCGTCGATACCAACCACTCCCAATACCGGCCCGGCCAGCGACATACCGGGATAAAACCGCCGGGGCTCGGGAGTGAGATAGACACCGGGCAGCGCAGCGTGACGTACCATCTCGGCCTGTTCGGGAGTGACGTGGCGCTCGAGCCAGACAAAATAGCGACGTGTGGTCAGCTTGGCTTCGACGGCTCGAATGTCGAGTTGGAGTATGCTGGCCAGTGTCTCTGCCGTGTCGGCCACGTCGAGGATCTCGCGCGGATTGGCGAATACCGAGTCGACACTGGCAGTGACGGCCAGTTCGCGGCCCTTGGTGTCGAGCATGGGGCCGCGCGGAGCTGGAATCTCGACCGTGTGAAGATGCTGTCGCTGGGCCAGTCGGCGGTACTTGTCCGACTTGTCGACCTGCAGGCCATACGCTTTGTAGCCGATGGCGAGAAACAGCAGCGTCAAGATCGAACCGGTTACATAGATGCGTATGACGACCCAGGGACCGATACGAGGGCTGCGTCCAGGCGGGTCAGCCACCCGACGCCATTGACCGGTTCGGTCTTCACTCTTGCTGCGATGCCAGGCGGCAGGCCGATTTGGCGCCGCTTTCGAGTCGGCTTGGTCTGTCTCACGGAACATCCACTTCACCAGATGATTGACGGGTTGGATCGGATCGCTCGCCCGGCCGACCAGTTCGACCCGGCTCTGCATTGATTGCCGGCCCGGCGCGGATGACGCGGATCTGAGCCGGGCCGGGCTGTGTCATGCCCAGCGATGCAGCCAGCCTCTTGATGCGTTCGGGATTGGTCAGCGTGGCCTTCTCGAGCCGCAGCCGGCGGTTTTCTTCCTGTTTTTGCGCCAGGTCTTCGATCGCTCTGGACAGCTCGTAGCCGAGCCAGATCACCTGTTGGCGACGCGCGACGTGAGCGGCGCCGAGCAAGACTGCAATGAGCGCAGCAATGATCATTCCCACAACAGCGATTCGCACCGGGGGAGCGTTCATGAATCCACCTTGTCGCGCACGTTGTCGCCGACTTTCTCGCACGCTCGCAGCCGAGCAGAGCGAGACCGGGGGTTGCTCGCTCGTTCCTCGTCGCCGGCCAAAATCGGTTTGCGGGTCAGTGGCACACAGATCGGCACTGTCCGCTCGCCCGCCTGCCGAGCCAGATGAGGGGGGAGCGAAGAGGTTTTTGCCAGATCGCGAAAGCGCCGCTTGACCAGTCGATCCTCCAGAGAGTGAAAGCTGATGATCACGCAGCGACCACCCGGAGCCAAAAGCGAGGGAAAGACTTCGAGAAAGCGGGCGAGTTCCTCGAGCTCCTGATTGACCGCGATGCGCAACGCCTGAAAGGTTCGCGTTGCCGGATGAATCTTCATCTGTCGCTTGACCCGGGCCGGCAGCGCATTCTCGACCAGAGCGGCCAGTTCGGTGGTCGTGGCCAGCCGATCGTGCCGCAATGCGTCCTTGATGCGTTCGGCTATGCGGGCAGCGTATTTTTCCTCGCCGTAGTCGCGCAGCACTGCAGCCAGTTCACCCGGGCCAAGACGGCGCATCAACTGCATTGCAGTCTCGCCCGACGATGGATCCATTCGCATGTCGATAGGCCCCTCGCGCTGGAACGAAAACCCCCGCTCCGGCTGATCGAACTGCGGCGAAGACGGCCCGAGGTCGATCAGCAGACCACTCGCAAGCAGCAGATCGCCGGCTTGGTCACCGATCTGCTCGCCGAGCAACCGATCGAACTCGCCAAACCTACCGGCAACCAGTCTGACCCGGTCGCCAAACTCGGCGAGCGTCTGCCCTGCAGCTTCCAGTGCTGCCGGGTCCCGGTCGATGCCAATAACGTGTCCATCCGGAGCCGACCGCTCCAAGATGTGGCGAGAGTGACCTCCACCTCCAACCGTGCCATCGCAATATATCCGCCCCGGCCGGGGATCGAGATACTCGATCACCTCATCCACAAGAACCGGGGTGTGGGCAAACACTGCCATGAGCGATAGCTCTGTAAGCACGATCGGTTAGAAAAATAACTTTACACTAAGAAATAGTATTATGAAATACTTTTAAATCGACACGTAAGGCGATAGAACAGTCTGTAGATCCTGGTACTCCGCTCGAGGACGCCATCTCGCCCTACCTGTGGGCAGCTCCGAATTGTGCGAGACATCGGCAAACCTGGGCAAGTTTTCGTACGAGTTCTCGATGCTTAACGCGACAACGCAACGCATCAAAAAAATGAGGGATGCTCAGTGCAGTGTGGTGGGTTGAATTAAGACAACGAGAGCCTCAACAGGAGCTGCCTGCATCTGAGCCGATGAACCGAAAAATGGGTATGGCGGTAGATGGACGTGGCGGTGGCTAATCTTGACGCTCCGGAGGTCAGGAGCTAGAATCCGACAGCTTCCAACAGAAAAAACAGCGGAAAAACAAGTGCTTAGGTACAAAGAGAAGCAGAATTTCGACGCTCGGTTCGCGCAGACCGAAGCAGCTGTGGAACAGTGGCAGGAAGCGACATCCGGCGCTGCCAAACAACTTCGGCAAGAGTTTGGGAAGCGACTTCAGATTTCGCTGATCTATCACGACGCTGCTCTGGAAGGTGATGTTCTCACCTACAGCGAGATCAAGGCTGCGGTCGATCCAAGTATTATCAGCGACTCGTCATTGATTCCGAGCTACGAGAGCATCAAGCGTTATTACGACGCCTGCCAGTTCGCGTACCAGTTTGCCGGGGGCAAGAAAAAGGTATTCAAGCTGGAGACGTTGCGCGAGATCTATTCCATCCTCGCCGTCGAGGAAAAAGAAAAAGGGCTGCCCTACCGCAAGGAGAACCCACTCCATCGCCTCTACTACCACGAGATCGCCAACCCCGAGAAAATCCCGCAGTTGATGCGCAAGCTGGGCAAATGGCTGGAGGAGCCAGCCACGCGCCATCTTCATCCCATCGAACGGGTGGCTCAGACCCACTTCAAGATCATGCGGATTTTCCCATGGGCCAAACAGAGTGGGCGGTGTGCGCGAATCGCATCGAATTTGCTGTTGCGGCAGGCTAGTTATCCAATTGCGGTGATTCACTCGATCGATCGCCAGGCCTATTACGAATCGCTTCGCAATGATTACAAGGGCCTGCTTTCAGTTTATCTGGAGGCGGTCGAGACGGCGGCACTGTCCGAAGTCCGTCTTTACGAAGAAGCTGCTCGCTCGCCCAGACGGCGGCGTGCATGAGTCTGTAAGACCGTGCGTTGACACTGTGCTCCGTGCAGCTCACACTGCCGGGCATGGCGGACATGAAAGGCGCACGCGGCCGTCGCTTTGCCAGTGGTTTGAACCCAGACGCGGCCGACGTGAACGCTTCAATCAACTTTGACTGGCGTCTTTTGCGCCACGATGTCGCGGGGTCCAAAGCCCATGCGCGGATGTTGGCGCGCTGTGGCATCATTTCGCAAGAAGATGCCGAGCGGACCGGCGAGGGCCTCGACCGTGTCTGTGCTGAGATCGAAAGCGGCGAGCTGGCGCTCGATCCTGCGCTTGAAGACATTCACATGAATGTGGAGGCTCGGCTGATCGAGCTCATCGGCGAGGCTGGCCAGAAGCTGCACACGGCGCGCAGCCGCAACGATCAGGTGGCCACCGACATGCGGCTTTACGTCCTGACCGAGGCGGCCGGGCTCATCGAGCGAATCGACGCATTGCGTCGGGCTCTGGTGGATGTTGCCGAGCGCCACATCGACACATTCATACCGGGCTACACCCACTTGCAGCGAGCCCAGCCAGTGCGGCTGGCCCATCATCTGCTCGCCTACGATGCGATGCTCACCCGCGATCGCGGACGCATCGACGACGCCATGCGTCGCACCGCCGAGTGTCCGCTCGGTGCCGGAGCTCTGGCCGCGACCACGTTTCCCATCGATCGCGAGGGCGTGGCGGCCGAACTCGGCTTTTCGGCAGTCACTCGCAACAGCCTGGACGCGGCCGGCGACCGGGATTTCGCAGTCGAGTTGATCGGCGCCATCGCCCTGTGCCAGACGCATTTATCGCGCCTGGCCGAAGAGTTTGTCCTGTGGTCGTCTGGTGAGTTTGGCTTTGCTCGCCTGGGTGAGGCGTATTGCTCGGGTTCTTCGATCATGCCGCAAAAAATGAATCCGGATCTGGCCGAGCTGGTTCGGGGCAAAACCGGTCGGGTGATCGGTCACTGGGTGTCGCTCATGACTGTGCTCAAGGGGCTGCCGCTGGCCTACAACAAAGATCTTCAGGAAAGTCAGGAGCCGCTTTATGACGCGGTCGAGACTCTGGCAGCCAGTTTGCGTGTGATGGCCGGCATGGTCGAGACTGTCGAATTCGATACCGAGCGGCTGCGCCGGGCCACCGAGCAGGGTCACCTTCTGGCCACCGAGGTCGCCGATTACCTGGCTGACCGGGGCCTGCCGTTTCGTGAAGCGCACGGCATTGTCGGCGCGCTCGTCCGCAAGGCGATCGAACGGGGGGTTGAACTCGATGCCCTGTCACTGGCCGATTTTCGCGCAGAGAGCGATCGCTTCGAATCCGACGTATTCGACTGGCTCGACGTCGATCGCGCCGTGGATCGACGCGATGTCATCGGCGGCCCGAGCAAACGCCGCATCGAGGCTGAAATTACCCGTATCCGTTCTGAGTTGGAAACACCATGAACCACTTCAATTACCGCGACAACGAGCTTTATTGCGAAGACGTGCCACTCGCGACCATCGCCCGCGAAGTCGGCACTCCAGTTTACGTATACAGCCGTGCCACGTTGGCCCGGCACTATCTCGTATTCGATCAGGCGCTGTCATCTCTCGACCATCTGATCTGTTTTTCTGTCAAGGCCAATTCAAACCTCGCCGTGCTCAGGTTGCTCGGCAACCTCGGCGCCGGGGCCGACATTGTCTCGGGCGGTGAATTGTATCGTGTGCTGCGAGCCGGCGGCGACGTTCGAAAAATCGTATTTTCCGGGGTTGGCAAGACCGCATCGGAGATGCGCGAGGCATTGCGGGCCGGCATTCTCATCTTCAATGTCGAATCGCGCGACGAGCTCGTGCTGCTCGACCGTGTCGCCGGTGAAGAAGGAGTGCGTGCTCCGGTCGCATTTCGGGTCAATCCCGATGTCGACGCCGAGACCCATCCCTACATCTCGACCGGGCTCAAGGAGAACAAATTCGGTATTCCGATGGCCGCGGCCCACGAGCACTACCGATTTGCCCGAACCCTATCCAACATCGATATTGTCGGAGTGGATTGCCATATCGGCTCTCAGCTCACCAAGACGTCGCCGTTTGCCGATGCCATCGTACGACTCAACCAGCTGATCCAGGGGCTGGCCGACGACGGGTTTTCCATCCGGTATCTCGACATCGGCGGCGGGCTGGGCATCCCCTACGGCAAGGAGGACGAGCCCGAGCCGCCAACCCCGGCTGACTACGGGCAGACGGTCAGCGCTGCGCTGGCGCCACTGGCCGACTTGCACCTCACGGTGATCTGCGAGCCAGGCAGGGTCATTGCAGGCAACGCCGGAGCGCTGGTTACCCGGGTATTATACCGCAAGAGCTCCGAGGCCAAGCACTTCACAGTGGTGGATGCCGCGTTTAATGATCTGATGCGCCCGGCACTGTACGGCTCGTTTCACCCGATTCGTCCGGTCGTGCATCGCGATGATCGGCCGGTTCATGTCACCGATGTGGTCGGCCCGATCTGCGAGTCAGGCGATTTTTTGGCCCGCGACCGCGAATTGCCGGAAATGGAAAGCGGCGAGCTGGCCTGTGTGGGCGCTGCCGGAGCCTACGGTTTTGCCATGGCGAGCAATTACAATACCCGCCCGCGTCCCGCCGAGGTCCTGGTCGATGGGGATCGCTACGCCGTAGTCCGGCGCCGGGAAACCGTCGAGCAATTGGTCGACAGCGAGTCGATTCCCGATTTTTTGTGATCTGACGGAGCCTAGAGCGGCACGACCCCGGACCAGTCATGACGACGATTGACCATGATCTATCCGAGATCGAGCGAGCCGTGCTCGACGCGGTCGCTGCATCTCGTGGGCATTTCCGCTATGAATCGGGCCATCATGGAGATCTCTGGCTAGCCCTGGATGCATTGTTCCTCGATGCGCGGCGGGTTCGTCATTGGGCGTCGGTTCTGGCTCACCGGGTGGCTGTGTGCCGGCCCGACCTGGTCTGTGGCCCGCTGACCGGTGGCGCCTTTATCGCGCAATCGCTGGCTGCGGAGCTGGGTGCCGATTTTGTCTTTGCCGAACGTCTGGCCGATGACCGGGCAGCAGTTCAATATCGCATTCCGGATTCGCTGCGCGCAACTGCACAGGGCCAGCGCGCGCTGATCGTGGACGATGCTGTCAATGCCGGCTCGGCATTGATCAAAACGTCGACCGACCTTGCCGACTGCGGTGCTGTATTGGCCGGCTTTGCCAGCTTGCTCGCGCTCGGAGAGGCAGCATCTGCAATCGCACAAGAGCATGGCGCGCCATTTTTTACCCTTGCCTCGCTGGAACGCGGCCTGTGGTCGCCGGGCGACTGCCCGCTGTGTCGCTCCGGGGTACCGCTTCTCTACCCCGACGACCCGACCTCACCTGCCATCAGCGGACCCGGGCAGTCCGTTCAATGACCGGCTCATCTGTGATACCAGTTGGCAATGGGTTACGAAGAGGACGTCTTATCCGCCAACCATGAGTTTTACGCGGCATTCGATGCTGGCGATATCGAGGCCATGGAAGCACTGTGGGCCGAGGAGCACGGCGTGGCCTGCATTCATCCCGGCTGGTCCGCACTCGATACCCGGGCTCAGATCGTGGAGAGCTGGCGCAGCATCCTCGACAGCCCACAGGCACCGGACATTCGCTGCGCCAATCCGACCGTGTCGGTTGCTGGCGACATGGGATTCGTGGTTTGCACCGAGATATTGTCCGGCGGCGAGCTGGTCGCGACCAATATCTTCGTGCGCGAATCGACCGGCTGGAAAATCTGTCACCATCACGCCGCTCCGGTCGCCCGGCATATCGTGGTCGACTCGACACCACCCGACGAGATGAACTGAGTACCTGGCCAGGCTCTGCCTCGAACGCTTCGAGAGGAATCGGTGGTCGAGAATCGCGTCGCCAGATGCTGCCGAACCGCACAACCATAGTTCAGTCACGTTAATGGTTCGGCCAAGTTTTTGTGGTTTATTGCTGTAAAGAGGCAGTGCAGGACTCCCTGCACCTGTGGCAGCCTTTAATAAATTCAATACGTAACGGTGCCAGCGCCGGGCATAGGTTTTGCTCTATTTCACTGCGTGGGCACGCGACAACACAACCAAGGCGTTTCTGTTCAAGAGCGCGTTTGTCGCTTTGGTAGTGAGCCTGAGAGCCAACAAACTGGCTCTCAATAAGTATCCAGCAAACCGCCAGGGAAACATTTTCCCGACCTTTCGAGATCTACAAACGACGCGGATACAACGCCGTCAACAATGGAAAGTCCATGATGTGCGACAACCTATCAAGCGGCCAGAATCGTCACCATAATGACGAGGCAATTGACCGGCAGCCATTGACCGAAGGTGCCGGATCTGGCCGACATCCAGGCGATGCCTTGCCATCCTGCTATGACGATGAGCACGATCATCTCTTATCTGAACTGAGCACGATGTCTCCAGCACCGCGCTGCTCCCCTAGCAACGAGCTCTGTCCGGCATTGACGATCCTGTCTCATCCACGGGTTGAGCTCATATCGAGCCGGGTGTTCGTGCACAGTCGCGTCGAGCTCAGCCGCAACACGCCGGTTTTTTCGCAGCCCGGTCTGGGCTCGATTTCTGCGCTCGACGACCGGTTTCTCAGCCGCAAGCCGGTGATTTTCACGGCCAGGCATAATGGCGTTGAAGTCGACCCACGCAGAAGTCGGACCCAGGTCGAGGCCGATGGCCAGGTCCTGACCGACCCTACATTCTTTGACATCGACCGTCTGCAGGGCGGTGTGACTCTGTGCCTATCGAAACGAATCACACTGCTCTTGCACAGGACAGCATCCCTCCACAGCGACACAGGCGAGCAGTTCGGCCTGATTGGTAACAGTGCGGCCATGAACTGCGTACGGCGGGATATCGCGACCGTTGCCAGCGTCGACATACCGGTTCTCATCCGCGGCGAGTCGGGAACCGGCAAGGAACTCATTGCCCGCGCCATCCACCAGCACAGCACTCGTACCAAGAGGCACTACGAGGCCGTCAACATGGCGACCGTCTCGCCATCTCTGGCTGGGTCCGAACTATTCGGCCATGTCAAGGGTGCTTTTACCGGCGCCGATCGCAACCACGAGGGCTGTTTTGCCCGGGCAGACCGGGGCACTCTGTTTCTCGATGAGGTCGGCGACACCCCAGTCGACATCCAGGCTCAACTGTTGCGCGTGCTGGAGACCAGCGACATGCGCCCGGTGGGTGCGAGCACCAGCGTGAGCGTGGACGTGCGCATCATCTCGGCAACCGACGTCAATCTCGACAGTGCGATCGCGGGCGGTGGTTTTCGCCAGGCCCTATTGCAGCGTCTGGCCGGTTTTCAAATCCATGTTCCGCCGCTGCGCGAACGCCGCGAAGATATCGGCGCGCTGTTTTATTTCTTTGTGCGCGCCGAGCTAGAAGCACTCGGCCAGGTCGATCTCCTCGCTCCTGGAAATCACCCGTGGTTGCCCGCGGCAGTGGTCGCCCGGCTGGCCCGTTACAACTGGCCTGGCAACGTACGCCAGTTGCGCAACATTGCACGCCAGCTGGTCATCGCCGGGCGCGACAAGTCTGAAATCTGCTCGCTCGACGATCTCGAGCGACTCTTGCCACCGTCGATGGTTAACGGGGAATCTGGCTCGATGCCGCCGATTGGCGTCCATGCAGCCAGTGGTGAAACCGGTGATATCGCCCCGGCTCAGCCGGCGCCGAAGCCCGCGGTACCGGCGACCAGGTATCGCGATCCATCGGAGGTGAGCGAGGACGAGTTGTTGGCTGCGCTGCGCGACCACAGCTATCGCCTCGCGGCCACTGCCAAGGCGCTGAAGCTGTCGCGCACGTCACTCTACGCCGTGGTCGATCAATCGTCGCGAGTGCGCAAAGCCTCCGACCTCTCTGCTGCTGAGATCACCGCGGCCATGGGCCGGACCGGCGGCAAATTGGCAGACGCGGCAATGGCACTCGAAGTGTCGACCCACGCCCTCAAGCTGCGCATCCGCGCCCTCGGTATGTCGCGCTGATGCCGGTCGACGTCGAGACAGCGACAGGCCAGAGCGATGGCGTCGGCTCGAGCCATGGCCTCCATACCGACATGGTGAGCCCCGGGCTTGCGCGCTTGGGTACTTTTTGCCCTTGAGCGCCACCTTGCCCCAATGGCCGGATTCGATGGCGGCTCCGGCCGGTCATGTGGTTCAAAACCGCCAGCGCGATGACACGCCGGTCTGCACAATATAGCCGTCCGAGCGATAATCGCCCACGGGGTCGGCCGGCGATAGTTTGGCGTGAGTGCGTTCGGCCAGCGCGGTCACCGCCACGAACAGGTCCAACGACAACGGTTCGGCCAGGATCGTACTGAGGCGGCGCAGGACAACTCCTGCGCCCAGGCACATAGTGTGTTTGTCGTTGTCGACAAAGTTGGTCTCTCCGATCTGATCGGGCACCGGAGATGCTTCATAGGCGTAGCCGGCGCGGACCTGGAGGTCGAGCCGAGGCAGTTGCAAGGGGGCCCATTCGATCGCTACGCGCGGAATCAGGATGTCGCGAAAATTGGCCTCGGGCAGAGACGGAGCCTCGGGGATGTCGACCAGGTCATTAAACTGGCCGACATCGAGCTCGATGTCGACCTGGGCGGCCGGGTTGTCGAATTCAGACCACCGCTGCCACTCGAGGTCGAAGGCCAGGGTGAACGACGGCGAGATCCGGGCGACCAACCCGCCACTCACCTGAGCGGGCTGGAACAGATCCTGCGACACGGTATGCAGTTTAAAAAAGCCATCTTCGACCAGGGGGGCGATTCCTTCACCGCCAACGTCACCCTGCACGATGAAAATTTGATCGAGCACCAATTTGAAGCCACCGCGATACGAAAAGCCGATATCGAGCCATGGCGCTGCACGGTAGAGAATCCCGGCCTGAGGGTACCGAATAGTCTCGAGATCGACGTCGATGTCCAGGGCCAGATCGGAGTCGGCAGCGTTGGGAAAGCCGACTCGACCGTCCAGCAAGACCGATCCGCGAGTGCTCGACATATACGCCAACCCGCCGCCTACAAAGAGATCGCGGGCGATCTGTAGCGACAGGTTGGCAGCGATGAACAGTCGTTGCGGGCGATTGTCGTAGATCACGAAACGGGGCTTGCTGCCCGACAGAGTGCGCGTGCGGGAAAGGTGCTGATCGGGCAAGAACAATCCGCCGCCAATGGCCACCCGTCGTCCGGCCACGCGACCCGGAACCGATAGGCTGGCAGTCAACCCACGCGAGGCATCGACGCCGACATCGAGCCCGTTGATGGTGAGGGCAGGCCGAGCGAATTGGTAACCCAGGTCGATGCGAATACGGTCGAAAGCAGCCACAATAGCCGGATTGTAGTAGTGGGCCCCGCCGTCGTTGGAAGCCGCGGTCTGCGCCCCGGCCATGGCCGCAGCGCGGGCGCCAAAACCAAACGAATCAACTGGGTTGCCGCGCGCAACTGAATTCTGCATGACCATTGCACACAGTCCGGCGAAACCGGCGAGTACAGCAGTGCTATTGCCCGGGTTATTCATAGATCAACTCCCACAGTAATTCCGGCCACCGCGATATGGCCGCGGGTTGAAATGGTGTCAAAAGGCGGTTCTTCGTCGGGTCCGTAGTTGGCCGGGTCCTTGGTATGGCTGCGCGGCAGCAAGATGTGAAACTGGGTCCAGGCATCGATATGGAGCGGCAGCCGGGTACCTGGCCAGGACAATCCCAATCCGGCGGCCAGAATATTGCGGTGGTTATCGAGCAGGGATTGTTGGCCGTCCATCTCACCGGCGGGCGACCATACAAACGAATATCCGACCCGCGCGGCAATCTGGGTAGACGCCCGCGAAGAGCGCCATTCTGCGGCCAACCGGGGAACTGCGATATCGTGAAAAGCGGGCCCGTCCTGGGCCGGGGCGCCGGCGACCGGATTGACCGTGGGAGTGGGAAACGCACTCCACCGCTGATAGGCCAGCTGGACCAGCAGGTCGAGGTCGTGCCGCCACTGCCATGCTGCCTCTGCAGCAACGGTCAGGGGATCGTATTGCGATACACCGGCAATGCGCACAGTGGGAATGGTCAGCGGCAGGGCGTCGCCCAGGTCATTGGTGATCTCGATGTCGTAATCGCTGCGCGAGACGCCGCGCACGGTGAGGCCCAGTCGGAGCCGACGCCCGGCACTCAGGTATCGCGCGCCGACGATGGGTGTGAACCGGGTGACCAGCTGTTGCTCGGAGAAGGTGGTGAAACGTCCCGCGCCATCGGTAGTGACGTCGATGACGCCGCGCAACTCGGCTAGAGCCAGAATTCCGGCTCCAATACGCCAGCGTTGGCCCAGCTTTACGCCGACAGCCCCCTGCACGGCCACGACGTGGGTGCGGCTCTCGAGCAGAACGTGCACGGGCACTCCTGGCAGGGGATGCCGGGCGCGGTTGATGGCGGCAAACGGGACGTGAAATCCCACCCCGAGGCCGACGCGATCTCGCAGTGCGCCGCGCAGCGGCATTTTGAGAGCACCACCGATGACCAGGCCGGCGATCGGGTCGGTATCGGTCTCTTCGCCGTTGCGGTAGAGAGCCATGTCGCCAGCGACCGTACCCACAGTGAAGCGCTTGCCTGCGGTATCGGCCAGACCGGCTGGATTGAGATAGACCGCGTCGTAGTCGGTTGCTGTGGCCACTCCGGTTCCGACCAGTCCGGGTGAGCGTCCGCCAAAGCCAAAGAGGTCGAGCGGTGAGCTGTGGGCGTTTTTGGCCCCGGCGCAGAGAGCGCCCACTGTGGCGGCAATCCCGACGGCTGCGAGCTGGGGCCACAAACGAGCGAATACCCAGCCGCTCGGCTGCTCTGCACGGTACGAACTTTGCTCCGCATTTCTTGCCGGGACGGCTGGACGGTTGAGAACATTGGCCATGGACCCGACCTTACACAATGTTCGGTCATTGTTTCGGCGCTAGTTTTGTTGGGGCTGCTAGCCTTCCCTCGCCGGGCCGTGCTGTCAAGGAAGTCGCGCCGGAGCGTGGCAGCGGGCGCAGTCGTGGCCGGTTACTTTAAAGGCAATCGCGCCATTGTGACAGGGAAGGCAGCTCGCCTTGCCCGGTGTCGGGATGTCGTCCATGCTACCAGCGCGCTCGACGCCCGTATGGCACGCTTCACAGCCGAGCAGGTTTGCTTGGCCTTGTTGCCGGTTCCCTTGGCGACTCTGTTGCACCGTTGCTTGCCCGCTGGCCGATCCGCTGCGCGGGTCGAACTGATGCGGCTCATGGCGAAAACGCGCGCGTACCGACCAGCGAGCCGTCAGGCGCTTTTCCCGCCTCCGAATGAGCAACTCGAGCTCGTGACAGGCCTCGCATCGGCCCAGGCGCGGTTTGGGGCCGCGTCTCTTGGCGTGACAACCCGCTCCCATGCATGCGCGATGATCGCGCAAAAGATGCATGTTCTGAGTTCGACGATGACAGGTTTCGCACCGGCCAGCACAGGTGGCATTCTGGCTGCACTCGGCAAGATGCGCGCGATGTGAGAATGTGGCGCCAAACTCCGTGTCCGGCCTGGGCGTGCGGTCGAAATGCAGCTTGCGCCACGGCTCGATGCCGATATGACAGGCTCCGCAAATCCCGGGCTCGAGCGCAGAAAACTCGTCGTGGTGGCAACCGACATCGGAGCAAGGCGCATGCTCCAGGGATGGGGGCAATGGGTTGCCACGCGAATCGAGACGATGACAGGCCTGGCACGGCGTGTCGGACAATAAGCGGCGATGGGTGCGATGATCGTAACGGGGACCGGGACGCGGGCGCAGTTTTTGCTCGCGCGCCGGCTGAGTGTGACAACGTCGGCAGTGCGGCGCGACCGTGGAAAATGCCTTTTTGCCGTCGTGGCACGAACCGCAGATATCCATGGATGGCGCGGGTAATGCGTTGTTCTCGGCCTCGGTGATGGCAACGTGGCAGGCCCGACACTCGATTGAACCCCGGGCCAAATGCCTGCGATGGGAAAACGTACGACCCACCGGATACTGGCCGCGCTTCAGATATGGACGAGAACGCGGTCCCACTTCGCGCACGTGACAGCGGGAGCACTGAGCCATCGACGGCATGTCACCGCCAGTCTGAGGATGAGGCGATAAGTGACAGCTGGTGCAGCGACGATGAGCCGGGCCCGAGCCGCGCGAATTCAAAACGGTCCGGTCCCTACTCGCGCGAGGTGGACCGGCCGGTCGGCCGATTTGCCGATCGTCGGGGACACGGTGACAGGTCGCGCAATCACGCCCGTCCCGGGTCGCCACATGATGGGTCTTGTGAGATAGAGCGATGCCGTGGTCGTGAAGATCTGGGCGCAATGGATAGGTCACGGCGAGTCGTTCAGGGCTGCGCGAGTTGGCACGGGCAAGGGAACGCGGCGAGTGACATACTGTGCACACTTGGTGCAGCTCATCGGGCACCGGGTACGGTCTGCCCGGTCGCCGCGGCAACGGCGCCGGGCCGTGGCAATCGCCAAAACAGGTCGCGTGATCAGGTGGCCCGGACAAAAATGCCCGCCCATCGACTCGATGACAGTGGGTACACGCGATCTCGGGCGAGCCAGTCACGGCAACCCTGGCCTCGTGCCAGAAATGATCAAAGCCGGCAGGTCTGGCGTCATCGGTCCCGGCCGTCAGTCCGGGAGAAATCGCCAGACTCATCATCACCACAACCACGGCCCTCACAATTGACCCTCCGCCAGAATGCGCAGACTCTTGAATCCGCGCAGATCAGGGGCCACCGACAGCGAACTCGATAAGTCGTAAGAGGCTTTGAGGCGCAGTCGATTGCTGGGCCAGGCCTCGATGACAAATCGACCGCCCAGGCGGTAGTCGAGTTCTTCGAAATCGACCTCGGCATACGCGGGCTGGGTGTCGAAATAGCGGCCATAAAACTCGGCCCGGGCTGTGAGCTTGCGCGCACCCTGGGTATAGCGCAGGTTGATTCCACCCTCGACGAAGGAACGCTCGCCCGAGGCTCCCGCATGGGCGGGCAGGGGGTCCACCTCTTTGCTGTGGTCGATATTCTGGACCAGATCTCGCTCGTACATCCGGAACAATCCCGACAAACCCACGGCGACCGCACGGCGCGGTCGGATTTCGACTGCCAATCCGCCCTCGACAAACGTCGCTGCGTGGGGGTTGCGCATGACTCCCTCACCGCGGTGCTCGATCGCTGTGCCGCCCCGGATCAACACATCGATGTTATCGTAAAGTACCGTGCCCGCGCGCAGGTCGGCGTAGAGCCGGGGCAATGGCACGCCGAGGTCGAGATAGTTCCTCGGCTGGGCATCCGGCCCCGGCCGCTCGATGGCGTAAAGACCGTACATCCAGTCCGAGTTGGTCCGGTTTTCGACTTCGATGTTGACCGTGGTCACCTCGGAGATGCGCGCGCGTACCTGTGCACTGGTCCGTGCTACCCGCTCGCCGAGAGTGCGCAGCCCTGTGCGAATTGCAATGTCTCGGCTCCACTGCAGAGCCAGATTGCCCTGAAAATGGGTAACTCCACCGAAACGCAACATACTGGCGCTGATGAATAGAGGGACCGGCGTCCGCTCGTACACGGCTACGCGGCCGTCCAGTCCGGCGATGAACCCACCGGACTGGCTCATGGCGTCAGAGGCGAAGAGATCGACGCTGCGCCCGGTAAATGCCCCCAGCGAAAACAGCGATCGATCGTAGCCCACAGTGACCCCGTCGAAATGAGCGATGGCCGGCCCGTAGCGGTACTGGCGTCCGGCCCGCACAAATAGCGGCCGCAACCAGGGCACGCTCAAAAAACTGTCGAGCTGGGCGTAGGCACTGCGAATGCGCCGGTCTTTTACTCCATCGCCGTCCTGGACCGACGGCAGCGCTTCGATACAGGAGGACCCGTTCTTATCGATCGTGCAGTCAGCGGTTTCCTGGTCGAAGCGAAACTGGGCTGCAGCGTACGCCGACAAACTCGGCACGAAGAGGCCGCGACTGCTGATGGTCGCGTCGCCAAAGTAATAGAGGCGCAATTGATCGTACCCGCTGATCGGCTGGTCGGCGGGATCTCCGCCATCGAGCCCAAAGCCGAGGTTAAAGCGAAAGGTCAACCGATCGCTGAGAGGTGGGCCCGGGAGCGGATCCGGGGCCAGGGCGCGAAATGGTGTGGAACGCACGCTGTCGTTGCGGACAGCACGGCGTTCGGCCTGTGCAACAGCGAGCCGCGAACCACGCGCCTGTGGGTGCCATCGCATCCGCAAGCTGGTCGGAGAGGGCAGCTTGCGCACGATCAGATCGTGAAACTCATCCCCGGCCATGGTCGCCGCCATGGTCGCTCGGTGCCGAGATCGGCCGGCATCGTTCTCGGCCCATGCCGCGCCGCCAGCCACAAACCAGCATGTCAAGGCGGCCACCAGGGCGACCACCGCGGTTGCGCTGTCGAGCCGGGTCATTTACCGGGCCATCCCCTGCGAAAGATGACACCGGTCGCACGACTGTCCGGGATTGTGACAGGTCAAGCACGAACGCAGTCTGAGCCGGGCGGGCAGTCCATGGTTGATGCGAAATGCGTTTAGCGGCAGATGAGAGCGCGGCAGCCGGGAGTGGCACGCCACACAAAACGTGCTGCGGTGGCACAGCGCGCAGCGATCGGCGCGTGCCGAAGCAGCTGGGCCGTGATCGTACTCAGTCCACGTGATCACGTGGTCGCTGGGCTGCATGATCTGATGGCATTCGTCGCAGGTATCGCGACTCTGGCCCGACATGAATGTGTGGCAACGCGCGCATCGCTGCGAGTCGGCCCGAGCGTCAGCGGCGTGATCGCGGCGAAACGCCAGGGTGTGATCCTCGGGCCGCTCGAGCGGCGGGAGGTGTGAGCGCGGCGCCAGAATTCCGATATACCTCGAGATCTTGCGGTGACAGGTCTGGCAGATATACATCCGGCTGGACGACGGCGTGCGGTCGAAATCGTCGTGGCAGCCGACGCATACCCGGGTGACCGGTGTCGGATGATCGCCGATCTGGTGCGCGTTCGGGCTGGCGGTGTGGCACTCTACACAGCGGATCGGGGTACCCCGACGATCGCGCGCGTGATTGCCGTGATCGAAGTGCAAATCGCCCGTGATCAGGCGCCGCTGGCGGCGAATCGCACTGTGGCCGGGGCGATGACACTGGGCGCACAGATTCATCGGCGGAGTACCCGGCGGCGCGGCTTCGGGTGCGTGGCAGCGCCCGCATACGCCATGCCGGGCAGCGGTCGGTCTGCCGGCATCGTCGCGAGTATGGCAATCCTCGCATGTGACGTGAAAGCCAACCCGGGCCTCGATACGCTCGAAATCGAGGTGCTTTTGGTGCGAAAACTGCGACGGAAGGACGCGCCGACTGTACTCGGGTGGATACGGGGCCAGCGGTGAGCCACCGCTGCGGGTCGGATCGACTGCCTCGTGACACACGGCGCACATACTGCCGGGCAAGGACAGAAAATCGGACTGATGGCACTGGGCGCGATCGCAGGGAGCGTGATCCCGCGCTCCGGGTACGGCCGGGTCACCGCGAAGAACCGCGTCCAGGCCGTGGCAATCGGTGCACGCCAGCATGTTGTGATCGCCGTGGGGAAAGCGCTTTTCAGCGCTGGGGTCGGCAGATGTGACCGGCGTGGCCGACACCCGGGGCTGGCACGCCACGACTACGAGCCCGAGTGCGGTAACGAGCCAGTTCACCCGATGCCGGCTGAACGCATTCCCGTCCATTGCACCGCCAAACTATCACAAAATCGCAACGATTGCCGGAGCCGAAGCCCGGCACAGAGTCGATCACCGATGCCGGAACCGATCGCCGATGCTCATCGGGAGTCGAGCGCGCCGATGTCGGGCCCATCTCCCTGGGGGCGCGGATAGAATCGCACCACCGCAGGCAATGATATCGAGATATAGGTCGAGTTGACGCTGTTGCCCACCATGGTGTTGTGGACAATGGCTCGGCTGGAATTCGAGCCGCTGAGTCGGATCGCACCGCGATATTCGCTGAGGTTTGCAGTTCAACAGTTGGATACGGAATCGCCCATGGGATCCGCGTAGACAATTTCAGTTTGGTCTACCCAGACTCGGTCTTCGATCTTGCATACGTTCGAGGCGCACTCGCTGTGCTCCTCGCACCCGCGACACACCAGCCGCTGCGGAGGCTGATCGAGTCGAGGGCTGCGGCAACTGCCTCGGCGAATCATGTGGTGAGTCCCAGGGCAATGGGCGTTGCGAAACCGACTAGCTGAATGTCTATGATGGGCAGGGCGAGGCTATACAGCAATAATAAAACCAGCCACTTGCCCCGCTCAATCGAACTGCCTATCAATGGCGCCAGGAGCGCGTTTGGCACGCGCTGGAGCGGCGCTGGTCTGTGAGAAGTGTCGCTTGACACCTCGGTAGACCGCATAGCAATCTGAGGCGTTGGCACGGAGAATGACGACGACCCTCGAGTTTCGCCAGCATGAGGAATTTCACCGCGCGGCGCTTCACATGGCAGGTGCTGGCGCGCTTGCCGGACTGCTCGGCCACGCGCTCTTTCACGGTCCGGGCTCGCCCTGGGCTCTGGCCATGGTCGCCGCGGCAACTGTCGTTGCTGCGCTGTCGCCCGCGCTTCGCCGCCAGATCGACGAGGTCGCGGTGCGCATGGGGTTTGCGGCAATGGCCGCTGCCGCCCTGGTGCTGCTTCTGCGCATCGGCCAGCCCGCGTGGGCGATCGCGGCGTTCTCCCTGCTCTTCGGCCTGGCCATTGGATGGGGGCTGCGCGGACCCAGATTGCTCCTGGCAATCGCTTGCGGCGCCGGAGTAGCCCTGCTCGGACGCTACGTATTCCTGTCCATCGGCCATGCCCAGGAACTGTCCTCGCTGCCCGCCTGGCTGGTCACCAGCGCAGCTGGCGCAGCCTTCTCCTTCATCTCGGTGTTCGCCCTCCTCCCGCAACATCTCGCCCTCCATGGCGACAGCGTCGCCTCCACCTACGACGAGTTGCACGGCTCGCTCACCGGCGAAGTGCGCGAGCTGGTCGACCGCAGCTACCAGCTGTGGAGTAATGCCAACAGCGAACTGGCCCGGGAAAACGCCAATCGGCGCAGTCTGCGCGACGGTGTATTGCGGCTCTTTGCAGTGGCCCGACGCTGGCAGTCGGTCGAGGAACGGGGGACCCAGACCATGGCGTCGTCGCTGGTCGAACGCATGGAGTCCCTGGAAAAGCGCATTGCCGACACCGATGACGAGATCACGCGCAACCAGTACGAACAGGCAAAAGCGGCGCTGGCCGAACAACTGCGCTATATCAAAGATATCGGGATCAGCCGAGAGCGTGTCCTGGCCCGCATGCACAACTACCTGGCCGCCATGGAGCGGCTTCGCATGGCAGTGATCAACCTCGAATCGACCAACGCGTCGCGCGACGCAGTCGATGTCCAGCCGCTGGTCAATGACCTGGAAAAACTCGGCGCCGATATGGATGATTCGTCCGAAGCGCTGATCGAGGTCGAGCGCTTGACGTCGAAGTAACTTTCTCGGCACGAGTTCGGCCGGACCTCTCGGCAGGCAATGCGGAGCGGCCGGCGATTCGGTCGTCGCCGGGTCCATGCGGGCTTTTCAGGTGCGCCCTTTCTGCTACTCTCGCGATAATGAGAGTGACAATGCTCCTGGCTTTCCTGTCCTGTCTGGCCCTGGTACTGGCATCTGCTCCGGTTGCGGCCGACCAGGCCGGGGCCCACTACCGCAGAGGGTTGGCGTTCAAGGAGCAGGGCAAGGTCGATAAGGCCATTGCCGAGTTCCGCAAGGCGGTGGCTGCGCGGGCCAATCACATCATGGCATGGGCCTCCCTCGGTCATCTCTACAAAAAGAAGAAGCAGTACAAGAAAGCCGTCGACGCCTACGAGAAAGCGACCCAGATCAGCAAGAAGGACCCGATCTTGTGGTCCAACCTGGGCATGGCCTACTACCGGGCGAAACGCGTCGATGACGCAATCGCGGCGCTGGAGAAGTCATTACAGCTCGATGCCGAGAACGCCGAAGCCCAGGCCAATCTGGGCGCGCTGAAGCGCAGGAAAGGCGACCTCCGGGCCGCTCTTCGCCATTTGAGCCACGCGGTCAAGCTGAGGCCGAAAGACGCCACCTACCGCAGTAATCTGGGCGTGGCCTACCGGGTGGCCAAAGAATTCGACAAGGCTGCCATCGAGCTCAGAAAAGCCATCGAACTCGAACCGGCGATAGCCGAGTTTCACTTCAACCTCGGCGTGGTCTATCGCCGGCAGGAAATGGTCGACGAGGCCATCGCAGCGTACGAGCAGGCAGTGACGCTCAAGCCGACCTATGCCAAGGCGTGGTACGACCTGGGCCACATGCATCGCCTCAACCACGACAACGACAGGGCCATCGAGGCATTTCGCAAATATCTCGCTCTCACCAGGGGCAAGAACCCCAAAAACGACCGGCTGATCCGCGAGCAGATCGAGGCCCTCCAGTAAACCGCAACCAAACCGGAAACCAACCCGCAACCAAACCGCAACCAAACCGATAGACTGGAATCGTGCGCATCAGTTGGCTCGAACCCGAGGTCGTGCGCGTCACGCGAGCGGCTTTGCAAGCCCGCCATCCCGATTGGGCGGTCCATTTCATGCCCGCGTTCGAGGCACCGGCTCTTCCTGCCGGCATCGATGCGGCTCTGTGGCCCAGGATCTCCGAGCACGTGGCCCGGGCCGAGCGGGTCAGCCAGGCGATTAGAGATGAGGGCTTCGAACCGGCACTGGCTCGCTTTCGCGGCTCGGGTCACGCGGTCGAGCAGGCCACGCTCATCGCTGCAGCAGTTCAGATCGAACGACTGGAGTTCGATCTCGTGGTCGAGCTCCTGCGCTGCAAGATCGATGAGTTTGTCGCCTACGGAGCCTTTCTCGACCTTTTGCAACAATTCGGAAAATCACCTCGCGCCCTGATCGCATACGAGAATTTCTGCACCTCGTGCAGACACACCGAGAGCGATCTGGCCAGCTGGGGCGACCGTGTGAGCGCAGTGCGCGACGGCCTGGCCAGTTTTTACGTGAGTTGCGGCCACCACGATGAGGGACACCGGCGATTCCTGGAGCGCCATCAGGAAGACCCGACCAGCGTCCTGGTCGCTCTGGCAGCCAGTCGATCGTTTTGGGTAGCCGGTGCCACCAACCTGGCCATCCACTGGCTCGGGCTGGGCGCCGAACGCGCCCGGGCGCTCGGTCGAACTGAACTGGCCGTTCGATTGCGCAAGAAACAAGCCATCCTGCGCGCCCGACAGAGCTGATCATTCCGAGCGTACACCGGCAACGGATTTTCTGACCCTTGACCCCACTTCGCCTTTCAAAGCCGCCGAGTCCCAAGTCTCGATCGCGATATGCCGGTTGCAAAGGCGCCACACGGTCGAGGTCACCGCGCGGGCAAACACCTGGTCGTGGGATACCATCACCAACGCGCCGGGATAATCGATCAATGCTGATTCGAGTCTCTCGATCGATGGCAGATCGAGGTGATTGGTCGGCTCGTCGAGCACCACCATCCAGGTGTCCAGGCCCATGCCGCGCGCGATAGCCAGCTTGCGAAGCTCGCCGGGCGACGGCTCCGATGTGGCCAGCACTCGATCGGGTTCGAGACCAAGCGCGGCAGCGATTTGCAAGATACGGCCGCGTTCCTGGCGGGATTGGCCACGGATCTCGGCCAGGATGGTTTTGGCTGCATCGGCCGAGACGGTCTGAGGAAGGTACAGGATACGCGCGCGGTCGATGGTGCTATGGGCGAGAAGAGCGCGAAGAAGGGTGGTTTTGCCGGCGCCGTTGGGGCCGGCAAGATGGATACGGCTGGTCCGCTCGACCGATACGCGAATGTCGCGGACCAGTACTCGAGGCCGCGACCCCGGACCCGGCGCGGTCAGAGTCGGGCGGTCGAGGGTCATGAGAAAGCGCTTCGGCGCCGGCTGATAATCGATGAATAGCGAACGCCCACGCTCCTTTACCATATCGAGCGAGCTTGCTAGGTGCGCGCTGGCTCGCTCGGCAGCGCGGCGCACGACAGTCACATTGCGCGCGATCCGGGCCTCGCCGGCCATGGCGCGACCACGGGCGGTCACACTGCGCGCATCCGAGTCTTTTTTGCCCTTGATGCGGCTTCTGGCGCTGATCTTGGCCTGGGCAGAGTCGCGTTTTCTGCGTTCATCGGCCAGGCGGCGGTGCATTCGGTCTGCCTCGTCGCGCGCTCGCTGGTGTATGCGCAGGCGTTCTTGCAGGCGGGATTGCCACTCGTCGCGAGCTTCGCTGTAGGAAGCCCGATAGACCTCGGTGTGACCGCGATGGACCCGCACGGTATGCGTGGTGAGTTGCTCGAGCAACATGCGGTCGTGTGACACGACCAGGCCGACACCGCGAAAACGCTGCAGTGCCGCAACCACGACGTCTCGGGCCCGGTCATCGAGATGGTTGGTCGGCTCGTCGAGGAGCAGTACGTCCGGGCTCGCCGCCAGGGCAGCGCCGATCTGCCACCGCTTGCGTTGGCCCGGCGACAGCGTCGACCATCGCTCGAGATCATCGGGATCGAGTTCGAGCCGGGCTTTGAGTCGCGCCGCAGGGCGAGTCCACAGCTCGGCAAACTCGCCGATCTCATCGCTGAGCTCGGTGACTCGCTGGCGGCAGAAATGGATCAGTGCATCGTCGGGGTGGTGTGTGATTACACCTTGATTTGGCATGAGTTTCCTGGCGATCAGAGCGAGCAAGGTGGTTTTGCCGCTACCGTTTTCGCCGACCACGCCAGTCCAGCCGGCATGCAGATCGAGGGATACACGATCGAAAATGTCGACTGACGAGGAGTATGCGAACGAAATCCTGGATAGACGTACAAACGACATGACGTGGCTCCTGAACCAATCCCCGGCCAGGCGAGCCGCTTCGACAACGGCTGCCGCTGGCTGGCAAATGACGCACGGGCAATCGATCGGACGAGCAATCCAGGTGATCGACCGGAGCTCCCGTTCAGATGGTCGCACGGTGATGCCAGCTGCGCGCCGAGGCAAATGCGCCGAGGTAAAACGCGCGATGAATGGTTTAGAAGTCGGTCATGGAGCGCCCTAGAGGGCAAGCAGAGTCTAGTCGGGAGGCTGTTCGGGAGCAAGACAAAATATGGTGCTGTATTCGACTTGCCGACCCTTTCAGCCCGTAGCGGAAGGGTCGTAACAGATCAGACCAAGTCGGTGACAGAGCTGCTCGAAGCAAAGAGAGCTGGTTGTTCATCGAGAAAGCATGCGGGAAGGGTGGCTTCATGTCACGACAGCTGGAGGCGCACACGGGTTGGTTTGGCAACCGGGGGTGCGGTAGGAAAATCCTGTTGTTTCGGTTGATTGCACGCGTGGCCACCGGTCCGGAATGTTCTGGCGGCTGATGCCATGATCAGGGTAGCGTATTAAGTCTTACGTTTGTCCATGGAGCTGACCTGCGAGGATCAGGCAAACTTGGCCGAGGCGAGTCATCCTGGGGGGGCGACGGCGATAGAGGACAGTGCGTAGTGATCTTCGTAGGGGGCAAGAGCGTTAACGGTTGGGTCTCCTTGGTGGAATCGTGAATCCGCAGAGGTCTTGGGCTAGCGGTAGCCAGGTTTCACAACTGCCGAGTGCGGCGCGCGATGTTATCCAGATGAACGCTCAGGAAGACGCAGAGGCGTTGGAAGAACGGGATGGCGGACACGCGCTCGATCGGCATGGATCGCAGCTGCAGTCGCCTATCGGCGCAGGTCGCCTCCCACCGCAGTGGCCAATCGCATCCGGCAACATTCAGCCCCACGCTCGCGTCGAGCCTGCCCCCGACGACAGCGGCAGTACTATCTCCCGCGTCAGACAGATTTTCGCATGATTTCGTTCTGACGTCCCGATGCGCCCGGAATTCGTACGTAAGGATTGCTACAATTGCCGGGCACGCCGATGTACGGCCATTGACCGCACAAGTCGCAGGTAGTCGTTGACGAAGGTATCTACTTCTATGATCATTTGTACTTGATGCTGGCAGTGGGAGTGCTGCCGGACAACCCAAGGATCAGCAAGTAACTGACGGCTGTTAAAGGCGCTAGCAATGCTCGGTGAAACCGTCGGGAAAAAGTACGACATCATTAGCAAACTGGGCGAAGGGGGCAACGGGGAGGTCTATTGCGCAAAGCACAAATCCTTGGACTACGTGGTCGCTGTCAAGGTCATGAGTACTGGAGACAAAGGCGAGAAGGTCGTCCGATTTCTCAATGAGGCAAAAATACCGGTACAGATCAATCATCCCGGCGTAATTCGAGTTTTTGATAATGGCTTTTCCGTGCACGACGGGGAGAAAAAACAGTATTACGTAATGGAGCAGCTCGAGGGCACATTGCGGGACCAGATTGGCGATGAGCAATGGACTTTTCAACGCACTACGAATCTCCTATACGACTTGGCACGCGCACTGCGCGCGATTCACAGCCACAAGATCGTTCACCGCGACTTGAAGCCGTCAAACATAATGTTTTTCTTCGATCGGAGCAAAAACACGTACCGCTACAAGATCGTCGACTTTGGTATTGCGAAGATAATCGAGAATTCGTCAACGTCGAGCAGTTCGAATCACAGGATGGCCGCAGTCAAAACCACCACGGGCATGGTGTTGGGTTCGCCACCATACATGGCGCCCGAGCAAGGCGACCGAGACATCGATGGGCGCGCCGATCTCTATTCGCTGGGCTGCATTCTCTTCGAGATTCTGTACAACAAAGGGTGGAAGGCGACCCAATCGGCCGGGGAAGCAATGACGTCGAGCCTGTCTGGCGACCCTACCAAGATGGAGCCGCGACTGCCAGCAATACGCCCGCAGACGTCCATACCGGATACCCTGAAGAAAAAGTTTGATGTCCCAACCGAGTTCGAGCAGCTCATCAAATCCCTCTGCGCGGAGAAGCGTGATGCTCGAATTCCGTCTGCCGAAGCCCTGCTCGAACGCCTGGATGAGATAATAGAGGGCGAAGCCTCATCGTCAACTCCCCCGCCACGGGGTCCCGAAATCGAGAAGCCGGTCAAGCCGAGTCAGCACCGGTGGATCTGGCCGTCACTTGCAGTCGTAGCGACCGCGATGGCCATCGTCATAAACCTCTGCAACGGAGGACCCGGCTTGCGCTGCGACGAGAGCAACCAGTCCGGATGCGCCAAACTCGCCGAGAGTACCACGGACCCAAATATGCGATACGGCTTACTCATTATCGGGTGTCAAGGCGGAGATTTAAACTTATGTGATAGACTATGCGATGGGGAGAACCAGGAGGTTCACGTCAGTCTATGTCCCCAGGAGAAACCAACTCTTGCACAACCGAGTTGGCTAGACTCACTTCGTACCGCCGCGCAAAAGTGCGCTAGCTCTCCCCCCGACGAAGTCGCCTGCAAACAGAAGGAGACCATTTGCACTAATGTACTCAGTCGAGATAGTGGAATACAAGATCTATCATCAGGGCAATGGATCGATGTTTCGACACAATGCGGGAGTCCAATGACGGCGATTCGAGCTGCCCTGCACTTACGCGAGGGAAGTGGCGCTTTTGAAGCTGATCAGCTGACAAGCGATGTACTCAAGCAGATTCTTTGTCATGACAGTTGGTTTCGTGATCTGCCTGGCCAGCAAGAGTGGAAAAAATTCAATGATTTATGCCAAAATTCAGACATCTTGATACAGGCGGCGCGTCGGTGGCGCGATGATGTTTCCAAGCGTGACCTGAAAAAAAGTAGCGAGATCTTCCGCATTCTCTGCCACGATAGCGAAATAGTTCACTATCCGTCTTGTATCGAGTTCGGGGATCTCCTGGCGAAAAAGAAGGCCCTCGACGAGGCTATTGCCGCATACAGTCGCGCGTGTAGCGATGGTAAATTGCCGTTAGTCTCTTAGCGAGTAGATTCTGTCATTCTCGGCAAAGATTTTGGGCTGCGCGCACACTTCCCCCTTTGCTGCGGGACACAAAATCCTTATGTCCAGAGCATGCCTATGCACTAGATATAATATGAATATCGATA
>JAKSDA010000243.1 GCA_022360315.1 Pseudomonadota bacterium
AGACGATCTCGAACAGGCCAGTGGCGACCTTGCCCAGCAAGGTCTTGGATGTGCCCACCAGGGCGCCGCCCATGGCCAGGGTGATCAGGGTCAGCTCGGCGAATTGGGCGCTGGCGCGATGGTCGTCGGACAGGGCCACGACCTGCGCGGCGCTGAGCACCTCGGTCTTGCCGGTGACCCGGTTGTTGACCCGCAGAAATTCGTCCAGGGCCAGGGTGTGGCCGCTGCGGGTGCCGGTGACGTCGTGCCAGCCCCGGTGCTTGCGCCAGTACACGCCGATGTGGCCGGCGCGGTAGCTGGCGTCTTCTGGGTAGCTGCGATAGCTCCAGGTCGACGGCGCGGTGATGTGCGACGGGGCGTAGTCCTGGGTAGCGATGCCCCGGCCCGCTTCCATCTCGCGCAGGGTGGCCTCCATCTGTTCCGGGCTGCCAGCCCGAGCGGCCAGGCGCTTGGCCCGGTCCAGAGCCAGCCAGGTGTGCAATTCGTTGCCGTGCAGGTCCTGGTGCAGCCGGGCCAGATATGTGTCTGTGCCATCTCGGCGCTGGCTCATGCGGGCCATGACCTGGCCGTACTGCTGCGGGGTCAAGGCGCGCAGAGTCGCGAGGATCTCTTGCTCTTCGTCGTCGCCGGTGATGCCGTCAATACGCTCGACGATGCGATCGACCGCTGCGTCGATCTCTACGGAAGCAGCCTGGGCTTGGGGCTTGCGCTGCACCACCCCGGCGGCCTTGCTGGTCGCCGACGTCGGAGTTGGAGTCGAAGCAGCGGGTTTGCTGGCCGCGTACGTCACCGGTCGGGGCGGCCCGGCGGGCTTGAGAGACGACCCGGCCGGTCCGCCCTGCAGCCACCGTCCGCCATGATCGGGGCGCGCAGCTCCACGCTGGAAGTCGTCGACAGCCGTGGACGGGTGCGCAAGTTCTTGGACCGTGTCCCGAGCCCGCTTCCAGGACGCGTCAAAGGCGACCACAGCCGCGCGCAGACGCTCCAGATAGCTTCTCGATTTGAGGCCGTGGTTGAAGGCAAACTCGAGCAGCTCATGAGCCCGGGCCGACGTCTTTTCGGCCATATCGCACAGCCTTGCAGGACACTGCGCCGGTGGCCGGCTTTTATCGAGTCGCGCGGCGGTGTGGTTCACGGCGCCGAGAAACGCGGCCAGTTGCTGACCCGCCATGCTGCTCTGCTGAGACAGAGCGGTCCGGGCCACGTCGAGACCGGTTTGCGCCGAGTCCCAGGCGCGCTCGAGTACGGCATTGGTGGCGGCGATTTGCTGGTCCTGCTCTTGAGCCCGCGTGGGCTTCGGCGGCGACGCCTTGTCCGGCATCGTCGGCGTCGGCCGGGGCGGCATCACGCCGTTGCTGTGCAGAGGATCGCGGGCATACTCGCGCTGGCGGTCGCGCACAGGCGGGATAAAGATACCACCGGGTTTTTGCTGGAATCCACCCATGTCGTGACTCCCGTGGCTACTCTGCGTCGGGCACGCGTTTTTCACCCGGACACTGGTGTGCTTCGTCGATACTTGTTGAAGTCTCGCAGGTATCGACAGGTTTGGCGGCCTGATCGCGGGCGGCACGACGCCGCTGTGGAGGCTGCGGTTCGTTGGCCCAGCGCAGGCCGACAAGGAAGGTCAGACCGCGGTTTTTGACGTCGTCAATCCCGTTGGCCGCATTGCTATCGATGGTGCGAAAGCCGAAATAGCCGCGTACTTCCGCGGTCGCATACACCCGGCCGCGAATCCGATAGGCGGTGAGTACGAGAATCGCCGTGGCCAGCGCGCCGCAGACGAGCGCTATGGTGCGCGATGCTCTCATTGCACGCACTCGCAAGTCTCGCATCGAGGCCGCTGGTTACTGCGGGCAGGATTCCTTCCATCCGGCTCATTCAGGTGTTGTGCAGGCATCTCGCTTCGATAACCAATGACACGAGCAAATTGCGCTACCTGAGCGACAGCTCCGCTTCCAGATGGGCGCAGCTTGCCGCCAGAGCAATGTCCCTGTCCTCGGCGCTGTCAGCAAGCTGGGCCAGCAGTGGCGCGGCTTGATCTGCTCGAATGTGCGGCAGTGCGCTGATGGCCGTCATACGAAGCGCCTTTTCTGCGTCGTTGTCGCAAGCCAGCCTCGAAAGGTGTGACCATGCCGCAGCCAACTGTGCGTTTTTGGCGGCGCGGATGGCATGAAAACGAAGATGGGCGTCCTCGCTGTCAAGAGTCCGCAGGATCTCCTCATCGAATCCGCGTATGTATTCCAAGCAACACAACGCTGTGTGATGCCAAGCCTGGTCGGTTGATTCGTATGCCGCCTTCACTGCAGCCCTGTGCCAATCGCGAGGAGCACAAACCGAGGCCTCGAGAGCTCGACGCCTGATATCACTGGCAAGATCAGCATCGAGATAGGCGGCGTGAAGAACCTCCTGAATCTGCTCGATGCAGGTTTCGGATATCACTGCTTCGTCATCGTCAAACTCCATGGTCTCACTGTCTTCGAGTACCGCGCCGAACGACCTGGCCGCAGTGGCACGCACAGCATCCGATTCGTCGCCATCGCCGATCAATGCGAGCAATGCGGTTGCCATGTCATCGCTCATCACAGCGAATTCACCGGCCAGCTCAGCGGCGATAATGCGACCAGACGCCTGTCGATCGGCCAGGGTTTCGGCGATGAGATCGGCGGCATCAGCGGGCCACTGCCAGTCCGGCGCGTCGCGCAAGATGTCGAGCTTGGCCCGATCGTCGGCCCGGAGATAGCGCAGGTGCAACTCGAGGTGAAACGTTTCGGCGTCTTTGACCGGCCTGGCAACTGCCCGCTCGAGCAGTTCTCGCGCGCACTGGATATCGGCATCGCACCGGTTTCGCCGGCCGCGAGACTCGAGCCTGCTGGCCAGGCGCACATACCCGATGGCCCGATCGGGCTCATCGCGGATGAGGTCCTCCAAGACTCGCTCGCCCTCGCTGTCCCGGCCAGCCAGAAAGTGAAATTCGCCCACATCGGCGCGGAAATCACTGCGAACAAACCGCTCTGCACTCCTGTCCCGGCCGGCCAACTGGGCCAGGATCGCAGTGCAGAACTCAATACCTCGGTCAGCATAGTGCGGCGCATCGACCGCCGCCTGGTGAAGCTCCTCGGCGAAATGACAAATCCAGTCGACAAAATAGTGTCTATCGCTGAACTCATCCTCGACATCAGCAATTGTCCACCCATCGGTCAGTGTGGCTTTGAAGCCGTTCCACACCTCCCACCACTGATCGCAAGCCTCGGCAACTCGACCTTCGCCGGATAGATCATAGCCTCTCTCTACCTCGGCATTTCGCCGCTCTATCTGCTCTCTGAGCCGCTTTCGCCGGCGCTCTTCAGCAGCGCGACGAGCGGCCTCGCGAGCCCGTCGCTCGCGTTTCTCGAACCGTTTCTTTTGCTGGGCTGGTGTGAGTTTTTTGCGCTTTGATTTCATGTCCACCCTCTTCTCTCCAGATCTTGCCCAGTCGTCCGGTACCTGTTAATCGAGTTTGACCACAAATTCTCTCACCCCAGGCATGTTTTTGCCCCTGTGCGATCCCCCATGGTAACAATTACGAGAGCTATAGAGGTCAGAAACCCACAATCGATGTGGCCGATCATCATATGGTGACTTCGAGATTCATATGGTGACTTCGAGATATATGGTGACCTCGAGCAGTCGCTGGCAGGAGGCGCAATCGAAGTGGGCGGGTCTGGCCACATACATCGATTATCGCAGCGCAGCAGCAGTGACTGCGAAAACACCCAAGATCGGTTATCGCAGCGCCGTGGCAGTGACTGCAAACACCCACCTAGTCAGGTGTCGACCATCGGCAATGACTGCACACGAGCACAACCGGCCAGGGTTTACTCAACGCCGATTGAGAGCAGCAGCCGGGCCCAGTGAAACAGGTTTGCAAAGAGAGATGATCGCGACCGAATTGCGATGTCTCGCCCTGCTACATCGACCATGTGAGACACAGTTTGTGGGCATGACAAACGTCACTTATGCCTTGCTCTCGCAGCAAACAAGGTCTATTTTTGCTCGGAGGTTGATTCGCTATGTTTGGACCAAGAAAACGTGGCAAGGGGCATGAAGAATCCGGTTTCAGCGAGTCCGCTGCCACTGCCCCTGGTAAACGAACCTTAGCCGAGAGACTGAACCCACAGCGTGCGGGCGGTTCGGGTACGATTCAGCGCAAGGCAGAGCCAGGCGACTCACCTGATTGTGCGCCTGGCTGCACCGGGCCAGTCGAAGACTGGACACGCGTGGCGCTGCTTCCGCACCGATATTCCGAACCGGAGATGGCTGGTCCGGTTCAGCGAAAAGCACTCGCTGCCGACACCACGGGCAATCGCGCTAGCCAGCGCAAGGTGGTGCAGCGGCAGGGTCGCACGTACAAACCGCCGAGTGGTACTCCGCCGCGTATCCCGCCCGACATTCGCGTGGTCGATATCGACACCAGCGGGCTCTATGACCTGATAGCCGGTCTGGACTGGTCGACGGCAGGCAGGGATGCAACCTGGTCTGGCTTCTCGATGATGCGCCGCATCTGCTCGACGGCCTACTGGCGTTCGGCCAGCCGGTTGACCGATGGCATATCACAAACTCTGACCTACAGCACCACCTTGATGCACGATACCTACCGTCTCGAGATCATCCCCGAGATGACAGCATGCCCGCCCAGCACGACCAGGGGTGGATCGTACAGCGATCAGGCGAGCGGTGGGTCCGAGGTAGTGGCCAGCGACTCGGCTACCAACTCGTTTGGCAGTAATGTCGGCAATGCCAGCCTCAATGCCGGCGGCGACACATCGAACGCAACCGGCCAGGGCACGCAGGATGTATCTGCATCGCAACAGGGTTCATCATCGCCCACGAGCATTCAATTCACCGCAGCTGTGAAGTTCAAGGTGAGACTGTTCTCGGAGCTCGGGGGAAGTACATTCGGCAACATCGTCTCGCTCGGAGTGGGCGAATTGGTCTCTGAGCTTGCAGAGTCGGGGCCGCAGAACCGCACGCTGTCGGGCAAGACCTTGACCTTTACACTCCCACCAGAACGGGTACAGTCCGTTGATTGATGGACTCGGTGAAACAGCGATCGCTACTGGCGTGTTTGTATGGAGTCGGCTTCGGTCCGATCCTTTCTCTACTCATGGTGACGGCAATGAACAGCGGTTGTAATGATGAGCGCATGGGCACGTATTTCGGTCGACTCGTCTCTACGCTGGTGATGGATCATCCGGTCAAGAACGACACTCGGATGTCCGATCCGGCGGAAATCAAGCTCGAAAAACAGGGCGATCGCGTCCGCATCGCCCTGCCGGGTTGCAGTGCCGTGGCCGAGCGTTCTGACAACGTGGGGCTCGAGCTGATTCCGGGCCAGACCTGCCAAATGGATATCGATGGTACATCAACGGATTTTCAGCTGGAGGGATCGGGTCAAGTCACCGAGGCCGGCACTATCACACTCATCTGGATCGGTCGCCATGCCAGCGGCGAGGCGACCTGGCAATTCAACGGACGGCACCGCTGAGCCGAGACGCAACCCGGCCGAGGCAGCGCTCTCGATTGGCTGTGGCCAGCTCGTTGCTCACTCCCAATAGCTCCTGGCGCCGCGCCACTGGCATGCAGTACGCGGTTCGACTCCACAGCCTGACATCGTCAATGCTGAGCGGCTGTAAATCGTTCCACACCCGTGCGGTCTTGTCGAGCGAGGCTGTCACGATCCGGGCTCCCCCACGGTCAAACTCCGCCGAGTAAACCAGAGCATCGTGGCCGCGCAAAACCACTGCTTCGCTGCCGGCAACCGGCCACAAACGCACTGTCTTGTCGAGCGAGGCCGTGGCGATCCACTTGCCGTCGGGGCTGAACGCAGCCCCGAAAAGGTTGTTCTGATGGCCGCGCAACACCCGGGCCTCCCCCTTGCCATCGGCCCGCCACAGCCGCGCGGTATTGTCGTACGAGGCGCTGACAATGAACTGTCCATCAGGACTGAATGCCACGGCCGAAACAGCTTGCTGGTGGCCGCGCAGCTGCAATGGCTCACCGGTTCCGTCGGCATTCCACACCCGAACGATCTTGTCACTCGAGCCGGTGATAATACGGGTGCCGTCCGGGCTGAACCCGGCCGAAAAGACCACCCCACCGTGGCCCCGCAACACAATGGGTTCACCGCTGCCGTCAGCGCGCCATACCCGCGCTGTCCTGTCTGCCGAACCGGTGACAACACGGCTTGCATCCGGGTTGAATCCAGCTGCAAAGACCGGTCCTTCATGTCCGCGCAAGATCACTGGCTCACCCGTGCCATCGGCGCGCCATATCCGCGCTGTCTGGTCAAATGAACCCGCGACCATGAGAGTCCCATCGCGGCTGTAGGCGACTGAATTGACCCGCTCGGCATGACGCTGCACAACGATCGGCTCGGCCCCGCCATCGACCGGCCACTGCCGCACTGTTCCGTCAGATGAACCGGTGACAATATAGCGGCCCTGGGGGTCGAACGTCGCGCTACAGACAGCGCGTTGGTGACCGCGAAATATCACTGGATCGCTGCGGTCGGTGATGCGCCATATGCGCACGGTCATGTCCGTTGACCCAGTGACCACCTGGGTGTCGTCTGGGCTGAAATCCGCACTCAGAACAATATTTGAATGACCGGGCAGAACCATCGCCTGGCCGGTACCATCGGCGTTCCACACCCGCGCAGTGCGGTCAAACGACGCGCTGACGATGCGAGTGCCGTCGTTGCTAAACGATGCCTGATACACCAAGGCATTGTGACCGCGCAAGATCACGACGTCGCCCGTGCCGTCCACCGGCCACACCCGCACGGTCTTGTCAGCCGATGCACTGACCACCCGCTCGCCGTCCGGGCTGAACTCGGCCCAGTACACGTAGTTTTCGTGACCACGCAGAACCACTGCTTGTCCACCGCCGTCGGCCCGCCATATCCGCACGGTCTTGTCCATCGCCGCAGTGACGATGCGGGCTCCGTCTGGACTGAATGCGGCCGACTGGACATAGTGACCATGGCCGCGGAGAACGACTGGCTCGCCCCGGCCGTCGACCCGCTGTACCTGCGCGGTCTTGTCCATGGATGCACTGACAATTCGATCGCCATGGGGACTGAACCGGACATCGTGGGCAGTGTCGGCATGACCGCTCAATTGCCGTGGCTCGCCGCTGCCGTTGGCTGGCCATAACAGGACCGTGCCATCGGCGGTTCCGAGCGCGATCTGGCTGCTGTCGGGGCTGAGCGAGGCCGCGAAGAGCCTGCGCCCGGTTGCGGCCAGAGCCATCGGTTGGCCGCTGCCATCGGCCGGCCATATCCGCACAACCCCGTCCGACTGGGCGGTCAGGATGCGCGATCCGTCGCGGCTGAATTGCGCGGCAAACACCGCGCTGGAATGGGCTAGGACCGCACGGGCAACTCTGGCATGCAAGGCCTCTTTGGCCACATCCGACCAACCCCGGGGCAAGGTCGGTGGCTCGAGCTCGCGCAGCAACGACAACACCGTGGTCGGGTCGCCGCTCAGCTCTCGGGCCACTGCCATGCGAGTGGCGTTGCGGGCGTGTACTGCCTGTTTCTCCGCCCGGCTGGCGTGCTGTTCGGCGTGAATGGTCAAATACCCCAACACCAGCGCCATCGCGCTCAGCGATGCGATGGTCGCAGCCATGATGCGCCGCCGCAGTCGCCGCGTCCGATCGGCCAATGCGTGCACCGATTCGAGATAACGCCGTTCCCGTCCGCTCAGCTGGCCCGACGGCTCGGCGCGATATCGCTTGAAAAACAACAGTGCCTCGTCGGCAGCCTGTCCGCGCCACAACAGTCCGTCGGCTTGGCCACTCCGCTCCCATTCTTGCGCCGCACTGCGCAATCTGGCCAGAAATGCCGCTTCGTCCTCGTTCTCGCTCAACCAGCCGACCAGGGTCGGCCAGCGCTCGATGAGAGATTCATGGATGATCTCCACCGTATTGTCGCCTTGTCCGGTGCC
>JAKSDA010000401.1 GCA_022360315.1 Pseudomonadota bacterium
ACCGCGGGCAGGACGATCTCGAACAGGCCAGTGGCGAACTTGCCGAGCAATGTCCTGGACGCGCCGACCAGGACTCCACCCATGGCCAGGGTGAGCACGGTCAGCTTGGCGAATTGAGCACTGGAGCGGTGGTCGTCGGACAGGGCCACGACCTGCGCGGCACTGAGGACCTCGGTTGTGCCAGTGACCCGGTTGTTGATGCGTATGAACCGGTCCAGGGCCAGAGTGTGGCCGGTGCGCGCACCAGCCACGTCGTACCAGTTCTGGTGGGTACGCCAGTACAGGCCGATGTGCCCATCGCGGTAGCTGGCGTCCTCTGGATAGCTGCGGTAATTCCAGGTCGAGGGCGCTGTGAGGTGCGACGGGGCGTAGTCAAAGGTATCGACATCCTGGCCCGCTTCCAGGGCGGCGAGGGTAGCCTCCATACGATGTGGGCGACCGGCCCGGGCGGCCAGGCGCTTGGCCCGGTCCAGGGCCAGCCAGGTGTGCAATTCCTCGCCGTGCAGATCCTGGTGCAGGCGGGCCAGATAGGTGTCGCTGCCGTCGTTGCGCTGGCTCAGGCGGGCCATGACCTGGCTGTACTGGGCCGGACTCAGATCCCGGAGGATGGTCAGGATCTCTTGTTCTTCGGCATCGCCGGTGATGCCGTCGATGCGCTCGACGATGCGTGTCACCGCTGTGTCTAATTCGATGGACGAGGCCGCGGCCTGCGGTGTGCGCTGCACCGGGCCGGTGGCCTTGCCCGCGGACGGGCCAGTGGATGACTGTGAGGTCCGGGCCGGTCCGCCCAACAGCCAGTGAGCCCGGCCCAGGCGATCATCGGCAGAGGCAGACTGGTGCGCGGGCCGGGACGGTGCGGCTGTGGCCCGGGCCCGCGCCCACGAGGCGTCAAAGGCGAGCACGGCCCGGCGTAGTCGTTCCAGGAAGCGGGACTTGAGGCCGTGGCTATAGGACAACTCGAGCAGCTGATGAGCCCGTGCCGAGGTCTGCTCGGCCATGTCGCACAGCCGTGGCTGGCATTGTGCCGGAGGCCGGGTGCTGTCCAGTCGAGTGGCAGTCAGGTTCACGGCGCTGAGAAACCCAGCCCGCGGATGCTCTGTGACGTTGCGTTTGTGAGACAGCGCGTCCCGGGCCAGGTCCAGACCGGTTTGCGCCGAGTCCCGGGCGCGCTCGAGAACAGCGCCCGTGGCCGCGATTTGCTCCTGCGGCTGATCGGGTGTGGGGGCCGGCGGCGCTTTGTCGGGCATGGTGGGCTCGGGCCGGGCCAGAGGCACGCTGTTTCTGGCCAGGGGATCGCGATCGTGGTCGCGATGGCGGTCGCGCAGTGGCGGGATGAGGACTCCGCCAGATTTTCGCTCGAATCCACCCATGCCGTGACTCTGATGGTACTGGGTGTCGGGCATGCTATCACTGTCGAGGTGGAGAATCGGTAGCCGACACCCTGACTGATACTTCGCGTGACGGGTCGCCGCGAATTCCCCCCACCCGCGCGAGTGGGTGCGCTGGGTATCCCCACCTGTTGTCGAGCGCCTACGGATAGCCCTCGCTGGCCACAGCGCGACCCCAACCGCGACCCCGACCGATCCGCAGCCGTCGGGCACACGATCTGCGGGGTGAGCAGAGCCGCTCCGGGCACGATCTGCGATAGTCTCGCGCTATGGAGACGATTGATCGCATTGCCGCAAAGCTCGACATCAACGCGGACCACCTGGATTTTTATGGCAAGACAATGGCCAAGGTCGATTTGGCAGCTCTGCAGGGAGCACCGGCCGACCGCGCCTCCAAGCTGATCCTGGTCTCCGCGATCACTCCAACTCCGGCGGGCGAAGGCAAGACCACCACCACAATCGGCCTCGGCGACGCGCTGGCCGCGCGCGGCTTGCGCACGTGCATCGCGCTTCGCGAGCCATCGCTCGGCCCGTGCTTTGGAATTAAGGGCGGCGGCACGGGCGGCGGACGCGCACAAGTTGTCCCGTCGGAGCGAATCAACTTGCACTTCACCGGCGACTTCCACGCCATCACGGCAGCACACAATCTGATCGCTGCCACGATCGACAACCATCTGCACTTCGGCAGCGACCTCAATATCGATCCGCGCCGCGTTACCTGGCCGCGGGTGCTCGACATGAACGACCGCGCGCTGCGGCACGTGGTGACTGGTTTGTCGGGGCCGACCAGTGGTATGCCTCGCGAGAGCGCGTTCGACATCACGGCGGCGTCGGAGATAATGGCGATTTTGTGCCTGTCAGAGAGCCTGGACGACTTGCGCGCGCGCCTGAACCGCGTGCTGGTCGCGTTTTCGCGCGAGCGCGAGCCGATTCGAGCGGGCGACCTGGGCTGCATCGGCGCGGCCGTGGCCCTGTTGCGCGACGCGATCAAACCAAATCTGGTGCAGACACGCGACGGCACGCCGGCGTTTGTACACGGCGGTCCGTTCGCGAACATCGCCCACGGCTGCAACAGCGTCCTGGCCACGCGCATGGCGTTGCGCCACGCCGACTGGGTGGTCACCGAGGCCGGATTCGGTTTCGACCTCGGTGCCGAGAAGTTCTTCGACATCAAGTGTCGGGGTGCCGGACTGGACACCGCGGTGGTCGTACTGGTGGCGACGGCGCGAGCGCTCAAGATGCACGGAGGCAAGCGAGTCGACGAGCTCGGCGACGAAGACATCGAGGCGCTCGAGCGCGGCTTCGCGAACCTGGACAAGCACATCGAGAGCATCGGCCTGTTTACCGAGACGCCGGTGGTGGCGATCAACCGCTTCGACACCGACTCGGACGCCGAGATCGCCGCGATCCGCGCCCACTGCGACAGGCTCGGCGTCGCGTGCGCCCCGGCCAGCCATTTCGCCGAGGGCGGCGCCGGTGCCGCTGAGCTGGCCCAGCTGGTCGAGGAACACGCCGAGCACGACCGCTCGCCGTTTGAGCCGATGTACTCGCTGACCGACACGGTCCCGGACAAGATTCGGCAGGTCGCGCAAAAGATTTACGGCGCGCGCAACATCGCCTTCACCAAGGTGGCGGAGAGACGCCTGGCCGAGATCGATAAACTCGGCTACTCGGAGCTGCCCGTGTGTATCGCCAAGACGCAGAGCTCACTGTCGGACAACCCAAAGCTGCGCGGGCGACCCCGGGATTTCGACGTCACCGTGCGCGATCTGCAGATCAACGCCGGAGCCGGATTTCTCGTGGTTCTGACCGGCGATATCTTGCGCATGCCCGGGCTGCCGCAAAAACCGCAGGCCGAAGCAATCGATGTCGTGGACGGGGAAATCGTCGGCTTGCGATAAAAGCGAGCACAGCGGGTATTACTAACTTGATATGTGATCCGGTACATAAACCGGCAATCAAACCGGGTAGCGCAGCCTCTCATCACCCGGCCCACGCGATCATGCAACCAGCAGGACCAAAACGCCGGGGACAGAAACGAGGTAGCATCCGTGGTCGATGACGCACAAACCGAGCCGTTTCGAAGCCTGCTCCCTGGATATTGCCGTGGCCGACCGAAAGCTCTTGTCCGGTGTCGACCTTGCTCTGCGTGCTGGCGATCGGGTCGCCCTGGTCGGTCCCTCGGGTGCGGGCAAGACCACGCTGCTCCGCGTGCTGGCCTGTCTGGCAGATGCGACAGCGGGTGAGCTGCGGCTCGACGGCCAGCAGCCAGCCGAGGTGGGTTATCCGCGCTGGCGTCGCCAGGTCACCTATGTGACCCAGCGGCCCATGCTCTTGCCCGGCTCGGTGGAGGACAATCTCCGCCGGCCCTTTGCCTATGCCACGGCGACCGGGCCATACCCCGAGGCGCTCGCAGTCGACTGGCTGGCTCGGCTGGGCCTTGTCGGCGTGCTCGAACGTCCGGCGCGAGAGCTTTCCGAGGGCGAGCAGCAACGCGTGGCGCTGATCCGGGCGCTGCTCGTCAAGCCGCGGGTGCTGTTGCTCGACGAGCCGACCAGCGCGCTCGACAGCCAGGCCACTGCGTTTGTGGAAGCCGTCCTCGTCGACTGTGCCGAGAGCGGTGCAGCAATTCTCATGGTTACCCATGCGGCCCAGCAGGTCGCGCGCCTGTGCACGCGCACGATCGATATCCGGGAGTATACCGGTGAATGAGACCATCTCTCTCACGGCCGGAGATCTCGCCCTGGCCGCGACACTGGTGCTGGTCGCTGGCGCGGTCAGCGCGGTTTTGCGCCTCGGTCTCGAACGCCGGCTGCTGGTCGCTGCGATCCGAACGGTGGTTCAGCTTCTCCTGGTCGGCTACGTGCTCGCCTGGGTATTCGCGCTCGATCGGGGGTGGATCGTGGGTCTGGTCTTTCTGTTCATGGCCGTGGCTGCGGGACGCGCTGCAGTACAGCGGGCCAGCCACAGCTATCGCGGCGCCACCTGGAATGCCGTAGTCACGCTCGCTCTCACCGGATTGTTGACCACAGTCGCGGTCACTGCCGTGGTGGTCGGAGTGCAACCCTGGTGGCGACCGCAGTATTCCATACCGCTGCTGGGCATGATTTTTGGCAATGGCCTGACCGGTATTTCGCTCTGTCTCGACGGTTTTCTCGGTTCTTTGGCCGATGGCCGCGGTCAAATCGAGATGGAACTCGCCCTCGGCGCAACTCGATGGGAAGCGGTGCGCGCCCCGCTTGCCGACGCGGTTCGCAAGGGCATGATTCCCATCTTGAACTCCATGACCGTGGTCGGCATCGTATCTCTGCCGGGAATGATGACAGGACAGATTTTGGCCGGAGAGGATCCGCTCGACGCGGTCAAATACCAGATCGTCGTCATGTTCATGCTGGCCGCCGCCACCTCGATGGGCAGTATTGGCATCGCACTCTTGGCCTATCGCCGGGTTTTTAACGGTCGCCATCAGCTGGTCGGCGAGCGCATCTACGAGCAGAAATGAGCGGCCGCGCCGCAGGTTTATTAACCCGCATTAATGCGGGCTAATGCGGGCTGGCCACCGGTCACGAACCGGCCTCGCGGGGCATTCTGTGCAGAGTGCGAATCGGTGAAATCAGCAGAAAGAGCGGTGCGATCAGCCCGATCGAAACGCCGATCCACACCGCCGTGCGGACCCCGAGCGCAGTGGCAATCGGGCCAGCAACCAGCATTCCGGCCAGAAGACACCCCCCGCCGAGAACGTGCAAGGTGGCGTTGACCCGGCCGAGCAGCGATATTGGCAACACGGTCTGGCGCAGGCTGACCGATTGAATGGTAAATGCGATCATCAATCCGTCGCCGATGATCTGATGGCCGACGAGCAGGCCGATGACCAGCCATTCCGGTCCGCTGGCCAATGGGATGAGCAACTGGCTGCAATGACCGAGCACCATGAACAGGATCATGGCGGTGCCGAGTCGCAGGTGCGGAGTGAGCCGGGTGACAAGTATCGTGCCGAGAAATCCGCCGACCCCGCCAAAGCCGATGAGTATGCCGACCGTGGCCGGATCCAGACCGAGCGTGTCCAGGGTGAAAATCATGTAGAGGGTGACAAAAAAGCCGAAGCTCAGCGAGGATACCGCCGTGGCCAGCCCGAGTGGCCCGAGTAGGGCATGGCCGAATACGGCGCGAAAGCCGGTGACGATGTCCCGCGCGACCGACGCGGTGGCATCGCGCCTGGCAGGACGCGGCTCGGGCTTGTCGATGGTAGCCAGAAATATGGCCGACCAAAGATAGGTCAGGGCGTCGACCACCAGGGCCAGCGGTCCGGACAGTACCTGGATGAGCACTCCGGCCAGGCCCGGGCCAGTGACCTCGGCGACAGCCTCGGTGGCCTCTAGCTTGGCATTGCCCTCGACCAATTCTCGCTTGCCGATGAGAACCGGCAGGTAGGCATTGTCGGTGATCTGAAACAGCGCACTGGCCGCGCCGACAAGACCCGCGACCATATAGAGCTGGATCATCGACAGGCCGCCCAGCCACGCCGCGACCGGCACGGTGAAGATCAGCGCTGCCCGCGCGACGTCGCTCGCGATCAGGATCGAACGCTTGGCCGACCGGTCGATGTACCCTCCGGCCAATAGGCCGATGAGGAGTCCGGGCCCGGTGGACAGGGCGGACAACAACGCGATCTGATTGGGGCTGGCCTCGATGGTCAAGATCGCGATGACCGGGAGCGCCGTGCGGGTGATCCGACTGCCGATCGCACTCACCGCCTGCGCAGCCCACAGCTTGAGAAAATTCGTATGCCGCCACAGTCCGGTCTTCGGCCACCACGTCATCGAAAAAGTCTACCCCAGCTCTTCTATTGTCGCATCTCTCTTGCGTGCGCGACCAGCGCTGGTCAAAATCGCCTGTCTGCCGCGACGCAGACCGACGCGGATGATTGGCGAGAACTACAGATCGTCACTGGCCCAAATCATACGGACGCGCGAGAATTACAGATTGCATTGCTTGTCGATTGTTGCCGATTGTTTGTCAATTGTTGTTGAGGGCATCCATGAAACTGATCAACCAGACCATTTTGCACCGAGCTCTGTCGTTTCCATCGCTCTTGCTGGTTTCCCTCGTGCTTCTGATCGCCGTCCCGATCGAGGCCCAGGATTCCATCAAAAAGATTCATTTTCTGGTTCCCGGCGGCGCCGGAGGCGGCTGGGACACGACCGCCAGAGGAATCGGCGAGGTTCTCACCAAGACCGGCCTGATCGCCCAGGCGTCGTATGAAAACATGTCCGGAGGAGGCAGCGGAAAAGCCATCGCTCATATCATCGAGACCGCCAGGCGACAGAACAACACCCTGATGGTCAATTCGACCCCGATCGTGCTGCGATCCCTGAAGAGAGTTTTTCCCCAATCGTTCCGAGATCTCACGCCAATTGCTGCAGTCATCGCCGACTACGGCGCCCTTGTGGTTCGCAAGGATTCAAAATACCAGGATTGGAATCAAGTCGTCCGAGATTTTCGGGCAAACCCCCGCAAGATCCGAATCGCCGGAGGGTCGGTCAGAGGGGGGATGGATCATCTGGTCGCCGCCATAGCATTTCAGGCGGCCGGGGAAAACCCCAAGAAAGTGCGGTATATTCCCTACGATGCGGGTGGAAAAGCCGTAGCGGGGCTGCTCTCGGGCGAGACTCAGGTCCTCGCTACCGGCGTGGGGGAAGTGCTGGAACTGGCCAAAGCCGGACAGGTTCGCATTCTCGTCATCGCCGCCGAAAAGCGGGTTGCCGAGGCCCCGACCGTGCCAACGCTGAAAGAGCTGGGATACAATGCTATCTTTGTCAATTGGAGGGGATTCTTTGCCGCACCCGGTATCTCTGATCAGCGGGCCGACAAATTCGCTGCCATCCTCAAAAAGATGTACAGCACACCCGAATGGGAGGCGGTCCGTTCCCGCAATGGCTGGGTAAATCTGTACAAACCCAGAGCCGAATTCGTCACTTTTCTCGAAGATCAAGAGCGACAAATGTCTGCATTGATGAAAAAACTGGGATTTCTGAAATAAGATGATCGGAAATATCAATCGCGAAAAGCTGGGGGCGTTTTTGTTCCTGGCCTTTTCCCTGGCCTATGGGTACGCTACGCTTCAGATTCCGATGATGGAGTTCAGCGAGGACGAGCCATTTACCTCCAGGACCATGCCCTACGCGCTTGCCCTGCTGGGAATCGCTTTCTCTTTGTTGAAATTGCTCATCCCCGACGCCAACCGGGAACAACAGCGCCTTCGCCTGTCCCTGGCCGGTTTCGCATGGAAACCGACCTTTGCTCTGGTTGTGGCGATGTTGGTATATGGACTGATTTTCGGTCAGTTGGGGTTTCTTATTGCAACCGTTCTGTTTCTGATGGCGGGCTTGTGGATACTGGGAGAGAGGCGAAAATGGGTCATTTTCGCCTCTTCCGTCCCGGTTACGGCCGTCTTTTGGCTCATTTTGACTCAACTGCTGGACATTTACCTTTCTCCTGGTGCGATCTTTGAATCCGTGAGTCAATAACCATGGTCGAAGGAATCCTGGCAGGCGCAGCAGCGGCTTTTACGCCTCTCAACATACTCTTGGTTTTTGTGGGTTGCTTTGTGGGAACCTTCATCGGAATGTTACCCGGGCTGGGGCCTATTTCGGCCATCGCCCTGATGATTCCGATCACCTACGGATTCGATCCCGCCTCTGGAATGATTCTGATGGCAGGTGTGTATTATGGCGCGGTATTTGGAGGCTCCACGTCGTCCATACTCATCAATGCGCCAGGTGTGGCGGGAACCGTGGCGTCGTCGTTTGACGGATATCCGCTGTCCCAGCAGGGAAAAGCGGGAAAAGCGCTGGCCATAGCCGCGTATTCTTCTTTCAGTGGAGGGACCATCGCTACGGTCATGCTACTCGTCGCCGCGCCCGCGCTGGCCAAGGTCTCGCTGAGTTTTCAGTCATCCGACTATTTTGCGTTGCTGGTATTGGGGTTGACCGCGGTGTCTGCGTTTGCCGGCAAGGGCGAGTTTTTAAAGGCGATGATGATGACCGTGCTGGGGTTGATGCTATCGACGGTGGGCACCGATCAATCTGCAGGTATTCAGAGATTCACGTTTGGAAGAATGGATCTCATCGACGGGATTAGCTTCTTGCTTCTGGCCATGGCGAGTTTTGCTCTTTCCGAAGCGCTCATGTCGGTCCTGAAGTCGGGTAAAGAGCCGGCCGTGAAGGAGTCCGATCACGAGCTCGGAAGCCTGAGGGTGACAAAAAAAGAACTGGTTGAGATCGCCCCGGTTGTCGGGCGTTCTTCCATATTGGGATTTTTGGTCGGAGTGCTGCCCGGGGCGGGAGCCACGATCGCGTCGTTTCTGGCCTACGGAATGGAACGCAATCTGGCCCCGAGCAAGGCTAAGGAGCGGTTTGGCAAGGGAAGCATTCGCGGCCTAGCCGCGCCCGAGACCGCCAATAACGCGGCCTGTTCCGGTTCGTTCGTTCCCCTCTTGACCCTGGGAATCCCCGGCTCGGGGACCACGGCGGTGATGCTGGGAGCCCTGATCGCGTACGGAATTCAACCTGGCCCTCGGCTGTTCATCGACCAACCGGTGGTTTTTTGGTCAGTCATCATCTCGATGTATGTGGGCAATGTATTCCTGCTGGTTCTCAACCTACCTTTGATTCCCTACATTGCCAAATTGTTGGAGCTGCCCCGGCAAATCCTGGTGCCGATGATCCTGTTCTTTTCGCTGATCGGGGTCTATCTGGTCTCATTCAATACCTTTGACCTGATCATGATGGTATTCGTCGCGGTTGTCGCGGTGATTTTGAGACTGTTGAATTATCCCATGGCCCCGATGCTGCTGGGATTCATTTTGGGTGGAATGATCGAGGATAATCTGCGACGAGCGCTTGCTATCAGCGATGGTTCCATCTCGTTTCTCTGGCAACGGCCGATCACGTTCAGCATTCTGTTGTTGACAGTGATCTTGATGGCGCTGCCCTTGTTTCGAGGTGCTCTTGCCCGATTCAAGTCGACTTAGAGCCGGTCCAAAAACCTCGGACCGAGCCAGAGCGACGAGGCGCGCCGCCAGTGGGTACGCGAGGAGTGGAGAATACTGGGATCAAACGAGGCGTTGCTGTTCTCGGCAAGAACGTGCCCAGTAGGGTCGATCCAGCGTGTCTGTGACAAGGCGGCCGATGACCATTTCGCGGGCTCGGTCAGTCCGCTCCGCGGTCGAGCGCTTCGATGACTGCGCTGGGCAAATCGCGCACCGAAACTCCGCTCGAGGCGTTGCGCTTCAGCAAAAATGCACACGTCGCACAGGAGGTGACCACAGTGCCGCCGCCTCCCTTGACCACCTCGTGGAGACGCTTGCGCGCCATGGTGTCGGCAACCTCGGGCATGGTCTTGGGCAATAAGCCGCCGCCACCGCAGCATTCGGTGTCGCTGTGCGACCAGCCGAACTCGCGAACCTCGGCTACCCGGGCCAGAACCCGACGCGGCTCTTCGAGCACACCCGAATAGCGAGCCAGATAACAAGGATCGTGATAGTAGACGACCTTCTTTTGTCGGGCCGTGGGAATCGCGTCGGCCATTCGCGACAAAAATTCGGCCAATGCGAGGATCTCGGTAGAGATCAACACGCCCTCGGCTGGATAGAGTGCGCGCAAGGCGTAGGTACAGGCGGAGCAGTTGATGATGACTGTGCGGAATTCTTTGAGCACCCGGGCCACCTTGCCGGCGTGCCAGCGGAACATATCGACATAGCCGGCAGCGAGCAACGGATAGCCGGCGCAGGCCAGCCCGCCGTCGACCACGTCCACCGCAGCGCCGATCCGTTCGAACAGGTCCAGCGCTGCGCTCACGTCGTCAAGGCCTTTGCCCACTGCGTCGCAACCGGGCCAGTAACCGATCGTGCCGCGCACGGCGAGCTTTTCAGCCGCTACCGAGTCGCGCAGCTGAGCGACCAAGCGCTGCTCCCGGCCGCGAAATCGATCGGGATAACCGGCCAGGTTGGGATGACCAACGCCGCGTGCATTGGCCTCGGCACGTCCGGCAAGCAGCACCAGACCGGGCTCGTTATTGTGATTGCAGTAAGCGGTGCACTGACGACACCCGGTACATGCCCATATCGGCTCGACGCTGCTCGCGGTCCACGGTGCATTGCCCCGCCGGATCTGATTGAGGCGGTCCATCTTGGCCTGGGGAATCAGGGTTTCGCGTCCCGTGGCAGTGGAGACCGGACAGGCATGCCGGCACATCTTGGGACAGAACGTGCAGTAGTCGAGCTGTCTGGCCACGCTGGCAGGCGAAAATGGAGCCGCGAGTGGAGTCAAAGATGGAGCCGACACGGCGTCACTATAGCGCAGTCAATGCCGCCATGGCGCGGGCGCGATCGGCGTACTCGCGGCACAGCCGATGAACCTGGCCGGGCGCGGTGGCGACCAGCTGGCCCAGATCATTGCTCGGGCTGGTGACTGGGTGGTCAAGCCCACAAAGCGCATCGGCGCCACGTCCTGCAGTGCTGTATGCAATGCGCCTACGCTGCACTGCTCGACAGAGCATGGATCGTGTCGGCGCGCCAGCGTTCGGTCGACTCTACCTGATTGAAGGAGAAGAGGTGGAAGCCGGGGATGTCGCACTCGACGTCGTCCAGGTACGGCGCGAGTCCCGTCAGCAGGTCGTCCGGCCGGTATTTGCTGCTGCGTAGCAGCTTACTGACCATCTGGTTTTGATGCATCGCGAAGCGCACCGACTGTCCGACGCCGATACGCAGCGCGGTCGTGAACAGCTTGGTGCGCTCGACGACACCTGGTAGACCGATCCAGGCCGACAGGTGTATGCCCCGACGCCGAATCTCGCGCAGCCAATCAACGACGATACTCGCGTCGAAGCAAATCTGCGTGACGAGGTAATTGGCAAATTCCTGCTTGTCTTTCAGTGCCGCGAGCAGGGTCTCGCCGTCGATGTTCGGATGACCCTCGGGATGAGCCGCAACCCCGACAAGGGGGATCTCATGGCCGATCTCAGCCATCGCGCGCAAGAGCTGCAGCGCGCAGTCGTAGGGACCGATCGGTTTGCGCGCGTCGCCGCCGGGCACGAACACACTGTCGACTTCGTGTTCGGCGAGGAAGGCGAGGATGTCGCGCAGATGCATCTCGTCGCGCACCTGTCGCGCCGCCACGTGGGGCACCAGTCGCAGATGGCGCCGGCTCAGTCGCTCGACGAGATCGAGCGTCGCCTCCACACCCTTGGCTGGTGAACATGTGATAGCCACATAGGAGCCCGCGGGGAGCATCTCGAGCCGCCGCTCAATCCCCTTGACGGGGAAAATCTCGAGATAGGCTCGCTCGACGGTCCGCAGCAATGCCCGTGGGTTGACGACGTTATTCAACACCATAAGAGCATACCAAGAATCCCGAAGAATCCCGACCCAAGAATCCCGACCCAAGAATCCCCCATAATCCCGACCAAGAATCCAAGAATCTCGACCAAAGGTCTTATAGAAGAGGAGTGAGGTCCGGGAGCTAGGCTAGCCGAGCGGCTGAGCCGGTGGCTCGCCAAAACATGTAGCAAAGGTTACCTATGCGGCGGCCAAATCCAGCTCCGGACGCACGGCGTGCCTGGCGGGGCGGTGGCCACGCCAGGCATCGGCCTATATGGCCGATTCAGATAGGCGGTAACACACAAAATACGCTGTGCACCACGCGCATCAGCCCTGGCCATCCCTGGGAGAAAGAGGCGCTTTAGAGCCGGTCCAAAAACCTCGGACCGAGCCAGAGCGACGAGGCGCGCCGCCAGTGGGTGCGCGAGGAGTGGAGAATACCCGGTGTATTTGACCGACGAGCAAGCCCGCTGGCGGTGATGGATCGGCGCTCTGGCGACG
>JAKSDA010000222.1 GCA_022360315.1 Pseudomonadota bacterium
GACGATGGCCATGGGCGTTCGGGTGGTGGGATTGTTCCAGGCGCAGCGCCAAATATGAAATGGATCGCTCTTGCCGTCATCGAACCGCTCGATGCCGTGATGGTACATGGTCACGTAGTGACTGGATGAATCATCGGCGTCGATCATGCAACTGCCGCCGATCAGCAGGTGGCCGGGTTCGCAGGCCGCTCGGAACGTGGTCGCGCCCTGACTGTTCAGCTGCATCTGTTCCTCGACCCAGAAAATTCGCCCCTGCGTCAGGTCAGGGCCATGGTCGGGTGGATTGAGGCAGACAGCCGTGGCCAGCATGCGGTTTCGGCCCGAGCTCGGATTGTTCCACGCACAGTCCCAGGAATCGGGCTGGTCGGGCGAGAAACCACTGCGAGATAGGTTAAATTCTTTTCCCTTCTCCTGCTCCCAGTCCATGAGCGCACAGCCGCCACCGATAAGAACACTGTCCCCATCGCATTGAGCCGAGACTCGAGCGAACTGAGAGGGCCCGAGAAACTCCTGCTGCTGAATCCGAATGATTCGGTTTTGCAAAAGTTGCACGTCGGGACAGTCGCACTCGTTATCATCCACTGGAATTCCCTGTACATCCTCCTGATCCTGAGCAACGTAGCAGGTGAGCTGTGGATCGGGAACCAGTGGGACGGCGGCTCTGTTGCTAGCAATGCCTGCATGACGGACTCTGAAGCGATTCCAGCCGCATGCCCACCGAGAATGCGACTGACCAATCAGAGTGTGAATACCAACGCTGGAAATATGAACGTCGGGGATGAAGTTTATTTCTTCGCAACTGCCACCGATCATGGTACCAGTACAGGAGCCGCTTGTTCGCCTATTTGCCAGTCCCTTGGGTGCGTCAAATGCCACGGGGAAAATCGGCCGGCGAATGAAATGACTCACATTCAGCGGATCGCGATACGAACATTGACATATGCCTGCGTCACTGCCTCCACCGACAGGGCTCGATGTTCCACCGCATGCCGCAACAAAACAGATCAAGATTCCTATATGGGGATAATTTTTCATGGGAAATGACGGTTGGTATTGGGGGGCGCTGGAGCTGTGGGTGGCAGGGGCTCTTCCCAGGCGTCCCATTGGAACTCTTCGGTCAGCAGAAGAGGATCTCGAAATGTGTCATTACTTCGAGGCTGTCGGGGCTCCAGGTGAGACGTGGCAGCCACGCGGCCTACTACCTGCAATGATGCAGAAGACCGAATCGCGGCCGAGTCGAGCCAGCGGACATGCCGGTATAAAACGGCGTTGTTGCAGATTCCGCCCGGCTGCTCGTTATTGCAGTAAAGCCAGGTTTCGCCCAGAGTTCCCGTGATGTGGATAGATGGGTGATAAATGGGATCCGGCGGCCCGTCGACGTATTGCGGTACTACGGGCGGTTCATTGTCCGGGAACAGAAATCCCATATTGCGCAGCGTTAACGCGACTTGGTATCGCCGCGGCCGGGTAGCTCCGAGGCGAGGTGCAAAGCGATACTCATCGGCCTCACAGCCGTCATTGCATGGCAGTAGTTCTATGCGTGATGGCGTGGTGATATCCCAAACGCGGATCCCCCATGCATTGTCGGGTACATGATCCGTTATGTTGTCATGAGCGTCGGAAAACGTACTCGGTCGGGCCTTGTAACAACGTTCGTCGGCCAGGCAGTTGGGATCGGGCTGGTCATTGATGCGAATCTGCAAATTGTCGAGAAACCACTGCTTGGAAAAGGTGACTTGTGGCTGAAGATACTGAAAGGTGACGTAGGCGGCATCAGGGGTGCCATTGCGGACCTCGAATTCCATGACTGCCCGGCTTTCGGTGCCGTTGATATTGGGGGCGAGATTGCTTTTGCCCGGGCTCAAAGTGGCCGCTTGCAGCGACCCGGGTCCGCTGGATTGCACTGCAGGGCCAACGACCTGGACAGGCGCGGCCAGTGGGATGTGGGTCCAGCAGCGAGTCTGTTCGGCGCTGCGCTTTTGCAACAGATTGGTCGCCCGAAAGGCGATCTCGAAGAGGCTGCCTCGGTGGCCAATTGGGGGACTTGAGCGCGAGATAGAGTGACCTCGTAACGATGAACCCCATCGGCATCTCTGGCCAGCAAGGTGGCTGGCAGCCAGTCGGTGAGAGTGTGCGTGCGGGCCGGAATGCGCACCTGATATTCAACCGCGTCCGGGCGTAAGATGCCGAGTCCCGGGTCGGTCGCCGACAGGGTCCAGCGCAGCGGATTGTCATCGTCAGGGCGAAGGCGGGTTACATGCTTGTGAACTGTATGGCAAACTGCTGGTTCGCTCAGATCGCGCTGCACGCCCGGGGTTACATGGGTCGGCACGGCGTGCTGGTCGAATTCGATGTGGGCATTTTCCTCGTCGTATACCGGTGACGAAGCAAACGCAAACACGGGCGGTTCGCTGGCGGGCTGGGCCGGTGCCGAACCAAAAAGCGCGGGCTCGGTATTGCTGGCAATGGCCACAGCCATGTCGAGCATGTCGGCGAGATCCAGCTCGGTCTTGTTGTGGTCAGACTGGACGAATTGCAGCAATGCCCGGGCCAGGTGGATACGCAGGCTAGTGGGACCCAGTTTGCACAGGGGGTTGCATTCCGCTTCTGTGCAGTCTGCAGGGATTTCGCAGATACCGGCCCCGAGCGGATTGCCATCCGGTCCCAGTCCGTCGAAAATGGACTGCTCGCCCAGCGCATCATCTACCAACGCGTGAACCAGGGTGAGCGTATTCATTGCCTGAACGCTACTGCCCGATTGCCCGGCGATTTGTCTGGCCAGGGTAGAAAGCGCGGCCAGAGAAAATGCATGTCGCACCGGCGGACTCAGCATATCGATTTGCTGCCCGAGAGTCGCGGGCTGGGTTTCGACGATACTGGCCAAGCCCATATGCTCGGCGAACAAGCGCAGAGAGCCCGCTGACACGCGGCCCATGGTCGACTCGA
>JAKSDA010000573.1 GCA_022360315.1 Pseudomonadota bacterium
AACTGCTGCAGCGATTGATCACGAGTGAAAACGAGATCTCGCGGGCATTCCGCCGCGGCAATCTCAGCGCCGATGCGTGGAATGACCAGCTCAAGGAGATCGCAGCGGATCGACGTGTCCTCGAACGCAGCCGCGACGCGGCCCCCGAACAGCTGGCCATGGCACAGGCCACGGACTACTCGATCGATTTGGTAGAGGCGCAGCTGGACGAATTGCATGACCGAGTACGAGCCGCGGCCCCCGAAGACCGCAAGGCCATCATCGAAACGGTCATTCCGGGAGAACAGCCATTCGGTATCGTGCTGTGGCCCGACGGCAAGATCGACATTCGCGGCGCTATTCCCGTGCCCGCCGAGAGCGACGTTGCCAAACCGACCACCTTACCAGGGCAAGCGCTGTGACAACTTCGGACGCCCTGATGGGTGCAGTACCCATGGACGCGCTATGAAAATGCTTCCATTTCATCTGGTTGCACGAGTAGAGCTGACATCGCGGCGGTCGAAGTAGCCTCGGTAATTGAATCGGCCGCCCCCTGGACGGTGTTTTGCATTACGGTTATGCGAGAAAAATTTCAATGACGACGCCAAGTACAGTGACGGCTGGAAAAGTAGAGCGCAATTCTGGTATGGACGAGTGCATCTGCAATGATCTGGATCCCATTACGTGCCGAAGCCAGGCAACGTGCTGTCATACGGCACTCGCTGGCGATCAGACCAAGCCTGGCCATCGCCGCTTGCCTGATCTTATCCTGCCTGTTTGCTCCGGGCCGAGCGAGGGCACAGACCGATCTCGACTCGGATTCGACCACTCAGCCCTGGTTTGAAGGCATTACTCGGGAGCAGGCCCAGAAGGCTCGACAGATTTTTCTCGAAGGGAACGAACTGGCCAAATTTCCCGATTATGTGGCCGCTGTTGAGAAATACCAGGCGGCTATCGAGTTATGGGATCATCCGGCGTTCCACTACAACCTGGCTAACGTTCAGTACGCCTTGGTCCGCCTGGTCGAGGCGTACAGGAGCTTGCACCAAGCATTGCGCCACGGTCAGGGGCCTTTGTCTGACGCCAAGTACCGCAGCGGTATCGAGTTGAGGAAGCGGCTCGAGCGCCAGCTGGGCCACATCGAGATCGTGTGCGAACAGCCTGCTGTCAAGGTCACTCTCGACGGCGAGCATGTATTCGTCGGGGAGCGCAGATACCAGGAAGTCGTTCTTCCAGGTCCCCATCAACTCACAGGCAAGGCGGGTCATGAGTCATCCATTCATGACGTCGTGCTAAAACCCGGCGAGAAGGTGACAATACATGTGCGCCTGCGCAAGCAGGGCAGGCTCGAATACCGGCGGCGATGGTCCCGGTGGATTCCGTATGCAGTACTGGGCGCCGGTACGCTCTTTGTCGCCAGCGCGGGATATTTCGACCGCACGTCGACAGACCGCTTCGACCAGTTTGACGCCCGGTATGCTGCCTCGTGTCCCGGCGGGTGCCGCGGAGCGATTGCTCAAGAACTGAAGGATCTGCGCGCCAGCGCGGAGCAGCGCCAGCGCATCGCCATTGCCATATATGCGGCCGGTGGCGTTGTGCTCGCGACTGGCGTCGTGCTCGCGTATATGAACCGAAAACTCGCCTTCGAGGTCCGCGGGGATCGCGACGATATGGAGCTGACCGTGGTCCCGAGCGTTTTACCCGAAGGGGCGTTTGTGAACGCTCGATGGCGCTTCTAGGAGGAACTCGTGATCGATAAGACGCTCAAGAAGATGCCTGACAATCTGCGAATCGCGCTACTTTCTGCCGTGATGGTCATTGTCACCATTATCGCCGCTCAATCGTGCGTATTCGACTCGTCGGACACGGTCCTGTGCCCCGATGGTGAGTTGCTCTGCCCAGCTGGCTGGCAGTGCGCCGCCCACCAGTCGGTATGCATCCCCGGCAAGTGCGGCGATGGCAACACCGACTTTGTGCTGGCAGAACAGTGCGACGACGGGAACGTCATCAATGGCGACGGCTGTAGCGATATCTGCACGTTTGAGAACTGCGGCGATGGCACGACGCAGCCGGGCGAGGTTTGCGACGACGGCAACGAGGAGTCGGGCGACGGCTGCTCCCGGGACTGTCTGTCCAACGAGACTTGCGG
>JAKSDA010000458.1 GCA_022360315.1 Pseudomonadota bacterium
CGATGGCGGCCGTCCGTCGGCCAGTGGTACCAGCAGTGCGAGCAGTTATCAGTGCCCGTGTAGGTGTTGCCGGTCGCGGCCTGGCCAAACGTGATGCGTTTGGGCAAAACAAACTCGTCGGGCATGTGATCGCGTAGCCACGCCGACCGGGCCTGGTCGATCCAGTTTCGGCGCTGAAGCATCCAGATGGCCACGCTTGGGGCGCGCTCAAATAGGAATTTGACCGCATCAAGAGCTAGCGAGAACGGTGGATTAAAAATCGCGAGATCGCAACCCGTACCGGCACCCACATGTTGAGAGATTGTTGGTAGCGAGATCGCTCTGTTCTCGAAGACCTCGAAGAAATCCCCGATCGTGACGCTGGCCTCGGGGTACCGAGCATTCAGTACTTCGGCACACGAGGGGCGGAGTTCATATAGCGCCCATCGCATTGACGGGAGCACCGCGGCGACCGCCGAAGGAATCTGGCCCTCTCCAGCAAACGGGTCCAGCGCCCTGGCATAGTCAGAAAAACCAGTGCGTGTGTGCTCGCTTCCCAGGAGCGACCACACTACCCAGGCCGGAGTCGTGCGGTGCTCCGCCGCCTCGGCTTCGGCGATGTCCAGTTGACTGGCCTTGCCAGCCTGTTCGGCAGCACGACGAATCTGCTTGTATGCGCTCTCCAGCGACAACTGTCCGTCGCAGACCTTGGCATGTAGCTCCCGATCGTGTTCGGCAACTGTCATGGCCTTGGCTGCGGTCCTGGGCGAGCATCCAGCAGCTTGGGCAATCACCTCGCGCGTCCTGCCTGACAAGGAGGAAGTACTTTTGGCGTTCAACTGGTCCGTGGCAGCGTTGCCACGGACTGACGAGGCGGCTGACTTGTTCTCAACCCGTGAATCTGTACGAATATTGGCGGGTTTTCGGGACTTTCGGAGGCGCTCAAGCTCTCCGTCAAAGCGCAACCGCAGGGCCGCTCTCTGGCCTGGCTCCAGGTGTCGTCGAGCCGCATTACAGGCCCAGACAAACTCGAGCGCATCCTGGCCTTCGAGATCACGTGTCTCGTATCGTGGTGTGACTCCACGGTCTATGCACGCCCGCTGCCGATGCAGTCCGTCGAGTACTCGCCCTTCGCGATCCAGCACGATAGGAAGCTTGAGTCCTTCGGCCTCGATGCTATCGGCCAGTTCCTCATACTCCTCGTTGGTCATGGCTGGCATCAGCTCTGCGGCCGGGTGGGCGGGCCGCTTTCGGACAGTCATATTTCCTCCGGGTGCCATTGCCCATCCTCGCGCCAAACCAGAATAAAGCGATGGTGTCGGTATCGATCCGCGGCGATTTTGATTTTGAGTCGTCCGTCGCGACCCGTACCGCTTCGGTGTGCCCGCGCCGTCCCGTAGTAGCCTTTGACCTCGTGAAACTCGACGGTTCCGTCTGCCCTGAATACCGTGAAATCGGGTGTGTAATAGGTGCTGCGGCTACCCTTCACGTCCGTTTTGCGGCGACGTGCTCGCTCAATTAGAGTTTGATTACGATTACTCATGGCGCCTCGCCTCCAGGGACAACGCGAGGAGATCGTCGGTAGTGAGCGTCTCGGGCACGGCCACGGCCAGGTCTTCGAGCAGCTCAACAACAAGCGGCAATAACCCAGGTGCACCACGCTCGATGCGTCGTCCGGCAACGAGAAAACGATACCAAATCGTCGGCGGCAGTGAGAAATTCATGGTTCACTCGGCTCTGACAGGCAGAGGGCTTTGCGGTACCTGCGTCCACCGCTCGCCATCGAGTGCCGGTGTCGAGCGTTTCTTGTTGTTGACGATCAATTGCTTGAGAAAGAACGCCACACTGGCAGACGTGCACTGATCGCGCACGGAGCGAAACCAGTCGAGGTCGGCGGACCGGGCGCGAGGACCAGACTCGGCGCCGGCGATAATCCACTCGAGAGACGACGAAGGGCCAGAGAGGTACGGTCGCAGCTCGATGGCCGAAAGCGCTGGCTCATAGCTCACGAATCGCTTGACAGCTGGTAGCTGCAGCAAGATCGGGATTCGTTCGTCGACTCGGCGTTGGTCTTCGGCGGTGACGCCGAGCCAGAGATTCGGCAGCTCCCCCACTGGTAGGAGCTGCTTGGCGTTCTCGGGCCGTTTGGTGAGCAGCAGCCAATCCAGCGCCGGTGTGGTTTTTAGTAGCTGCCAGAGCTGTGCCCGATACTCGTGCTGCAACCGGGCGACCGCCGAATCGGCGTGCAATTCGAGTGGATCGGCCATCGAAGCCACAAAGACGCGACGCCGCTCTCCAGCCGATTCCGCAGCACGGTTCCATGCGTGCGGCTGTTGGAGGTATTCGCCTGGCGCGAAGAGACGCGGCGTGCGTTGCCCCCATACCGCCAGCTTGCCACGCTCGATGGCTTGGCCACTCGGTCTCCAGCCCTTGGTTACCCACGTTCCTCCCACCCGTGACGCGAGGCCCTCAGCGTAGCAGTGCTCGCAACCGGGCGAGACATGCGTGCAGCCTATCCATGGATTGAAGGTGTAGTGACACCACTCAATGCTCGTTTTGCCCATGTAGCATGGTTCCGCGGTAGTTATCAGCGTCCAACTGGAGTCGGCGCCGAAACGAAGCACTCAGAGTGAAAATGGGCACGAGCGCAGCGAAGGAAGTTTCGCTTACCGACAGAGAGACCCTCCGAGCACCGAGCTCGCGTGCGGCCTCGACCAATTGTTCGATTGCCTGTTGGCTCATTGTCCTGCCTTCGGTTCGTCCAAAAACTCAGCCCGTTCGACCTGTTCCCACTCCACCACAATGCGCTTGCCGTCCTGATGGCGACAGAGCTCGAGTCCCTGCCGGACCGCGTCGATGAGCATGCCGCGTTCGACAACTCCATCGTGCGCTGTCACCTCCATAGGCCGGCCGCGAATGGGCTCGAGTTTGAGCTCAAGCTGTATCATGAAATTGCGGCAGCGCCGGCACGTCACCTCATCACGATCCTGTGTAAGTTGCGCTGTCCCGATCCAGGCACCGCAACGGGCACGCGGCCTGGGCACACTCGGCGAGTGCCAATGCACTTTGCGTTGGGCCATGTCCGAAATAACTTTATGGACGCCATCGGTCTGGCAAATTCCATTGGTGCTCAGCACTCACGATTGCGCGTCTGTGACCACGCTTTCGCCACCAAACACCGATCCAATCGCGCAGCGCGGAAAGACTCCCATGATGCGCATCAAAGGTATGTAGCCAGCCCAGCACGCCGCGATTAATGGCCCATACCGCGTTCCAAAGCGGACGCCAGGTACACACGAGTTGTTGTTGGATTCTGCGCAAACCGAGCCTGTTGGCCCGAGTTCGCGGCCGGCGAACGAGCTTCGACATACACCTCTCCTAGTGGCTCATTGCGGCTAGCCAAAAAATCGGCTCCACCGCCTGTGCAAACAACCTACGGCAACGCAGGCACACCTGCCAGGTTCCAACAAGTAGGCAAGGCCGAAAAAGGCCGAAAAAGGGCCGTGGTTATATATAGCCAGGCAGCTTACTTTATTGAACAAACTCAAATAGTTACACTGACACCCCGAGATTATGCAGTATATTCAATTGATTAGGTGATTTTTGAAAGTTTCTTGATTAGGCACATGGTTGTATATAACCAGTTCGACCATTGACCGCCCTGATAGTGAGGGCCGAAATCCGCGAGTTTTATCGGCGTTGCTTGACGAGCACCGGCGAGGAACGCAGAGTAGAAGCTGTTTACGGCTGTTTTGCGGCCTGACAGGCCCGCGAGGGAGATCGACAAGGTGTCCGCATGGCATTTTCTCCGCGGGGACCATGGGCGAGCTCCATCGTTCGCCTGGAGTGCGTAAGAATGCTTACGATTTGCGACCATTCAGCAAAGGTGATGGGATGCCGGACGCCCTAAAGCAGGGTGACATCCTCACGCCTGCGGAGGTCGGGGCGATACTGTTGATCCCGGTGAATACCGTGCGCGCACTGTGCGCCCGAGGTGATATACCTGGAGCGCGCAAAATCGGAAGACATTGGCGGATTCCTCAGTGGGGGCTCGCTGCAATGTTTCCGCGCGGCGAGGACAACGATGTCAATTCACCGGAAGGGCAAGAATCATTATCATATAGTGCTGTACGTACGCGGCAGGCGGAAGGACCTGATCTTCCACGGGACAAGGGCCGACGCGGAAGCGTTCGCCGCAAACAAGCGGCTAAAGATGCAAGCCGAGGATCCAGAACTCGATCTTCGTACCGTGCCGACATTCTCAAACTTTTGCGTCACCCAATATAGCCCGCACGCGCAATTACATCTCAATCCAAACACCTGGAAAAAGAACCGACGATATCAGGTGGCGACTCTCATCGAGTTTTTCGGTGACGAGAAGATGTCTGAGATTTTCCCTTCGCGCATGACGGCGTTCGCACGGAAGCGCTATCGTGCGGGCATAGCGCCGGTCTCGATCAATAGCGAGCTCCGAATCCTGCGGCGGATTCTCAACTTTGCCAAGAGCCGGAATATCCCGGTGGCGACTACCGAGGTCGAGTTTCTACCGGAACCAAAACGCGGTCGTGTCAAAGTCTGGACTGCCGAAGAAGTTTCGCGTTTATTTCAAGCCTGCCTGCAAGTTTCGCCCGATATCCTCCCGATGGTTGTGTTTCTGGCCAACACCGGTTGTCGGCGAGGGGAAGCTCTGGCGCTGACCTGGGACAACGTGAACGTCAACAGCGGGCTGATCGAGATTACGCCGTCGAAAGAATGGCAGCCCAAAGACGGCGAGCCACGGGAGATACCTATCGGTGATGCGCTGACGCCGTGGCTCGTTGGCGAGCGTGCGTCACCCAAATGGGTCTTTCCCTGTCCCTCAACCGGCCGGCGCTACGCGTTCTGGCCTGAGCGCAAGTTCCAGCGCGCTCAGAAGGCAGCCGGCCTGCGCGGCGGAGCTCATACACTGCGCCACACGTACGCCTCGCACTTCCTCCAGAAACAGCCAGATCTCTTTCTCCTGGCTCGCGTGCTCGGCCATAGCGACGTGGCGGTGACTAAGCTCTACAGTCACCTCTTGCCCGACCATCTCGCCCGCGCCCGCAACGCAGTGATCTTCGAGCCAGGCGTGGGACCCGCTGCCCTGAAGGCTCGGGAACGCTGGGGCGTCACCGGCAACACCCCGGAGTAAAACGCCCCACCTTGTCCGGAGTCCGCTGAATGCCCAAACCTTGTTTCGGACCTTGTCCGGAACGACAAAGGGAATCCGGCAAACGCCGAATTCCCTAATGATTTCGCGGAGCGGGAGAAGGGATTCGAACCCTCGACGTCAACCTTGGCAAGGTTGCACTCTACCACTGAGTTACTCCCGCGAGCAGGAGTGGTTTTTATCGACGATGGCCGTCTGTGTCAAGGTACTGTGGCAGGGAATTCCCTGCCCGGAAAGATTACTCCGTCGCTCGCAAGAGTTTGATTTTGCTCGGGTTAAATGATAGGTTGGTCCCCGAGGTTGCAACGAGGACTGCAGATGGACTCGTCCGTAGGTACGGATCTTCAAACAGACTGTCAGACCATGGCTCGATTCGTACGAGTATTGCTCGCTGGAATGACCCTGGTGATGGCAGCCGCACTCGGGTGCGGTAGTGGGTCTCCTGGATACTTGCCCGTCGATAGCCCGATCGTCGAATTCGAAGAACCCGACCGCGAAGAGCTCATCGAAGACGAAGAAGATGACGAGGAAGGGAATTGGGGCTTGCCAAGCCCCGATGGCACCGACGGCCAAAATGGCACAGATGACAGTAAACCCGACGAAGGCGACAATAACCCGCAAAATGACGGCTCAAACTCGATCGACGACTCTCTCATGCAAACCTCGACCACCCGGGCACCGTACTATACAGAAACACATTGGTTGTGGATCAAACGAGGTGTTTTTGGTGCGACGCCAACGGCCGAGCCGGTCGGCAGTCCGGCCGGCCAAGGGGCTTTGCCCAAAATGATAACCCGAGCGCGAAGCGGTCGGGCCGCACACGATCACGTTGGAGCTTTTCCAACGTGATCGTGTGTAGTCGTCTCACCTCGGCCCAACCCGAGTGCGCGACTGTCGACCACCCAACATACTAGCGAGGAGAAATCTCTATGTGCGGCATCGTCGGCTATATTGGCGATAGAGAGGCCACGCCGATACTGGTCAATGGCCTCAGATTGCTCGAATACCGCGGATATGATTCCGCTGGGGTCTCCGTGTGGGACAAGGGAGAGAGCCGAGTAGTGCGCTGCCGCGGCAAGCTCTCCGCCCTCGAAGAGCTGCTCAAAGAACAGCCAACGTCCGGCAAACTCGGTATCGGACATACACGCTGGGCTACCCATGGGCGACCGTCTGACGAAAATGCACACCCCCACAAGGTCGATGGCATCAGCGTGGTGCATAACGGCATCATCGAAAATCACCTGGCTCTTCGCCAAAAACTCATCGATGAAGGCGCTAAGTTCACCTCGGAAACCGATACCGAGATCTTCGCCCACTTGATCCATCGCGAAGTCGAAAAACACAAGCAGTCAGCCTCGCTCACCGAAGCAGTACGCGCTGCACTCAAACTGGTCCACGGAACCTACGCCATCGTCGTCATGAACGACAGCGACCCCAACAGCTTCGTGGCCGCCAAAAATGCCTCACCCCTGGTGGTCGGAGTCGGCGAAGGCGAAAATTACGTGGCGTCAGATATCACCGCCATTCTCAACGAAACCCGCCGCATGATCTTCATCGATGAAGGCGAGATCGTCACCATCACCCGCGAAGGCGTCACCATCTCAGACTTCGACGGCAAGGAGATCAATCGCGAAGCAAAAACCATCACGTGGTCAGCTACCCAGGCAGAAAAAGCCGGATACCGCCACTTCATGCTCAAAGAAATCCACGAACAACCCCGCGCAGTGGCCGATACGCTGGCCGGTCGGGTCGATCTGGAACACGACAACGTCGTGCTCGATGGTATCGACATCGATACCAAAAACATCCAACGGGTGATCATGCTCGCCTGCGGAACTTCATATCACGCAGCACTGGTCGGCAAGTTTCTCCTGGAAGGAATGGCCCGGATCCCCACCGAGGTCGATCTCGCCTCGGAATTTCGCTATCGCGATCCCATCGTCAGAAAAACCGATCTGGTCGTCGCCATCAGTCAGTCGGGCGAAACCGCCGACACCATGGCCGCAATTCGCGAAGCAAAAGATAAAGGCGCCACAATTCTGGCCATCAGCAATGTGCTGGATTCATCGATCCCACGCCTGTCTCATCACGCATTCTATACCCATGCCGGCCCCGAAATCGGCGTCGCCTCGACCAAGGCGTTTACCACCCAGCTGATCGCCCTGGTGCTGCTCGCCATCTACCTGGGCCGGCGCACAGATGCGCTGTCAGTACCACGAGCCCGAGAACTCCTCGCCGAGCTGGTCGCCATCCCCAACAAGATGGCCGACGTGGTCGCTCAGGCAGCTCAGCTGCAAGTGATGGCCCGGCGTTACGGCACCGCCAAGGGCTTCCTATTCCTCGGCCGCGGCAATCAGTTTCCAATTGCACTCGAAGGCGCCCTCAAACTCAAAGAGATCAGCTATATTCACGCTGAAGGATACGCGGCCGGAGAAATGAAACACGGTCCGATCGCACTTATCGACGCTAATCTGCCCGTCGTGGTCCTGGTCCCGGAAGGACCCAACTATGAAAAAGTGGTGTCGAACCTGGCCGAAGTCCGCGCCCGCGAAGGCAAAGTCCTGGCCATCGCCACTCTGGGCGATGCCGACATCGGTAAAGACGCCGATGACGTGGTGATGATCCCCAAAACAGTGCCCGAGCTGCAACCCATCCTGACCACGCTGCCATTGCAACTCCTTGCCTATCACGTGGCCGATTTCAAGGGAACCGATATCGATCAGCCGCGCAACCTCGCCAAAAGCGTCACAGTGGAGTGAATCTCATCAACAGGCGTCCAGTACCCGGCGCCAGGATCAAGACTCCGGTCTCAATACGCCGATCTGCTGCGTCCCGGAATATACATAACCCGGTAGGCGTTGTCCATGTGATCTGATTCTGGCTGTCGAGAAGATGAATAGCTATGAGGCAAATACACTACTTCGCAATTGCGTTGCTCATCGCCCTTTCTTGCGGTGGGAAACAATCCGTCGATACTGAGCTGGTCGGCACTACCGAGGGGTCGTCGATTGCCGATGATCTGGATGTGCCCGAAGCCAGCAGCAACAATCCCGACATCAGCACAAATAGCGGCGAGAGTACCGGTGACGCTGGCGTTGCTGCGCCCGGATCCGGGGTAGAGCCGATGGAGGCGACAGCAGCTGCAGTTCCACGGGTCACATTCAAGCTCAAAAATAGCGCCGATGAAGATCTGGTGTTCAGCGTCGACCGGGGCTGGCAACCAGTGATATTCGCATACTCGGGCGTGCCACCTAATGCCAAGGCAATCGTTATGTTCGCTAAATTCTGCACCGCAGAGTGCGGTGTCGATGACAGCCTGCGCTGCCCATACTGCCCGCAACCGCAGCGGGTCAAGCAGATCCGAGAAGCCGAAAAGCGCGAGGTGGTGGCACCAGGGCAGAGCTTGGATGTGAGCTGGGACGGCGAGATATTCGTCTACGAAAAAACCAGCGGTATGCAAGACGCCGGACCCACCGAGTGCGAATGCTACAGAAAAGAACCGGTACCACCCAATAGCTACACTGTTCGAGCTTGCGGTCTTCGCATCACCAGGAGCGCCAAGGCATCGAGCAAATATCAGTGCGTCGAAGGCAGCATGAGCTTTCCAGCCCAAGGCCCCCAGGTCGTCGAGCTGGAGTTTCCCGCTCCCTGAGCCTACCTGAGCTCCGTAAACTCGGTGAGCTCCCCGAGCCGCTGGTGCGCAGAGCGGCCGATGGTGTGAGGTCGAGCCGGTAGATGGCATAGCCGTCCTGGCTCAGCGTGCCGGTGTTGATCAAGTGAGGTTTATTCTGGGCAAACGCGGACGCCGACGAGGACGGCGAGGTCGCAAAGGTTACGTTTAGCGTCACAGTGGTGTCGATGGGGGCGATACGCCAGTTATCGTCGGCAGTGGGATTAACAGTATCCTGACCGGCAACAAAATCGGCGAGGATCTGCCGATTCGCGTCTGGTGCCTCGATGACGATCTTGTCGGGTCCGAGCTCGGGAAAGCTGCCGCGCCGCCAGCTCGATAGTTGTTGGTCGCGACCAGAAAAATCTGCTCGTCGGTCACCGGCTGGTCGTTGTACCTCAGGTTTTTGATGCGGTTGACGTTGGCATTGAGCAGGTTGCCGTCACTGTCGTATCGGGACGGCTGGGTGATGTCTATGTCATAGTCGACACCGTCGATGACGTCGAAGTTGTAGGACGGAAAATCTGGGTTGAGAAGTGGCTGTTCTGCATCCGAGTTGGGATCGATCTGGTTAAAGGCTCCAGCCGAGCGTTCGAGCCAGTTGCGCACCTGCCGGCCGTTGATCCGGACAACCTGGAGCGTATTCGGATAGAGGTAGAGGTCTGCCATGTTGCGCATGGAAACCACACCCTTCGGTATGTCGGTGTAGTTTTCGGTACTGCCGTAGCCGGCCTTGAATGGCGCCCCTGCCGATAGCACGGGGATGCCGTCCAGATCGCCACCCTGGATCAAATTCTCGACATATAGGCGCTGTGACTCGGTGACGATCTGAATCGATGGATCATCCTGGACCAGGGCAAAAAAGCTGTTTATGGGTGCGCTGATCTCGCCGAGCGGCTGGTTGATCCACTGCAGTGTGGCCTGGTGCTCCGCGCCGATAGCGTCTCGAATGGCGGTTTCGGCGTCGACAATGGCCACGGTTTGATTGTCCTTGCGCTCGGCGATCGGCCGGGCTTGGGAACGAGAATCGATCACTGTCCACTCGTCGTCGATCAACTGGAGGGTCAAATCGACAATCCCGAGGTGACTGCCCCAAAACCCGGCCATGACTGCGGGAACGCCCCGGACAGTGCCTTTTTCGATATCTACTCCGGCCAGCCCCTGGTAATCGGGACCGGGAAAGACACGATGGGAATGGCCAAATGTGATCACGTCAATGCCGCTCACGCCAGCCAGATAATAGGCGGCATCCTCTTCGAGTTCATCCTTTGCACTGGTGTGGAGGCCGGAATGGGGAATGGCAACGATCAGATCGACGCCTTGCGTCTCCATGAGCGGCACAGTATCGAGAGCCACATCCACCATGTCCTTGGCGATCACTTTGTCGACGAGATTGGCTCGATCCCAGGTCATGATCTGAGGCGGGACAAATCCTATATATCCAATTTTGAATGCGTGTCGGTTTCCATTGGTGTCGACGAATTGTTTGTCTTTAATGATGTATTGGTTGAAATAGGGAACGTCGTTCGAGTCGTCAGCGTCCTTGTCGTCGTAAAATACATTGGCCGAAACATGGGGAAATGCGGCGCCGCCCAGGGTCTCGCGCAGAAAGTCGAGACCGTAGTTGAACTCGTGGTTGCCGATGTTTCCCACGTCGTAATCGAGCAGGTTCATCGCCTTGTATACCGGATGAACATCACCAGGGGCGAGACCGCGTTCATTCATATAATCGCCCAGTGGGTTGCCCTGGATGAGGTCTCCATTGTCGACTAAAACGCTGTTGGGGACCTCGTTGCGCGCGTCGCGAATGAGAGACGCTGTGCGGGCCAGCCCAACCGTGATGCTATCGCTGTCGCGGTAGTAATCGTAGTCGGAAATGTACACATGGATGTCGGTGGTCTCGAGAATTCGCAGTTCGATGGTGGGATTTGGTTTCGGCACTGCGTAGTTGTCGCCGCACGCCGAGAGATTGGCGAGTAGCAGTGTGCTGGCTGCGACCACGAAGGACCTTGATGAGAAAAAAGATAGTGGGAAAAAAGATGGTGGGAAAAAAGATGGTGGGAAGAAAAGATGGTGGGAAGAAAAGTGATCGATGGATTCGCATGATTCTTGTCTCCCTTGCCCGCCGTGGTGGGGTCGGAGCAAAGCGAGGCTGTGCAATGTCGGCAATGTTCGACCGGCCTCTGCGCCCGGCCAATGTCACAGAGATCGCCGGGATTGAACAGGACTCGCCCGGATCATGTGGAATCCCCCTCACCGCAGGAGCACAGCGAGTGTAGGGGGCGGCGATCTCGCCTTGCTGCACTGCGCGTACGAGCCGTCGGGCGTGTACGATAGGCTGGTGAATCCGGTGGACGTCGCACGAGCATGGCTGCCCCGAGGCGTGGCTGCAGCAGTGTTTTGCCTGTACGCACTCGCGGCTCCTCCGGGGCTCTATTGGCTGGATTCGGGCGAACTCGCTGCAGCAGCGCTCGGCCTCGGCTCGCCCCATCCAACCGGCTTTCCCCTGTACTGCATTCTGGCCCGGACCGCCGCGCTTTTGCCGATCGGTGAGCTCGGCTTTCGCATCGAACTATTCAGCGCCGCCTGCGCAGCCCTGGCAGTCCTGTTAACAGCACGGCTGGTGAAGACGAGTTGTCGCGACGATATATGCGCACTGGTGGGCAGCACTGCTGCGGCTGCCACGCTGGCGATGTCGCTGGTATTTTTGCGCCAGGCCACGGTGATCGAGGTATACGCGCCGACCGCGGCGCTGGTGGCCGGATCGCTAGTCTTGCTCGATCGGGTCGGCCGCGGCGGCGGTGCCCGCTGGGGACTGGCCCTGGCCGTGTTGGCCGGACTGGGCCTGGCCATGCACGTCACCTATGCGATGCTCGGGCCACCGATCGTGGCGCTGTTGGTCCTGCGTTTGCGCCGCGGCGCTCGCTGGCCACTGCTGGCGCCGCTTCTGTGTGTGACCACCCTGGCCGCTCTATTGCTCTATTTGCCCGTGCGTTCGGCGACCGACCGGGTCGGGGCGGTGGACTGGGGTCATCCCGATCAGGCGGAACGATTGCTCGATCATATCTCTGCCGGGCGTATTCGCCGGGCGTATTCGGACCAGATGCGGTCGACGTCGCCGGCTGTGGTGGCGCATAACGCAGCGGTATTTGCCACAGTAGTATCGGAAAATATGAGTCCATTTGTGCTTTTGGCTGCGCTCGGCGGGGCGATCTGGCTGTTTCGCCGGCGCGGTCAGCGGTGGCTGGGGGCGACGCTTGTTTGGCTGGCCGCAGCAGACTCGATCTACTCGATATGGCTCAACCCAATGGGCCTCGAGGACTTGCAGAATACGATGATTCTGGCTCTGGTCACATGTCTGGGCGCCGGGGTTGGTGTGGCGTGGTTTTCCCGTGTGCTCGGCCGGGTCGGTCCGTTTGCAGGCGGGGTGGCGGTTTTGATTCTGGCCTTGCCCACGGCACTGGTCGCGCTGCCCGAGATCTGGCCTGCTGCGACCAGTGACGGGCCACGGGTATGGGCCGAGGCGGCGCTGGAGGTGACCCCCCCACATGGTATCGCACTGGTCCAGAATGACTCGACTGCAGCGCTTCTGATCTTTGTGACCGCGGCCGAGAACGCGCGGCCCGACGTTGCAGTGATCGTGCGCCAGCACATGGCCGATACCGAGCGAACCCTGGCGATGCTCGCCCGCAGCGGCAGCCCGGTGGCCGGATTTGATGCGAGCCGGCCGATCGCCTGGATGCTGGCCACGGGCCGGCCCATCACGTGGGAGATCGGTCGCGACAGCATTCCGGCCGGTACTCGCCTTGTGGCCGGTGCCCCGCTGTCGCGCGTGCTCGCCATCGACAATACCAGCGGCGCGGCCGGAGGCGCCGAGACGGCCAGGCCCCGGCGCTCCACCACGAGCGCAGCGGCGCGACGGCTCGATGCGATCTTGTCGGGCGAACACGATCGCACTGCCCGCCGGGTCCACGCCAGTGCTCTCACTGCGCTGGGCCGCATCGCATATGGACATCAAGATCTCGAACTGGCAGATATTTTATTTACGTCGGCCATCGATACGCGTCCCGGGCATGCATCTGCCTGGGTCAACCGCGGAGTTGTGGCGTCGCGACAGCGCGATTGGAAGAACGCGCTGGCCTACACCGAGCGAGCGCTCGCGCGCGATCCAGTCCGGGTGGGTGCTCTGGTCAATGCCGCGCGTTTTTCTCTGCGCACGGGCGACGATGCGCGGGCCGAGGCACATATTGATCGAGCGCTCGGCCTTGCTCCCGGGCGAGCGGATGTGTGGGCGCTGGCCGGTCTGGTCGACTTGCGTGCCGGCCGCAGGGAGCGCGCTCTCGAGCGTATTCAGCGCGCTCTCGAGCTGGATCCGCACAATCCGGATGCGCGCGACATTGTCCGCCAGCTCGAAGCACAGCGGGCAAAGCGCCCGGAGTAGCTGCGGATCGGAAGTGCCGCGCCGGCTCGGTCTACGTCGCGAAATACTCCTCGAGTTTGCTCTTTATCTGATCTCGGACTGCGCGGAAGGATGCCAGCTTGTCTTCATCGGAACCGGTGACTGCAGCTGGATCGGTGAATGGCCAGTGTAGCTTGTGCACCGGGTGGGGAAAGACCGGGCAGACTTCTTCGGCGCAGAGTGTGATCACCGTGGCGATCTGCGCACTGTCGACATCGTCGACCGATGTCGACTGATGAGATGTGATGTCAATACCGATTTCTTCCATGGCCCGGACAGCAAACGGATTGACCCGGGTCGGCTCGGAACCGGCACTGTGGACCTGCACGCCTTCTGGCGCCATAGTGCGGGCCAGACCTTCGGCCATCTGGCTTCGCGATGAGTTGGCCACACAGAGAAACAGGAGTCCCGATCGATTTGCGGGGTTATCGGACATCAGCAGTATCCTCCTGCGGTATTGTCACCACCGCACTGGCTGAAACAAGGGTAGGATAACCGAAGTGACCTCCACCAGCAACGGGTCGCCCGACCCGGCTTGCGAGGTTATCCTGAATGACCGACCACTGACGTCCCTGTCATGTGGCCCTGACACAATCCCACCACCGCCCGAATGGACCCATCTGTGCTGGTGTCCACAATGGCGCCTTGCAGCAGGGAGCGAGCTTTGCCGTGGGCCTGACGATGAGCGTGTGGCGACGACTTGGCGGCGACTCGACCGAGTACAGCAAACGCCTGGCTCAACACGCATGGCGATGCTGACCACAGCGGGGCGAATGCGTTCTACTCGGATAGAGGAGCGACTGTTCTTCTGCAGGAGAACGGTCGCTACAGCCCGGCGGTCAGTCAAGTCACCTTTGGCGACAAGCTATCGATTAGCTTCAATGGCGAGCAGCTCGACGCATATCACGCTCCTGCTCATTCGTTTTTGGATGTGATTATACATTTGCAGAATAGCAATGTGAGGCCAGTTTCAAGAAAGCCATCGCCAGGACGATATCGACAGAGTTGGTCTACCCCTATGCTCGTGCCGCGGAGAAGTTCGCCTTCTATACCGCTCTGACCGCGCTGGGCCGCCACGAAGAGGCGATTGCACAGTGGCAGACCATCCTCGATCGCTATCCCAAATACGAGGAGTACAGTCTTATCGAGGGCAAGATCAAGCGGGTGCTCGGACTGTAGTCGATCAAAAACGGCCGCCGATCACAACGCCGGCCGAGTCCGACGATGCATAGGGCTGGATGGCCAGCGAGTCCTTGCGCGAGCTCTTGTACAGTCGGCGATAGCGCAGCACGCCGAGAGTGATGGCTGCGACTCCGACCAGTCCGGTGATGGCGCCGGTCACACGGCGGCGCCGAGCAGTGCTCTCGGCCTTGGTACGGACGTCGTGAGTCGCATCTTCGAGTCCGTCGAGCTGCGACGAACCGGACAGATAAACGCCCAGTCCGGCGGTGAATATCACCGTTCCACCACCGACCATGAGCGCCCCACGCCAGTCGTGAAACCACCGCACCGGCCGGTCGGACGACACTGCCGCGGCGGTGATTTCACCTCGCCCACCAGCGCTGCCGGCTAGGTTCGCCTCATCGGCGGCATTTTCTTCGCTGGCCGGCGCTGAAATCGATTCCGCCGGCGCAGGTGGCGAAACCATAAAGCCAGCCTCGGTAGGGGCCGGCGACCCGGCGTCCGATCGGGATACCCGGGCAGCAGCAGACTGCGATGCAACAGCACCGCTCGCTTTCCTGGATTTCTCGATCGACCGGCTGGCCACCCGCTCGCACCGATCGATGCCAACGCGCGCCGCGCGCGCGTCGACAGGACTCGGTTTCTTGTCCAGATAGTGACGATAAAGCCGCAAGGCCATGGTGCAATCCCCGGCCTTGCGCTCGGATTGCGCCCACGCGAACAGGGTGTCCAGCTGGGGATCGTTCTCATACGCAGCCATGAACTGGTCGGCCGCCAGGCGGTATCGCCCGCTCTGGTAGAGCTCGACTCCCCGCTCGCGGTGCCTTGCTGCCTTGCCCTTGTCAGCCGTGGCAATGCCAGTCGCTGCCAGTAGCAAAAGGACACTGGCACTCAATATCATCTTGACCATGATCCAGCGCTCACTACTCAGTTCGCCGCAACCACCGTGACAGCGACCAGAGCCTGGACGTTGTCTTTCTTGGCAGAAATAGTCGCCTGACCGGGCGCAAGGGCCTCGATCTCGCCCTTCGACCTGGTCCTGACCACCGCGCTATTCGATGATTCCCAGTTCGCACTGCTGGTTATGTCCACGACGTTGCCATCTGAGAAGGTGCCGATCGCGGTGATATTGGCGAGTTGCTGCACCTGTAGTTCGACGGTCTGAGGCGACACTTCGATCGACAACACAACCGCTGGTCTGACCTGGAGGTTCTTGTCACCAGTGAGCTCGTAGCCGTTGGCCCGGATCACCGTGTTGCCCACAGCCACTCCGGTGGCGACGCCGTTTTGATCGATGGTCGCCACCTCCACGGCACTGCTGGACCACTCTACCGAGTCGGTAACATCGATTGTCTCGCCGTGTTTGTACTGGAGCTCTGCGGCAAACAGCAGAGATAGGCCGGTGGCGACGTCGCCTCTATCGGCCCTGACCCGCAGCGACTGCGGCACTCCCATGACCTCGACGTCGATCGAGGCGGTCAAATCGCGAAACTTCGCTGTGATACCCGTCGTACCCCTGCGCTCACCCAAGAGCTTGCCGTGGTGTTCAAACCTGGCGATGCTGTCATCGTCGGTCGACCAGGTCACTTCGTCGAGACTGGGGGCCAGTTCTTCGAAGCCATCGTCATAGGTCAACCTCAAGCCCAACTGTTGTTTTTGGTGGACGTTGAGCCGGATGGCGCCCGAGTCGGCCTTGGCCTCGGCGCCGACACCAATGGTGATGGAATCGAGAGCAGCACCATTACCCTCGAATACGCAACCTCCCAGGCCTGACGCCGCAACAACAGACAATGCAAGCGTCACGTGCACAGATCGCGAGCATAGAGGAAATCGCGTTTCAGACATGATTTGGCTCCACATGAGCTCCCAGCGCTTTGCAGTCTCGGTCTAGATGAACTACTGAGCAACCTCCGTGCCACTTCCCATGAGTAGAATCTCCGTCCGATCAGTGCTCGATGCGGAGACACCAGTCTCCACATGGCATACGTTCTCTCCAGCGTGTCGACAGCACCTTACCGAACCTCAATCAGCTGATCGCTCCCTCTCCCTGCACTGCGTCGTGGCAGATCTTTGACAACGTGCCCGGTTCGTAATAAAAAATTACACAGAATGTGGTTCTTCGGCAATGTTCCCCACATGCCTGACGTCCCAGCTTGATCGAGAGCTTCGGAGACAGGGCGGAGCTCTCGATGTTGCGGGAGGGGCCCACAGTGGTCATTCACAGCGGTGCTCCAGGCGACGGCGGTCTTGCTTCGCCTCGACAACGTGGTTGTTGACGAAGCGATTGTTGACAAAAGTGGTTTCTGAGAACTCCGACCGAGGAGAGCAAGGTGGAACAATCTGAACTCACGGCCATTGGCAAAAAGGACGCGAAGAGCGATCTCATTCATCTCAAACCGCCGGTAGACCCCTCTACCCAGGCTTACAAACAACTTCTCGACGGACCGTTTTGGCACAAGATTCCGGCCTATCGCGACGTATCCGAGGAGCAATTTCTCGATCATCAGTGGCAGGCGCGCAATTCGATCACCAAGCCGGCCAAACTGCTCGCTGCACTGCAGGCAATCGTACCTCAGGATTTTTACCAGGATGTGGCCGAGGGATTTCGCCACTCACCGATGAGCGTTCGAGTGTCGCCTTACCTGCTCAGCTTGATCAACTGGGAAAACCCCTACAACGACCCCTTGCGGTTGCAGTTCATCCCGATCGGCTCGCGACTCTTGCCCGATCATCCCAAACTCAAGTTCGACTCGCTGGCCGAGCAAGCCGATGCCCCGGTGCCGGGGCTGACCCATCGATATAAGGACAAAGCTCTGTTTTTGGTTCTCGACACCTGTCCGGTGTACTGCCGGTTCTGTACCCGCAGCTACGCGGTCGGAATCAATACCGACGCGATCGAGAAAATCTCGCTCAAGGCTCGGGAAGAACGCTGGGACACAGTCTTTCGGTATATTTCCGAGCGGCCCGAACTCGAGGATATCGTCGTCTCGGGCGGTGACACGTATCAGCTCAAAGCCCGCCAGATCGAGCTGATCGGACAGAGTCTACTCCGCCTCGACAACATTCGGCGCATCCGCTTCGCCACCAAGGGGCCGGCGGTCATGCCGCAGAAGATCTTGTCCGATACCGAGTGGCTCGATGCGCTCACGTCGGTGGTAGAACTCGGCCGCAAGCTGCACAAAGAAGTCGCATTGCACACTCATTTTAACCATCCGAGCGAGATCACGGCCATCACCAAACGAGCCATGGACGCGCTCTTCGAGCGCGGTATCACGGTGCGCAACCAGTCGGTTTTGCAGCGCAAGGTCAACGACCACATCGAGACCATGCAGCTTTTGGTCAAACGCCTCGGCTACTGCAACGTCCATCCCTACTACGTGTACATGCACGATCTGGTCAAGGGCGTGGAGGACCTGCGCACCACACTTCAAACCGGTCTCGATATCGAAAAAAACGTCCGCGGCATCACCGCCGGGTTCAACACGCCTACGTTTGTCGTCGATACACTGGGTGGCGGCGGCAAGCGGGCCATTCACTCCTACGATCACTACGACTGCGATACCGGTATCAGTGTCTATACAGCGCCCGCAGTCAAGCCCGACTATTTCATGTACTTCGATCCTATCGACCTTCTGCCCGCCGAAGCGCAGGAGCGCTGGCAGCATCCCGACGAGCAACGCCGCATGGTCGAAGCCGCACTGGCCGCGGCCAAGCAGCACCAGGCCAACACAGCCCGGGCCAGCACGGTCCGCAGCGATTCAGCTTAGCTTGTAGCGTGCGATTGATCGTGGGTGGCAATCGCACGAGGCAAGCGAATCCTCCCGATCCTCCTCGAGTTCGCGCGCTGTAACCGCGCCGACGACCCCTACGCGTTCGACTTCGGTGCCGAAGAGTACTTGCTGCGCACCGAAGGGGGTGGCTTCCGCACCTCCACGCTCAAATGGACCGATGATCTACTCGACGATCTCGAGACAATACGGTTGCCTGGATGCGATCCCGCACTGGTTCAGCGGGTCGGCGAACGACTGCATCGGTTCGTGGCACCGGCGGATTTTGCCAGCCTGGCGCAGACCATCTCACGCGCTGTAGAGCACGGCCAACCCGTCCACATTACGGTACGCTCGGCAGCAGCAGAACTGTACGCGCTGCCCTGGGAGCTCTTGACCCTGCGCGCAAGTGGACAGCACATCGGCGAGCTGCCGGGCGTCCTGATCCGATATGCGTGGCCTGAAACTCGGACCGCCGCGGCTGCCGAGCCGCGCGCAGAGGGCGGCCGTATCCTGTTGGCCTGGTCGGACGCAGGAGGCGCGGTTCCGGCCGTCCAGCATCTGCGCGCATTGCACAATGCAGCCGCCAGGGGAATCTTCTCGTTCGATCCCGATCGAGACGCACTGCCCGACCTCTCGCCCGGGCGACTCGAAGCCGCTCTGAACGGAGCGGGCGAGCAAAATCGACCGGTGTCGGTGCTCCACATTCTGTGCCACGGGGTAGCGCGGGGCCAGTCCTTTGGCCTGGCCTGGAACGGAGATACCGGGCCCGGCGCAGTCAAATCCACGTGCGCGCGGCGCTCGACTGTGCAGTCCGGCGTTGCCGATTCGCGCTCGCAACGGAGCATAATGATCGACGCCGGACGGCTGCGCCAGCTCCTGGCGCAGCACGCCGACCACCTCCGGCTGGTGGTTTTGTGCGCCTGCGACAGCGGCAACATGGGCCAGCTGGGCAATCACCTGGGCAGCATCGCGCAAAATCTCCACACGGCCGGCATCCAGACCGTGGTGGCTTCGCGTTTTCCGCTCTCGGTGCGGGGCTCGATGCGCTTTACCAGGGGATTTTACACCGCACTCCTGGCCGGTCCCAGGTCGGTCGAGCAGGCGTTCGTCGCAGGGCGCAAACGTCTGCTCCACGACGCCACCACCCTGGACTGGGCCAGCGTGCAGCTCTATGCCCGGCCCGAGGACGGGGACGACAATCGCCCGATCGTCTTTCGTCCCTATCGCGGCCTGTTGCCGTTCGACGCCTCGCATTCTCGCTTTTTCTTCGGCCGCAACGCCGAGCAAAACGAGATCCTGGCCGATCTGCAGGCTCTGATCGATGCGGGCAAGCCGCGACTCCTGGTCGTCGCCGGCGCCTCTGGCACCGGCAAGTCCTCGGTCATCATGGCCGGTGCAACTCCTGCCCTGACCGGTGCGTGCAGTGGGGATGACGATCGCACTCTCGCCGACGATGACAATGCCGGACTCGATGACCGGGACCAGGGCGACTTCGCCGGTCCCGGCCGCGCCAATACCGACAGTCGGGCCGATGTCGACCTGGTATCCCGCGCCCTCGCCCGTCTCGCGGATCGGCCGACCAACGACCTCATGGAGCAGGGAATCGAGCTACTGCGCCGCGGACTGGCCGAACTCGACCGGAGCTCGAATACGGGCTGGGAAGTGGCGATCACGCGGATCGGCCGGGCCCCCATGGCCGCGCTGGACCGCGCGCTGGCTGGCCGGCGCAACCCGTCGAGCCGATTTCTCCTCGTCCTCGACCAGTTCGAAGAGCTGTTTACCGCGGTCGAGGACCCGGCGCAGCGCCAGGCATTGGTGCGCCGGCTGTGGTCACTTTGCCGCGAACAGACCTCGATTCACTGCATCATCACGATCCGTGTCGATTTTCTGGGCGCGTGCGGCGACATCGTGGTCGATGACAGCGGCATCCGTCTCGATCAGGTGGCCTACGACGAGGCCCATCGGGTCTTTGTGGCGCAGATGGGCCCCGACCAGTTGCGTGCTGCCATCGAAGAGCCAGCACAGCTCGTCGGGCTCGAATTGGAGCCGGGTCTGGCCAACGCCATGCTCGACGACATCGGAGCAGAGCCAGGTGCCCTGCCCCTGCTCCAGTATACCCTCGACCTTTTGTGGCAGCGGCGCACCGGGCGAATGTTGACCGCGGACGCCTATCGCGAGCTGGGCGGCGTGACCGGGGCACTGCAAAAGCGGGCCGACGGGCTGATCGAGAGTTTCGACTCCGAGCAAAAAAAGCAGGCCCGGCGCCTCCTGGTCCGGCTGGTCGGCATCGACGACCAGGTCGGCCTGGATACTCGACGCCGCGCGACAGTCGCTCAATTGCGTCCGTCCGACCCATCGGAACGAGCGGCATTCGACCGCGTGCTCGATATCCTGGTCGATGCACGCCTGCTGGTGGGCGGCGACGAAAACGGCTCGGCAACCCTGGAAGTCGCCCACGAGGCGCTGATCCGCAAATGGAATACACTGCGCACCTGGCTGCAGGAAGACCGCGAAAAGCTGGCCGAATTGCATGAACTCGAGGGCTGGGCCGAGCAGTGGCAAACCTACGGAACCCTGCTCAAGGGCGAGCAACTCGGCTATGCACTGCGGGTGCGCGATAAGTACCCGGACGACCTGGACCGCTCCATGACCGCAATGATCGACTCGAGCGCGCGACGGGCCAGGCGGAAACGCAGCCATCGACGCCTGCTGGTCGAGGCGATCATTCTGGTCGCGGTCGTCATGGCCGTGCTGAGCGTGTTGGCCGTACGCGAGGCCGGACAGGCCCGGCGTGCCCACCAGGACGCCGAACAGGCCTATCGGGAGGTCGAACAGCGCGAAACCGAGCTGCGCGCCAGCAAGGCCATGCTCGAGCAACGCGAACAGGCGCTTACCGAGGCCAACCAGGAGCTGAACCGGGCCCTGCACAGCGCCGGAGAAGCCAGGCATCGAGCCGAGGATGCCAGGCAAGCGGCCGAGAAGCTGGCGCGCGCCGCAGCGGCGGCGCGCGACGAAGCCGAGCGGGCACGCGATGCAGAGCAACAGGCCAAGGAGCGGGCCGCGAGACTGTCAGGCCAGGAAAAGCAACGCTTGCAGCGGGACAAAGAGACACTCGAGCGAAAAATCAGCGCCCTCGAAAAAGAACTCGGCGGTCGCGCCCTGACCAAATTGCCCGACTGGCCGCCGCCCTCGACCGGGCGATCGGGCAAGCGCTCTGATCAAGGAGCCAGCAAGCAGCCCGGCAACTAGATGATCAAGGGATATGCCATGATGGACCAGACGACAAAAACGCTACTGCAGGCCGCCGCTGCGGTCTTGTTGACCGCGGCGTTTACCGCGGGCCTGCCGCATGAATCGGCGTCTGCTCAGATCTCGGTATCGAGGGCGCTGAGCGACCGGGGACAGAGCCCGACGGCCGACGAGAACCGCGCCAAAGCCCGCATGTTCTTTGCAAAGGGCAATCGGCTGCTGGGCGATTTTCAATTCAGCCGTGCCATCGAGAACTACCGGCAAGCCCTACGCCACTGGAATCACCCCGGCATCTATTTTAATCTCGGCCTGGCGCAGGCTGCCCTGGGCCAGACTCTCGACGCCTACCACAGCGTGCAGCAGGCGCTCGGTGGCGGCCCCGAGGCGCTGGGCAACGACGACGACTCGCGCCAGCTCAATCACCGTCGCATGCTCGATCTCAAAAAGGCGCTGCGCGCTCAGCTGGCCGAACTGCGCATCACCTCGTCGATGCCGGGCCTGATCTTGTTCGTCGACCACCGCCAAATACGGCCCGATGAGGGCGAGGTGACCATGGTCGTGCCCGGCTCCCACCGTCTGCTCGCCGAGAAAGACGGTCACCGGAGCAAATCCGTCACCCTCGACCTCGATCCGGGCGATACCAGACACATCAGATTTGTCAGCAAACGCCCGTTTCGGACCTGGCTGCCCTGGACCGTGGCCAGCGTCGGTGCGGCTCTGACCACTGCCGGCGCTGTGGCGTACTGGAATGCGCGTTCGGCCAATCGCACCCTGCAGAACGACGCGTCACAGCAATGCTCGTCGTCCGGCTGCACCGGCGATTCTGCCGCAGCGCTGTCCAGCCGGTGGAACGGTGTCAAGTGGCGTCAACGCATCGGTTTTGGCGCCCTCGCTGTCGGTGCGAGTGCGCTTCTGAGCGGTGCGGCGTTGATTCTCATCAATCGTCATCATCACTTCGAAATGACAGCGACCCGCGCCGGCCGCGTGTCACTGGTACCGATTGCCACACCTGCAATGACGGGGCTCGCCGGAACCCTGCACTACTGAATCGCGGCTGCGTCACAGTCGAGTCGCCATTAAGGAACTGCAACCTCGAGACTGGAACCCACCGATGAAGCACCTCGTCACCTTTGCCCTTCGGGCCGTGCGCAAACTGCGCAGGCATTCCTCTGCCACTCCGGTTGTCGCAGCGCCTTTCGTTGCACTGTCGATGGCGACCGCCTCGGTCGCCCTTGCGGCCTTGGCGATATTCGCTCACACCTCGTGCGTCAGCGAACCGTTCGCCGAGTGCAATGCGGGCCTTGTCTGCCCGGTCGGCTACCGCTGCTCGTCTCGGTCCGACTCATGCGTCAAGGTGCAGTCAGAAGAGCGCTGCGGTGACGGTTTTGTCGACGGCGACGAAGAGTGCGACTGCGGTACCGAGGGGCAGACTCTGCACAGCCCGGCCGAGTGTGGCGGGGCGAGGAACTCCGATAACAGCGGGTACTGCGCGGTGGATTGCACACTCAATTGCGGAGACAACCAGCTAGATGTTGACGAGCTGTGCGACGGTGTGACCGTGGTAGAGGGACTTTCGTGTCTGGGCTTTGGCTTCGATGTGGGGCGCCTGCACTGCAGAGACGGCTGCCAAGGGCTCGATACGTCCGACTGCGCCCAGTTTGGCTGGAACGAGCTCTTCACGCTCCGGTCGACCACGACGCCGATAAGGACTGTATGGTCCAGCGCACAGGACAATATCATCGCAGCCGGCGACAACGGGCTGATCGTGCGCTATGACGGTTCGTTGTGGTCCCGGATGAAATCCGGCGTATCCATCCCGGTGACTGCGTTGTGGGGTAGTTCTGCCGATGACATCTTCGCGGTCGGGGTGAGCGGCGCGATTTTGCACCACGACGGCAACGCAGAGAAAAGCTGGACTGCGATGCAGCCTCCGACCGACCAGAACCTGTACGGGATATGGGGCGCCAGTAGCGATGCGATCGTCGCAGTCGGCGCGGGTGGCACCATTGTTCACTACGACGGCGTGGACGGTGACTGGAGTAGCGCAGTATCGCCGACCTCGCTCGATCTCCATGCGGTGTGGGGAAGCGCTGCCGATGACATCTTCGCCGTGGGTCAAGATGGCACCATCCTACACTACGACGGGTCCTGGTCGGCGCACGCCTCGGCGACCACGGCCACACTGAGAGCGGTGTGGGGCAGCAGCAAGGATGATGTGTTTGCAGTCGGGGACAGTGGCACCATCCTTCACTACAACGGCAGCACGTGGACTGTCATGCCCGCGCCGACGACACAGACCCTGCTCGCAGTGGTGGGCTACGGAGCCCAGCGCATCGTCGCTGTCGGGCTGGACAGCCAGCTATATCACTACGGTGGTATGCGCTGGCGCCGAGTCGACCAACTCGCCGAACACGGCGAGACCTACGCCCTGTGGGCCGATCAATCGGGCGCAATACTGGCCGCCGGTGTGACCGATCCCCAAACTTCGAGCCAGCGCGGACAGGTATGGAGTTCACACGGGTACCAGTTCAGCGACCCGATCGATGTCGATTTCTCTGGCACCATTCTGGCTATGTGGGGAGACAGCGGGTCGGGCAATAGCGGCCCAAATCTCCTGGCCGTGGGTGACGATGGCTTGATTTTATCTCACGATGAAACAACCGACCAATGGAGCAGGATGACGTCGCCGACCGCGGCCGATCTGCACGGCATATGGGGAATCGACTGTGCCAACGTCTTTGCAGTTGGCGACAACGGCACGATCATTCACTACGGCGGAGACGACTGGGTGATCATGCATTCACCGACAACCGTGCCACTATCTGCGGTATGGGGGAGCACGGCCAACGACGTCATCGCGGTCGGCCTGGGCGGCGTCATTGTGCACTACGATGGCACTGCGTGGTCAGAAGTCAGCTCGCCGACAACCCAAGACCTCTTCGCCATCTGGGGCAGTGGCCCCGATCATGTATTTGCGGTGGGCGCCGAGAACACTATCCTTCACTACAATGGCAAGCGATGGTCCTCGACCAGTCAGCCCAGCTTGGGTATCACGCTCTCGGGCATATGGGGCAGCGGTCCCGACAATATCTTCATCGTCGCCCAGGAGGGACTTATCTGGCACCATGACGGCAGCAGCCTTGCCATCTCGGACGCATCGCTGCTGGGCGAACTGCGCGCCATATGGGGGTACAATGCCCAGGACGTATACGTCGCTGGCGATGTGATCCTCCATTATGACGGCCGGGGCTGGACCCCAGTAAGCGCGGAGATATCCGGCTATGCCGCGGTATGGGGTTATTCCTCGAGTCGGGTATTCTTCGCCGGTGGCACTCGATCGCACGCAGTCATACGCGAATTCATCGAGCTCTGAGCCAAACCCCGGCACAGCGTCAGCGCCAAGGTGTCCTCTAATGGCAACAGTTCCTGCGCAACTCATACGTAATGGCGTGCAACAGCCCCCCTGATCCATACCGTGTCGATTTCTTTGAATGTCCTTGATCCCATCGGCACGAACGTCACCAAACGTCCCTGAAGGGGGACCCATTAGGGGCAAAAATAGAGACACAGGAATGCAAAAGGTGATCGAAAGAAATTATTTCATGAATTGCTCAAAAGCCCTCGCGCCCGAGCTATGAACAACGTGTGCTGGATCAATATGCAATCCTACGAAAATGATTCTTACCACCTAACCCGGACAAGCCGGAACCAAACAGGTTCCCAGGGGCTCTGCCCCTGGACCCCGCCGGGGACTCGTCCCCGGACCCCTCGGAGCTTCGCTCCGAAATGATTCGGGTAGGATAGTGGAGCATCAGGCCGAAGAAGAC
>JAKSDA010000245.1 GCA_022360315.1 Pseudomonadota bacterium
CCCACCTGCCGATAGAGCTCGACGAGCAGGGTTGCCAGACGGCGCTTCTGAATCAGCGTGAGGTCGAACGCAAACGGATTGCCGAGATCGCACAGCATGGCATCGACAAACCGCTCCGGTGCTCGGTCGGGGTCAAAGATGTCGGGGAAGCGATCGATGTCCGCGAGGAGAAGGTCAAAGACGTCTTGCACAATGCTCAGGAAGCGCTCCAGATCGCCAGTGGTGTCGCGATCGCGATTGACCTGGGGCAACAGGTTGATGAGCACAAAATCGCGCGTTGCCGGCCGATTCGGTGGAATGAATCCCGTGAACACGGCGCGGTTGCCGGATGGGCCGATCGGGTTGCCAACGCGATCGGCGACGTTGGACACGGTCACCTGATACGAGGCCCCCTGGCTAAGCTCGATGTCCAGGGTGACGTCCATCGCATCGGCGCCCGCAGTGGTCACAGCAACCGGGACCACGGGGACCGCGGGATAGGTCTCGGCGATGAATGCGTAGTTACTGGGGCGCAGCGCGTCGGCTGGATCGCCGTCACCGAGCTGGCGCATGGATTCATCGAAGCGTAACCGCACCACGGTCGCGGAGATGGCCAGGGCCTCCAGAAGGATGGGCGCCGTCAGATCTTGAATGTGGAAGTCATAGGTTGTATCCAGCGGTTGCGGCGCGTTCGTCTGCGTGACCACGCGGACCTCGATACGGGCTAGGCTGGGGAAGTTCGCCGTCGGATCGAGTGTGATGCGCAGGGTGTCGATGGTCTCGACGACACCACTGCCGGGGCCGTCAAAGCCCGGCTGGAACTCGGGACTGGCCCCACCGTCGAAGGCCAGCACGCCGCCAAGAAACGCCTGGGTCGCAGCGCGGTCGATGCCGTCAGTGGCCACATCGACGAGTTCGAGAGCGATCTGCGTATCAACGGGGACCTCCACTTCGCCGGGCTCGGGATCCCGGTTGATGAGCACCGGCGTCTCGGTCGTCAAGTCCAGCGTGACCTGGTCGAGAAAAACGCCTGGGAGCTCGGTGGATGCCATGGCTACTCCGCGATGAGTTCCAGTCGGAACCCGATGGTGTGGATACCGGTCAGCTTGGAGACGTTGGCGGCGAGATCCGTCCGGGTGCGGGTCCGCCCGCGCGCAAGGGCCATGCGCGCTTGCTTGGTGCCATCTACCACAACGGAGACTTCCCAGTTGCGCCCGGCGGGAATCTCTGCGGCGTTGCGCATGCGAAGCACCACGCGCACAAAATTCGCCGCGGTCACATCGATCATCTGCTGCACCTCGACCGAGTCGCCGACGTCGAACTCGAACACCTCGCCGGGCTGATCGCTGCCCAGCACGAACGCAAAATCGCCGTCCGCGGGAGCGAACTCCGTCGGTTGGATACGCCCCTGCCGAGTGCCCAGGGCGAATGTAAACGGGGTGGCCATGTCAATCCTGCCGGATCACCTCGATGTGGTCCACGAACACGCGCCG
>JAKSDA010000161.1 GCA_022360315.1 Pseudomonadota bacterium
CCGCAAGTAAGTACCCATTACGGCCGACCAGCCCGCCGATGGCTGTGTTGCTCATCGGTCACGTAGGCCCACTATGCTCCCTCTTCGCGCCTTGCCCTCGACGCGCTGGACCGACCCTACTGGGCACTTACTTGCGGGTCGCGGTACTAAATGACCAGGCCGAAGGATTCATCGCTGTAGAGCTGGTCGAAGATGTCGGCAAATTTCTGCTCGACAGCTTTGCGCTTGACCTTGAATGTCGGGGTCATCTCGTTTTCCTCGATGCTGAATTCGCGGTCGAGAAGGTGGATCTTCTTGATGGTTTCCACCCGGGCGAGTTGTTGATTGGCGCGCCGGACTGCTGCGACGATGCGCGTGCGCAGCTCGCTGTCGCCGATGACCGACCTGATGACCTCGCTCAATCCGTCGGGACGAGCGAGGGGATTTTGGGCCAGAGCACTCAGGATGCGGTCCGCCTCGCCCGGATTGATCAGGCCGCGATCGCGCGCGTACTCGACCGCCTCGCTCGCCCCAATGGTGACCAATGCGGTGAGATACGGCCGCTTATCGCCGTGGGCGTGGGCCTGGCTGATCAGGGAATCGGCCGCTCTGATCTCGTTTTCGATGTTGGCCGGAGACAGGTTCTTGCCGCCCGCAGTGATGATGACGTGCTTTTTGCGGTCGCGTATGTAGAGATAACCCGCCCGATCGATCTCGCCAATGTCGCCGGTATGCAACCAGCCGTCCTGATCGATAGTCGCAGCAGTTGCCTCGGGATCCTTGTAATAGCCCTGGAATACCACTGGGCCGCGCACAAGGACCTCGCCGTCGTCGCCGATTCGTTCCTCGAGACAGGATAGGGCATGCCCTACCGAACCGAGGCGTACCCGACCGGGTCGGTTGTAGTGCGTGATCGCGGTTGCCTCGGTCATGCCGTAGACCTCGAAGATAGGAAATCCCGCGGCCCAGAAAAACTCCAGAATTTCCTCGGCAATCGGGGCAGCACCGGTGATGAACCAGCGAACTCGACCGCCAAATATCTGGCGGATCTTCTTGAAGATCAGACGATCGGCGAGCTGATACTGAACCCGGGTGGCCAGCGGTATCGGCTGATTGCGTTGCCAGCGCCTCACCACATCTCGACCCACCTTTTCGGCCCAGCGAAACAATCGCTGCTTGGACGGTGGCGCGGTGTGGACCTGGCTCATGATCCGGCCGTACGCCTTTTCAAAAATACGCGGCACACTGCCGAAGAAATGGGGCTTGACCTCCCGGAGCTCCTCCAGGACCTTGGGAATACTGGTCGCGAAACTGGTCGTAACACCGCCGTTGATACGCGCGTAAAAGCCGGCCATGCGTTCGGCCGCGTGGGCCATGGGCAGAAAGCTAAAGGTGACGTCGTCCTGGTCTACCGATACAATGCTCTGGTATGCGGTCAGCGCGGCGAGGATATTCTTGTGGCTGATCATCGCTCCCTTGGGCGGTCCGGTCGTGCCGCTGGTATACACGATGATCGCTGTGCTCGCCGGATCGATCGATTGCACCCGTTGGTTGATCTCGTCGCGCGAAGCGGGGTGGCCGGCGAGCTCGGCAACATCGACCAGCCACTCGTGGGCCGCTAGCTCCTTGTCGAGGCCGTCGGTATCCCACACGCACACCGACCGCAACCTGGGCAGCGAGTCGCGTATCGCCATGATCTTGTGGACCTCGGTCGCGCCCTCGACAAAGGCAACCACGCTGTCGGAGTGATCGAGGATATAGGCCAGCTGCTGGGTAGTGATTGTCGGATAGGCACCCAGCGTGACCGCGCCGACCAGCTGGCCGCCAATATCGGCGCGACACCAATCCGGCCGGGTCGCACCCATGATGCACATCTTGTCGCCGGATTCGACGCCGTTTTGCAGGAGAAAGTTCGCCACGCATGCCGCCTCATCGTAAAACTCGCGCCAGGTGTGTCCGATCCATCGCTCGGGGCTGCGCCGGTAATAGGCCACCCGGTGGCCATCTCGGTCGACGCGGCGCAGAAAAAGGTCGCCCACTGAGCTGGATTGCTCTGCCAGGTAGAACGGATGAGAGGATGGTAACCAGATCCGATCGAGCATGACCCAGATTTACCGCGCCGAGCTGGCCTGGCGCTACCCCGCGTGCGATCACTTGATAGAGGGCCAGTACAACCTGGGTAGGACCACTGGGCGCGGCATTTCTCAGACTGATTCGGTTTCGTCTCGCCGGGGGGTTCTCATCTTTGGGCCGCTGTTACCCTCACCGAGTCGAGGATGTCCCATTCCCGATACGATCGCTCGCCCGCATGGTTCAAAACGGCGCTCTGGCGACATTTGGGTCGCGGCCATCTCAGCTGTTTTATTGGCGTTTCCAGCTTGCCGCGGGACCCATGGACAGGACCGTGATCGGGCCGGCAAGCGAAGGCCCGGCCCGGTCTGGTCAAACCATTGCCATTCAGAGCCGCGACATCGACGTCACCGGTTTATTTCTCGAGGGTCCGGATGCCCATCCTGCAGGTCAAGGTGCTGCGCGGCGCTGTGCATTTCATTTGGCGCCGAGCAGACCCGAGCGCATCGAGCCATACGGGCTATTGCGGCCGATCCAGATCGAAAACAGGGCCCTGGCAAAATCATCTCCCGCAATCACGCCCTTGACCTTGCCGTTGATTTCCACCTTGACTCCTTTGTCCGGCACGTACGTGAGGATCAGAGATTTTCCCTTGTGGATGTCCTCCATCCACTTGCGAAGGGTAGCCACCCGGTCTTTCAGCGCGTTCCAGTCCTTTTTGGCGACCTTCTTGAAGCCGGTATTCCACGCCTCGGCCATATCGTCCTGATCCACGTCGCGCTTGAACTTGAGATGCATGCGCTTGACTCCACGAGAGGCTGCAATGGCATCGCCGTTTTTGGATTTGCTCTCCACATAGAGCCCGGCAACATAGACATCGACGTTAAAGATGGTGGCCTCGCGCAAACCCAGGCCGTTCAGGACCAGGGTCTTGCCCGCCACCTTGATGGTATCCGGCATGGTGATGCCAGCCTTTTGGCCAGCCAGCGCCGGAGCCGACCAGGCGAGCAGTATCACGAGCATCGTGGGCAACAGATAGTGAGTCTTCTTCATGGGATTCTCCATTCGCGAGAGCATGCGGCAGACCTGCCTCGCGTCGTTGAACCTACCATGCCGAACCTGCCGTGGATCGAGCGATCGTTCGGTTACCTGGATGGTCGGCTCAGCGCTACGCCAACCCGATAGCCAGGACAATTGGGCCGCTTTTCAGCAGATCTACTGCGAGGCAGCGCAGCTGGGCCTGCGAGCCGCAGCCCGACTCCTCGCGGTGGCTCGGCCCACAAACTGATGCGCGCTGCCGAGAATGCATATACTGGTAACTACATATTCGAGAATAGGTGTTTTATTTCTGCAATCCCCCCTCGCCACACCTGGGGTCGGATCGTTCCCCGGTTCTCAGGCGCGATAACGACTGAGAAACGTTTCGATGAGCTCGGCCGTGATCAGCTCGGTCTCGGCTTCGGTCATCGGCAAACCAAAAACTCGAGGCCAGAAAAGTGCACCAGTCACCATGGCCCAAAAAATCGTGCCGGCAAGGCTCGGAACATCGACCTTCATGCGGCCCGCAGCGTGGGCGGCCTCCAGCCAGCGAACCAGAGAGTCTTCGCCGTGAGCCGTGCGCAGCGTGGTCTCGCCGACCAGCGCAGGGTTGTGGATAAACACACCGAGCACAACCCGAAGCAAACCCGACCAGGCTGGATCCGTGGCCACCACCAGCTTGGCGCGAACAAAGTCAGCTAGTTGATCTTCAAGGGAGCGCTCGGCATCCCAGTCGACGCACTTGAGCGACTTGGTGTGGACAATGAGCTGGTCGACCACCGCCCGGAACAATACCTCCTTGCTGCCAAAGTGGTTGTAGATCGTGCGCTTCGAAACCCCGGCCCACTCGGCAATCCGATCCATGCTCGTGGCCTCGTACCCCTCGTCGCGAAATGCAGCCGTGGCCGCGTCGAGAATGGCGCGGCGCTTCGGACTCTGGCGTTCTTCAGACATCAAATGGAACCACAAAGAAAAACTACACTGTGCAGTGTAATTTGGCCTTGACCTGCCCACCAGCGAAACTACACTGTGCAGTGTAAGTCTTCTTTGCTGAAAAATCAAGCATCTACACTGGATAAGGACATTTCGATGAGATGGACATTCGACAACATTCCCGAGCAATCTGGCCGGACAGCGATTGTCACCGGGGCGAATGCGGGCATTGGCTATGCGGCTGCGAGGGCCCTGGCCATGAAGGGGGCTCGGGTGATCATGGCGTGTCGGAATCGCGAGCGCGGCGAGGCGGCCGTTGCGCGAGTTGCCGCTGAGCAGCCGGCGGGATCGGTTGAGCTGGCCATAATCGATCTGGCCAGTCTCGAGTCGGTGCGTGCATTTGCCGACTCGTTCGAGGCCAATGGCAGCGGAGTCGACAATGGCCGTCTCGATCTACTCGTCAACAACGCCGGGGTGATGATTCCTCCGCAGTCGAAGACTGCTGACGGTTTCGAGTTACAGATAGGGGTGAATTTTCTCGGCCACTTTGCGTTGACCGGATTGCTTCTCGACGTGCTGGCGCGGACCGATGATTCTCGGGTTGTCACGCTGAGCAGCCTGGCCCACCGAGGCGGTCGTATCGATTTCGACAGCTTTTGGGGCGCCAGGCACTACAAGCCCTGGCGCGAATACCAGCAGAGCAAGCTGGCCTGTCTGATGTTTGCACTCGAGCTTCAGCAGCGTCTCCATGCGCGCGGCTTTCAAGTGAGCTCGCTTGCTGCGCATCCGGGCGGCACCAAGACCGATCTCCAGCGGCACAATCGAGCGCTCATGTGGGCCATGTCGCTGTTGGGCATGAGTGCTGACCAGGGTGCATTGCCCACTCTGTTTGCAGCCACCGAGCCGCGTGCTCGAGGCGGTGAGTACATTGGCCCGCATGGAATCTACGAAATACGCGGCTATCCGACGGCGGCCAAAATCGCTGCACGAGCGCGCGATACCGAGATGAGTCGACGACTGTGGGACGTCGCCGAAAAGCACACCGGAGTGCGCTATCTGAGCTGATCGATATTGTGTCTTCCAGTGGTGGCTTCAACTGGTGGCGGCCGGCCATTACGACTGTGGCCTGGCCGCGGCCCTGTGCACGGGAATCGCATTTCATGATCACGACGTTTGCCCTACTCGATATCGCTCGACTGGCTCGGCGCAGCGCCCGCGCCGCCACAGCTCGACCCGAGGCACCGGACAATTCGGAGCCACGCGCATCTGTTCACCGCGCGGTGGCAGGGCGCAGCACGCGCACTGCGTCGCCGACCCGAGCCCGAGCTGGGCGCGCCGTACGACCCCGGCGGGTCGATGTGGCTGTCGAACTCGCCCGACTGCCGGTGCGCCTCGACGGGTTCACGATCACCCAGATCAGCGACGTACACATTGGCAACACCATCGGTCGGGACTTCATCCAGGACATGGTCGATCGGGTCAACGAGATCTGCGCTGACCTGATCGTCATCACCGGAGACCTGGTCGACGGTCGCGTCAGGCATTTGCGCGGCGCAGCTGCTCCCCTCGCTGGGCTGGATGCACCCCATGGGGTGTTCTTTGTTACCGGCAATCACGAGTACTATTCTGGCGCTGATGAGTGGATCGCCCATCTCGATACCCTGGGCGTTCGCACCCTGCGCAACGAGCGAGTCAGCATCGGATACGGAAGTGACAGTTTCGATCTGGCCGGCATCGACGATCACAGCGCGCGGCGCCGGCCGGGCCATGGCGCCGACCTAGCCAGGGCATTGGCCGGTCGCGATCGGACGCGCGAGCTGGTGCTGCTGGCTCATCAACCGCGTCAGGTCAAGGAGGCGATCAAGTACGGAGTGGGGCTGCAGTTGTCGGGGCACACGCACGGTGGCCAGATCTGGCCGTGGCACTATCTGGCCAGTGTGCAACAGGGCGGCCTCCTGGCCGGATTGTCTCGCCACGGCGATACCCAGCTCTACGTCAGCCGGGGCACTGGCTACTGGGGACCGCCGCTGCGCGTACTGGCGCCGGCCGAGATCACCCGTATCGTGTTGCGCAGGGCTTAAGCTCACTCCTGATCTCGGCCGGGCCGACCGGCCGGGGGCACCCGGGACGGCTGGCTGGCACGATGCGCGGTGCCCGGACCTGCAGCATGGATCTCGCGGGCCAGGCGGGCCAGTTCTTCGCGGGTGTTGCAGCTGGGTTCGGCGAGGACCCGGTCGAGTAATGCGGCCAGAATTCGGCCCACGATGGGGCCCGGCTGGATGCGCAACATGCCGAGTAGATCGCCGCCAGAAATCGCCAGCTCGCTCGCGTTTAGTGCGTCTCCCCTTGCCACGATAGTGCGTACGCGTTCGATGAGTGGGGCGATACGCGCGTCCTCTGCCCCGCATTGCTGGCCGGGATGCCCGGCCGATCGATCGCCGTGGTGCGAGGCACTGTTCGGCGCCGCGCGGGCGATTTTTTCGGCACTCCACAGAGTGATGAGATCGTCGATATATCGGCGTCCCAGTCCGCCCAGGGTCTTGCGCAACTCGGCATCGCTGATCGGTTGGCGCCAGCGAGAACCGAGGCGGATCAGCCGATCGATCCGCTCGATCTCGGCATTGCTCAGCCTGAGCCGGCGCAGCGGGCTATCGGCCTCGGCGGCCGGAGGCAGCTCGTCTGCGCGGTCGAGCAGCAACGCGGCCAGACGGACGGGCACTCGATGGGCCGCATCGATCCGGCGAGCGACCAGGCGCCATCTCTCGTCTTCGTTGTACTGGCGACTGGGTGGAGACTGCTGCGCTGCGGGAAAGCCGAGCTCGGGCAGGATCGAGGCCAGGATGCCTGTCCGTCGCGCGATGGCGAGACCGCGCGACGGCTGCTCGGCGGCGAGTAGCTTGAACAGTTCATCGCGCACGCGCTCGCGCGATACTCGGGCCAAAACCGGCAGGGCTGGTGCAATTGCCGCCTCGGTGGCCGGATCGAGCTCGAACTCGAGGACCGCGGCGAAACGCACCGCACGCATTACTCGCAGACCGTCCTCGGCAAAACGAGTGCGGGCATCGCCGACCGCGCGAACCCGACTGTGTGCGATGTCCGCGGCCCCGCCGAACGGATCGGCCAGGACCCGGGCCACTGGATCGTAGGCCATGGCATTCATGACAAAGTCGCGGCGGGCGAGATCCTCACGCAGCGGCACACCAAAATGCACCGAGTCTGGACGCCGTCCGTCCGAGTAGGCGCCTTCGCCGCGAAACGCGGTGACCTCGATTGCAAAGAGCGGTGGTTTTGCGCCGGTGGCTGTGCCTCTGGTCGCATCGTTTCGACCTTTGATCAGCACCGTCACTGTGCCGTGTTTTATGCCGGTGGGGATGGTTTTTTTGAAGGTCGCCATCACCTTTTCTGGTTCTGCACTGGTCGCGACATCCCAGTCACCGGGGGCGCGGCCCAGCATAGCATCACGCACAGCGCCGCCGACCGCGTAGGCCTGATAGCCGGCTTGCTGGAGACCGGCACATACTCGGCGCACCGACTCGGGAACGATCGCGTCCAGGGTTGCGGTCGGATCCTGCCCTTTGCTCGGGTTTTGCACCGTGCTCGTATCCCGCTCTGCGCTGGGCTCCTCCGGCATTCGATCAGACATTGTCACTCGTCCTCGGTCACAGGGCGCATCGAAAGCCGACCGAGCCGATGCGATAGGTCGATTGGAAACTCTGTCGGGCATAGGTTCTGAGCGCGCGCGCATCGTATATCCAGCCGCCGCCGCGGACCACGCGACGCTCGCCGAGTTCGGCGGTGTTGCGCGGATTGCGCTCCGGGCCTTGAAGGTAGTATTTGGGGTCATCGGCATCGTCGCACCACTGGCCGACATTACCGGCCATGCCGTGGATACCGTACGGCGATACCCCGGCCGGGCAGTGATCGACCGGTACAGTGCTTTTGTGCATGCGGCCGAAGTTGGCTTGGTCGGCCGAGGGCTCGGACTTGCCCCACGGGTATTTGCGGCCATCTGTGCCGCGTGCGGCTTTCTCCCACTCGGCCTCGGTGGGCAGTCGGCGCCCGGCCCAGCGACAATAGGCGTGCGCATCTTGCCAGGAGACGAACACGACCGGGTGATCGGCGATGCGATCGGGGCAGCGGTTGCTCCGCCAGTGGCTGAGAAAACGTCTGGCCTCGGCATCGCTGGGCCGGTATCCGGTGACATCGAGAAAACGCTGGAACTGCCGGTTGGTGACCGGATGGCGTGCGATGTAATAGTCGTCGAGGTACACGCTGCGCCGGTTTGGACTCATCTGAAATACGCCGGCCGGGATCAGGACCATTTCAGTGCCATCTGGATCGGTGAGGATGGGATCGCGTTGCTCGGGCGGCGTGCTGGGCTGGTACTCGAAGCCGACCAGGGCTTGGTCGAGTCGGCGTCGAAACGCGCGACACGAGGCTGGTCGTTGGGATGGATTTTTGGCCATTGCGTCGAGTACCAGGGACTCGAGTTCAGCGGGGATGTCGTTTCTGTACTGAGACGGCGCAGGGGGCTTCGTGTTGACGTGGGCCATCATGAGAGCGTACTGGTTGCTACTCTCGAACGGGCAGCAGCCGGTCAGGGAGTGATACAGAGTGATTGCCAGCGAATAGATATCGGAGCGCTGGTCGATGGTTGCCGGACTCATCACCTGCTCGGGTGACATGTAGCGGCAGGTTCCCAGGATGGCTCCGGTGACCGTATACGTAGTGCCTTCCAGGACCTTGGTGATGCCGAAGTCGACGACTTTGGCGGTGAGACCGGCGTCGGTGGGACGGAGCAGTATATTTTGTGGTTTGAGATCGCGGTGGACGATGCCGAGGTCATGGGCGTGGGCCATGGCGTCGAGTACGCCGTCGAAGATCAGGCGAATATCGGCCAGAGGCAGAGGGCCGCCCCACTTATCGAGGTATTTGTTGAGGGTGGGGCCCTCGACGTATTCCATGACCAGCGCGCACAGGTCGTCATGGCTGATGAAGTCGTAGGCACTGACCACATTGGGGTGTCGCCACTCGGTCATGATCTTGGCCTCGCGGGCGAAGCGGCGCCGGATACCGGCGTCACCCATCAGACTGGTGTGCAGGATCTTGATCGCCACTGTGCGACCGCGGGCATGGTCATTGGCCCGGTAGACCGCAGCCATCCCGCCTTCGCCGACGAGGTCTTCGATCTCGTATACCGAACCGATCCGTGTCCCCGGCCGGAGAAGCCGAGACGGCATTCCCCCGGTGCGTGTCGCTGCCTCGGGATCGGTGACAGTCGCATCCGCGACGCGCTGAGCTGCACCGCATTTCATGCAGAACTTGGCCTCTACGGGTAGCTCGGCCCGACACCGAAAGCAGGTTGTGAGCTCGCTGGCCACAGAGGTTTACTCCACTGCATATGCTGAGCCGCGGATCATATCGACATCACAACGCCACTATGAGGCACATCGAGCAGCCGGCGAAACGCAGCGCGAAGCGCCGCTTCGCCTGCGTCGGGAGCGTCTAGCCGATGTTTTTGCCACGAGATGGAAGCCCGGCGGACTTCCCTCCTAGCCTTGCTTTTCCGCTGGATCATTCCCACCACACACATCCGCCATCATTGCATGAACGGTCTTAGCTGATCAGATCTTCCCCGCGCTTTGCTTCGTGCAGACGGCGCGATAGCTCCTCTGCGTCGTTCTGACTGAGGGGAGCTGTACTTCTTCCGAGCTCAGCTGTTGCTGTGGAACCCATGGTATGCATTGTTCCCTGTATGTCTGAACATGTCCAGTGGTATTGGGGAACCATTTGATTTCAAGGTGTTGAGTCGTGTGATCCAACCAGTGAGTACGCCTTATAGTGGCACCGACCCACGCTGAGCCACATCTCGGTTCTGCCGCCGGAGAGTTTTGGCGATCGAAGCCGATAAGCGAGTTGCCCTACCAAAGTGTGGTAGCCAAAAATGCGGCGATTGCCACGCCGGCGAGTGCTGCGAGGATGATCGTGGCGACAAAGACGCTGCGCCGGCTGCCGCGCGATACCGGCCGGATCGGGACAGCATGGTGGCCTGGCTCGGCCGCTCGGGCGCTGCGCGGGTGAGATTTCTGCCCGCTCGGGTGCATCTGCGATCTCATGTCCAGGCGGCCAGGTATGTGATCGATGGGCCGGCCACCGGCGTGCTCGACCGCCCGGTCGGCAGTCCGGTCGACAGCGCGCTCGGCCGGCGCCGATGCCGCCGGCGCCTCGTGCCTTGTCCCGCGCTTTGGTGTGCGCAATACCGGGTATTCGGCTGCCTGTTCGGACATGGAATCGGCTGGCGCGGGCACTTGACCAGGTGCCGGCCGATGGCCCTGATGACCGGTGTGGGAATGAGCCACGACCGAAGGGACCTCGCGCGATGAATGCTGCAGGTCGCCCCGGGCCGAGCCAGGGATGGCGGGATAGTCGAGCTCGGTCGGCAGCATGTCTTCTTCGACATCGATCGGATCGCCCGGATGTCCCGGCAGGGAATGCGAAGCCAAGTTCTGACCGAGCGGAGCGGCCGCGCGGCCGGCCATTCGATCGTCCGAGTACGGCGGTAGCACGGCCGCAGAATGAGGTGCACTGGGGCTCTTCAACGAGGTCGGTATGTCCTCGTGGGTGCCGATCTCGCGCCCACGGTGTCGGCTGGCCCGGGACGACGACCTGGCCGCCGAGCTGCCGTGCGAAGGTGCCACCACCGGGGCATCGGCCGCGGGATCCCGGGGCGCCCGGCGTCGATGGATCGAGCCGCCCGGTTCGGGCCCAATCGGCTCGATCTCAGTGAGCGACGGGATATTGGGCCGGACCGGCGGCGGTTCCAGCCCGGCGGGATGACCTCGTTTGTCCACCACCGTGTCGCGCAATGGCGGATCGGCCATGTCGGCCGCGCCTCTCGCCTGACCGTGCATCCGCATCTTGCCGGTCGCCGTGCCCGGAGCCGTGGTCGACAATTTTGCGGTTTGTAGGGCATCGTCAGCACCGCTGTGAGGCTGGTTGGTCGCCGTCTCGGCTGCCCGCTTGCCCGCCCCGGCAGCACCCGGAGACGATTCGCCAAACCCCTGGTGAAGCCAGGGAGCTGAAGCGATCGACTGCGGCGGACTGTCAGGTGGTGCGCGAGTGTCGCTCATGGACACTTTGACGGTCGCCTCGTCGGCATCCTCGGCCGGGATCGGCTCGGCCTCGAGATAGTCCTCGGTGGCCGCTTCTTCATCGACCTGGGGCTGGACGGGAGGATGGGAAGGTTTTTGCGTCGCGCGGCCCGGACGCGGTATCGGGTTTTTGATGGTTGCCTGGCCATCGATAGGGTCGGCAGCTCGACCGGCGACACGATCGATGCCGAGCGCATCTGCGGCGGCCTCGACGAGTGCGCCCGGCGAGCGCGGGCGTTCGTGCAGTCCCACCGAAAGGGCCTGAGTCAGTACTCTGTGCAAAGAACGCTTTTTTGCCTTGATGAACTCGAGGGCACTCTGCAGATCGATGGCTGCACTGCCGACGGTACAGATGGCGAAAATGGCGCCCAGCGAATAGACATCGGCAGCCGGGGTCGCGCGGTCGCCGCTTTTGATCTCGGGGGCGAGATAGCGACTGGTTTCGCGAAAATACCGCCGCGCTGCTGTCGGGTCGAGATCGCTGTACAACCCGGCACCGCGCACTTTGATCGCCCCGCCGACGTCGACCACATCAGAGGGGGCGAGCCGACTGTGCACTTTGCCGGCGGCATGTGCAGCTTCGAGCGCTTCGGCGATGATGCGGGCATAGGGGAGAAACTCGGCCGGCTCCCGGGGCAAGACCACGCCCTGACAAAGCTGGGTAGTCGCGTATACAGTGCCGCCGGACTCGCCCGTATTGAACAGGCGGAGAAGATAGGGATGATCGATCCGGCGCATGGCCGCAATGGCTCGGAGTAGGCGCTCCCGGTCCCGGGAACCCGGCCATAATTCGGGTTGAAAACGCCACAGCTCGACCTCGAGGTCGACGTCGCCGTCGAGCGCCCGGTATCTCTGCCAGGCGGGTGCGCTGCCGAGCAACTCGCGGATCTCGTAGCGCCCAGCCAAAAGGGCGCCCGGAGTGAGCTCTTCGGAATCGCTACTCATTGTCCTGTAGAGCCAAAACCGCCGGCACCTCGTTCGGTCGGTGGCAACTGGGTCGTCTCGACCACATCGGTCCGGGTGACCGGAGCAATGACCAGCTGGGCAATGCGCTGGCCCGCTTCGATGGTGACCGGCCGGGTGCCGAGATTGACCAGCAATACCACGACCTCGCCGCGGTAGTCCGAGTCGATGGTGCCAGGTGCGTTGAGCACCGTGATTCCAGTCTCGAGCGCCAGCCCCGAACGCGGTCTCACCTGCGCTTCGTAACCGTCGGGAATTGCCACGGCAAGACCGGTGCCTACAGCCCGGCGCTCGCCAGGAGCCAGAACGACAGACTCATCGATCGATGCACTCAGGTCGAGACCGGCCGCGCATCGGGACATGTAGCGGGGCAACACAGCATTGGCGCGGAGCTTGTGGATCTGTACTTGCGGCCGGGTGGTAGACGCTGCCATGACGGCATACTTTACCCGTTCGCACTCGGCTCTCGCTACGCCGCGAACTTGCCGAACTGGTCCAACAACAGCGCCTTTCGGCGCCAGGGGCGGAATCTTGCGCGCAACGGCGTTTTCCAGGCCACGAAGTTTATGGGCCGCGAACTCGCCGGCGCGATCAGGCCACGAAGTTTTTGACTTCGTCCGGGTTGGCGTTCTGCGCGTCCCGGACGGAGAGGCGGATCTTGCCATCGCGATCGATGTTCAGAACCTTGACCACCACTTCGTCGCCCATGTCGATAACGTCGGTCACCCGCCTCACGTGGCCGTCGGCCAGCTCGCTGATATGCACGAGACCGTCGATTCCGGGCAGAATCTCGATAAACGCGCCGAATTCGACAATTCGTTTGACAATCCCGGTATAGAGCTGGCCCAGCTCGGGCTCGATGGTGAGACCGCGAATGATCTCCATGGCCTGGCGCAAGCTGCGCGAGTCGGTCGATGCGATCGATACGACGCCGGCGTCCGAGATGTCGATCTGCGCCCCGGTCTGTTCCACGATGGCGCGAATGGTCTTGCCGCCCGGACCGATAATGTCGCGGATCTTGTCCGGTTTGATGCTGTGAGTGACAATGCGCGGCGCCTTGGGCGATAGCTCGTCACGCGGCGCATCGATGGCCTGAGCCATCTTGTCGAGGATGTGCATGCGCCCTGTGCGCGCCTGGTCGAGCGCCTGCTCGAGAATTTCGCGGGTGAGCCCTTCGAGTTTGATGTCCATCTGCAGGGCGCATACGCCGCGTTTGGTGCCGGTGACCTTGAAGTCCATGTCGCCCATATGGTCCTCGTCGCCCAGGATGTCCGACAGGATGGCGTATTCGCCGTCCTCCATCATCAGGCCCATGGCGATCCCGGCCACTGCATTCTTGACCGGTACCCCCGCATCCATCAGGGAAAGCGAGCCGCCGCACACGCTGGCCATAGACGACGATCCATTGGACTCGAGGATCTCGGATACCACCCGCACGGTGTACGGAAAGTCTTCTTGCTCGGGCATCATCCTGGCGAGCGAGCGCTCGGCCAGGTTGCCGTGACCGATTTCGCGGCGCGAGGTCCCGCGCATCATCTTCACCTCGCCGGTGCAAAAAGGCGGGAAGTTGTAGTGCAAGAAGAAGGTCTTGCGCACGTCGCCGAGCAGGGTATCCGTACGCAATTCGTCGTACCGAGTGCCCATGGTCGAGGTGACCAAGGCCTGAGTCTCACCGCGAGTGAAAAGCGCCGAGCCATGCGCGGCAGGCAATACACCCACTTCACAGCTGATCGGACGGATCTCGTCGAAAGCGCGGCCATCGATGCGGCTCTTGGCATTGATGGTGGTTTTACGGGCGTGATCTTTCTTGATCTTGCCAAACGCCTTGGATACCTCTGCATCGCGTTCGAAGTACTCGGCACCCTCGGCACACAGTTTGTCGACGACGCTGGTCTCGACCTCGCTCAGGGCATGGGATCGCGCGTGCTTTTCGCGCACGGTCATCGCCTGCTCGATGCCGCCGACAGCGAGTTCGCGCACGGCCGCGACGAGAACCTCGTCCTCGGCCTTCTCCTCGTGCTCGCGTTTGGGTTTGCCCACCGCAGCGCGCAGCTTTTCCTGCAGGTCGATCAGCGGCTGAATGGCCTCGTGGCCGAACAACAACGCGTCGATGATGGCAGCCTCCGACACCTCGTTCATGCCGCCCTCGACCATCACGATGGCATCGCGGGAGGCCGCCATGACCAGATCGATGTCGCTCTGCTTGCGCTGGTCCAGCGTGGGGTAGGCGATCAGCTGACCGTCGACGCGGCCGACTCGAATCCCCACGATCGGTCCATTCCACACCAGATCCGATAGGTGCAGCGCAGCCGAGCCGCCGGTCATGGCCAGCACGTCGGCAGCGTTTTCGCCATCGAAACTGATCACGTTGGCGATAATCTGAGTGTCGATACGCCATCCCTTGGGAAAGAGCGGACGGATCGGGCGGTCGATCAGGCGACACACGAGGACTTCATCGACCGATGGCCGGCCTTCACGCCGAAAATAACTGCCCGGGATCTTTCCGGCGGAATACGCTTTTTCCTGGTACTCGCAGGTGAGCGGCAAGAAGTCCATTCCCTCGCGCGGGCCCTTGGAGCCGGCAGCCGTGACCAGTATCATGGTATCACCGAGCCGAATAACGACGGCGCCACTGGCCTGCTTGGCCCACTTGCCGGTCTCCAACGTGATTTCTCGGTCACCGACGGTGACGGATTCGCGGACGAAACTCATAGTCTTCGCTTCCTTTTGTCGCCGGCACCCTACCACCAGAGCAACAGTGAGGCGACTTGCTGACCGATCGAATAGTCGGCCGCCCGGCCGCTCCGCTGTGACGAGAAGACGCGCGGATGATGTTGCGCCTCTGTGGCGGCGCGCAGGTGTGGGATTCGCCGCAATTGTCAGCGGCGCAGTCCCAGGGATTTGATGAGTGTCTGATAGCGGTCGAAGTCTTTGCGCTTGAGATAGTCGAGCAAGCTGCGCCGCTTGCCGACCATCTTGAGCAGACCACGTCGAGAGTGGTGGTCTTTGTGATGGACTTTGAGGTGCTCGGTGAGATGGGTGATACGTTGGGTGAGAAGCGCGACCTGAACCTCTGGTGAACCAGTGTCCTGAGCGTGTGACTGATACTGGTCGATGGTCAGTCGCTTTCTCGCTGTTGATACGGGCATGGGTATTTTCCTGGTTCCAGCACCGCCCCCCGGCCGGGACTAGGCGGTGCTTTCACTTTTGTCTCCGATGACCTGGGTGTGAAAGCAGACCCCTTGTTTCAGAGCCGGAGAGATTGGATGATGTGCGCGCCTTCGTCAAGCCGTAAGTAAACACACGGCTATAGCGAAGCCGTCCGTCCGGCTCGACCCGGGCCAGCGCAACCAGGTCGCCAGTGGGAAGGAGCAATTTGACCACGTCGTGCCGATCGCTCGAAGGCGGCGCCGTATCGGCAACTGATGACCAGGGCAAGAGTTTGCCCGAGGCAACCTCTGCAACACGGTTTTCGGGTACGGTGATCGCGGGCAGATGGGCCAGAGCCCGAGCTGGCGAAATGATTGAGCGTGCAGCTGTTTTCGTAGTAATTCCATTGAGTTGTAATGATTGATCGAGTTCGAAATCAGCTGAGCGAGTGCGCCGGAGCGAGGTGAGGTGAGCCCCGCAGCCAAGCCTGCGCCCGATGTCGGCCGCCAGGCTGCGCACATAGGTCCCCTTGGAGCAGTGTACCGAGAAGCCGACGCGAGGCGGGGTGAATGTGTCGAGGGTAAGTCTGTGGATTACAATGGGTCGCGGTTGGCGCTCCACACTCTTGCCCTGCCGTGCCAGCTGGTAAAGGCGTTTTCCGCCGCGCTTGATCGCCGAGTGCATGGGTGGGATCTGTTCGCCTGGACCGACCATCTCGGCCAGTACCCGATCGAGTAGGTCTCGGGTTACCAGAGCGGCCTCCTGTGGGTTGCGAGCGACAATGGTTCCGTCTGCATCGAGCGTATCGGTCTCCACTCCGAGTTCGATTTCGGCCTGATACACTTTGTCCTCGGCCAGAAGGTATCCGGCGATCTTGGTGCCCTCGCCGACACACACGGGCAGAACACCTGTGGCCATGGGATCGAGCGTCCCGGTGTGACCCACGCGCCTTGCCTGCAGCGTGCGCTTGACCCGGGCGACAACTGCAGCGGAGGTCATTCCTGCCGGTTTATCGATCACCAAAACGCCGTGCAACATGTTCATCTGGCTTGGGGGTCGCTCGGTTCTGACTTGGATTCCGAGGGGTTGGAGATGTCTTGAGACAACGCCCCGGACGCTTGTGCAGGTGCCTCTCGGTCAGCTCCCGGCTCGGATGGTGGCTGCTCGCCCGATTGCTCAATATCGAGAGCCTGTGCCAGGGCACTCTCGACGCGGGACCGCGCCTTTGCCATGTTGCCTCTGATGACACATCCAGCTGCAGCGCGGTGTCCACCACCGCCTTGTTCTTCACAAATACGGCCACAATCGACTGCGCCTTTTGAGCGCATCGAGACGCGCACGCCGCCGAATTTGGCCGGTGTGAACAAAACCCCGCACTCGACTCCATCGAGCGCGCGGCTGTAGTTGACTAGGTCGGTCGTATCGTCCCAGGTGGCGCCAGCCTCTTTGACCATCTTGCGGGTGATGGTCATGAAGGCGACCTTGCCATCGAGCTTGAGTTCGAGGGTCTCGAGCGCCTTGCAGAGTATCTTGTATCGTTCCAGCGTGGCCCGCTCGTTGAGCATGGCGTGAACCGTCCACGGGTCGACCCCACCTTCGACCAGTGATGCGGCGAGATGAAATGCCTCGGGATTGCTGTTAGCGTACGAAAACGACCCGGTGTCGCTCACCAGGGATACATAGAGTCCGATGGCTGCATCGTCGGTGATAGGCCAGCCGAGCTGGTCGGCGATGCGCGCGATCAGGACGCCAGCACTGGCCGCCTCGGGATCGCACAGATACAGGTCTCCAAAGGGCTTGGCGCTGCTGTGATGGTCTAGGACGATGAGATCGCCGGTGACCTCGCGTGCCGGGAACGTGCTGCCCAGTAGCTTGGCGTCGGCGCAATCCACGATCACCGTGACCTCGTAGCGGGCTTTCTTGCCCAGCTTGCGCGAGAACCGCTTGGCTAGAGGTAGCCATTTGAGGCGTCTGGGAACCGGATCGGGGTTGTACAGAGTGGCTTTTTTGCCCTGTGCCCGCAGCAGTGAGGCCAGCGCCACCAGGGAACCGACTGAGTCGCCATCGGGTCCGCGATGACAGGTGAGCAGCAAGGTGTCGGCACTGGCCAGTCGCGCGGCGGCCTGGGCGACTGTCCCGCGATAGACTGGCCGGCCTCCGGCCGAGTGGCCGATATCACCGCGTTTTGCATCGCTGTCCGGGACATTGAGGTCGTCATCTCCTCGCATCGGGCTAGCCATCCCGGTCCTTTCTACCTTGCGGAGCGCCCGGGCGGTCGGCTATCCGATCGGTTTCATCTCCCTCTCCTTGCGGGGCCTCCCCCTCTCCTTGTCCTTGCGAGGCTTCCTCGGTGCGGACCAGATCGCTGATCCTTTGGCTGAACGCCGGAGAATCATCCAGGACAAAGCGGAGCTCGGGGGCCCGACGCAATCTGAGGGCTCGCCCTGCCGGACCGCGCAGAAAGCCGGCCGCAGACCGAAGGCCTGCCATGGCTCGATCGCGAACCGCCGGGTTTTGATCGGCGGCGCCCACAAACGATACGTACACCCGAGCCACGCTCATGTCACGGTTGAGCTCGACGTGGTTGATGCTGGCGAAGCCAGCCGCGCGGACACGGGGGTCGCGGATCTCGCGATCGATCAGTTCGGCCAGCAAGTCGCGCATCGCCTGAGCGACTCGAATCCGGCGCGGGTTTCCCTGTTCGCTCATGCCCGGCCATCATAACCCCATTGCGACAGTTGGCCAGATGACCGGTGCTGAATGCTGGCCGGGCGCGCCGCGAGATCAGGAATCGCCGGCCGCTTCGTCCCGGAGCCAATCGAGAAAACGCGCCACTTTGCGCAGCGAGGCGCGGCCGGGGAGACACAGCGCCGTATATCTCCTGCCGGCCAGCTGGACCTCTGGCCGGTAGCTGTCCAGCCACCCGCGCCGGACGAGATCGTCGACCAAGATCGAGCTGGCCAGGACCAATCCCTGGGAGGCCAGCGCTGCCTGCACCACGTAGTGCTCTTCGTCGAAATATCGCCGGTTCTGCGCCGTGTCGCCCCGAATCCCTGCTGCGGACAGCCAGGCCTGCCACGACAGGTCTTCCAGACCTGGCTGCTGCCACGAGGTCTCGATCAACACAGCGTCTTGGGGCCGGGCCAGCCCGCGCAGATAGTCGGGCGTGGCATAGGCGCCAAAGGACTCGTCGATCAGCGGTATCGCATGCAGGCGCGGATACGGTCCGATGCCGTAACGGATCGCGAGGTCGACGCGGCGATCGCGTTCGAGATCGGTTGGCGCCGTGCCGGTGTCGAGCTGGATCCGGAACTCGGGATGACGCTCCTCAAACCGGCCCAGCCTCGGCACCAGCCAGAGCGCTGCAAAGGCCGGCGTGGTGCTGACAGTCAGCACTGTCTCCGCGGCCGAGACGTCCTCCAGCGCCACCATGATCTGCCGAAACGCCTGGTGCACCGCCCTGGACAGCTTTCGCCCGCTCTCGGTCAGCTCCACGGCACGAGTCCGGCGAATAAAGAGCGGTACTTCCAGATGCTCTTCCAAGGCGCGGATCTGGTGGGATACCGCCGACGGCATGACCGCGAGCTCTCGCGCCGCTGCCTTGAAACTTCCGAGACGAGCGGCAGCCTCAAAGGTGCGCAGCGCTGCAGGAGATGGCATCCGGGCGAACATATCTCCCTATAGGTGAATTGTTTTCATCTGTCTATGAATCTTTCGCGTTTGTCGAAAACGCCTCTCGTGCCCATTCTCGAAGTGTTTTGATTCTCGAATCGGCACAATTTGAGGAAAGAACGCATATGAATCGCTCGACAACGTCACGACCGAGGCGTCTAGCCAGCGGGTTTGGGTACGCTGCGGTGGTCTTCATCAAAGGAGACCGAGATCTACGACATCTACGGCCGGCTCAATACTCTGTCGGACCCCGAAAACATGGTTTTTGAAACAATTCCAGACTCAGCAAGTGGGCTCTATCCACATCCACAGCCATGACTGAACAGGCGGGGTCACATTGTATCCTTTCCAATGTGACCTCATGGAGTTGGGATAGCCGGGGCTTGCTGACTACGGCAATTCGAACGTGAGATGCGTAATCGTGATGATGTCTTTTTCGTAGGAGGTCTTGTCGTTGTTGCCCTCCCATGACGTGGCAGTGGAATTGGCGGGATTTACATTGATCACGCCCATGTCGGCGGCGAGTAGTTTACCCAGCCCGTCGCCGCCGGCCGCTCGCACGATGCGCGCCGCGCGCTCTCGTGCGTTGGTTGCGGCCCTTGCCAGCATATCGATCTTGAGCTTGCCGAGCTTGGTGTAGTGGTAGCGCGGCGCCCCCGACGATACCGGAATTCCGCGTTCGAGGAGCTGGGTGATTTCGCGCGATACGCGTTCTACAGTGGCAATATCGCCAGACCGTACCGAGATGCTCTGCCGGGTCGACCAGCCCTTCGGGATGCGTCGCTGAATACGCTGATCGCCGACGGTGATGTACTCGGTCTCGATGCGCTGGGTGGACGACACTGCCGACACGCGTACCGCATCTGCCGGGATACCCTGCTCGTGCAAGTATTGGGTGGCTGCCTCAACATGCTTGTGCAGAGTCCGGTACGACGCAGTGCGGTCGGCGTTCTCGGTCGCGATATCGGCCTGCCATTCGATGAGGTCCGAGATGATCCGCTGTTTGGCCGAGCCAGTCACGCGCAGCGAACGCGTCACGGGCTTGGTCCGTACCCGCTCCCACGTGCTGGCGGCCAGATGGATGGCCAGCACAACGGCCAGCGAGGGCGCCATGAGCGCCACGATCCAGGTGAAAAACCGTCTGTTTGCGTTCATCCCACCCTATACGCATGGCACCGACAGAAAATTCCAAAATTTTCGGCCGGTCGCCTGCGGGCCGAGTGCGACCCGACTGCACGATGTACCGTCGATCTTGGCCTTGCCTGAGTACGATTTCCCGGAACCCGGCCGAAACAGAATGGCCGAAAAAAGACGCTTCACGGCCGTGAAACGCCTTTTCCAGACCGGAAGAAGGAGGAGTGAGGGAGTGTACTTAGTAGGAGTGAGGGAGTTGGGAGTAGAAGGGAGCTGTAGATTCATTCGGGAAATCAGACAAAGTCGATATCGATGACTCCGTCGCAGTTGACGTCAAGTCCATCCATGGTGCCATCGCCATCCACGTCCAACAGTGTCGGGATGCAACCCGAACTGGGGAATTGCACGTCCACTTGCCCATCGCAATCGAGGTCGATGCCATCGTTAGTGCCGTCATTGTCGGTGTCGATGGCTTCGGGCATACACGTGGAGGGGAGGTCCGGGACATCGATCTGGCCTTGACCGTCGCAATCGACCTCGATTCCATCGATCGTGCCATTGTTGTCACTGTCGGTTGCTTCGGCCACGCATCCGGGTAGATCGAGGATGACATCGGCAACTCCATCACAGTTAAAATCGACCCCGTCGGGGACACCATCGCCGTTGCTGTCCAGCACGGGATCTTCACAAAGGGCGATGTCGATCGTACCGTCACAGTCGAGGTCCAACCCTTCGGGCGTGCCGTCGCCATCTTCATCGACCACCAGGTCCGCACAGCCACTCCAATCGGGCAGGGTAAAATCCGGCACGTTGTCGCCGTTGACGTCGATGGCGTCGACTTTGCCGTCGCCGTCCGTGTCGACCAGCAGCATCTCGTATTCGACGTCGTTGGGTGGGTTTCCGTCGGTTGCGCTGTCGCTACAACCGGACGTGAATGTAAGGGCAAGAGTTGCAAGTGCAATTAGAAGGGTACGAAACATGACATCTCCTGATCCAGCAAGGATTCCACTCGTTCGCTGTCCCCTCCGTAGTGCAGCCGGGTTGATAGACCGGCTCACCGGGGATCAGAAAAAAATGCCACCGGGCGGATCGCTATTGGCAGGTTCCCAAGATCTCCTGCACCTGTATCGCACTCGGCAGCATGACAGCCAGGCTTTGGCCGAAAAACGTGCAATCGGGGTGTGAGCCCCCATATGAGGCGATTGGAGCCAACTCATCGCTGACCAGCCCCGCTCCGCTGGCGGCAGTGACCGTGAGATCGGGATCGATTTGAGTGTGGCGCTGTGGTTCGCCGTCGGCAAAATAATACTGCCTGGGCGGAGAGGCCGGCCCGGTGACAGTCATGGTGACGCCCGCGATGGGGGTCCCCTGATACGGCCCCACCGGAGGCTCGCCAACGTCGATAAAAATGGCCAAGAAGGCCCCGAGCTGGGCAAACCCCCTATCGCCCAATCCAGCAGAGCGGCTCCATTCCTGGTCAGTTGCGGCGCGCAGTACATAAGCGTTTACACGAGTAACCTGTCCGGGCTGAACTCCGATGACCGAGATGACCTGGCGAAACTCGCCCATGGCAACGAGCCCACCGGTATGCACGACCAGGTTGGGCGATTTTCCGCTGAACGATGTGGCAAACCGTCCACATGCATCCGGCTGAATTGCTGTAGCCATATCGATCTGTTCCCCGGGTTCGTAAATACGGACCTGAGTGGACGGCTGGGTGATCGGCAAGGAGGTTTCTAGATCGATGACGCGACCGCACACCGTGGCCATTCCGATGGTCTGATCGGGGCACGGCAGCAACTCGCAATTATCGCCTGCCGAGCCACTGTCGCGGCTGCCCCCATCGACGTTGCCGTTGCCGTTGCCATCGCCATTGCCGTTGCCGTTGCCATCGCCATTGCCATTGTCGCGCGACCTGAGCACATCCCCTTCCGCCGACACACAGCCAGCCAGAAAAACCAACAGTAAAGACGTACGTGTACTTACCATGTCCAGCCTATTCCAATCTGACCGCCCAGCCATGGTCCGGCCAGTACGCTCTGCTTGGTTCCATCGACCAGGCCGCGCGTGGCCAGCAGATGAACACCGAACTCGGCTGCAAGCGCGATGACGAAACCGTGAATCGCGCGGTACTGGGCATCGAGGCGCAGCACTGGGCTAGAGGTGAAGCCGGTGATCTGCCCACCTGTCGCCATCATCGGTGAATTGGGCTTACCGGTCATGGATACTGCGCCGATCCTCGCGCCGACGCCGCCGCGCAGGCGCAGTTTGCCCATTCGGTGCAGAACATGCACAGTTGCCGAACCGGCAATCGAATTGGTGGTCACCCTGCCGAGGGTGACCGTCTCGGACGAGGACTGGGCGATCACATCGGCTGCCCAGCCGATGACTCCACTGCTGTCGCGAATCACACGGACTCCCACGCCGGCGTGAAGGTCGCCGGTCCACACCGCATCGCCCAGCAAAATGGCCACGGAGTCCCAGCTCGGCGACGGCGGACGGCTCCGTGATGGCAGACGCCGGCGCAGCAATTGTCGAGCCGACTTTCGGGCCTTGATATCCACGACTGTATCGGCCGCGGGCGCCACCGATTGCGGTGTGGCCTCGAGTTCGATCCAGCTGGCCACCACGAGTTCCATCGCCGCCAGGGCCAAGAGCCGCTCTCGCCCTTCGCGGTTGCCCGGAGAAATGCGGCGAATGAGTGATTTTCCCGTCACCGGGTCGTGGACGCGGATCTCGATCAGCGTGCCGGCACAGGTGAGCTCCACTGTGGTCACCGCAGTCCCGGGTTGCGGGGGATTTTGCGGCATCGATGTGCCCAACTCGATGAGTAAAAGGCGGCGCACCTTTTCGGCGTCGGTGGTGATGCACGGATCGATACTCAAAGCGACCCCGAGCGGCTCGCCATACCCGCGGCTGGTATCGACAGAGAAAACGATCGTCAGAGCGGTCAGAAAAAGGCCCAAACGGCGTGTGAACGTCACAATCCGCCATATTGTTTCACAGCGCGGATACGATGACCATCGGGGTAGGTTTGCAGATATCGTCCGGCGCGGTCGCGCGCTTTATCGGTACGACCGGCCTTGGACCAGGCCTCGACTTCGCGGGCGAGTGCGTCTTCGGCGAGCGGCCCGCGTGGGGCGAACGTGCGGGCCTGGGCGAATGCTCGGGCTGCGCGCTGTGGTTGTCCGAGATCGTCGAGCAACACCCGGCCCAGTGTGAACGCGGCCAGGGCGGCACGCGGGTCGTCGGGAAATTCGTCGATGACCCGGGTAAACATCGCGACCGCGTCGCGTGGATGATCGCTCATGCGATACACATCAGCCGCCAGCATGAGATCTCGGACCCGGCTCGGCGTTCGCCCATGGTCGCGCAGCGCCTGGTAAGCAGTCGCAAAATCGCCAGCGTTTGCCAGCTCACGCCAATTGGAACCGGTGAGCCGCGAACCGAGCTCGTCCCGGACATTGTTGCCGGTCCTACGGCGTACGCCATCGCCGACGCTCATCTTGACTTCGCGTTCCTCGACCGTTCCCTTGCCATCTACACTGTCTCCGCGTTGCACATCGGCCCGGTCTGCATCGACCCGGTCGGGGTTGCCCGGGGAGGGCTCTGTGGCTGAAGCGGCAAATCGCCGATGCTCACCTTCGATCAGCTCGTAGGTCTGTCCTCTCCACGCCACTCGTACGCTGCCGCTGTGAGTCCATACGTCGGTTTTGTTGTCGTTTTGGGCGACCGAGAATTCACTCGCGAAAACGGTCACCCGCACGCTCCCCGCCACGACTGCAAGGGTGCGTTTTTTGCTCTTCTTCACCCTGAAGTGGCTCTTGCCGCGAACGACCCGGACCTCGATGCGCTTGTGCGATCTGTGGACCACCGCGACCTCGGCATTTTCACTCGGGGTGGCGACAACGCTGTCGTCAATGACGATCGGCTCGGCTTCGAGTCTGCGCTCGGGCGTGCGCTCGATGCCATTGGGCCCGCTTTGCTGCGGGTTCGGCTGCACGACGTTCGGCGACCGCTTCTCGCCATCCGAGATGGCGTAGAGGCAGACGACCACAACGGCGGTTGCCGCGGTCGCTGCGGTTGTTCGAGCAACCGCTCGTCGCACGCGTTTTTTGCGCATACCACGCCACGACGCCTCGCTTCGCGGGACGTCCCATGCCACTCCCACGTGCGAGAGTGCCTGCTCGAGCTGCGGAGTCATGTCATGCATGAGACACCTCCATCTTGATGATATCCTGCGCCGCCTTGATCCGGCGCTTGGCTGTGGCAAGGCTGCATTCGCATAGCTCGGCGACGCGTTCCAGAGTCTCTCCCTCGACATAGCGGAGACTCCACGCGATACGCTGATTGACGGGTATTCGATCGAGTACTCGGTAGACACGCGCGACCTGGGCACGCTGCTCGGGGCTCGCCGAAGGGCCGACAACATCCCCATAGTCCGGCGATGCGTCGAGAGAAAGCGCTGCGCGTACCTTGCGCGAGCGCAGGCGCCGGCGGGCGAATCGCACCGCGACCGTGGCCAGCCACCCCTTGACGGCCTCGGGCTTGCGAAGATTGCGCAGCCCGCGATGAGCGGCCAGGAACACGTCCTGGACCAGGTCGTCGACTTCACCGTCCCGGCCCAGAAGACGATGGCCGATCTTGGCCACATACGGCGAATACCGGCGATAGAGCGCTTCGAAATCCATGCCGTCGACCTCGTCAGCAACGCCGGCAACTGGGCGCAGCTCGTAGGTCTCCGGCTGCATCTGATGGCTCACCATCTCACTGTACGATGTGCCCCCCCCTACCCCAAACGGCTCAATCGATGTTGTTCGTTTGCCGGCTCGGTTCGGCCCATACTCGGTAATGCCATTGCCCCGGACCTGACTCGACCGGGTCCTGAAATAAACAACTAATTAAAAATAAAAAATAATTAACGACTGTACAACCTCTCGGCCGGCCTTCGGTCGGCTGAGAGGTATCCTTTACCTGTAAACCTGGATAGAATTCCTTGTTGTTACCTATGTACCATGGTATCTAAGTACATGGCCGAACAAAAACCTCATCCGAACAGAGTTGTCGAGCGCGTCCAGACCGGCGTGCGTATGGAAAAGCGACTCCTCAAGGTGCTGAAGGGGGTCGCCGAGTATCACGAGATATCGCTGGGCGATTTGCTGGAGGGAATCGTGCTGCATGCCTTCGAGGGCAAGAGTCCATTCGGTCAAGAATCGCTGGAGCGCATCGCAGCGCTCAAGGGGATCTATGGCCTCGATCTCACTGCCGAGGATAGTCATCGGCTGAACGAGCAGGCATGACCGAACTGGAGTTGATGGCGGCGTTCGAGCGCTGCACACTTCCGCAGGAAGAGTTCAGCCACGAGACGCATGTGCGCCTGGCCTGGCTCTATTTGCGGAAAAAACCCCTCGCCGACGTGTTGTCGATGGTCACCGATGGTTTGCGGCAACTCACCGCTCACTACGGTGTTCCCGGCCTCTATCACGAGACCATCACCTGTGCGTATATCGTTCTCGTCAACCAGGGCCTCGAGCGCACCGGCCGCGATCGACCGTGGTCGGAGTTCGCAGCGGCCAACCCGGACTTGTTGCAGCCCAAGAAGGCGGCCCTCTTGCGCTACTATCGCCCTGAAGAGCTCGATTGCCAGCTGGCGCGCGACATATTCGTACTTCCCGGTCATGGCTCGGCCGGGTAAATCGGTTTGACGATGCGGTCGATGGTGCGAATCAGTTTTTCGCGCGACATGGGTTTTTCGAGCACGGGAAGGCCTGTACGGGCCAAAAACTCCTTGACATGGGGGGCAAATACTCCGCCGCTGATAAACAGAACGCGTTTGTCGAGGTGGGGATACGCTGTCGCGAGTTTGCCGTAAAAACCCGGTCCATCCATTTCGGGCATCATCAGATCACAGAGCACGACGGCGAAGGAAGCGTCGCGATGCAAGTGGTCCAGTGCCTCTCGGGCGGAGCTGAACGCCGCGACCTCGTACTCGTCGTCGAGCATGCGGTGAATGGCTCGACGGACCAGGCTGTCGTCGTCGACCAGCAGGATTCTGTGGGCCAGGCGTCGGCCACCGGCCAGCTCGCCAGTGTCCGACCCGGCCTCTTGCGGGATGAGATGCGAATCGATCGGCAGCGAAACAGTGAAGCGACTGCCCTGTCCCACCCGGCTCGATACTTCGATCCGTCCGCCGTGGGTTTCGACCAGCTCGACCGACAGCGACAACCCCAGTCCGGTGCCCTGATCCTCGGGCTTGGTGGTGAAAAACGGCTCGAAGATCCGTTGCTGAATATCCTGTGGAATGCCGGAGCCGGTGTCTTTGACGGAGATTGTGACCTCGCCGCCGACCCGGGCTGTCTCGATCTCAATGCGGTTTTCTTCGGCCCGACCGGCCTCGATCGCCTGTACGGCGTTGAGTATCAAGTTGATGAGAACCTGCGATAGCTTGCCGCGATCGCCCAGGATGTGGGGGATGGGGCCGAGGCTCTGAATCAGCCTGGCCCGATGCCGGACTTCGTTGCGGGTCAATCGGCAGGCGGTTTGTACGACTTCGTTGAGGTCGACCCGTTCGACCACATCGCGATCGATGCGCGAAAACGCCCGCAAATGGCTGGCGATACCGCGAATTCTCTCCATTCCGGTGGTACTTTCGGCGAGCATTGCGCGTATTTCTTGGAGCCGCTCGGGCAGCCCGTACTCGGCAACGATTCCCATATAGGCCCTGTTGCCGCGCTCGCCTTCGGCTGCAGCGTGGATGAAGTGCTCGATCGCGCGGTCGAATACTTCGCAGTGCTCGCCCATGACGGTCAAGTTGGCCATCACGTATGTCGCGGGGTTGTTGATCTCGTGAGCGACCCCGGCACAGAGCTGTCCGATCGACGCCAGTTTGTCCGAATGGATCAAGCGGGCGCGCAGTTGTTCTGCCGTTTTGCGATCGGTGATGTCGCGGAGCAACGTCATCGTGGCCGGCTCGCCTTGCCATTCTATGGGGATGCTGCGCCTTTCCGCGATCAGCTGCCGCCCTCCGGCACCGACCACATCGAACCGGGATCCCTCGGGGGCATCTGTGAAGTACTCGAAACGCCGGCCGATCAGCTCCCCCGACGGACGCTGCAACATCTCTACCGCAGCTGGATTCACAAACCGGATGACACCGTCGTCACCGGTGATGACGACTCCGTCGGAGGTCTGAGCGGCCAGTATCTGTAGCGCCAGCAGGCTCGGGTTTGGATCAGACGGTTGCATGTCCTCCCTGGTCGTGGCGAGGTCCCGGCAAGGGATGCTTCGCTGTGTTCTGCTCGCCGGGCGTCCGGCTCGATCGTACACCGCTACCGTACACCGCCACTCGACGCAACCTGCAGTTTGCTTGTCCCGGGCACTTGCAGGTGGGTCCAATGGGATAAATTATTGCCGGCATGTCCGGACGATCAGATCCGACATAACAGAATTTTGAACCATGCATTGAGTGAGTGCCGCCGTCAGATCGCGGCTTTCTCGACATGGCTGGTGTTGTCGGGCGCTATGGCGACAGATTCTGTGCGCAGCTCCCGAACACTCATAACCCAGGTATGCGCCGCCACCACAATCCGGTGCATTCGGGCACCCGGATGAGCTTTTCATGACGAATTTTTTCGGTAAGACCGCTGCCAAAAAAAAGGCCGCACAATTCTTGTGCCTCGTCGCTGCTGGCAAACAGGTAATCGGTGCGCAGCCAGCGGCGGTGAAAACCATGCTCGTCCTCCAGCCAGCAATAGTAATCGGCAAGCCCGTCGCTCGGGGGCCGGGGCTCGCGCAATCCGGTACCCAACGTCTCGATCACGATCATATGGCCACCCGGCGCGAGTGCTCGCTCCATCTCGCCCAGCGCGGCCCCGACCGCCGACTTCCAGTCTGCTGGCAGCCACATCGTGAAATGTCCGAATACCCACCCGGCGATCGCCAGATCAGCCCAGCCATTCGCGACCGGCAGGGCACGGGCGTCGGCACACGCCAGTGCAGTCGACACTCCATCGACGTCCTGCCCAGGCCGGCCGAATCCGCGCCAGTCGAGCCTCTGCCGGGCAACTTCCAGCATTGCTAGCTCGCGGTCAAACCCGATCACTCGGGCTCCGCCACCGACGAGCAACTCGGTGATCCGTCCAGTCCCGGTACCGACTTCGAGTACCGTTCGTCTCGCGATTGGACACACATCTCGAATACCGGCCAGTAGATGATGCTCGCAGTCCTCGGCCCGGACCAACCGGTCGTACTGCTTCGCGTATTCGCGATAGATTGTCCTGTGATCGAGCTCCATGTTCTTGTACCGAAGTCTGCGTTCTACAACAGGCTCGGCTTCATATCGCTATCAGCAACGAGTATGGCAGATATTGATGTCGGTCGGACACTCCGGCACGGAATGCGAAGGTTTCCCAAAAACTGTCTGGCAAAAATCTACCGTATGAAACTACCAAAAAACCGTCTATGCGAGAATCTCTATCTACCGGTTCAGGACGAAAACACGGTATTTTTGTAATGGCGCAGCTCGGCGAGGGATTCGTGGATATCATCCATCGCGCGGTGACATTCGCGTTTTTTGGGGATCTTGGCAAACTGGTCCGGATACCAGCGCCGCACCAGTTCCTTGACCGTTGATACGTCGACGATGCGGTAATGCAAGTAGTCGTCGAGCTGGGACATATAGCGGCGCAAAAAGCGCCGATCCTGGTGGATCGAATTGCCGGCGAGTGGACAGGTACGGGGCAGACAGTGCTGGGCGAGGAAAGCGATGATCTCGGCCTCGGCCTGGCTCTCGGTCAGCGTCGAGGCTCGAACCCTGTCGAGCAAACCAGACTGGCTGTGATGGGTTTGATTCCACTCATCCATCGCAGCGAGGACTGACTCCGGCTGGTGGATGACGAGGTTGGGCCCCTCGGCGACGATGTCGAGGCCGCTGTCGGTGACCAGCACGGCGGCTTCGATAATGCGTTCACCAGCTGGATCGAGGCCGGTCATCTCGAGATCCATCCAAACCAAGTGGTCCGAGCTTGCCACACGCCGTTGGTAACACGTTCTCTCCCCGGCGTCTAAGAGCCGGTCCAAAAACTCTCCGCGTCGCCAGAGCGCCGATCCATCACCGCCAGCGGGCTTGCTCGTCGGTCAACCCAGTATTATCCACTCCTCGCGCACCCACTGGCGGCGCGCCTCGCCGCTCTGGCTCGGTCCGAGGTTTTTGGACCGGCTCTAAGTACTTAGGTACCGCGACCCGCAAGTAAGTACCCATGATGGCCGACCAGCCCGCCGATGGCTGTGTTGCTCATCGGTCACGTAGCCCACTATGCTCACTCACAGCATATCGAGCTGGTTCATGCGCAGCTGGATAGCGCGTTTCGACACTTTTAGTTTTCGCGCCACCTGGTCGAGATCGCCGTCGTACTCGGCCAGCAGTTGCTCTATCTCCGGGCGCGTGATGTCCTTGGCCTGGCGGACGCCAGCGAGCTTCTTGGTCATGTTGTAGAGGGTGCTGCGCGGAATGCCGAGCCGTTTGGCCGCCGCTCCCTGTCTCCAGTCGCACGCTTCCAGGGCGGCATAGACCTGCTCCGGGGTCACTGCCCTGCGCGGCTTGCTCTCCTCCTCCGCCGGACTCGGGCGCGGATTGCTATCTCCTTCTCGCGGCGCTGTGGGCAGGTTCTCCTGGGTTTCAGTCTTCTCGTCGTCTTCTTCGTCAAACAACGGACCAGTCCAGCTCTCGTCTGGGTTGATCAGCTCGTCAGTCTGTTCCGATAATCCCGCGTCGCCGCTGTCCACGAATGCCGTGCCGGCGGAGCCATGGCGCTGGTTGTCGGGACGATGGACGATTGGTCCAACTGGTTCCAGAGTGGAATCGGGCCGCTGTGAGGCCAGTTGACTCTTGGCCCGGGGCCACTCACTCAGCACCCGCTCGACGCTTTCATCGACCTGGAGTTCTTTGGCGCCGCGGCTGGAGATCACCAGCTGCCTGATCACATTGGCCAGTTGGCGGATGTTACCCGACCAGTCGTGTCGGTAGAGCCTGATCATCAGAGCGGGCGGGAACCACAGGGCGCGCGATGGTCCCATCGGCTCCAGGCGCCATGCTTCGCCGATCTTTTTGAGTTCGTTCTCGAGAAAGTACATCGCCAGACGGCCGATATCGTCACGCCGCTCGCGCAGCGGCGCGACCCGGATTTCGTAGCCGGAAAGGCGGTGATAGAGCGCTGAGCGAAACGTTCCGTCGGGACCGCCCTCTTCGATGTTGGCATCAGTGGCGGCAATGATCCGCACATCGACCCTGCGTTCGGTCTGCTCGCCAATCGCGGTGAGCGTCCCCTCGGCCAGGGTGCGCAGAAGCATGGCCTGGATGTTGGGCGGAGTCTCGCCGATCTCGTCGAGGAATAGAGTTCCGCCGTCAGCGCGCTGGAACAGCCCGGGGTGCTCTTTCAGCGCCCCGGTGAACGAACCTCTGGCATGACCAAAAAGCTCGGATACTGCAGTCGACGGCGAGATCGCAGCCATATTGACCGATATACATGGCCTGTCTGCGCGCCGCGAGGCCGAGTGGATGGCTTGGGCTATCCGCTCCTTGCCCACCCCGGTCTCGCCCCGGATGAGCACTGTTTCGTCGAGGTCGGCAACCTGGGCGATCTTTTCCTGCACCCGGCGGATACCGTCGCTCTCGCCGACGAGATTGTAGCTCTCGGTGCGATCGGTGAGCGAAACCAGGTGCAATATGAGAATCACGCGGTGACTCAGCTCGAGAAGCACACCGGAGTCGAGCGCGGACAGGGCGATGGTCATCGAATCCTGAACCGGCCTTCCATCGACGCGAAAATGCATGCCCGGCTTCAGGGAGAATTCGATCGTGCTGTCGTCGAGCTTGACCAGGCGAATGGGCTTCCGGCTCACGAAGCGATCCCGAATGCTCTGCGGCAGAGTCCCGCGCGGGTTGACGAACTCCGGTTCGTTGCGCGACAGTTTGACCGGGTGCCCGGTGAGCAGGCCGCCGATCACGGAACGTTCGCCAATACGGCGAAGATCGGGGTGATAGAGAATGGTCAGGCACGGCCAGCGAGTGACGTTCTCGATGCCTGAAATGCTGTGCGACTCGATGGTCTCCGCTTGGCTGATGCCACTGTCTTCGGGCGGATTTGGCACTATGCTGTAATCGCTGAAAGTTGCCTGGCCGTCAAGACCGTTCCGGGCCGCGGCCCGCCCGCGCCGCGGCACCGCGAAAACGCGCACCACGAGCGCGGGGTGCAGCTTCGGTGGTTGGCCAGATCGCGCCCGGTAGCTGCAACCTCGCGACAGTGCCGTGGTGACTAATCGGGCCCAGTCTGATTCAATTGGGTCACCGGTGAAGCTGATCAAGCAGGCCATTTTGGAGCATCGCGAGGGCACCTCTGACAAGGTGTACGAGGTGGATCTGTGCCAGGTCGGCGATGATCAGTACGTGGTCAATTTTCGCTATGGCCGGCGCGGTGGTAGTTTGCGCGAAGGTACCAAGACCGCATTGCCGGTTGGCCGCGACCAGGCCGATCGGGCGTTTGCCGCGCTGGTAGCCTCGAAAACCAAAAAGGGCTACCGACATAAAAACCATGGTTCGACGGCAAGCGAATTGCCGCAGACCGATGACACCGCTGTCAACCAACCCGATGGCAGTGCAATTGAGAGGGCTGGCCGGATCCTCGGTCCAGGCGAGCAGGCGATCATGGAGCGCTTGCGACAGGGCGATCGGGCTCGGCGCGGGGCGTGGAAACTCGACCGGGCGGTGTGGCGTGCGGGTGAACTGGGCCTGGCCGAGGCCGAGCCTCTGCTGGTCGAGTGCTGGCGCGCGGCCAAAAAGAACCAGCTGGTTCGCCGCTACTCGATCGCCTGGGCGCTGGGTCGCCGTGCTGCGCGCCTTTCCAGCTCGGCGATCGAGGTCCTGGAAGCGATCGCCGACGACCACAACGAGGCCGAGAGCACGCGTCGTATTGCCGTCGAGGGGCTCAGGCGTCTGTACGACGACGAGCGGCGCGCTGGGCTGATCGAGGACCATATCGGCCGTCTGCCCGGATCGCTGGCCGAACTGGCCGAGACCGGCCCAGCCGAGCTTTTTGCCGCCGAGCTCGCCGCAATGCTGGACGGTGAACAGGACGAGTCGGTTCGCAAGGCCGCGCAGCGCGCTCTCGAGACCTGTTACCTCATCGACAACCAGCACGTCCGGCCCGGGTTGCTCGCGGTTTTGCGCGACCGGCCGGTCGGCGCCAACTATTTCGTGCGCATGCGGCACATTTTTAAGGCGGCCGAATTCCGCCGCGACGGCGAGGTATTCGGCCTGCTCGCCTACCGCTTTGAAAAGACCCCGGCGAATCGAATCGACTGGTATTCGCGGCGCGACCGATCCGAGCCGTTTCGCCAGCCCACTCGCATGTATTTGCGGCGCCGGGTATGGCGCACCCTGCGCCGGCTCGGCCGGGATGGCAGCCGGGATTTTGTCACGATGGCCGTGGGTGTTCTCCTGCCGGTTGTGGACGGCGATGCCGGGCAACCCAAAACCCGGACCTACTATCGCTGGCGCGCTCCCAACATCGTCATCACGTGGGACCGCTTTGCCGGCTACTGGGCATTCAACCATCTTCTCTACGGCCACAGTCCGCGTTATTACCCCGATGCGAACAGTAAAACCCGGCGCTGCCGCGCTTCGTATAAACCGGGCGACCCACCGCCCAGGGCGCGCGAGGAGTCGTTTCCCCATCTCTGGGATGGCAATCCGGCCGGCCTTCTGCATCTTCTCGATGAGAGCGAATGCGGGCCAGTGCACGAGTTTGCGGCCAAGGCGCTGCGCGCCAATACGGCATTTCTGGCCCGCATCGACAGTAGCGCCGCCATCATGCTTCTGGCCCGGCCCTACGACGTCACGCTGGAACTCGGCTTCGAACTGGCCGAGCGGCTCTACGACCCCGGGCAACCCGACATCGAATTGCTCACTGCCGTGACCGATTGTCGCCTGGCCCGCGCACGCGAGAGGGCGCGCAGCTGGATCGACCACCGGCGCGAGGAGCTGTGCCGGAATACCCAGTTCATGGCCGGCCTGGCCGCCAGCGCGTATCGGGACAACCGCGAGTACGCCCGCAACGCGCTCCGCCTCGCGGTTCTCTCCGACCCCACTGCGCGGGCTCTGATCGGCCGGCTGATCGCGCTCATCGGCGATATGGGTCGGGACGAAGACGAGCGCATCGGCGACATAGGCAGCACTCTTCTGGCCTGTTTTGGCTCCCGGCTGGCCAGCGTGGGCATCGAGATCATCCGCGATCTCATCGAGCATCCGGCCGCAGCCGCGCAGCAGTTTGCCGGCGAATTATTGCTCAATCACACCGAACTCGCCCGCCGCACCCCGGACGATCTCCTCTTGCGCCTGCTCGACTCGCCGCACCAGCCGGTGCGGGCCACCGGCGCCAGCCTGCTCGGCCAGTTGCCGGACAGCGTGCTTTCCGAGCACAGCGAGCTTCTCCTTCTGCTCTCGATCCACGAACTGGCCGATCTGCGCAGTGCCAGCCGGGCCATCATCTCCCGCCTGGCCGGTGCCAGCTGGTCACTTGCCACGGATCGATCGCCCGGCGCCAATTTTGTCCTCGCCTGTACCCGCGAACTCATGCACAAACAGGCCAAGGGGGTCCACAGCCACCTCCTCGCCCTGCTGCGCGACGAGCTCGGCGAGTATCTGGAACACATCGACAAGGCGACCATCTGGCAGCTTCTGCACCACAAACACCCCCACGCCCAGGAGCTGGGTGGGGTGCTTCTGGCCTCGCGCATGGGGCCGGACGACCTGTCGGTGGCCGAGATCGTAAAGCTGTCCAGCCACGAAATTCTGGCCGTGAGGCGGGGGGCATGGGCCATGTGCGAAAGGGCCATCGATCGACTCAAACGGGCCATGCCCACGGCCATCCGCCTGCTCGACGCCAGCTGGCGCGATTCGCGCGAGTTTGCATTCGGTTTTTTCCGCGACCGGATGACCGATCCGAGCTCACTCCCGACATCTTGGTGGCCATCTGCGACAGCGTCCGGCCGGATGTGCAGCAGTTTGGTCGCGAGCTCATCACCCGCTATTTCCGGGAAGAAGACGGACAGACCTACTTGCTCCGGCTCAGCGAACACCCCGGCGAGGCCCTCCAGCTCTTTGCCAGCAATTATCTCGAGCGCTATGCCTCGGGCCGGCCCGAGCGCATCGGCGAGCTCGAGCCGTATTTCACGACCGTGCTGTCCCGGGTCAACAAGGGCCGCATCGCCAAACAGCGCTGTATCGCTTTTTTATTCCGCGAGGCCCTGAGCGGCGAGGAAAGTGCATACATCGCCGCGCGCATCTTTGCCCGCCAATCGGCGACCGCGGCCATCGGCGACTCGAACTTCACCCCATGGACGTGCACAATATGTGCTTCGTCCTGCGCCGGCACAAAGAGCTAAAAGGCCCCCGCTCCATGCGATTTCGCCTGGTTCCCGATCAGCCGATCACCATCTTGTTCGAGCCGTGGAATCGCCAATTGCGGTGTCCGCGCTCGCTCTACCGGGGCGAGCGCGAGGAGGAAATCCGGGTGTGGGGTCGCCGGCGCATCCACATTCTCGAGCGCCTCATACCGATCGCCCACAAGTTCACCGTATCTCTTCTCGGCACCGGCATGCCGTCGTTTTATGTTGCCGATCTGGGCGAGATGTCATTCACTCTCGGCCTGTCCGGCTGGACCGCCAACGACTGGTCGAGAGCGGGCAATTTCGACCTCATGGCACCGCGGGCAGAGGTCGACGACCTGACCAGGCGGCGGGTTTTTGACGCGCTCAAGGAGAACTGGGTCGAGGACGTCGCTTCGCTGGCCAAACGGCTCGACCTCGATCGAGCCCTGGTCCTGGGCGCGCTGTCCGCGTATACGCAAGCCGGACGGGCCATCTACGATCTCGATAAACAGGTCTACCGGGTCCGCGAACTCAGTCGCGACCCCCTGCCCATGGACAAGTTGCGCTTTGCCAACCAGCGCGAGGCCTCGGCAACCAGTCTTCTCGACAGCGGTCGCGTGGGAGTCTCGGCCCGCCAGCTGGCCGGGCCGGCGGTCGAGATCACCGGCGTGGTCAAACATCGAAATCGCACCTTTGGACCGGTCCTGGTCATCGATGCCGATCAGCGCATGGTCAAGGCCGAGTGTTCGTGTAATTTCTATCAGCAAACAAGCTGTACAGGGGTCCCTGCGAGCACATGCTGGCCGCTCGCATGGCGTTTGCCCGCAAGCGGGCGAGTCCGGCCGAAGGCCGTGAAAACAGCGCCGACAACCACTCTGATCCGATTGGCCAGATCCCTGGCCAGTCGGGCGGCGAGCCCGGCTTGGTGGGTCGGCTGTGGAACAAGCTGACCGGCCGGCAGGAGCGCGGCGGTCAGGCCGCATCGGGCAGCGCTGAGTGGATCGATCTGGCCCTCGACAATGCCATGCGCCAGCTGATCGACCGCGGTCTGGTCGAAGTGGCGCCGAGGCGACGCGACCAGCTCATCGAGGACATGTTGCGAGCCGCCCTGCGCGCCCGCGGACTGGACTCGGCCATCGACCTCGCCGTCGCAGCCATGATCGACTCGGATGCCTCCGACGAAATATGGGCCGACGATGAAAAGCTCCGCGACATCCTGCGCGACGCTTTCGAAGCGGTGGCCCGAGCGGCTGAAGACGGGTGATCGCCACTCGAAGGCGACGCAAAAGAGTCGGGACAGTTGAGAACTCGAGGTTGAATCTTTACTATGGAAGTCGTGTCACGCCGAGCGGCCGGGCGGCGAAGCCTTGCATTTTGGGCGGTGGATCGCCGTCCTTGCCACATGGTCGTTCATGCATCACTAGCTCGCTCTTTACTGTGCGGGTGTTGCCCTGGTACTGCCATTACGGTGGGAATTCTGTGAACTCAATGGGCAGTACCAGGGCACACCCGCTTGAGTTGAGACGATCTAGTCCCGAGAGGGGTTCGAAGGCCTGCCCGGTCGCTCGAGCGTGCACACCCAATGCAATACAGTAGGTGAGACTGCAAAGCGGGCCACCATGAGTCGATCACGCCGCCAGGAGCTATACGACCGCATTCGTCGCACGTCCAGAGACGAGTTCATCCTCGACGAGATGATCCGTCTGGGATTCTGGCCCGAATCCCATGGCAAGCCCGGCGACCCGGCAGAGGAGATTCGCCGGCGCGGCGAGCTCGAGCGCCGGCTGTGGGCATTGCGCAGCGAGAGCAAGCGACTACACAATATCGAGGCGCTCAAACGCGAGGCCAGGCGTCGGCGTCTGGCCGAGTCGCGGCGCAAGCAAGAGGAGACCAAAGAGCGCCGTCTGCGCCGACGAGCCGAGCGGGCTCAGCGCTGGAAAGAGCGCAAAGAACGCGACATCGTCTACCTCGGCGCCGGCGTATCCGGCGGGTTGAGCGACACCGACGGCGACGGCGACAAGCTGGCCAGCGCTTCACTGCCGACCTGCACAACCGCCGCCGAGTTGGCCCGGGCCATGGACATCGGCGTCGGCGAACTGCGCTATCTGGCGTTCAGCCGCAATGCGTCGCGCATCACCCACTACGTCCGGTTTACCATCGCCAAGCGGACGGGCGGAAAGCGCTTGATCTCGGCGCCCATGCCCCGGCTCAAAGCTGCCCAGCGCTGGATTCTGGCCCGTATTCTCGACCCCCTCGAGCCCCACGACGCGGCGCACGGATTCCGTACCGGCCGGTCGATCGTGAGCAATGCCCACCCCCATGTCGGCAAAGACGTCGTGGTCAACGCCGACCTGGAGAATTTCTTTCCCACCGTGACCTACCGCCGGGTCAAGGGGCTTTTTGTCCATATCGGCTACTCACAGGCCGTGGCGACCATTCTGGCCCTTTTGTGTACCGAACCCGAGGTCGCCGAACCCGAGCTCGACGACGAAACTCACTACGTGGCCCTGGGCCAGCGTTTTCTGCCCCAAGGCGCACCGACCAGCCCGGCGATCAGCAATCTCTTGTGCCGGCGCATGGACCGCCGGCTGTATAAATCGAGCCGGAGCCTGGGCTTTACCTATACCCGATACGCCGATGACCTGACCTTCTCGGGGTCGGGCGAAGCGGCCGGACGAGTCGGCCGCCTCTTGCGTCAAGTGGCGTGGATTGCCGGCCAGGAGGGCTTTGCGCTCCATGCCAAAAAGACCCGAGTACTGCGCCGGTCGCGCCGCCAGGAAGTGACCGGCATCGTGGTCAACCAGCGTCCGGCGATCGCACGCGACACACTGCGTCGCTTTCGCGCCACTCTCTTTCAGATCGAAAAAGACGGACCCGAGGGCAAATACTGGGGCGAAAAACCCCGCGACGGCACCGACGTGATCACCTCGGTGCTCGGCTTTGCCAGCTACGTGGCCATGGTGCAACCCGACAGAGGTGTCGATCTCTTGCGCCGGGCCAAAAAATTGGCCGAAATATACGGTCGCAGGGTGCCGCCTCGAGGCGGTCGTATTGACCGCCGACAAGGAGCCGCGACCCGGCCCGCACGAGATCGCAAGGCGAGAGAGTCGTCCCGGGACAGCGAACCAAACGGAGACAGGCCCGAGGGCAGCGGCAAGAGGAAGAAATGGTGGAAGATCTTTTGATACAGTCTCACCTGGTCCGAGATCCTCGCCCGACACAAAAGGGACGCCAATGGCCATCATCGATTGTCACGCCCACATCGACGAGCGAATGCTCTCCATCGACGCCATCATCGCCAAGATGGACCGCGCCGGGATCGACAAGGTGGCGCTCATCCCGGCCATGAACGATCCGCTGCCAAAGACGGATGCGAAGATTCTCACGCTGTTTCGCGCACTCATGACGTCACCCCTACACCCCTGTGCCCGGTGGCTGCACGAGCAGTTCATGACCTCGGGCGGCGATGTCGTCCTGGGCGGTGTGGTCGTCCGCATCTACCCCCGGCCCGACAACGCCACCGTGGCCGGTGCACTAAAGGCCCATCCCGATCGCTTTCTGGGCTGGATATTCCTCAATCCCAACGCGGTCGCCGATCCTGTCGAAGAGCTCGAGCAATGGCGGCAGGTGCCGGGCTTTGTCGGTGTCAAGCTGCACCCGCACTGGCACCGCTACCGCATCGAGGACGCCTTTGACATCGCCGAGCGCTGCGAGGCGCTGCGCCTGCCCATCCTCATTCATCTCGGTTTTGGCGAGAGCGGGCGCTGGCAGCTTCTCACCGACCGCTATCCCAGGCTGCGCTTGATTTTTGCTCACGCCGGCATGCCCCACTTCGGGCGCATGTGGCACGACGTCAAGGCAAATCGCCACCTGCGCGTCGACCTGTCGAGCCCCTATCTCAGCGAGCGCCTGGTCCGCCGCGCTGTCCGCGCTATCGGCCCCGAGCGGGCACTCTACGGTACCGATGCGCCATACGGCTTTCACGAATTCGACCACTCCTACGACTATCATCATATCAAGGGGTGGGTCGAGCGGCTGCCCTGCCGGGCCAGGGACATCGACCGGGTCCTGGGCGACAACATCGAAGAGCTGCTGGCCGATGGTCGCTGACCATCCCGGTGGTTTTCACCGATTCGTTCTGTCGGTCTATTCAGCGCTCGGTCTGGCCCGAAACCTCGATCGATTCGGCCTTGCGGTGACGGGCTGTGGGCACATGCCGTTCCCAGCAGGCAATCGAGCAGAACCGCATCTTCAATTTTCCGGAATTACAGGACGATACCGAGCACCGATAATACGTTGCACCCGCTTCGATCGGAGCTCGACAAGTCGAGCAAACCCCTTGTTTATTGGTCATCTCGCCACTACCTCGGCCACTGACTGTAGCAAGTAGACCGCGTCAATATGGCGCGATCTCATTCCAAAATTGGTGCCCCAAAATTCGCCGTGATATTCTGCGCACATGCGGCTCCGTACTTGTGTCGCTCTCGAGCTTGTTACCGGTGTTTTTGCAGCGGTAGGAGTCCTATTTTCAGTAACTTGGGGCTTCGATGAAGCCCGGGTGTACTGGCAGGGCGAAGCTCGCGCAGCGGAGGTGGCGTCGGCCCGGACAGTCGGTATGGCGGCGGCCGCTCATCCCGATATACAGACGTCCCGGCAGGCAGTGTCAAGAGGAGCGGAGCAGCCGCCCGGCTCGGATAGTCGCCCAGGCGACCAGAGGCGATCTGCCGACGACATTCTGGCCATCGAGCTCGACCTGAGTGCACAGACCGGCGCAGCGCCGAATTCGCCGGGCAATGCCGGCCCGGACGATGAACTTCAATTCGACCCCGAAATACTCACTGCCGCTCCTGCGGGCGGAAAGGAGTCGTGGCGCGACGCGCCTTATTACGGAGTATTCGATGGCTTCCGCGACGAACTGCTGATCGCTCCCCTGCGCGACTCGGCCATCAAGAGAGTCAGATTCAACCGCGGTGGCTCGTCGATCTCGTTGCGCATCGACTTCGAGAACGGCGCTACAGCCGCGTTCAAGCCGCAACAGATCGCGCCGCAAACAGTGCCTCGCAAAGAGATCGCAGCGTATCGCATCAATCGTCTGCTCGGCCTCAATTCGGTGCCGCCAGCGATCGGGCGAAAGTTCAACGTCCGGGATTTACTGGACTCGGTGGCCAGGTCGAGTCAGTCCTATTTGCCCCGCCTGCGCGAGGAGATGAGGACCTACAAGGATACCATCGCCGGCGAACTGTCGTGGTGGATACCCATCATCAAGAACGCGCAGATCCGGGGCTACGATATCGATACCACTGATGGCATCGTGACCTGGAAGCGATATCTCACCATCGGGCACGAGATACCCGACGATGAGGCCGGTATGCTGGAGCAGATCAGCTCGATGGTGTTGTTCGACTTCATCATCAATAATCCGGATCGCTGGTCTGGCGCCAATGCTCGCGTGTCCGAGGACAATCGCATCCTCTATTTCATGGACAACACATTGTCTTTTGGCAACGACCCCAATGGCCACCGCAAATGCCGCACCTATCTCCTGCGCGCACAGAAATTCTCCCGATCGCTCGTGGCAACTGCGCGCGCGCTCGGCGAGGATGCGGTACGCGATGCCCTGAGCCGAGATCTCGGCCCCTACTCCTACCTGCTTACCGACAAGGAGATCAAAGCGCTGATGAGCCGGCGCGATGTCGCCCTGTCATACATCGATGAACTGATCGACGAACACGGGGAGAACACCGTCCTGGTGTTTCCGTAGCTATGGCTGGCAATATCTGCCCAACATGCAATTCGACCATCGACCCGGCCCGGGCGCCAGTCGCGCTTATCCGCGGGTCCAAGGTGGTGACGTTCTGCTCGTCGAAGTGCGCAGACGAGGCCAGTCGCGGCGATGACGAGTCAGATGTCACGCATCCGGAAACCAGCCACGATGGCGATGACACCTCCAGCGGGCGAGCCGATCATGGGTCTGGCCGGGACAATCATCGGGCGAACCATCCGATCCTTCGTTCCGCGTTGCTCGGCCTGACATCGCTGACTGCTGGTTCCCGCCAGTACAGCGCTGGCGAGCTCCGGCCCCGCGGCAATCGCAAGCGCAAGATCATCGCCCTGTCCGCGGCCATGATGGCGGGTGGCATGGTCATCACGATCATCAATGCAGTATCGCCCTCGACTCCATCCAACGTGAGCGCAGCGTCCAACCCAGGACTGCTGTCAGAACCGCGACCGGACCAGGCGCGGCATGCTGAAGAGCGGGTACCGGGGCGACTGGTCGCTCCGCTCGGTCGGGATTCCACTTCGCGTTCGCTGCCCGGACGTCGAGACAGCGCCGGCGACAGCTCGCTCGACCGCGATCGGACAACCCGGCGATCGAGGCGCCTGGCCCTCCCGATCGCATCGGTCACCCCGGACGAGCTCTTCGAACGGGCACAGGAGACCCTGCGCCATTTTCTGGACTCGTCGTCGGAGCGGCTGCAGCGCGTTGCCGCCATGGCGTTGTCGCGGATGGGCGACGACCGGGCGGTCACCCATCTGGTCGATCTGCTCGACGAGGATGAGAACAACCTGATTCGCATCGACGCTGCGTATGCACTCGCCCGTATCGGCGACCCGCGCGGCAAGAAGCTCTTGCTGGGCAGTCTCCGCCACAAGCGGCGCGACGTCCGGGTGGACGCCGCGCGTTCGCTAGTGCAACTGGGCAACGACCGGGGACTCCGGGTGCTGCGCCGCATGTTGTCGCTGCGCACTCCCCGGCTGGGCGCGGCCGGCCTTTTGGCCCGCCGCGGCGATCGCGACGGCATCGAGGCCTTGCGCGAGGCCATGGCCAGCCAGTCGTCCTCGGAAGAGGTACGAATGCGCGCCCTGGTCGAACTCGGGCGCTCTGGCGACGCTTCGGTCCGCGACCAGTTGATCGCGATCCTCGAAGATGGACGCTATCTGGTCGGGGCCGCCGACGCCCTGGCCACTCTGGGCGACCCCATTGCCATCTCACCGCTCAACCAGCAGCTTCGCATCGCATCGCTTCGCGTGCGAGCGGCCATTGCCTTGCGCCGTCTCGGCGCAGTTGCCGACCTCGATATCCTGGCTGCTGCGCTCGCCAAGGAGAGCGGCCATGCCAGGGTGAGCGCCGCCGAAGCAGCTCTATTACTCACCGGGCCCAAAGAACTGGCGGAGTTCGATTAGTGGCTCGGGATATCAGGCTCTTCTACCTGTTCAGACTCCTGGCTACCTCGTACTTGTGGGTGCCGGTGTCGGTGCTCTTTCCCCTGTCGCGCGGGCTGGGCTTCGACCAGGTCATGATTCTCAGCGCAATCTACAGCGCTGTCGTCATCCTGGTCGAAGTGCCGACCGGTGCGCTGGCCGATCGCATCGGCCGGCGACACTCCATGCTGGCCGGTGCTCTGGCCATGGTCGCCTCCGGCATTGTCGCCTACCTGGCCCACAGCTTTCTCGGCTTTGCAGTGGCCTACGGGCTGGCTGCCATCTCCATGGCCCTGTGCTCCGGCGCCGACTCGGCATACCTCTTTGACCTGCTCCAGGAGCGCGGTCGTGGCCACGAGTACCCACGCCGCGAGAGCGCGGCCTCGGCATCCCACCAGATCGGCAGTGCACTGGCCTGCGCCGCCGGCGGACTGATCGGCGAGATCGACCTCGCCTTGCCCTATCTCGTCACCGCAGCTGTCGCGTTTGCCGCATTCATCGTGGCCCTGTGCTTGCGCAGCGAACGCCGTCCTCCGGCGCGCACCCAGTCGGTTAGTGAGGAAATGCGGGTGTATATGCGGCACATGGCTCGCTCGGTACGCGATGTCGCCCACAGTCGGCGACTGGCCTGGATCGTCGCCTATTCGGCTGTGGTCTTTGTCCTGGTTCGCTCGACCGAATACCTCTATCAGCCTTACCTGGACGAACGCGGCTTCGCAGTCTCCGAAATAGGGTTCATTTTTGCCGGCTCGTTTCTTCTTGCCTCCTTCATGGCTCATCGGGCTCACGCAATGCGGCGTTGGCTGGGTGAGGACACGCTGATCTACGGCCTGCTCGGCATGCTGGCAGTGAGCTTTCTCCTGCTCAATCTACTCCACGGGGCATGGGCGCCGCTGAGCATGCTGGCAGTTCAAGCCGTGGCCATCGGCCTGTACTCGCCTCTGGTCAAGACCATGCTCAACCGCCAGATCACCGATTCGAACCGACGCGCGACCATCCTGTCGGTCGAGAGCATCGCCCGGCGCGGTGCCAAGGGAGTATTCTCGCCAATTGCCGGCTATGTCGGGGTCAGTTCTGCCATCTATCTATGTGGCGGCATCGGCATCATCGGATTTGCCCTGCTCGCTCTGTTCGCGGCCAGGAGTATGCCGCTGCTCGGCCGGCTACCCACCGATCAGCCCTCCGAGGGCGATACTCTGTAGACATCCCCCGGTGCGGTTCGCGGTGATTCGGCCGCCTCATGCGCCCTCGCAAAATGCGACCCTCGCCGCCCGCTCATCCCTGGTGAGCTGTGTTGCGTAGTGTTGTGATATCGTGAATAACCCCACGATGGATTGGCCAGTGATCAGGCACTCGATCGGTTCTGGTTCCATGTTGGACCGGGCCTCCCGGTTGTGCCTCTCGAACCATGTGTGCATGAAACGGTATGGTTCCATGTTGAACCAGTCGTCTCGGTTCGGGCAAAACGCCAGCTTCGGGAGCGCTGGCATCGGTGGGCTCGACAGGCCCGGGAGTAAAGGGAGAGCGGAGCGATTTGTTCCCAGCTTGCGATTGCAACTTGCTCCCGCCTACTCGAAAATCCCGGATAATTGTACGTTGACTTCACGGATGATTCGCGTCGCTCGTGGCGGCCCGGAAACGTCCGATACTCAATTGTGGTTTTCGAACTATCGCTGGAATTTCCATACCGAGGGCATATGCCCGGGGAGCGTGGAATGAGTCAGAGCAGAGAACGATGGTTGACCGAGATGACCGAGATCCTCGGAGTGGACCCAGAAGATGTTCTCGAAGTGGCAGCCATGTTCTTCGACGCCATCGACGAGCGACTCGGGGCCATGAAGCAGGCCTACGAGGAGGGGGATATCCAGGAGCTGACCCGCCTGATCCACGGTCTCAAGGGAGATGCCGCCAACATCGGTTTCAAGGAGACCAGTTCGCTCGCTCGCAGACTCGAGTCGCAATGTCGCGACGGCGCGGTCGAGGACTTTGCCGGCCAATTTGAAGCCCTTCAGAAAGCCGTCGCTGTGCAGAGGCATACCATAGGACTCGATGATACCGAGCATGGCTCGAGCGGCGGCAATGCTCCGCTTTGAACTCGTCTAGAAGAGCAGGGTAGTAGCGTCCATGGAGGAAGCCGGAACGATTCTCATTGCCGATGATTCGAGAGCCAGCCTCATCTTGTTGCAGCGTGGGCTGGGCCGGCTCGGCTATGACATTGTCACCGCCGAGAGCGGCCAGGAAGCGCTTCAGCTGGCCGAGGAAAACAATGTCGATATCTTTGTCCTGGACGTCCAGATGCCGGGCATGTCCGGCTTTGATACGGCGCGAGCCCTGCACGCCACCACCCAGTACCGAGAGACGCCCATTCTTTTTCTCACCGGCGAAGAGGACATCCAGCAGCGCATCAAGGGCTTCGAGGCCGGCGGTGTCGACTATATCGTGAAACCTTTTCACACCGTGGAGGTGGCCAAGCGAGTCGGTATCCACCTCGAGCTTTTCCGCCGCCGGCGCGAATCGGAGCGCTACGCCAACGAAATGGAAACCCTTGCCGACGAGCGTGCCAAGCAGCTGGCTCACGCCGACCGTCTCGCCATGCTCGGCACTCTGGCCGGCGGGGTTGCCCACGAGATCAACAATCCCCTGTCGTTTATCTCCGGCAACGTGCAGACCATGGTCAACTTGTGGCCGCTGATGAATCAGCTGATCGGCAAGGAACTCAAGCGCGAGCCCGACGACCCTGATGACCTCGATTTCATCAGAGAGGAGATGCCCGAAATTCTCGACGGCATCCAGGGTGGTATCCAGCGCATCGCCAAGATCGTCAACGGACTCAAAACCTATGTCCGCGAGAAAGGTGTCGACCGCGAGGCCTACCAGATCGCACAGGTGTTCGATAGTGCGTTGACCGTATGTCAGGGCGCGCTGAACCAGGTCGAAGTCATCACCGAGTTTGAAAAGCCGTTACCCGATCTCATGGGCGACTCGCAAAAGATCGAGCAGGTATTGATCAATCTGTGCGTCAATGCCGCACACGCTATGGAAGGCCGCGAGGATCAAAAAATTTGGGTACGCGCGCACAAGGATGGCGACGCCATCGTGGTCTCGGTGGAAGACAACGGAGAGGGAATCCCCGCGGAGAACCTCTTGAGCATATGGGACCCATTCTTCACCACCAAAGAGGTGGGCAAGGGGACCGGCCTGGGCCTGTCGATCTGCCAGAACATCATCCGCGAGCACGGCGGGGATATCGAAGCGTCCAATGTGGAGGGAAACGGTGCCAAATTTACCTTCAAGTTGCCGCTGTCCCAGTGAATCGACCAAGGACAGGAATTCATGTGACCAGCGCTGTCGGAACAGTACGCGCGCAAAAGTGGTGACCTCGCCTACCGCTGGCGCGTCTCTTCGCTGGAACTGTGCCAAGGCGGGCCATGGGTTGGAAATACCATGCGAATTTGATCGTGGATCTGGGGCAGAAGGAGCAACTTCGTGGCAGAATAGGATAGTAACTAGCTTGACTAAACCAGGTCGAGCGGGCTCCCACATGATCCCACCATCCGCACCATCGCTGAAACCAAGCGGTCTGGAGATTCAGCCATGAGTGATGCTACGTACAAGGTTGATCGCAAACTGACCCTCCTCCTCGTCGATGATGAAGAGGAGATCCTCAAGATGCTGGCTCGCCTGTTCCGCCGCGAATTCAACGTCATCACTGCGACTGGGGGACAAGACGGGCTAAAGAAGTTCGACGAACAGCGCCCCGAGCTCATCCTGTCCGATCAGCGCATGCGCGGCATGACAGGGATCGAGATGCTCAAGGAAATGAAGGAAAAAGAGCCGGGCACTGTGCGCATCCTCATCACCGGATTCGCCGATATCGACGTCGTCATCGAGGCCCTGAACCACAAACTCCTGCACCGGTACGTGACCAAACCCTGGGATAACAGTGAGCTCATCGAGATCGTCAAGGAGGCGAAACAGATCTATCTCAAGAACGCCGGGCTCTTCCCCTCCAATCGCAAGATTCTCTTCTGAGGTGTATTCATGGTTCGTTCCTCTCTGAAGCAGCAGAACGACCGCTTTCCGCGCCGGATCGGGGAGTACACTCTCGAGTCGTTTCTTCTCCACATTGGAGATCCGGTCGGCGATGGGCCCGTGGTTCCCGACATTCCGGTCTCAGTGACCTATCAGGCGGCCAATTCCGAACGGCTCGGTGCTCTCTTTCAGTCTCTCATCGAATGCGATCCCGAGGTTCAAGAAGACATTCCGGCCGGTGCTTATCGCATCTATCAACGGCTGGGCAACATGGTCGAGTGGAACCTGGCCCGGGCGTTTGCCCTGGCCCAGGGCGGCGACACCGCGATGATTTTTTCCGACGGTATGCGAGCCATTTCGACCGCGGTTTCGGTGTGTTCTCACGTCGGCGCAGAGATCATTTGCGGCGTGCCGGTCTATGGCTGTACCGATAACTTGTTTACCTCGGTACTGCCGCGCGATGGCCGCGAGGTCCATTTTGTCGACCTGCGCGACATCAAGTCGCTCAAGCGCGTGATCAACCGGCGGACCCGGGTCATCTACTGTGAGACTGTCGCCAACCCCAACCTCCGGGTCGTCGATCTGCCCGCCATCAAGCGCATCATTGCCCAGGAGAACGGCAAGCGCTACGAGGAGGAAAAGATCACGCTCATCGTCGACAACACCTTTCCGTCGCCGTTTTGTTGCTGGCCGGGGGACTCCTCGCCCAGGGTCAAAGAGCTCATTGTCGTGCACAGTGCGACCAAGTCGATCACCGGTTTTTCGACTGGACTGGCCGGTGTGGCAGTCATTCCCTGGAAGTACTGGAAGCCGATGTTTTTGTACCGCAAGGACACCGGCGGCAATCTACCGGCGGTCGAGGCCCATTCGCTTCTGGTCCGCTCGCTCAAGACCATGCCCATGCGTCTGCGCCGGATGGTCTCGACGACGTGGAAGGTGGCCGAGTTCCTCGAAGCCCATCCCATGATCGACCGGGTTTATTATCCCGGACTGCCGTCATTCGAGGATCACGAAGTGGCCAGGAAGGTGCTCATCGACTGGGACGGCAACTTTTCGCCCGGGCACATGGTGAGCTTTGTGCTCAAGGGCAGAGATGCCAACGACAGCGAAAAACGCGGCCGTGCTTTCCTCGATCGCATCAACGAGGCGTCGCGGATCATCTCGTTGGCCGTGTCACTGGGCTATGTCGGCACTCTGATCGAGGAGCCGACCAGTGGTACCCACGCGACCATGCCGGACAAAGAGCGAGAGAGTAAAGGAATTCCGCGTGGCCTGCTCCGGATGTCGATCGGACTCGAGCATCCGGACGACATCATCCGCGATCTCAATCGCGCCCTCTACGGCGGCGAGGACCCGGTGCCCTAGCGGCTAGCCTGGCCCGCCTCGACAAAATGCCGCCGCTCCGGCAAACGAGGCACCGCGCACAGACCGCAGCCGTTTGCAGCAGTACAATGGCCCAAGTGGCCTCTTTGTACGGCCCTATCAGCAGACGATGACCAGGATTCTACTACTGTTTGTACTGGCCATGAGTTGCGGCGGCGGCGACGATCCGAGCGTCCCGCCTCCCGGCAATGGCGGTGGCACGCCATTCTGGACCCAGCTCGATTTCTCGCAGGCCGAGGATCTCGGCTACCAACCCCGCTATCGCAGCGATACAGAACGGGTGCCGCCCGGGCAGATCACGCTGGTCGACGTCACCGAAGAGGCCGGACTCGGCAATGCGGTGAGCGGTGGCAACATCCACGGCGTGGGCGCTGCCTTTGCCGACATAAACGGCGATGACCTGCCCGATATCGTTGTCGTCGGTGGCAAAACAATCATCAATGAACAACTCTTTCCACCCCTGCTTTACCTCAATCAGGGCGACGGCACGTTTCGCGACGCCACCGCTGAATCCGGCCTGGCGGCGATCCTCGACGGCAGAGATTGTTACTCGGTCGCGGCTGGCGACTACGACGGTGACGGCGACCGAGACCTCTACGTCGGTGCCCAGCCGACCGATGTGCTTCTGCGCAACTGCACCGATGGCAGCGGCGTGTGCTTCGAAGATGCCACCACGGTGGCCGGCGCTGGCGGTCCGCCGTCGGATTCGTCGCTGACGGTCACTGGCAGCGGCAAGATCGTCTCATTCGGCGATTTCGACAGCGATGGCGATCTCGACCTCGTATCGGCGTCCAAGACGCTGCCCCGTCCCTATGCCTATCTGTTGCGCAACAACGGCGACGGCACCTTCACCGATATCTCGGTAGAAACCGAAGTTCGAGCCGCGCGGAGCGGTAATCCCTGCGCGGTCATGTGGAGTGATTACGACAACGACGGCGACCCCGATCTGTGGATCTGGAACGACCGCGGCGGGCACATCTTGTTGCGCAACGAGGCCGGCGAGCGCTTCGAAGACGTCACCGAGCTGTCCGGGCTCGATCAGGTTGGCATCAGAAATCCCATGGGCATCGATGCCGCCGACATCGATCACGACGGCGATCTCGATTACTACATCTCGAATATCAAGAATAACCCGCTCCTGCGCAACAATGGCGACGGCACCTTCACCGATATCACGCACAGCGCCGGAACCGCGGGCGAGTACGGCTGGGGACTGGCATTCGAAGATTTTAACAACGATTCATTCGCCGATATCTTCGTGGCTCAAGAAGACAACATGCCCAATCTCTTGTTTCAAAACCTCGGCGTCGTACCGTCGGTGTTTCACCGCATCGAAATCCCGCGCATTGCAGCCATCCACCGGGGCAATGCGCACAACGTTGCGGTTGCGTTTGCCGACTATAACCGCGATGGCAAGGTCGATGTCCTCACTGCCATGACCGACGGCTCACGCGTCACGCTCTATCGCAATGATACCGATATGGGCAGCAATCAATGGCTTCATGTCGCGGTCCGCGATGCCGACGCAGGCGAGAGCACCGAGGGAATCGGCGCCCGGGTAGCGGTCAAGACCGGCGATCTGATCCAGTTTCGCGATATCACCGGCGGGTCGAGCCGGGCCTCGCAGAACCAGCTGAGCGTGCGATTTGGCCTGCGCAATTACACCGGTGCCGAATGGGTCGCCGTGGTCTGGCCATCGGGACGTCAGATCATTGTCACCGGTGTGGAAGGCGGGCAGCGTCTGGTCCTGCCCCGTCCACAATGAGCAAACGCGGGCCCCTGCCTGGCCTTGCTGCGTCACCGCAACTGCACGCTATTTTTGCGTCATCGCCAGTCCGGCTGCGCAAGAACTTCGCCGCCCTGGCGGATAACTCCCGAAATGTCGCGAAAAATCACTAGGGAATAGAGCTTGCTTGGCAGAATAGAGTCATGTCCCAGTTCAATACAGAGCTTCACAACCACGAAAAGCTGCAAATTCTTCTCGATCGGCTTCACGTTATGGTAGTGGCTCCGGCCGATGCTCTTCCCGACAGGCGCTGGTGCAATCTATTTGTCCACGAGGTCGAGGCGTTTCAGGAGGCCATGGAAATCCACATGTCCGCCGAGGAGAAAGGCGGTTACATGCACGAGCTCATCGAGCTGCACCCTGAACTTGCCCGCAAGGCCGCAACTCTGAAGGAGGAACACTCCAAGTTCCACACCGCCCTGGCCACTCTTCTCGCGGCGGCCCGCAAAGGCGAGGACGCCGCCGGGCTGCGGTCGCAGATCCAGGATTTCCTCACCGAGGTCTACGAGCACGAAGTCGCCGAGACCGACCTGGTTCAGGAAGCCCTGCAGCGCGACATTGGCCCGGCAGATTGAGGCAATTACAGTGGCTTATCTTGCATGCTCGAACCCTTTGGCCGAGCTGTGCACTTTGCCCTTGCCACTGCGTTGAAAACCCCGGGACATCCCGGTATGAGGCGGGTATGTTCGAGCAGACCATTCGGACAATTCAGCAATTCGGTCTGACCTGGGATTTTCGGGACAAGGAGACATCCGAGTTGACCGAGCCTCTCAGCCGATTCGAGCGCCTTGCGCTCGCGCTCGGCCGCATCAGCAACGAGCGCCCGCTGGTCAAGCGCTTGGGCATGCAATTTACCAAGATGGTCACCTATAACTGGGTATATCGCGCCATCGGGCCACGGGTGTATGTCGAGGGCATCGAGCGACTGGCCGCCATGAACCCCGATCGCGGCGTTGTTGTCGTGGCCAATCATCGCAGTTTTTTCGATATGTACTCGCTGATGTTGTCTTTTTACGGAATCGGCGGCACGTGGGTCGAGCGCTTTTATTTTCCGGTACGGGCCAATTTTTTCTACGAACATCCACTGGGCGTGGCGCTCAATTTTTCGGTTGGTGCCGGGGCCATGTATCCGCCGATCTATCGCGATACCTCGAGGTCTGCCCTCAACAAAGATGCCATTGACCGGGTCTGTCGCCTTCTTCGGCAACCGGGCACATTGGTCGGTTTGCACCCCGAGGGCACCCGCGGCAAAGGGCCCGATCCCTATCATCTACTGCCCGCCCAGCCCGGCGTCGGCCAGATCGTGCTCCAGGCCAAACCCATTGTGGTGCCGTTTTTTGTCAATGGTCTGCCCAATGACGCCCGCTCGGGCATTGTCGATACATATCGCAAAGACGCCCGGCGCAACCATCCGATCATCATCGTCATCGGCGACGATCTCGACTACAGCGAGTTCACCACCAAGAAGCCGCGCGTGGCTCTGTACAAGCACTGCGCCGACAAGATGAACCAGACCATTCTGCAACTGGGCGAGCGAGAGCGCGAGATCCGCGATGCATGTGCCCGCGGTGACGTCTCGGACGACGATTGCAATTGGCTGAGTGAAAAAGTAAAAAAGTAAAACCCGTCGCCGTCGTGGTGCCATAATTGGCCCGATGGCGACCGCACAGTTTCGGGCGTGGCGACGTTTCTGCAGAAACCGCGGTGCGTTGGTGGGTGCATTTCTGGTCTCGATGGTGTTGGCCATGGCAGTGCTGGCACCGCTGCTCTCGGCTCACGACCCCTTGAGCCCCGATTTCGACAGCGGACTCACCGAACTCGGAGCACCGGTCGAGCCGAATTTCGAATACCCACTGGGCACGGATCGACTCGGCCGCAGCGTGTGGTCGCGATTGGTTCACGGCGCCGAAGTGTCGCTCGTGGTCGGTTTCTCGGCCGTTCTCATCGCGGTCACCTTTGGTGTCCTCATCGGCCTGGTAGCCGGTTACGCCGGCGGTATGGTCGACACCCTGCTCATGCGTCTGGTCGATATGGTCCTGGCTTTTCCCTTTCTGCTGCTAGCCATTCTTCTGGCCGCGCTCTTGCGCGAATCTGCTGTGGGCGACGGCACCGCCAAGGTCTTTATCACCCTCGGCGTGGTCGGCTGGACCACCATGGCCCGGGTTGTGCGCGGCAAAGTGCTGACCCTGCGCGAAATGGACTTCATCGAAAGCGCCCGTTGCGTCGGAGCCAGTACAGCCCGCATTTTGTTTCGGCATCTATTGCCCAATGTGCTCGGTCCCATTGCAGTGCTGGCGACACTCGGTATGGCACAGATGATCCTGGCCGAGTCGGTCCTGTCGTATCTCAGCCTGGGACCGCCGCCACCCACACCGTCATGGGGACGCATGTTGTACGAGGGACAGACGTACTACCGCACTGCGCCCTGGCTCATTGCAGCGCCGGGTGTGGCGATTTTGATCACGGTGATCGGCTTTAACTTGCTCGGCGAAGGGCTTCGCGATGTGTTCGATCCCAAAGACCACCACTGATCGCACTTGGAAGCCGATATCGAGTCGAGTCGGTTTTTTGGTTTGCGTGGGTTTGATATGGCTACTGGCCTGCCGGGATGGCGGGCGCGGCCCGACCTTAAAAGCGCATGGCCACTCCGAGCCACAGCACGGTGGTATCCTGCGTTTTAGCGTACCCACTGGAGTGGCGACTCTCGATCCAGCGGTCGGCTACGACGAGATCGCGTTTTACGCCATTCATCATGTGCACGATACCCTTCTCGGCCACGGTACATCGGCCGCGGGCCAGGGCAGTCAACTGGTACCGCAACTGGCCGAATCGTGGTCGGTATCGCCAGACGGCACCGTGTACTCGTTTGTCCTGCGTCCGGGTTTGCGCTATTCGGACGGACGGCCGTGTGTGTCGGGCGATTTTAAGTATGCCTGGGAGCGGGCATTGACCCTTCCGAAGGGGCCTTTTGGGCAGTATTTCAGGAATGTGGTTGGAGCCACTGACCTGATGGCGGGCAAGGCCAGCGAGCTCGAGGGCGTACGAGTGTTCGACGATCGCCATTTCGAGGTCCGCCTGGTTGAGCCCGACAGCGCATTTCCCATGATTCTGGCCATGATGTTTACCACGCCGATGTCCCGTGCACACGTCGAAGAGGTTGGCAGCGACATCCGCCGAAAGCCGCTCGGCACCGGTCCATTTGCGCTGGTGCGATGGAGCGAGGGCACCGAGCTGGTATTTGCCCGCAATCCGTATTACTGGGACCGGCCTCTGCCATATCTCGACGGAATGGTCATGTACACGTCGGTTCCGCGCGAGACTGCATTTCTCAAGTTCGAGGCGGGTGAGCTCGACACCGTGGCGAGATTGTCATCGGCCGATTATCTGTGGCTAGCCGAGCGGCCCGACTGGCAGCCGTATACTGAAAAAGTCCTGTTCATGAACACAGTGGGGGTGCGTATGAATTGCCAGAGGCCACCATTTGACGACGCCCGTGTGCGTCGGGCGATGAACTATGCAATCAACAAGCAGCACATCGTAAAACTCCACAACGGTCGCGCTCGGATTGCCAGCAGCATATTGCCACCGCTCATGTTCGGGCACAATTCGGACCTGCTGCCGTACCCTCACCATCCCGAGCGTGCCCGCCAGCTGCTTGCCGAGGCCGGATACCCCGACGGCTTTGCGGTCGAATACTTCATCTTCCAGGACGGACCCAACGAACAGATCGCGCAATCCATGCAGGTCGATCTGCGCCGAGTGGGGGTCGACATGACCATACGGCTGGTGTCATTTCCGACCCTCATTACCGCGATAGGCAAGCCTGACGGCTCGCGTTTTTCGTTCATGGGTTGGTCATCGGACTATCCGGATCCGACCAATTTCATCGACACCAACTTTCATTCCCGAATGATTGCCGACGAACATTCCAACAACAACACGTTCTACGAGAACCCGCGCCTCGACCGGATGATCGACGCGGCCAAACGGGAACGCGACGCTGGACGTCGGGAGCGCATGTATCGAGACATCGACCAGTTGCTTCACCACGAGGCGCCGTGGGTGTGGTTATTTCACCTGGCCATGGTCGAGGTCAAGCAGCCCTATGTAGCCAACTACAAGCCGCATCCGATCTGGCTGCGCGATTTTCGCGCGGCCTGGCTCGACCTGGCGCCACAAGTGCTGAGGGGGCAGCGGTGATCGGTTATTTGGTGCGCCGCTTGGTGTGGTCGGTATTTGTCATCTGGTTTGTGGTATCGACGACCTTTGCCATGCTGATGTGGATTCCGGCCGAGCCGGCCCGAACCCTGGTCGGTCCGCATGCCACTCCCGAGACCCTGGCTCGAGTGCGTCAGGCCTACTGTCTCGACGCCGGTTTTGTCGAAACCTACGGCTGTTTTGTCGGTCGAATGGTGCGCGGTGACATGGGTGAATCGTTCCGCACCGGTCGCGATGTGGCGGGCATCATTGCCGACAAGATCTGGCCAACCGTCCAGCTGGCCCTGGCCGCGATGTTTTTGCAGCTGGCCATGGCCATCCCGCTCGGTCTCATCGCGGCCACCCGGCGCAATCGCCTGGCTGATTATCTGGCCAGTGGCACAGCTGCGATCGGGCAGAGTGCGCCGACGTTTTTTGTCGGGCTGCTACTCATGTATCTATGTGGTTATCGTCTGGGTTGGTTTCCCATTTCCGGGTACGGCGAGGGGTTTTGGGATCGGTTGCATCATTTGATCCTTCCCGGGCTGACCCTGGCCGTGGTCGGGGCAGCTTATTACACCCGACTTTTGCGCAGTGAGATGATCGAAGTGCTGACCACTGACTATGTGCGCACAGCGCGAGCCAAGGGTCTGTCCGAGCGCATGGTGGTGACCAAACACGGCTTGCGCACTGGATTGGGCCCGGTTGTCACATTCATTGGCCTCGATTTGGGCGTACTCATGGGTGGTGCAGTGGTCACCGAGTCGATCTTTGCCTGGCCGGGACTCGGCCGCGAAGTACTCAGTGCGGTGCTCAACATTGACATACCGCTGATTCTCGGCGTCGTGACGGTTACCTCGCTGGCCATTGTTGGGGCCAATCTAGTGACCGATCTGGCCTACGCCTGGCTGGATCCCCGGGTCCGTCTGTCTGCCTGAAGCTGCCCCGGTGCCAGCCTGGGGCGTGGATCGAAGCCTGGGCACCGGTACCGCCCATCGCGACTTCGGTATTGATGACCCACAGACATTCATCGAGCTGCGCGAGAGTTTTTTTGGCAATGTGTTTTCCGAAGAAATCGAAGAGGTATCCGAAGCGATCGATGAGGCCCGGCGCTGTTTTGCCTATTTCATCGAGATCATGGATCAGTGTCACGCCAGAGGGGCGGTCACCGCTGCAAACCCCGCTCCCCCGAGTACATACCTGTCCGTCTCATAACTAAGAGCCGGTCCAAAAACTCTCCGCGTCGCCAGAGCGGCGATCCATCACCGCCAGCGGGCTTGCTCGTCGGTCAAATACACCCAGTATTCTCCACTCCTCGCGTACCCACTGGCGGCGCGCCTCGCCGCTCTGGCTCG